>NZ_SLXI01000001.1:0-402218 GCF_004345785.1 Bisgaardia hudsonensis
TAATCCATGCCGAACTTAGAAGTGAAACGCTGTTACGCCGATGGTAGTGTGGGGATTCCCCATGTGAGAGTAGGTCACCGCCAGGTTACTAATTATTTTATTAGCTAATTTAATTAAGTTAGTTAATAAAATAAAATTTTTTGGCAGATATAGTGCAGTGGACCCACCTAATTCCATACCGAACTTAGAAGTGAAACATTGTTACGCCGATGGTAGTGTGGGGATTCCCCATGTGAGAGTAGGTCACTGCCAATTATCAAATTTAGCGGAGTGGTAGTTCAGCTGGTTAGAATACCTGCCTGTCACGCAGGGGGTCGCGGGTTCGAGTCCCGTCCATTCCGCCAACTTATTGCATATCTTTTAGGGGCGTAGTTCAATTGGTAGAGCACCGGTCTCCAAAACCGGGTGTTGGGAGTTCGAGCCTCTCCGCCCCTGCCATTATCTTGTTTTTATTATTAAATTTTTCCTTTCTGATTTAAAATATATGAACTTATTAATTGTTAATAACCATGACTCATTTACCTATAATTTAGTAGAATTGGTTCGTAAATTAAAATGTCCTTTTGAGGTTATTGATGTTGAGTGCGTTGATTTATCATTGATTAATCATTTTACTCATATTCTCATTTCTCCAGGACCAGATGTACCTTCTGCTTATCCACAATTATTTTCTTTAGTTGAAAAATATTATTTATCTAAATCTATATTAGGCGTATGTTTGGGGCATCAAATGCTTTGTCAATTTTTTGGGGCTGTACTCTATAATCTCCCAAAAGTTAGACATGGCCAATCTCATAATATTTTTATCAAATCAGACAGTATTTTATTTCAGAATTTATTGAATCCCTTTAGGATAGGTCTTTATCATTCTTGGGCTGTGAGTAAAGATGATTTCCCGATAGATCTTAATATTATTGCTGAATGCGATGAGAATATTATTATGGCGTTTGAACATAAATACTTACCAATATATGGTATCCAGTTTCACCCAGAATCCTATATTTCTGAAAATGGATTAAAAATTTTAAAAAATTGGTTATCTAATAGTTAATTATTTTTTATTTTATTTAATTCATTAGAAAAGCTAAGTTTATAAAATTAATATATTAAAATAGGTAAAATATCTCTTTGGTAGTATAGGAGTAAAAGAACTAGTAATGATATTTATAATTGTTTACTAGCCCTTTTTTTTATTTATTATTAATATAGTAGTCTAAAAATTATTAAATATTTTTCCTTTTTAAACTCTTTCAGCTTAATATTATTTATTACTAGACACTAATTAGGAATATGTTACTTTCCAATACAGAATGAGCTAAATATATTTCCGAGTAAATCGTCAGATGTGAATTTACCTGTTATCTCACTCAAATGGTTTTGGACAAGTCGTAATTCTTCTGCGAGTAGTTCTCCAGCCTTATATTCCATAAGTTGTATTAATCCTGATTGTAAGTGCTTATCTGCTTTTTCTAAAGCTTCTAGATGGCGACGTCTAGCTAAAAATCCACCTTCAGAACTTGATTGGTAGCCCATTGATGTTTTCAAATGTCCTCGTAATAGATTAATTCCTTGTCCTGTTTTAGTAGATAAATTAATAATTGTCATATTATTATCTTCAAATTTTGCTTCTGTTTCACCACTTAAATCAACTTTATTACGAATAATTGTTACTGGAATACCCTTAGGTAATTTTGTTAAAAATTCTGACCGCACTTGCTCTAAATCTTGACTGGTGTCAGTAGTATCTAACATTAATAAAATACGATCTGCTTGTTCTATTTCATTCCAGGCTCTAGTTATACCAATACGCTCTACTTCATCAGTGGCATCTCGCAAACCAGCAGTATCAATAATATGTAGTGGCATTCCATCAATATGGATATGCTCTCTAAGAATATCTCGAGTTGTACCTGCTATATCTGTTACTATGGCAGCTTCTCTACCAGCTAATACATTGAGAAGACTTGATTTTCCTGCATTAGGGCGTCCAGCAATAACAACTTTCATTCCTTCCTTTAAAATTGAGCCTTGCTTTGCTTCTTTTTTAATGTCATTTAACTGATTAATAATATTTCGTAGTTTAGTTTCTATTTTTCCATCTGCTAAAAAATCAATTTCTTCATCAGGAAAATCAATTGAGGCTTCTACATAGGTACGTAAATAGATAATATCATCAACTAACAGATTTATTTTTTTTGAAAATTCTCCTTGTAATGATTTTAGTGCTGAGCGTGCTGCTTGTTCTGAGGTTGCATCAATTAAATCTGCAATTGCTTCTGCTTGTGTTAAATCTAATTTATCATTTAAAAACGCTTGTTCTGAAAATTCTCCAGGTTTTGCAAGCCGCAATCCTTTGACTTGTAAAATTCGTTTGAGTAGAAGATCCAGCACGATTTGCCCACCATGACCTTGTAATTCAAGAATATCTTCACCAGTAAAAGAATTTGGTGCTTTGAAAAATAATGCAATACCTTGATCTAGAATTGTACCATCCGAATCTTTAAAAGGAAGATAGTCTGCTATTCTTGGTTTGGGGCATTTACCTAATATTTCTAAGGCTACTTTTGTTGCTAGAGGACCAGATACACGTAGTATTCCAATTCCTCCTCGCCCAATAGGTGTTGCTTGTGCTACGATTGTTTCTTTCATTGCTTTTAAACTCATTCCGTTTTTAATTTTTATTGATATTACCATTAATGAATAAAAGAGCGGATCTTTTTTAGGTATATTTAATAAAACAAAAGGTATCTATTGATACCTTTTATAATAGTTTATTTTCAGTAAGATTTTACTTACGAGAATGTAATCCTTTTTTCTCCAAACCTCGATATATAAGCTGTTGTTGTGCAATAGTGATCAAGTTAGATACTAACCAGTACAGTACTAAACCAGCCGGGAAGAAAAGGAAAAATACCATGAAAATTAACGGCATAAATGTCATTACTTTCTGTTGTGTTGGATCCGCTACTGGTGTTGGTGACATTTTTTGTAATAAGAACATAGATGCACCCATTAAGATCGGTAGAATATAATATGGATCTTGTGCGGATAAGTCTTGAATCCAGCCAAAAAATGGTGCATGGCGTAGTTCTACCGCTTCCATAAATGTCCAATATAATGCGATGAAAATAGGCATTTGTAGAAGAATAGGTAAACAACCACCTAAAGGATTTACTTTTTCCTCTTTATATAGCTTCATCATTTCTTGGCTCATGCGTTGGCGATCATCACCAAAACGTTCACGCATTTCTTGCATTTTTGGTTGTAACATACGCATTTTAGCCATTGATGTATATTGTGCTTTAGTTAATGGATAGAGCAAGCCTTTTACTATTAATGTAACTCCAATAATTGCCAATCCCCAGTTACTTACAATACTTTGAATAAAGGTAAGTAGCTTGAATAATGGTTTTGCGATAAACCAAGCCCAACCATAATCAATAGTCAAATCTAAATGGTTGGCAACTTCTCCCATTTGATTTTGTTCTTTAGGACCTGTCCAAAGTTTGTTTGGTATAGTATTAGTTGTTCCAGCAGGAATAATCGTTGTTTGTCCTCTATAACCTATTAATCCAACATTATTCGCTTTATTTGTTAGCGTATATAATTGATTGTTTGCATCTTGATTTGGTACCCAAGCTGAAACGAAATAATGCTGTAAAATAGCAATCCATCCAGCTTTAGTGTCAATCGAAAGATTAGCTTTTTCCATATCATCAAAACTGTATTTTTTGTAATTGGTTTCTGACGAAGAGTATGCACCACCAGTATAAGTAGGCATCGTCATACTACCTGAACTTTCTACAATAGTATGTTTTAATTGTGCATATGGTACGACTTCAATGGCTTTATCACTTTGATTGTTGATTTCAAAATCAACAGCCACATCATATTTACCTCGTTTTAAGATAAATATTTTACTATAAGTAATACCATCTTTCTCGAAAACAAATGGAACCTTTAATTCGTTTTGTCCTTCAGCAAGTTTAAAGTTATCATTAGCTACTTGATAATTGGCTCTACCTGATTTGCTGTCAATACCATCTTTACCAATTAAGCCGCTTTGTGCAACATAAATTTTTTCAGCTGTATTTTGTAACAATACAAAAGGGGAGTTAGAGTCTAATTCTGCATCATATTTTAATAATTCTGAACGAATAATATCACCACCGAGTGCGTCTATTTGTAAGCGTAGAACATCACTTTCTAATGTAATAATGCGTCCTTTTTCAGTATTAGAATCATCTGCAATAATCGCTTGATTTGCTGTATTTGAATTAGGTACATCATTTAATGTTGATGCATTTGCAGACGCTTGTTCTGCAATGATTGGTTTTGGCGTATTGTAGTCTAAATTCCATTGTTGATAAACAAGAAAGGAAATAAAGAGCAATGCCATAACTAATAGGCTACGTCTTGAATCCATTATGTGTTCTCTTTGTTGTTATTAATCTTTGGGGGTACAGGATCGTATCCGCCCTCGTTTAAAGGATGACATTTTAATATACGTTTGGCAGTAAGCCAACTACCTTTTAATGCTCCATATGTTTTTAGTGATTCAATTGCATAATTAGAGCAAGTCGGAGTGAAACGACAACGAGGTCCGATTAATGGGCTAATCGTAACTTGATAGGCTCGTACAAGTATTATGAGTATTTTTGAGCTAAACGAATGTGTCGTTTCCATAGTTTATCCAAAATTTGAAATAACGTGGCATTATCAAGTTTACCGATGCCTGCTTTTGCAATGATTATAAAGTCGTAATTCGGAAGTTGATGTTGCAATAAACGAAAACTTTCACGGCTAATGCGTTTGACTCGATTTCGATCATGCGCTCGTTTTAAGTGTTTTTTAGGAATAGCTAAACCTAAACGAGGATTATCAGAATTATTCTGTCTAGCAAGTATGGTAATCTCAGGGGTGCTCGCACGCAGCGGCTCTTGAAAAACGTATTTGAATTGACTGGGAGTCAAGAGTCTTGACTCCCTAGTAAAGTTTAGCGTAATCACACTAATGTGTTAAATTATGCAGATAAACTTTTGCGACCTTTAGCACGACGACGAGCTAAAACTTGACGGCCATTTTTTGTCGCCATACGAGCACGAAAACCGTGACTACGACTACGTTTTAATACTGAAGGTTGAAATGTACGTTTCATAACTATAATCTACCTAAATTAAAATTGTTTTGTTTCTATTATACACGTTTATAAAACAGAAATGTTAAAAACAAAGGTTACTAAATAAGAGACAGAATTGTAATAGGAAATTACCTTTTCGTCAAATGAGAATGAACAAAATTGAAGAATAAATTTTATCTTCATTTATTATTAAGCATTAAGCTGTGTGAATTATACTTTTTTTGCAAAAGATCTCAAGTAACCTTTTTTATTTTTTTAGATCGTTTTTTAAGGATCTTTTCCATACTTTATTGTAGAATTAGTGACGCTTTTATATTACTTTTATTTATAAGTAGTATAGTTAATGAATTTTAAATTAATTGAAATTAAGATAATAGAAAATGACGATAAACTTATCTACCTTATGGCAAGATTGCTTGTCTCAATTACAAGATCAGATTCCTTCAGGTGATTTCAGTACTTGGCTTAGGCCTTTACAAGCTGATATTACTGGTAATACTATGATCCTTTATGCCCCAAATGTTTTTGTTAAAAGTTGGGTTGAAACTCATTATCTGACTCAAATTACTGAATTGAGCCAACAATTAATTAATTCGTCTGAATTTATAGTGAAGATTCAAGAAGGTTCAAAACCTATTGTAGAAAAACATCAGAATGATTATCAATCAGATACACCAAATTTACAAAAAGCACTTGATGTTGTTTTAGATACACAAGTAAAACATCAATCCAATTTGCAGTCAGATCAAATCTTTGAAAATTTTGTTGAGGGTAAATCAAATCAATTAGCAAGAGCCGTAGCACAAAAGGTGGCAAATAATCCTGGTGAGCAAGGGGTGAATCCATTATTTTTATATGGAGGTACTGGCTTGGGTAAAACTCACTTGTTGTATGCTGTTGGTAATGGTATTTTAGATAAGAATCCAAATGCTAGAGTTCTTTATATTCATGCCGAACGTTTTATGCAAGCCTATGTTAAATCATTAAAAACGGATAAAATGGATGCTTTTAAGAAATTTTATCGTTCACTTGATGCGTTACTTATTGATGATATCCAGTTTTTTGCGGGTAAAGATGGTACGCAAGAAGAGTTTTTCCATATTTTTAATTCATTATTCGAAAGTAGTCGGCAGATTATTTTAACCTCGGATCGCTATCCTAAAGAAATAGAAAAAATTGAAGATCGTCTAAAATCTCGTTTTGGTTGGGGACTGAGTGTTGCGATTGAACCACCAGATTTAGAAACTCGTGTGGCTATTTTATTAAAAAAAGCAGAAGAAAAAAATATGCGTTTACCTGAAGAAGTTGCATTTTTCATTGGCCAGAAATTACGAACTAATGTTCGTGAATTAGAAGGGGCATTAAATAGTGTTCATGCAAATGCTGAATTTAAAGGAAAGCCAATTACCATTGATTTTGTTCGGGAAGCATTAAAAGATATGTTAGCGTTACAAGATAAATTGGTTACTATTGAAAATATTCAAAAGGTAGTAGCTGAATATTATCGAATTAAAGTGTCAGATCTAAAATCAAAAAGTAAAGTTAGAACGTTTGTTCGTCCTCGTCAGCTTGCAATGGCGTTGGCAAAGGAATTGACCAATAGAAGTTTACCTGAAATTGGAAAAGGGTTTGGGGATCGTGATCATACGACAGTACTACATGCCTGTAAAAAAATTGTTGAATTACGAGAGCAAGATAATAGTATTCAAGAGGATTGGTCGAATTTAATTCGTACATTATCGGTATAATTAAGGGGCTGTATTATGCAATTTGTTGTTTCTAGAGAAAATTTACTAAAACCACTACAACAGGTTTGTGGTGTATTAACTAATCGTCCTAATATCCCTATTTTAAATAATATTTTGTTACAAATTGAAGGGAATAAATTAACGATTACAGGAACAGACTTAGAGGTTGAACTTTCGACACAAACGCATTTATCATCTTCTGAGAAGGATGGTAGTTATACTATCCCTGCAAAGAAGTTTTTAGATATTTGTCGAAGTCTTTCTGATGATGCAGATATTATTGTTACTTTTGAAGAAGAGAGAGCATTAGTACAAAGTGGACGTACAAAATTTAATCTGTCAACATTACCTGCAAGTGAATACCCTAATTTGGTTGATTGGCAGTCTGAGGTGGACTTTACTGTTAACCAATTAACTTTGAGACGACTCATTGAAGCCACGCAATTTTCTATGGCGAATCAAGATGCACGTTATTTTTTAAATGGAATGAAATTTGAAACAGAAGGTAATTTGTTACGTACTGTCGCAACAGATGGACATCGGTTGGCAGTTTGTACAATTCCTTTAGAACAAGATTTACAAAATCATTCTGTTATTCTGCCTCGTAAAGGTGTGTTAGAGTTAATGCGTCTTATTGATAATAGTGAACAAACCGTACGATTACAAATTGGCACTAATAACTTACGTATTAATTTAGGTAATATTATTTTTACTTCAAAGCTTATTGATGGTCGCTTTCCTGATTATCGTCGTGTTTTACCTCGTAATGCCACTCATATTATGGAAGCAAGTTGGGAAATATTAAAACAAGCGTTTGTGCGTATGGCAATTTTGTCGAATGATAGGGTAAAAGCGGTACGTTTACAATTAAGTCAAAATCAATTAAAAATTACAGCTACGAATACAGAACAAGAGGTTGCTGAAGAAATATTGGATGTCGCTTATTCTGGCGATGAAATGGAAGTTGGTTTTAATGTGACTTATATTCTAGATGTATTAAATACCTTAAAATGCCATCAAGTTCGCGTTCGTTTAACGGATTCTTCATCAAGTTGTTTAATTGAAGATGTTAATGATGCAAGTGCTGAATATGTGATTATGCCAATGAGATTATAATGGCGATTTCTCGATTACTTATTGAACACTTTCGTAATTTATCAGCCGTGGATCTTGAATTTGATCCCGGCTTTAATTTTTTGGTTGGTAATAATGGCAGTGGTAAAACTAGCTTATTGGAAGCGATTTTTTATCTGGGTCATGGGCGTTCTTTTAAAAGTGCGGTAACAAATCGTATTATTTCTTATGATCAACCTCATTTTACGCTTCATGGAAAAATTCAAGATAAGCAACATCAATGGTCAATAGGGCTACAAAAATTACGTCAAGGTAGTACCTTAATGAAAATTAATGGTGAAGATGCTAAAAAAATTTCTGATTTAGCTCATTTATTACCGATGCAAATTATTACTCCCGAAGGTTTGACATTACTGAATGGTGGACCGAGTTACCGTCGAGCTTTCTTAGACTGGGGGCTTTTCCATCATCATCAAGGTTTTTACCGAGTTTGGTCAAATTTAAATCGTTTATTAAAACAACGTAATGCGGCTTTACAACAAATTAATGATTATTCACAATTACTTATTTGGGATATTGAATTGGTTGATTTAGCCAATCAGGTAACAAAATGGCGGAAAAAATATGTAGAAACATTAAAGCCAGAAATAGAAAAAATGTGCCAATTATTTTTACCTGAGCTTGAAATTTCAGTTAGTTTTTCACAAGGTTGGGATAGAAATACAGATTATACTACAATCTTACAAACAAATTTTGAGCGAGATAGAAGTGTAGGCTATACCTTTTCAGGTCCTCAAAAAGCAGATTTTAAATTCAAGGCAAATGGTTTACCTGTGGAAGATGTGCTTTCTCGTGGACAGTTAAAGTTGCTAATGTGTGCATTACGATTGGCTCAAGGTGAACACTTAATGCAAGAGAAGGAACGTCATTGCATTTTTTTAATTGATGATTTTGCTTCGGAGTTAGATCAATATAAACGAGCGTTATTGGCGGAAAGATTGCAACAAAATGGTTCTCAAGTTTTTGTTACGGCGATTACTCAAGAACAATTACAAGAAATGCGATCAAAAAACAACCGCACTTTTTCTGTTAAACAAGGGGATATCCAAGTAATTTGAATTACTTTTGGCTTGCTATTGCAATAAAGTTTAGTTTTTTCTGTGGGTCATTAAAAATTTTAAACATTTTTTTAAAAGTTGGGAAATTTTCTGATTTTAGTGCATTTTTTATAATTTTTATTGTTCCTGTAATTCCTTCATCTCTTAGCATTCCTGTTGGTGAAAGTAGAGTCATATCACCAGAAGTACTTTCAACATTCATAAAACCAGTCTCTAAAAAAATTGCTTGCCAATTCTGCTTGGTTAGTGGGGTTACAGTAATATTAATCGCTTCTCTTAGTTCTTGAATAATATCTTCATCGGCATTATCTGTTAACATAACATCGTGAGTAAGCAGAATTCCCTGAGGTTTTAAGACTCGATAATATTCTGCGACTGCTTTATTTTTTGCTTGTACAGGTAACATAGTTAACATTGCTTCATTGATTACAATATCAAATGTATTATCTTCAAAAGGAAGTTTCATTGCATTGGCTCTTTGAATATGGATTTTATCTTGTAATCCATTAGTAATAATATTCTGTTGTGCTTGTACTAAAGCATTTTCATCAAGATCAACTCCTTCAATGTGGCAACCAAATTGTTTCGCTAAACCAATAGCTGTTGTTCCCATATTACAAGCTACTTCAAGTACTTTTTTATCTTTAGTAAAATGCCCTTGTTGAATTAACCAGTTTGTTGCTTTCTTACCACCCGGTCTTAAACGTGTTTTACCTAATCTAGCTAGAAAATTATGCCCAACTTCCTCTTTTTTCATCATTACTCCAAAGTAGTTGACTAAAATTATCGGATATTATAATTAAAAAAAGCGTAACATTATAGTGATTAAAGATATATTTTGATTAATTACACATCTTCAGGAATAATAGGTATATTTTTCTAAGATAAAGTAAATTGATAGGCGTTAACTTATGCTTTTTAAAAAATTATTTGGTGTTAATTTATTTTCGAATCAAAAAAGTTTTTCCAGTTTATACGATCAATATGCCATATTGGGTTTTGAAAAACAGTTAGCTTTTGCTGAAAGTGTCGAAGGACTAGATTGGAATATTAATCTTGATACTGGGCGTATTCATTTTGGAGAAAAATTAGTTTTTCCTGTTCAGGTAATCGGTTCTTTTTCTTTTGTCGAAAAAATCTGGTTATGGGCGTGGGCAAATAATACCGCAAAAATTCCTAACAAACTGCTCTCAGAAGTAAAGGAAATTCGAGCATACGGAAAAAAGCATAAAATTGATGAATTAATTAGAGTAAGTGCTAGTTTATCAATAAACGATATTCATACGTTCGGTTTGGTGATTATTGGAATGATGGAAAGTCATGGTTACTATATTGGTAATTTTGGAGACGGAGCTGTTCTAGTAACAGTTAAGAATGAAAATAACGAACGACATAATTTAGAAAGTGTACATACTTTAATACTTTCCACTTTTCCTCAATTTATTTCAAAGTTTAAAATTAAGGCTCAGAAAAAAGTATTGAAACATTATTTACTTGCGAAAAAATACCGTATTTTAGAGGAAACTGATACCCATCTTATTGGAAGCCGAGAAGGGAAGGAAATAGTCGGTATTTTTGATGAAAAAGGACGACTATTACAGTTGAAAGGGTAAAAGAGATTAATCATAAGAGCGGTCAAAACTAAAAAAGTTTTGAGCGCTCTTTTTTATTTATCTATCATTTCTTTATAGTGTTTACGGCATACGGAAGTATAACTGTCATTGCCACCAATCTGTATTTGTTCACCTTGTTTAACTACTTCTCCCTTTCCATTTAAACGCAGTACAAAATTTGCTTTTCTGCCACAATAACAAATGGTTTTTAATTCTTCTAATTGATCTGCCCAAGCGAGTAAATATTTACTTCCCTCAAAAAGCTCAGCTTGGAAGTCTGTCCGCAGTCCATAGCATAAAACAGGAATATTGAGCTTATCAACAACATCACTTAACTGATAAACTTGATCTTTTGTTAGAAACTGAGCTTCATCAACAAGAATACAATGTAATTTATTCTGCTGTTGCTGTGCTTTTATCTCTACAAAAAGATCGGTGTCATTATTAAATAAATTTGCTTGTCGACTGATGCCGATACGGGAGGTCACTTTGCCAAGACCAAATCGGTTATCTATCGCAGCGGTATAAACAAGCGTATTCATATTACGTTCACGATAATTATAGTCAGACTGAAGTAGTGTAGTTGACTTACCTGCATTCATTGTTGAATAGTAAAAATAAAGCTTTGCCATAATAAAATTATTTTAATACCCATAACCAGAAATAATAGAAAATAATTCCCATAAATAGTGGTAAACTTGCTACGATAAAAATACCTACGGTAGTACTTTGTCCTACAAATTCGCCAATTAAAGTAAAGTAATGAATGAGTTGCTGACTTGAGAGCATAAAAACAATGATACCAATGATTAACAATGTTATAAAGCAACCAATACCAGCCGCTCGTATAGCATAAAATTGATGTTTATCCATAATTACTTCCCTTGAGTTTATTTAGGTAATTGAGTTCAGCTCAGTCATTGCCCATCTAGGCTTTACTTCTAATGCTAAAGGCGATGTTTCTCCATTTTTTAAGCGAATAAAACCCGTATAAGCGATCATCGCACCATTATCGGTGCAAAATTGAGTTTGTGGATAAAATACTTCACCTTTTAACTGCGTCATTAATTCACCCAAAGATTGACGTAATTGCTTATTTGCACTTACTCCACCAGCAATAACTAAGCGATTAAAGCTGGTTTCTTTTAACGCTCGACGACATTTAATTACAATGGTTTCTACTACGGCTTGTTGAAAAGCATAAGCAATATCTGCTCTTGTTTGTTCTGATAATATTTTTTCATCTTTTATTGCTTGATTAATCGTATTTGCAGCAAAAGTTTTTAATCCTGAAAAACTAAAATCTAAGCCTGGACGATCTGTCATTGGTCGAGGAAATATGAAGCGATTTGCTTGTCCTTTTTCTGCAAGGCGAGAAAGGGCTGCACCACCTGGATAATCTAATCCAAGTAGTTTTGCTGTTTTATCAAAGGCTTCTCCAGCCGCATCGTCAATACTTTCACCTAATACCTGATATTTACCTATACCATCTACTCGTACTAATTGAGTATGTCCTCCAGAAATGAGTAGGGCGACAAAAGGAAATTGTGGTTTGTTATCTTCTAACATCGGGGCAAGCAAATGTCCTTCCATATGATGAACGCCAATGGCAGGTATATTCCAAGCATAAGCTAAAGCACGAGCAATGGTGGATCCAACAAGTAAAGCACCTACTAATCCAGGACCACAGGTATAAGCAATACCATCAATATCTTTTGAGGTTAGCTTAGCTTCTTCCAAGGCAGATATGATTAAGGGGATTGTTTTACGAATATGATCTCTTGAGGCTAATTCGGGAACAACGCCACCGTAATCTGCATGTAGGTCAATCTGAGAATATAGTTGATTCGCAACTAACCCTTTTTTTTCATCATAAATAGCAATACCTGTTTCATCACAGGATGTTTCAATGCCTAAAATTCGCATTTTTATCTCTTATTAGGTTAATATATATTTATGTTTGAGCGATTTTACTCTGTTTACTGTCATTTAACCAGTTTAGAAAAGATAATTTTAAGAAATGTTTAATCTGTACTTTACTTTTACTATCTATTTAGATTAAAATTGCGAACCTTATTATAGAATATCAATAAGCTTATTTATTGAAATATTAAATTTTGCAAAATATTAAATTAATCATTGAGGTGATGGCTCATGCCAGTAATTAAAGTACGTGAAAACGAATCATTTGACGTTGCATTACGTCGTTTTAAACGCTCTTGTGAAAAGGCAGGTATTTTAGCTGAAGTTCGTAGTCGTGAATTTTATGAAAAACCAACAACAATTCGCAAACGTGAAAACGCAACTCGTGCTAAACGCCATGCTAAACGTGTATTCCGTGAGAATGCTCGTAATACCCGTTTATATTAATTAAGATTATTTAATTAAACTCGAGTTCTGTAAACCGTGATACCTTTTAGGTTATCACGGTTTTGTTGCTTGTTAAAAATGACTATATTTATTTTCTATGTGATGAAAGGATAATTTAATGGCGGGATTGATACCACGTACATTTATTGATGATATTCTTGCTAGAACAGATATTGTTGATGTTATTAATAAGCGAGTTAAATTAAAAAAAGCAGGACGAGATTATCAAGCTTGTTGTCCTTTTCATAGTGAAAAAACGCCTTCTTTTACTGTTAGTCCTAAAAAACAATTTTATTATTGTTTTGGTTGCCATGCGAAAGGAAATGCAATATCGTTTTTGATGGATTATGAGAAGTTAGAGTTTGTTGAGGCAGTTGAAGAATTAGCAAATACCCTAGGTTTGGAAGTTCCTTACGAAAAATCTTTTAACTCTAATGAAAATAATCATTCTACAAGTTTTAAAACAAAACGTGATTTTTATACGCTTTTACAAAATATTGCTAAATTTTATCAAGAACAATTAGCGTTATTCCCTCTTGCTCAAGATTATTTGAAACAACGAGGACTATCTAAAAGTGTGATTGAACGTTTTCAAATTGGCTATGTACCAAATCAATTTAGTACGGTATTAAATAAATTTGCAATTAATTCTGAGGAACATAAAAAACTTTTTGACGTAGGAATGTTATCTCGTAATGACAGAGGTGATGTTTATGATCGTTTTCGTCATCGAATTATGTTTCCTATCAGAGATAGACGAGGCCGGACCATCGCTTTTGGTGGGAGAGCAACAAATAATGATGATAAGCCTAAATATCTAAATTCACCAGAAAGTGTAACATATCACAAGGGTAATGAGCTTTATGGCTTATTTGAGGCATTGGAAATAAATGCTAACCCTGAAAAATTACTTATTGTTGAAGGCTATATGGATGTTGTTGCTTTAGCTCAGTTTGACATTAACTATGCCGTAGCTTCTTTAGGTACAGCAACAACAGTGGAGCAATTACAACTTGCATTTCGAGCTACGGAACAAATAATATGTTGTTATGATGGCGATAGAGCTGGCCGAGAGGCTGCTTGGCGAGCGTTAGAAAATGCACTTCCTGCATTAGAAGATGGACGTCAACTAAAATTTATTTTTTTACCTGATGGTGAAGATCCTGACAGTTTTGTGCGGAAATATGGAAAAGACAAATTTGAAAGCTATATTGCTAATGCTCAATCATTAAGTGAGTTTTTATTTAGTTACCTTAGTAAACAGGTTGATTTTTCATCTTCAGAAGGAAAAGCAAAACTTGTTGCATTATCAGCACCATTGATAAAACAAATACCAGGTGAGATGCTAAAAGTTACGTTAAGAGATATATTAGCTCAAAAAGTGGGTATTTTTGATCAATCAAAATTAGAAAAACTTCTCCCTATAAATAAAAAAGATAGTGTGATAATCGCAAAACCAACATTAAAAAGAACACCTATGCGTTTACTTATTGCATTATTATTACAAAATAGTCAATTAGTTAGTTTTGTTCCTAATCTTGATGCGATAAAAGTATTAAATGAACCTGGATTTGATATATTTGAGGAATTAGTTAAGTTATGTCAATCTAGACCAGGACTAAGCACAGGGCAAATTTTAGAGCATTGGCGAAAATCTGATAAAATCAAGACCCTTGAAATTTTAGCTGTATGGGATCATCTTATAGAAGATGATAAAATAGAAACAATATTTTGTGATACATTAAAGTATTTTTATCGTCGAACTGTTGACAAACGAATTGAAGTTCTAATTGGTAAGCAAAGAATGGGTGGCTTAGATCTTATTGAAAGACAAGAGCTTGCTCAATTATTAATGAAAAAATAATAAAAGAATAGTTAATCTAGTGTAAGAATGATAAAATCCAGAGAATTTTATTCTTATACTTCATCATATTAATCAAGGCGGATATAGTAAATGGAACAGACTCCACAATCTCAATTGAAATTGTTAATTGCACAAGGAAAGGAGCAAGGCTACTTAACTTATGCAGAAGTAAACGATCACTTACCTGAGGATCTCGTTGATACTGATCAAATTGAAGATATTATTCAAATGATTAATGATATGGGTATCCAAGTATTAGAAACAGCACCTGACGCTGATGATTTGATGTTAAATGAATCTATTGCCGATGAAGATGTTGTGGAAGAAGCTACCCAAGTTTTATCAAGTGTTGAAGCTGAATTAGGTCGTACAACTGATCCTGTTCGTATGTATATGAGAGAGATGGGAACAGTCGAACTCTTAACAAGAGAAGGTGAGATTGATATTGCGAAACGAATTGAAGATGGTATTAATGAAGTACAAAGTGCAGCCGCTGCTTATCCGGAAGCGTTGAATTATCTCATTGAGCAATATGCACTTGTTGAAGAAGGCGGAATGCGTTTAGCTGATTTGATAACAGGTTTTGTTGATCCTAATGAGAATGTTGACGCGAGCGATGTGCCAGAAGAAGTATTGTTAATTGATGATGAAGAAGTTGTTGCGGATATTCCAGAGGAAGAAGAGGAAGATGAAGACGACAGCTCAAGTGATTCTGATAATTCTATTGATCCAGAATATGCTCGTGAAAAATTTGTGGAATTAAAATTACAATGTGCGAAAACATTAGAAGCTATAAAAAAATATGGTAGGACTAAAACACAAGCCAAAGAGCAAATTCAAATTTTATCTGATATTTTTACGCAATTTCGTTTAGTTCCAAAGCAATTTGACAGCTTAGTAAGTATTATGCGTAATATTGTTAAGCGTGTAAGACAGCAAGAAAGACAAATTCAACGCTTGGTTGTTGATCGGGCGACTATGCCTAAAGAAACCTTTTTGAAGGGGTTTGTGGGACATGAAACTTCAGATGCTTGGTTAATTAAAGCCTTATCTGCAGGAAAACCTTGGTCTGAAAAACTAATTCAATATGAAGAGCAAATCAGAATTCATATAAATACTCTTGCACAAATAGAGGAAGAAACGGGCTTAACAATTAAACAAGTTAGAGATATTTGTGAACGCGTTGCGCAAGGTGAGCTTCGTGCGCGTCGAGCTAAAAAAGAAATGGTAGAAGCAAATTTACGTTTGGTTATTTCTATTGCTAAAAAATATACTAACAGAGGATTACAATTCTTAGACCTAATCCAAGAAGGTAATATTGGTTTAATGAAAGCTGTTGATAAATTTGAATATCGCCGTGGTTATAAATTCTCGACTTATGCAACATGGTGGATTCGTCAGGCGATTACTCGTTCTATAGCCGATCAAGCGAGAACAATCCGTATCCCTGTCCATATGATTGAAACGATTAATAAACTTAATCGTATCTCTCGTCAAATGTTGCAAGAAATGGGACGTGAAGCAACGCCAGAAGAGTTAGCCGAAAGAATGGGAATGCCTGAGGATAAAATTCGTAAAGTCTTGAAGATTGCTAAAGAGCCTATTTCAATGGAAACCCCGATTGGTGATGATGATGATTCACATTTAGGTGACTTTATTGAGGATAATACCCTTGAATTACCATTGGATTCAGCAACAGCACAGAGCTTAAAAGTGGCAACCAACGAGGTGCTGGAAGGATTAACGCCTAGAGAAGCGAAGGTGTTACGTATGCGTTTTGGTATTGATATGAATACTGATCATACCTTAGAAGAAGTAGGTAAACAATTTGATGTCACTCGTGAACGTATTCGTCAGATAGAAGCAAAAGCATTACGTAAATTACGCCATCCTAGTCGTTCAGAAACCTTAAGAAGTTTCTTGGATGAATAAATAGTTTTTTCTATTT
The DNA here is from genome assembly GCF_004345785.1 of Bisgaardia hudsonensis. GTDB lineage: Bacteria > Pseudomonadota > Gammaproteobacteria > Enterobacterales > Pasteurellaceae > Bisgaardia > Bisgaardia hudsonensis. The sequence continues at coordinate 16,876 of NZ_SLXI01000001.1, forward strand.
TCGTTTATTTCATAAAATTTGAAAGAAAATTAGTCTTCTAAGGAAGACTAATTTTCTAGCCCACCGAAGTATATTTTACGTTCAAATATCTAAACCAATTCAAAATATTAATGATCCTATAACATAAGCCAAATTACAAAAGTAATGATTAAAGAAGGAATAAGGGCGAATAATCAAAAAGTTTTTTTTATCATCTTCATTTGCTAATGTAGCAGAGCATTCGGAAGCTTTTGTAGGCGAAGAACTAACAGGAAAAACTCTTACTTTTATTCCAACCGCAAGTATTCCAGAAGAAGATAAAGCTTATGTGGAAGATGACAAAAAAGCATTTGAAAGATTAGGACTCATAGTAGAAGAATTAGATATTTCAAGCTCCACAATAAATCACATCAAAAAAACAATTAAGAAAAATGATTTTATCTATCCCTCAGGCGGAAATACGTTTTATTTACTTCAAGAACTAAAAATATCTGGAACTGATAAAATAATATTGGAAGAGATAAAAAATGGGAAATTGTATATCGGAGCATCAGCTGGTTCAATAATTACCACTAAAAACATAGGTTATATTGCGAAAATGGATGATAGAGGAAAAGCAAGAAATTTGACTGATTATAATGCGTTAAACCTTGTTGATTTTTACGTATTACCTCATCATACAAATGAACCTTTTACAAAGGTAGTAGAGGAAATAATTCTTGATTACAGTAACAAAATAGATTTAATTCCAATAAGTAATACTGAAGTAGTTCAGGTTAAGGGAGAATAAGTAGTAATAATAGGCGAAAAATAAAAATTGAATTCTGAAAAGATCTACTGATAAATATAAAAGTGCGATTAAAAAATCATTTAATTTTCTAACCGCACTTTCTATTTTCATAGAAATGTTGAGGATTCAATAAAATATGGAAATGATAGCTCCTGATATTTGTAAAAATAAATATTGAGTTAGTTATCCGAATAGGTACTAATACATAAAAGTTTATAATTAATGAAAGATTAGTTTATATTCTGTTTATGATGAATTTTTTATGTTTTATCTAAATAAAGCATTAATATGTTTTAAAAAATATTGCAATTGTTATTTTATTGTAGATTTATATTAAAAAATAATTGCAATCAGATGTTTTTTATTGCATATTAATAAAAGAGCAATTTGCTCACATAAGAATTAAATAAAAACAAACACACAAATTAAAATAATTAGGAAGGAAAATTATGTCAACATTAACTTCAGTAGAAGAATTTCTCGCAAAAGTAGAAAAACGTGATGGTCATCAACCAGAGTTTTTACAAGCTGTTCGTGAAGTACTAACATCTATTTGGCCATTTTTAGAAAAAAATCCTAAATACCGTTCTGAAGCATTATTGGAGCGTTTAGTTGAACCTGAGCGTGCATTCCAATTCCGTGTTGCTTGGACAGATGATAAAGGTCAAGTTCAAGTAAACCGTGCATTCCGTGTACAATTTAACAGTGCTATTGGTCCTTTCAAAGGTGGTATGCGTTTTCATCCGTCTGTAAATTTATCTATCTTAAAATTTTTAGGTTTTGAGCAAATTTTTAAAAATGCGTTAACAACATTACCTATGGGCGGTGGTAAAGGGGGTTCTGATTTTGATCCTAAAGGAAAATCAGATGCAGAGGTTATGCGTTTCTGCCAAGCATTAATGGTAGAGTTATATCGCCATGTTGGTCCTGATACAGATGTTCCAGCTGGAGATATCGGTGTAGGTGGACGTGAAGTAGGTTACCTTGCAGGTATGATGAAAAAATTATCTAATCAAGCTGGTTGTGTATTTACTGGTCGTGGTTTGTCATTTGGTGGAAGCTTAATTCGCCCAGAAGCAACAGGTTATGGTTTAGTTTATTTTGCTCAAGCGATGTTAGCAGAAAAAGGCCAATCATTTAAAGATAAAACTGTTATTGTTTCTGGCTCTGGTAATGTTTCACAATATGCGATCGAAAAAGCAATGCAATTAGGTGCTAAAGTAGTGACTTGCTCTGATAGTTCTGGTTATGTTTATGATGAAGCAGGGTTTACAGAAGAAAAATTAGCGGCATTGTTAGAAATTAAAAATGTAAAACGTGGTCGAGTGAAAGATTATGCTGAACAATTTGGCTTAAAATATTTTGAAGGACAACGCCCGTGGGGTGTGAAAGCGGATATTGCTTTACCTTGTGCGACTCAAAATGAGCTAGAATTAGAAGATGCGAAAACATTAATTGCTAATGGTGTTCAACTTGTTGCAGAAGGGGCAAATATGCCGACAACTATTGATGCAACAGATGCCTTATTAGCAGCTGGTGTGTTATTTGGTCCAGGTAAAGCGGCAAATGCTGGTGGCGTAGCAACTTCAGGTTTAGAAATGGCTCAAAGTTCTCAACGTTTATATTGGACAGCAGAAGAAGTGGATCAAAAATTACATAATATTATGCTTGATATCCACGCTAACTGTAAAAAATATGGCAAAGTTGAAGGGCAAGAAAATATTAATTATGTAGTCGGTGCTAACGTAGCAGGCTTTGTAAAAGTTGCTGATGCAATGTTAGCTCAAGGCGTTTATTAATAAAAATTAATTAAGATACTTTATAAAACCGCACCTTATTTTAAATAAGGTGCGGTTTATTTTTTATTAAGAAGAATGAAAAAATTAAGTATTATTTATTAAGAATATTTATTTGGATTTTTGTATAGTATGCGCCATTCGAATATTACAAATACGATTTTGTTTTTCAACAGGTAAGGCATCTAACTTTTGTTTGCTTTCATTAAATGAAATTTTTACATCTGATAAATTAGAAAGAGATGATTTTGATAAATTATTATCAATTACTTGGAAATAATCTTGGCAACTTGGCGATAACGTTTTTGTTGAATAATTTGTTGAGCAAGCAGCTAATAATACTGATATACCTAATAATAAAAATTTTTTCATACTCTTTCCTTTAATATTGAATAAAAAAAGCGTTACTATTTAAAGTAACGCTTACATTTTACTGAAATTTATTTAGATAACAACTGATTTACACGTTTAATAAATGCAGTTGGATTTTCTAATGAACCTCTTTCTGCTAGCATAGCTTGCTCAAGTAATAGTTCAATCCAGTTAGCAAAGGCCTCTTCATCAGCAATATCAGCCACTTTTTTAACTAGGTGATGTTCAGGATTTATCTCAAAAGTATATTTTACTTCAGGAACAGATTGCCCTGCGGCTACAAATAATTTTGCCATTTGTGTTGTCATTTGATCATTATCTGTTGATACAACTGCTGGCGTATCAGTTAATCGATGAGTTAAGCGGACTTCTTTTACTCTTTCACCTAACAATGTTTTTACCCTTTCGATAAAAGAACCAAATTCTTTATCTTGTTCTTTTTGCTGTTCTTCATCTTTGTCAGCAAGCTCACCGAGATCTAAATCTGCTTTGGTGATAGGTTGTAATTGTTTTCCATCAAATTCAGTTAAATAGCTTAACATCCATTCATCAATGCGATCTGAAAGCAGTAAAACTTCAATATCTTTTTTATTGAATAATTCTAAGTGTGGGCTATTTTTTGCTGCAATATAGCTATCTGCAGTAATATAGTAAATTGCCTTTTGTCCTTCTTTCATTCTTGCTACATAGTCAGTTAATGAAACATTTTGCTCACTACTATCATTTTTAGTCGAAGCAAAACGTAATAACTTAGCAATACTTTCTTTATTGGCAAAATCTTCTGCAGGTCCTTCTTTTAATACTAAGCCAAACTCTTTCCAAAATTGAAGATATTTTTCTTCATCTTTGGATAGTTTATCTAACATTTGTAGTGATCGTTTTGTTAATGCCTTACGTAATGCTGCTGTTACTTTATTGTCTTGTAATATTTCTCGTGAAACATTTAGTGGCAGATCGTTACTATCAATTAAGCCTCGCATAAAGCGTAAATAATTTGGCATAAATTGCTCAGCATCGTCCATAATAAAAACACGTTGTACATAAAGTTTTAATCCGTGTTTATGTTCACGATTAAATAAATCCCAAGGTGCTTTAGATGGAACATAGAGTAAACTAGTATATTCTTGGTTTCCTTCTACTCTGTTATGTGCCCATAATAGTGGGTCAGCAAAATCGCTACTTAGGTGTTTATAAAACGCTTTGTACTCATCGTCAGAAATTTCATTTTTACTACGATTCCAAAGTGCTTCAGCTTTATTGATTTTTTCCCATTTTACGCCCGTTTCTTTACCTTCATCATCATATTCTTTACTGAGAATTTCCACTGGTAAACCAATATGATCAGAATATTTAGCAATAACATCTCTTAGTCGCCACTCATTAGCAAATTCTTTTTCATCTTCTCTTAAATGTAATGTTATTTCAGTTCCACGATCTTTTTTCTCAATATCAGCAACAGAATACTCGCCTTCACCAGTTGATTCCCAAAGTACACCATTTTCTGATGTGGCTCCAGCTGCTCGAGTTTTTACAGTTACTTTGTCCGCTACAATAAATGCCGAGTAAAAACCGACACCAAATTGCCCGATAAGTTGACTATCTTTCGCTTGATCACTGCCAAGTGCAGTCAAAAATTCTTTAGTTCCAGATTTTGCAATTGTTCCTAAGTGATCGATCGCTTGATCACGAGTCATACCAATTCCATTGTCACTAACTGTAATAGTATTTTTTTTATCATCAAAACTGATGCGAACTTTTAACTCCCCATCCCCTTCATAAAGTTCAGGTGCTGAAAGTGCTTGAAAGCGTAGCTTGTCTGCGGCATCAGAGGCATTTGAAATAAGCTCACGCAAGAAAATTTCTTTATTAGAATAAAGTGAATGGATCATTAGTTGTAGAAGTTGTTTTACTTCAGATTGAAAACCACGAGTTTCTTGATTCTTGTTCATAAATTATTTCCTTATTATTTTATTAATTAGACGCTCACTTATATGGAGATAAAGTTACAAATTTCAACTTATTAAATGGAATTATTAGGCTTTAATACTAAGTTGACCAATTTTAACACCAAGTAACCCAAGAGAAATAGGATCTAAATAATCACCTAAAAATTTGAATAATTCTTCCAATTGAGTAAAAGAGCGGTTGATTTTTACTTGATCTTCTATTTTACGAATAAATTCATAAGAAATATTCATACCGTCAATATGAGCTAATAACGTTGTATTTATAGTCTCAAAAAAATGGCTTTTAGCACCCTCTTCACCAGGATCGCTGATTCGCACGTTACAATTATCAGTAAATAAAATTTCTGTTTTTGTTGACATAATTGATTACTCCTATTTATTTATAGCTTAAGAAAAACCCGATTATTAATTCTTTAGTAAAATAAGAAAGAATTAATAATCGGGCTTTCATCGCCTCTTTTTGCGTGTTTCGGCTTTCTTTGATAGCTCCCTTTTCCTTTTCGGTTTCGTTCTATCTTCTCTCTAAAAAGTCGGTCATGCAATAATGCTTTAATGGCATTATCTTTTATCTCACCACGAGTATGTTGATATTTTGTCATTTTTTTCTCTCATATTTTATTTTTAATAATATTACTAAATTTTGGAAAGCGATATATGAATAAATATATCGGTGGCGGATTATAGCACTATTTTATTAATAATAGACTAAAATCTTAGAAGATAATTCTAAGAAGATGGATGTAATAAAAAATGGAAGTTCTAATGAACTCCCAATTTTTAATTACTGGCACTTATGTAAAGTTACATTCCAATCTGATCCAGAATATACTTTATATGTTTCAGAGAAATTATCCATATTCAATGCAAAAGAAACATTTAATAAGCTGTTTAAATAAAGAAGCGGTTTTCCTTCTTTAACATCACCAAAACTACTTACATATGGCATTTTACCTGAATATTTTACTATATTTCCCTCTTTGATCTCGACACAAGTAATATCACCTTTTTTAATATTTGATTTAGTTAATAAATCATCATTTATATTTGTCCACACATTACCGTATTGGATATCTAAAATTGGAATATTACCTTTTAAAGTATCTTGTTCTAGAATTGCTTTCTGATAAGGTATATTAAGTACTTTATTATCTAATTTTTTACCCACTTCCTCAAATGAAATAGTCTCTGAGGCTAATCTTGCTCCAGTATAAGCATAGACATCTCTCCCATGAAAGGTATAAGACTTTTCAGAACCAGGAAGACGATTTTTATTTTCATCAATTTCTCGAATACTATCAATCCCTAGATTTTCAGCAATTAAGGTTAATGTACCATTGTCAGGTGTCACAAAGTAATGACCTGTTTTTGTTTTAAGTACAACAGATTTACGATCTGTTCCAACACCAGGATCTACAACGCTAACAAAGACCGTACCTTTTTTCCAATAAGGCGCTGTTTGGTATAAACGATAAGCTGCTTCCCAAATATTATAAGGGGGGATTTCATGTGTTAAATCAAAGATTTTTAAATCTTCATCAACAGAAAATGCGACGCCTTTCATTGCTGAAACGGCACCATCTTTCAAGCTGAAATCTGTTTGTAATACAAGTGCATTATCAGCTAATACCGAACAAGCACAACTTAAGCCAACAATTAGAGGTAAGAGTTGTTTTTGCATATTTTTTCCTTTTTGTGTAGTTATATAATCTAAAACTAATTATTACCTTATTTAAATTTATTTGTAAATAACTAAACTGATAGGAACAGTACAAATTAAATTGTTATAAAATAGATAATACATTTTCAGGAGGGCGTCCTATGCACGCTCGTTCACCATTTACTACAATAGGACGTTCTAATAATACTGGATTTTTTACAATCGTTTCTAATAATTCATCCTCGTTTAATTCTGGATTGTCCAATGCTAAAGACGTATAAAGTTCATCTTTGATTCTCATCATCTCTCTAGCAGAAGAAATCCCCAGTTTTTTGACTAATTCTTTTAGCTGCTCAAGAGAAAGTGGATTCTGTAAATATAGTTCTATTGTTGGTTGAATGTTATTTTTTTCTAATAATGCTAATGTTGCTCGACTTTTTGAGCATTTAGGGTTGTGATAAATAATGATTTCCATAAAAAAATCCTTTGTTGATATAAATTATTAAAATTTTACCTTATAATCATAAAAAAGTCTTATTGAAGGATAAATTATGATCGAAATGATAAGAAGCTGGTATTATCGCCGATTTACTGATCCACAAGCTATGGCATTGTTTGCTATTCTGCTTTTTAGTTTTATTATAGTTTATTTTTTTAGTAATTTACTTGCACCACTTTTAATTGCGATTGTGCTGGCATATTTACTTGAATATCCAATACATTTATTGACTAAAAAGTTAAATTTCCCTAGATTACTGGCTATTTCACTTGTTATTGGGGGATTTATAGGTATTGTTTTTCTAATGACATTTGTCTTGATTCCTAAATTATGGACTCAGACCGCAAAATTATTAAGTGATCTCCCTTATATGTTTAATCAATTAAACGGATGGCTAGTATCATTGCCTGAGGCTTATCCTGAGTTAGTGGACTATCAAATGGTTGATGCTTTTTTTACGACATTTAAAGGAAAAATTCTAGGTTTTGGTGAATCTGCATTAAAATTTTCGATAACTTCTTTACTAAGTCTAGTTACGTTGGGTATTTATGCTTTTCTTGTTCCGTTGATGATGTTTTTTTTATTAAAAGATAAACAAGAGTTAATGGATTATATTGTAGGTTTTTTACCTAAAAATCGTACATTAGTATCAGAGGTTTGGCGAGAAATGCAATTACAGATAGCGAATTATATTCGTGGTAAATTATTAGAAATTTTGGTAATGACGATTGTTAGTTATGCTATTTTTTTAATTTTTGGTTTGAATTATTCATTATTACTTGCGGTGTCTGTCGGTTTATCTGTATTAGTACCTTATATTGGAGCAGTACTTGTTACTATTCCTTTAGTGATTGTTGCCATCTTTCAGTTTGGGGTTACGCCAACATTTTGGTATTTAATTACAACTTATATTGTTTCTCAATTACTAGATGGTAATTTATTGGTTCCATTTTTATTTTCAGAGGCTGTAAACTTACATCCTTTAACAATTATTGTATCTGTTATTATTTTTGGGGGATTGTGGGGTTTTTGGGGGGTATTTTTTGCAATACCATTAGCTACTTTAGTGAAAGCAGTGGTCCATTCTTGGCCATCAACTGAGTAGAAAGAATGAGTATAAATTAATTGGGTGAATTGATTGAAAGGATTATTTATTAGAATTAGTTGTGCTATTTTATTATTGCTTTGGGCAATTGATATGGTTTTTCCTTGGCAAAAAGTAATTAGAGATGAGGAAAGTCGTTATACTGCGATTCAAAAACGTGGGGAGTTAATTTTAGGAACAATTAATAATCCAATTTCTTATTTCATTGACCAAAATGGACAATCAGGCTTGGAATATGAATTAGGTAAGCATTTTGCAGATTATCTCGGTGTAAAATTAGATATTAAGGTTTTTGAAAATAGTACTGAGTTATTTAGAGCTTTAGAACAACAACAAATAGATATTGCGGCAGCTAACTTATTATATGATTCAAATAAAGCAACTAATTTCCAATTAGGTCCCTCTTATTATAATGCTTCTTGGCAATTAGTTTATAAAAAAGGACAAAAAAGACCTTTATCTTTTGGAGATATTGATGGAAAGATAAGTATATCTTCAGGAACGGGTATTAATGAAATTCTCAATTCATTTACAGAGAAATATGCTAGATTAAGTTGGGAAGAATTAGATAAAACGCAAGAAGAGATATTGTTAAAAGTAGCAGAAGGAAAAATTGATTATGCTATTGCAACAAGCATTGATGTTGCCGCGGTACAGCAAATAAGGCCAGAAATATCTGTTGCATTTGATTTAACTGATGAATCAACAGTACATTGGTATTTGGCAAATAATGCGTATAATGAATTACAAGCTGCCTTATTAGGTTTTACAAGTATAGCTCTTGAAACAGGTGTTATTGCTAGAATAGAGGAAAAGTATTTTAGTCATTTATCTCAGTTTGATTATGTGGATATTCGCGCTTATATGAGAGCAATTCAAGATACTCTTCCGACTTATATTGAATTATTTAAAAAGTATCAAGGTAATTTGGATTGGAAATTATTAGCGGCTATTGCTTATCAAGAATCTCATTGGGAGCCTAAAGCCACATCTCCAACAGGAGTGAGAGGGATGATGATGCTAACAAAAGCAACTGCCGATAGAATGCAAATCACAGATAGATTAAATCCCGAACAGAGTATTAAAGCTGGTTCTGAATATATTCATCTATTACTTAATCAAATGCCTAATAGTATTTTAAAAGAAGATAGGATTTGGTTTGCGTTGGTCGCTTATAATATGGGGTTAGGGCATTTGTTGGATGTAAGGCGCTTAACAAAACAATTAGGAGGAAATCCGGATAATTGGTTAGATGTAAAAAATAATTTACCTTTACTTGCTGAAAAACGTTACTATTCAAAATTAAAATATGGTTATGCTAGAGGGTATGAGGCATTGCAATATGTTGAAAATATTCGGCGCTATATGAATAGTATTATCAATTATCATCGAGTAGAAGAAAATATAAAAGATAGTGTAGTAAAATAATAGAGGAAATAATTGTAATGATACGAAAAAGAAGAACATTTTTAAAACAAAATAAATCACCATCTAACTTTAGAACAAAAAGAACGGCAAGAATAAGACGTCTTAAACTACAAAAAAGACGTATTTGGGAAAGACAAAGTTTGCAGTTTGTTATTTTGGATATTCATAATTAGAAAATAAAAATGCTCAAATATTAATTTATTTGAGCATTTTTGTTCTCTAGCTTTCGTTAAAGATCATTCTTTGTTGCTTTATTTTTTTGAACTGGCTAATCAGCAATAATGAAAATAGAATGATATAACAAGAAAAAATAAAGATTATCCACTGTACCATAGAATACCCTAAAAATGACCACACAATGTCACTACAAGAGCCCGTTGGATTAAACATATAGGGAATCCATTTATCTAAAGGAATTGTAGTTGGAAACTCAGCTAATACAGAACATTGATTCCAAGGCCCTGGATTGATTTGATAATCAAAATGCTTTAATGCTAGTAACAATCCTTTAATGGCACTAAATAAGCCAACAATAATAGCAAATAGTCTTATTAGAATAAATCTAGGAAAGATAAAACCGATAATCCCTGAAATGACAATACCCAATAATGCAACCCGTTCATAAATACACATGAGACAGGGAGATAGGTCCATTCCATGTTGGAAATAGAGAGCGCATCCTTCTAACAACAATCCAGATAGAATGAGTAGTAGCCAGCTGGTACGTTGTGTTGATAATATTTTTAAAAATTTGAGCATTGCCATCCCTTTTGATTATAAGTAATGATGCATTTATCCCAGAAGTTGTAAAGCTAATGGGGTAATCCATGGTAGAATAAATTCAATTGCTAATAAACCAACTACAGATAAAACGATAGTATAAGGTAGTGCCATATATACCATTCTTCCATAAGATAAATTAATAAGTGGTGCTAATGATGAAGTTAATAAAAATAAGAAAGCAGCTTGTCCATTTGGTGTTGCCACAGAAGGTAAGTTGGTTCCCGTATTTATTGCTACTGCAAGCAACTCAAATTGATCTTGAGAAATAATATTTTCAGTAAGCGCTACTTTTGCTTCATTAATATAGACAGTCGCAACAAAAACATTATCTGATATGGAAGAAAGCACGCCATTAAATACGTAGAACAGAAGTAGTTGAGTATCTTCTGGTGCAGCTAATACAAAATGAATTAATGGGGCAAATAATTTTTGATCAATAATAACTGAAACAACAGCAAAAAATACGACCAATAATGCAGTGAATGGTAAGGATTCTTGGAAAGCCTTTCCTAGCTGATGCTCATTTGTCACTCCACAGAATGCTGTGGCTAAAATAATAACTGTTAATCCAATAATACCAACGGTTGCTAAGTGTAATGCGAGTCCAATGACTAACCAAATACCAACAATGGCTTGTATAATCAATTTCATTCTATCTTGCTTAGTCATTTTTTGGCTATTATTGCGATCAAATTTTGCCAAAATGCCCCATACTTTGCGAGGCAGTTTTGAACCATAGCCAAACCATTTTAATTTTTCTAATAAGACACAAGTAATAATTCCACAAATAAGAGTAGGAAGTGTAACGGGAAGCATTCGGATAAAAAACTCAGCAAAACTCCAATGAGCTTGTTCTGCGATAATTAAATTCTGAGGTTCTCCAACCATTGTCATTACACCACCCAATGCAGTTCCCACTCCAGAATGCATCATTAAGCTTCGTAAGAAAGAACGAAATTCTTCCAGTGTTTCTTTGCGATGAATAATATATTTATCATCTTTAATATCATCGGATTCATCGAATCCTCTACCAGATGCAACCTTATGGTACACCCCATAAAATCCAATACCAACACTAATGATAACAGCAACAACAGTTAAGGCATCAAGAAAGGCTGATAAAAAGGCCGCACTTAAACAAAATGCAAGGGATAAAATTATTTTAGAACGGATATTAAGTAACAATTTAGTAAAAACAAATAAAAGTAATTGCTTCATAAAATAAATACCAGCAACCATGAACATTAATAGTAGAATTACTTCAAAGTTTGCCATTATTTCTTCTTTTATGTGTTCTGCAGATGTCATTCCAATAATGACAGCTTCTAATGCCAACAGTCCTCCTGGTTGTAATGGATAGCATTTTAGAGCCATAGCTAAGGTAAATATAAACTCAGCGACGAGAACCCAGCCAGCTAAAAAGGGGCTAACTCCAAAAAATAAAACAGGGTTAATAATTAAAAAAGAGACTATTGCTATTTTATACCAATCAGGACTGCCTCCTAAAAAATTAACAAGGAAAGCTTTAGTATTGCTCATTTTACAACCTCAAATATAATAAAATAATAAAAACGAAGTCATTGTAATTGTAATATTTAGTACTTTCAAGGATAATAAAGAGCATTAATTTTATCACCTATAAAACTGTTAACTAAATCACATTTTTATTAAGTAGGCATATAATGACAAATAACCAATCCATTTTAAAAGCACAAAGTCCGGCAGGATTGGCTGAAGAATATATAGTTATGAGCATCTGGAATAATCATTATCCTCCAGGCTCTGATCTTCCCGCAGAAAGAGAGTTAGCAGAGCGTATAGGTGTTACTCGTACAACCTTGAGAGAAGTGTTACAACGTTTAGCAAGAGATGGTTGGTTAAATATACAACATGGAAAACCGACGAAAGTAAATAATGTTTGGGAAACTGCGGGACCAAATATTATTGGTACATTAATTAAGCTAGATAAGTCAACTGTTCCCACTATTATTTCTAATGTTGTTTCATTGCGAACGAGAATGGGGGAGCATTATATTCCTGAGGCAATAAAAATGGATTCAGTATCATCATTAAAGCTATTTGAATCATTGCCAAACTTACAAGATGATGAAAATTCTTTCGCAGACTTTGATTACCATCTTTATCGTAGTTTTACCTTTGTTGCTCAAAAGCCAGTATACGGATTAATTTTAAATAGCTTTAAGGATCTTTATCATAAAGTAGCTATTTTGTTTTTTAGTGAAAAAAAATCTCGTAAATTTACTTTATCTTTTTATCATAATTTAGCAGAATGTTGCAAAAATGGAGATTATCAAAAAGCAGCAAAATACTTATCGGATAATAAGGAAAGAAGTGCTGAGATTTGGAAATCAATGTTAAACCAGTTGCCTGATAATTTTGGAGAATAATAAAAACGCTCAACTTTGAGCGTTTTTATTTGTATTACTGTCGATATTGTTCCAAAAAACGAGCTAATTTATTTAATGCACTTTCAATTTGATCGGCATAAGGTAGTGTTACAATACGGAAATGATCTGGTGCATGCCAATTAAACCCTCTACCATGCACTAATAAAACTTTTTCTTGTCTTAAAAGATCCAATATCATTTTTTCATCATCATAAATATTGAATTTTTTAATATCAATTTTAGGGAACATATACATTGCGCCCATAGGTTTAACACAACTAATACCTGGAATTTGATTAATTAAATCATAAGCTTTATTACGCTGCTCTAATAAGCGTCCACCAGGTAAAATAAATTCATTAATACTCTGATAACCACCTAAAGCAGTTTGAATAGCATGTTGCATTGGATGGTTGGCACATAGTCTCATTGAGGCAAGCATATCAATACCTTCAATATAACCTTGAGCTTGATGTTTTGGTCCATTTAAAATCATCCAACCTTGACGAAATCCTGCAACACGATAAGCTTTTGATAACCCATTAAATGTAATAGTTAATAAATCTGGAGCTAACGCTGCAATATGATGATGAACCGCATCATCATAGAGAATCTTTTCATAAATCTCATCAGAAAAAATAATCAGATTATGTTGACGAGCGACCTCCACTATTTCTAATAGTAATTCTTTGCTATAAACGGCACCAGTTGGATTATTAGGGTTAATAATCACAATACCTTTCGTTTTAGAGGTAATTTTACTTTTAATATCATTTATATCAGGAAACCAATTAGCTTGTTCATCACATAAATAATGTACGGCTTTGCCTCCTGCAAGGGTTGTTGAAGCTGTCCATAACGGATAATCTGGCATTGGAATTAATATTTCATCTCCGTTATTAAGTAATGCTTGTAAGGACATAGTGATTAATTCAGAAACACCATTACCAATATATACATCATTTACGGTCGCTCCTAGAATATTTTTAGATTGGTAATATTGAACGATTGCTTTTCTCGCTGAATAAAGTCCTTTTGAATCGCAGTATCCTTGAGCGGATGGAAGATTTCGCAAAATATCTACAAGAATTTCGTCTGGAGCTTCAAAACCAAAAGGTGCGGGGTTACCAATGTTGAGTTTTAGAATTTTATTACCTTCTTCTTCAAGGCGCAATGCTTCTTTATGTACGGGACCACGGATGTCATAACAAACATGTTCTAATTTATCTGATTTAGGGAAATATTTCATAGGGTACCTTCGATTATTCGTTAAAAGTTGCATTATTTTAGGGGTATATTGTATTTATATTTGACTGACTAAAACTTTTGCTAAAAACTTTGGGTAAAGTGCGGTAAAATTAGAGCTTATTTTTAACTTATTTTTCCACTAAATACAATAATTTTTTGAAATGGATACTTTACAACAAATAAAAAGGGATTTAATTTCTATAATAAAGTGCCACAGACCTAGCAGAAAAGAGAAAATAAGTATTTTTCGTTTTCAAGTAACTGGGTATTTAGAATTACTGAGCTGGTTAAAGGCACAAGATTTATATCCTCAGTTTTATTTAAATTTTCGAGATAATGATAAAAAATTAGCCTCGATAGGTACTGTATTATCTTTTTCAGCACTCAATGAAGCACAGCAATTTATTTTATCAAACAAGGTTTCTCTAGTTGGAGGAATGAAATTTAATAATAATGTGATGTTTTTTCTACCTCGCCTTTTGCTTGAGCAAACTAAAGACTCATTATGTATTCAATTTGTTATTAACAACGAAATAAACTGGCTAGATGAAAAAAAAGAGATACTTGAATTACTTGATTCTTTAACATTAACTAAACCAATACAAGATATTAAGCAAACAATTCAATTACAAACTAAAAAAGCAAGTCAACAAGAATGGGAAAGTTGGGTTGAGGATGTATTAAGAGAAATTAAAAAAGGAATTTTAACAAAAGTTGTTTTGTCAAATGAAACTAATTTTGTGACTGATTCACCATTAGATGACAAGGATTTTTTAGCTAAAAGTGAAAAATATAATAAAGATTGTTACCATTTCTTATTAGCTGAAAATAAACATTGTACTTTTTTAGGTTCTAGTCCTGAACGATTATACCAACGTAATGGTCAATCTTTAGTAACTGAAGCGGTTGCTGGCACAGCGGTAATTACAGATAATGAAAAACAGAATAAACAACAAGCAACTTGGTTACTTAATGATGAGAAAAATGGTTATGAAAATTGGCTTGTTGTAAAAGATATTAAGCAGAATTTATTTCCTCATATTGAAGAAATAAATATTCAAGATAAAGAAATAAAACGATTAAGACAGGTTCAGCACTTAAAAAGAAGAATTACTGCAAGATTAAAGTGTGGTTACTTAGATCAGATTTGCTTAGAATCTATTCACCCGACAGCTGCAGTTGCAGGGGTACCAAAGAAAGAGTCAAAAAGCTTTATCCAACAAGTAGAAACTTTTAGTCGAGAGTGGTACGCTGGTACATTAGGTATTATGGCTGAAGATTATGCTGAATTTACAGTAACAATTCGTAGTGCTTTTATTGAGGATAATAATATTCGTATTTTGGCGGGAGCTGGGATTGTTGAAGGTTCTGTTCCTTTGCTAGAATGGGAAGAAATAGAACGTAAAGCACTGGGATTAATCTCATTGTTACACAAAGAATAAATGGAGAGAATAATAATGTCAATTAGTGTATTTAATCGTTGTTGGGCAAAGGTAATTTTAGAAACACTTGTTCGACAAGGCGTGTCGCATTTCTGCATTGCTCCAGGCTCTCGTTCTACTCCATTGACATTAGAGGCAAACCGTTTACAGGACGGAGGAAAAGTCGTTTGCCATACTCATTTTGATGAACGAGGTTTAGGTTTTTTTGCACTTGGTTTATCAAAATCAATAAAACAAAAAGTGGCTATTATTGTTACTTCTGGTACTGCTACGGCTAATTTGTATCCTGCGATTATTGAAGCTCGTCAGACAGGTGTTAATTTGATTGTTTTAACAGCAGATAGACCATTAGAGCTCCTAGAATGTGGAGCCAATCAAGCTATATTACAAGAAAATATGTTCGCAAATTATCCTATCGCAGCGATTAATTTACCTCGACCGAGCCAAGACTATAATACTAGCTGGTTAATCTCAATTATTGATAATGCTTGCTATAAACAAGAACAAGAATCAGGTGTTATTCATATTAATGTCCCTTTTGCAGAACCTTTATATGAAGCGAAGAATGAAGAAATTGATTTTCATCCTTGGTTATCAAATATACAACGTTGGTTGGCTCAAAATAAAAAATGGGTAAAGTACCAGTCTAATCAACATGAAGTTTTAATGCATGAAAACTGGGATCATTGGCGTACCCAAAAGGGAATTATTGTAGTGGGACGTCTTCCTATTGAACAGGCAATAGGCATTAAAGATTGGGCGAATACAATGGGTTGGATAATGATTACTGATATTCAATCAACTGTTGAACCAAATTTACCACATGCTGATATTTGGTTAGCTAATGAAACAATAAAACAAAAATTATTACAGGCAGATATTCTCATTCAACTAGGAACTGGCTTTATTAGTAAACGAATTAACCAATTCTTAAGTACATTCAAAAATGAATTTTGGATTGTAGATTCTTCAAATAAAGTGATCGATCCTTATCATCATTCAAGTATTCGCTTTAATGCTAAAATTCATCATTGGTTGAGAGCTCATCCTCCACTAAGACAGAAACCTTGGTTAATTGAGCCTTTAGCCTTAGCTAATTTTTGTACTAAATTTATTGAAGAAGAAGTGAGTGGAAATTTGAATGAGGCGTCTTTAGCTTATTATATTGGTCGTATTTTACCTAAAAATAGCCAATTATTTTTAGGCAATAGCTTATTTGTTCGATTAGCAGATGCTTTAGCTAAATTACCAGATGGTTATCCTGTTTATACAAATCGTGGTGCAAGTGGTATTGACGGATTACTTGCGACAATATCAGGTATTAGTATTGGCACTGAAAAGATAACTGTAGCAATGCTTGGTGATCTTTCGGCACTATATGATTTGAATTCATTTGCATTATTGAAAAAATTAGATCAACCAACGGTTATTTTCATTATTAATAACAATGGTGGTGCTATTTTTGATATGTTACCAGTAGATGAATCGGTTAAAGAACAATATTATCGAATGCCACACAATGTTGAGTTTTCTCAAGTTGCCACTATGTTTGACCTCAAATATGCAAGACCTTATACTTGGGCTGATCTTAGTTCCGTATTAAAAACAGCATATATTCGCAAAGAAACAACCATTATTGAAATAAAAGTCAATCCAAGTGACGGAAGTAATATTTATAAACGCTTAATTGAACAGATTAGTTATGCTGTTATTGGTTCGTAATGAATATTAAATTGTAATTATTTAAAGGGGTTTAGTAATATTATTAATTCATTACTATAACTTATAGCTTACAATAAGTTGAATTATATATTCAACATCTGTGAATAAGAGGTATAAGAAGAAATGAAAAGTTCATTATTTGATAAAATAGGTGTACGTTATCTGTTACTACAATAATAAATGGATTGAGACTAAGTTAAGAAGACTAGCCTTGATACAATATTGAACTAGTATCTAAAATTATTACTTAAATTTTTAACTATTTTTTATTTATTTCATACCCATTGCTGCTTCCATTTGTTTTAATTGTTTGAACGCTTGATTACAAGTTTGCTCTTGAGAATCTTTTGGCATTGCAACAAATTGAGCTTTCATTGCATCATTTGTGTTGCTTGAGCTACTGGTAATTTTGATAAGAAATTATTGTATTTTGTAAAATAACCTTAAAAGTAAAGTATTGTAAGTTTATATCTTTATTTCGGGTTATTTCGACAATATTAAGAGATTAAGAGGCATTGTAGATTTATATTCAAGTTACTATTTAGGCTAATTCCAGTAGGAATTAGCCTAACGAAGTAAAAAAATTGATTTTTACTGTTTATTTTTTAGCGTCTTGGTAAATAGCTCATCGGATCTACAGACTTACCTTTGTAACGAATTTCAAAGTGAAGTTTTACTGCATTCGTTCCTGAACTTCCCATTTTAGCAATTTGTTGACCTGTACTTACTTCTTGTTGATCTTTAACTAAAATAGTTTCGTTATGTGCATAGGCACTTAAGTAATCATTATTGTGCTTAATAATAATTAAATTACCATATCCTCTCAAGGCATTGCCTGCATAGACTACTCTCCCTGCTGAAGTTGCATTAACTGCCTGCCCACGAGAGCCTTTAATGTCAATCCCTTTATTTCCTCCATCGGCACTTGAGAAACCTTGTATTACTGTTCCATTAGTTGGCCAACGCCAAGCTATGTTAGAGGCAACAACAGGTTTTGTTGTTTGAATAGGAATGATGGATGGTGTTTTCTGCACTGTTGCAATAGTTGTATCTGTAACTGTTTGTTGAGCATTTGCTGTTGTTGATTTTATTGGTCCTACAATAGTACCATCCGATCCATATTTAGTGCCATTTGGTCCTTCTCTATAAGTTACCACTGGTTTAACTGGTTCTACAATTTTAGGCGATGGCGCAACTATATTTGTTGGTTCATTGCTATTATTAGGAATAGTTAAGGTTTGACCTACGGCTAAATGGTAGGGCTCCGACATATTATTAGCTGTAGCAAGCTCATCTACGCTAATCCCTGAAATATAGGCGATTAAGAACATTGTATCGCCCTTGCGTACTTTATAGCTACTTCCTTTATAAAAGCCTTTGTCAATTTTACTATATTCTGGTGCATTGGTTTGCGGATTACGTGGAATAGTAAAATCTTGAGATACTTTTTGTGTTACTGTATTTACCTGAGTATTGATCTTTTGCTTTGTCGCATTTATTTGAGTATTTACTTTCTGTTTTGTCGCATTAACTTGCGTATTTACACCTTGTTGATAACCAATGTTTGTATTGTTATTAACAGGTATTGATTGCTCCACAATTTGTGGTTGCCAGCTGCCATTTGTACCTGTATTTGACACGGGCTGCATCACGCCAGGTGTTAGCTCACCACTTGCGTTTTCAACGGGAGCTGGTGCATTGGATGAACAGGCGGTTAATACTGTGATTGCAATTGGCAGTACTAAAAATTTTTTCATTTTATTTTTTTCTCCATTAATTCATATTTGATTGTATAGCCTGCTCTTTTATTTCAGGAAACAGGTCGATTTTATCCTTTCCTTGATAGTCAACGGGTTGCATAATACCTGAAGGCAACAAATTTTCATCTTTTGGTTTTTGAGTAGCACAAGCCACCAATCCTAAGATTATAGACAATAAAAAAAGTAATTTATTCATATTTATCCTAAATTATTTTAACAGTAAGTAGGCTATTATAGCTAACGCCACGACTGACCAGCCAATAATTTCAATAGATTTACGTAATTTCGCCGCAAATTTTTCTCCACCCCAAGCGGCTAATTTTGCTACCAGTAAAAATCTTGCATATCTTGAAATAAATGAGGTAATTATAAAAGGAATAAATGCCATTTGCATTACACCTGCACAAATGGTAAATACCTTATAGGGTATTGGTGAAAATCCAGCAACAAAAACAACTAATATTCCCCATTTTGTAAACCAAGAGATAGCGGTATCTAAATGATGTTGATAACCCCATTGTTGAATATAGTCAGACACCAGATCAAAGGCATAATAGCCGATAGCATAGCCTATCATACCGCCGAGCATAGAGGCAATGGCTGTGTATAAAGCAAGCTTAGTTGCTTGCTTAGGTTGCGACATTGACATTGGAATTAACATCACATCAGCTGGTATAGGAAAAAAAATCGCTTCTATAAAACTTACAAAAGTAAGCCAGAAAGTTGCAAAACGATGTTTAGACCATTGCATCGTTTTATCATACATTGCCCCGAAAATATTCATTGATAGTTATTCCAAATATTTATACTTATTTTTATCAGTAAAATCATTGTATTATTTACTTTCTAGCCAATTTTGTAAAGTATCTAGCGAATGATAAGCGGTCATATCTGCTTGAATAGGCGTAATAGAAACATAATTATTTTCAATGGCGTGAAAGTCAGTACCTTGCTGTTTATTTTCCGCAAGTCCTGCTGGACCAATCCAGTAAATATGTTCACCTCTTGGATCAGTCTGTTTAATAATTTCAGCGGCAGCGGAACGATGACCTAAATGGCAAACTTTAATTCCTTGAAGCTGTTCATAGGGGACATCTGGCACATTAATATTTAATATCTCTCTTGTTTTTACTATTTTACTATGTAATTTAGGGACTAGATCACAAACTACACGAGCAGCAGTTTCATAATATAAGCGACCATCTAAAGAAACCGCAATAGCGGGTAAGCCTAAGTGACGACCTTCAAGGGCGGCAGCAACTGTGCCAGAATAAATAATATCATCACCTAAATTGACACCCGCATTAATACCTGAAACAACTAAATCTACTTGACCTGATAAAAAACCATTTAATGCTAAATGGACACAATCAGCGGGAGTACCATTAATACAATAGTCACCATTTGGTAATTTAATTGGACGTAATGGTTCAACTAGGGTAAGTGAGCTTGAGGCAGCACTACGATTTCTATCTGGAGCTACAACAGTTACCTGAGCAATTTTTCTTAATTCATCCGCTAAAATCTTAATTCCTTCGGCGTGAATACCATCATCATTAGATAGTAGAATGTGCATTAATTTTTCCTTATTTTTATCTTTTATTCTTCTGAAATTATTACTAATTCCCTGATCAACGCCGTAGCATAGCTACCTGTTGGTAAAAAGAAGCTAATAGTAAGCCCTTGATGATTAAACTGCCAATTCAAATTTTGGGCTTGCATTAATACTGGGCGACGAGCCGGTTTTACACGCTCTTTTTTCATCAGATTCAAAATATCTTGATGTTGTGTAACGATTTGATTTTCTAGTTCACAAGCTAACTGTGGCATATCGCCAACCAATGGAGCTGTTAATTGAATATCTTGTGTTTTTAATCGTTCTTGTAAAGCGGAAAAGTCTTCCTCTTTCGTTGCTGAAAACCAGCTATGCGAGCCTGTAAGTTGTAAAATATCATTTTCAAGAATAGTATTTGTTAGCTGTTGATTAATTCGTTCAGATACCACTAAATTAAATATTTCACTTCTTGCGGCAGATAAATAAAAACTACGTTTCTTACGATCTTTAATATTAATTTCACCCTTTGCCCAACGTAATGCTTGGGTTAAATTATGCCCGTCACGACCAAAACGTTGCTCGGTAAAATAATTAGGAAAACCATAATTCTTTAAATTTTCCAACCGCACTTTTAATTCATCGGTTTCAACAACATTACGCAGTAAGATTTCAAAATGATTTCCTTTGAGACTACCAATACGAATTTTCCGATTATGGCGAGTAACCGCTAAGATTTCTACGCCATCAAGTTGAAATTGACTAAAATCAGGGGTAGGTTTACCAGGCATTTGTAGGCAGAACCATTGTTCAGTAACCGCTTGACGATCTTTCAAGCCCGCATACCCCATATTCCGAGAGGAAATGCCCGCAAATTTTGCTAACTGTTCTCCTACAAAAAGCGTATTACAATTAGTTTTTCTCACCTTTAATGCAACAAATTCTCCCTCCCCTGATATTTGGTAGCCAAGTTCCTCTTTAACGATAAAATCAGTGCATTCTGATTTTAAAAGTGCGGTTTGTTTTGGTGGCGTTTGTAAATAAGCTAAGTTCATTATTTTCTCTATATTTATATTTATATTTATATTTATATTTATATTTATATTTATATTTTGCTATTTTTATGATGTGCTATTACTATATTTTACGATTTAACTAATAAGGCTACTGCTTCACAGGCAATACCCTCGCCACGCCCCGTAAATCCTAGTTTTTCTGTTGTCGTCGCTTTAACATTTACTTGTTCGACTTCACAATTTAATGTTTCAGCGATAGCTTGACGCATATCATCAATATATGGACGCATTTTCGGTGCTTGAGCAATGATAGTGACATCAATATTCCCTATTTTATAACCTTTTTTCAATATGTTTTGGTAAGCTATCTGTAATAATTCACGACTATCCGCTCCCTTATATTGCATATCTGTATCAGGGAATAATTTACCAATATCCCCAAGTGCTATTGCACCTAATAGTGCATCTGTTAATGAATGTAATGCTACATCGCCGTCACTATGAGCAACTAAGCCTTTTTCATAAGGAATAGTTACACCTCCAATAATAATAGGACCTTCACCACCGAAAGCGTGAACATCAAAACCATGACCAATTCTTATCATTCTTTTTCCTTGTTCTTTTTTCTTTATCAATCTTCTTTATGGATAATTTGTTGTATTTCAGCCATAATCTCT
Organism: Bisgaardia hudsonensis; assembly: GCF_004345785.1. Lineage (GTDB taxonomy): Bacteria > Pseudomonadota > Gammaproteobacteria > Enterobacterales > Pasteurellaceae > Bisgaardia > Bisgaardia hudsonensis. The sequence goes on from NZ_SLXI01000001.1 coordinate 39,077, forward strand.
TGGTCAATATCAAGGGAAAGGCGAATAAGTTCTTTATTGTCAAAATGTGAGATTTTTGGGTCATAAATCTCAGAAGTTAGTTTTATATTATGTCTGTCCTTATAAAAGTAAACTTCGGTAATTTCCCTTGCCATCTCTTTTTCCATACCAAAAGCCCGTAATGTTTTTTCAACAGTCCTAAGTGCAGAATCAAAGGTTTCACGAATCTGAATATCTGCTCCTGCATTATAAAGATCATAAACGTGGACTCTGTCATAAGCTCGAGCAATAATTTTAATTTGTGGATTAATTTTTTTCGCTAATTCTACAATACGAATTGCTTGCTGTTTATCATCAATAGCGATAATAAGTAATTCCGCATTAGCTACACCTGCGGCTTGAAGTAATTCGGGGCGGCTTGCATCGCCATAATAACATTTAACACCCAATTTTTTCATACCAGCGATTAAAGACGCATTTTTGTCAATAATGGTTGGTTTATGCCCAGTCATTAATAACAACCTATTGACTACTTGACCAAATCGCCCCAAGCCAATTAAGACCGTAGGATGTTGTTCTTCAATATGATCGCTTTCTTGTTCAAAGCTCTCTTTTTTCAAATTTGGAATGACATATTTTTTATATAGGATAATCCATAATGGTGTTAGCAACATAGAAAGTACAACAATAGCCGTCATCGTTGCTTGCTGTTCTGGATTGATGACATATCGAGTTGTGGCAGCAGTAAAAAGTACGAAGGCAAATTCACCACCTTGCGACATAGTAACTGCTCGTTCAATAGCACTAGCATTGTTCATTCCAGTTATTCTTGCTACAAGGTAAACCGATGAGGTTTTGACTAACACAAAAAGCAATACTCCAATAACAATAAGAGCGAGGTTATTTGCTACGATAGCAAGATCTAAGGACATCCCAACACTTAGGAAAAATAAACCAAGTAATAATCCTCTAAACGGTTCTATATCTGCTTCCAGTTGATGCCTGAAACTTGACTCTGAAAGTAGCACGCCTGCAAGAAAAGCACCCATTGCCATTGATAAACCGCCAATTTCCATTAATAAGCCTGATCCCAGAACAACTAATAATGCGGCTGCGGTCATTACTTCTCTTATTTTTGTTTTAGCGAGAATTTTAAATAATGGATTTAAAAGCCATAAACCTATCACAATTAAAATAGCAATAGATGCTATTGGAATTGTAAGCTTTAACCAAATTGGATCAGGATTATCTATTTTATCTGGCGCTAAAAAGGTAACAAATGCAAGTAATGGTACAATCAACAAGTCTTCGAATAGTAAAATAGAAATAATACGCTGACTACGAGAAGAGGTCATATTTCCTCGGTCTCGTAGTTCTTGCATTACAATCGCCGTAGAGGAAAGGGTAAATCCTGCACCTGCAACAAAGGCAATTTTCCAATCTAGACCATATAATATGCCAATTCCTATAAGGATAGACATACAAACGGTTATTTGGAAGCTACCTAGACAGAAAATATGATGACGTAATCCCCAAATATGCAACGGTTTCATTTCTAGTCCAATAATGAACAAGAACATAACTACACCTAATTCAGCAATATGGATAATACCTTGGGAATCATTTACAAAGCCGAGTCCAAAGGGACCAATAACTAAGCCGGCAACAAGGTAGCCTAATATAGAGCCTAGGCCTAAGCGTTTGAATAATGGTACTGCAACAACAGCAGCAGCTAGTAGTGTTACCACACTAACAAGTTGATTTGCATTTTCTACTGCCATAATAAAGAGCCTCTATTACTTTAAAGTTTAATTGTTTAAATAAAATGAAACTAATGCAAGATCTTCTGGATTGGTTACTTTTATATTATCATTTCTTCCAATCACCAAATGCGGTTGAAATCCTGCGAGTTCCATTGCGGAGGCTTCATCTGTAATTTCATCACCATTTTTTATTGCATTTTCTAATGTATTTTTTAATATATCTGCTGGAAAAAACTGTGGTGTTTGAGCAAGCCATAATTCACTTCTATTTTCAGTATTTTGGATAGTATTGTGTCGAGTTGCTCGTTTAATTGTATCTATTGCAGGTTTAGCTAAAATTGCACCGCACTTTTCTTTTATTGCGAGTAATTTGTCAATATCTTGATGAGTAATACAAGGGCGAGCGGCATCGTGGACTAACGCCCAAGCGTCATCAAAATGCTTATTGATGTAATACAAGCCATTTAATACTGATTTAGCACGCGTATTCCCTCCAGTAACAAAAGTAACATTAGGGTTACTGAATAAATCTAATGTTTTTATATAGGGATCATTTTCAGCAATAGCCACAATAACAGTATTTATATTATTATGCTTTAATAACTTATCAACGGTATATTCTAAAATTGTTTTACCATTAATTTTAAGATATTGCTTAGGCTTATCTGCTTGCATACGACTACCTATGCCAGCAGCAGGAACAAGTGCGATTATTTTTCTCATTATTTTGGATTATTTACTGTTTAATGACACGATAAAAAATTTCATTTGATTTCATTAATTTATGTTCCATTCTTGCTTTCTCCTCAATAGCTGCCACTCCATTTTTAAGATCTTTAATTTCTGCAAAAATCGCATCATTTCTTTGTCTTAATTTATCATTTTCTACTTTTTGAATGGCTATTTCTTTAAGCACTTTTTGGTTGTCAATATAACCATTTTTTCCGAACCAAAATTCATATTGAAACAACGTTAAAACACCTAAAAGAATAAAAATGAATATTCGCATTGTTTGACTCTTTATTATCGTAAGTCGGTTTACTTTCATTTATTATTCAAAATAAGTAAAAAATAAACCGCACTTTTTATTTTATAATCAGACTGCTTTTATTTAATTAATGCTTAATTGAATTACCATTTAGCGATCAATAATTAATAAAACCAACAGCTTGATATACCTTGTCTAATGTTACTTTGGCACGTTGACGTGCTTTTTCTGCACCTGCTATAGCAATTTCTTTCAGTAATGTTTCATTATTACGGAAATGATAAAAACGTTCTTGTAATTCCATTAGCATTTTAGACACTTCATCGGCAACCGCACCTTTTAAATGACCATACATCTTGCCTTCAAATTCTGCTTCTAATTCGGCGATAGATTTTCCTGTTACTCCAGATAAAATATCTAATAAATTAGAAACGCCTGCTTTATTAGCGGTATCATAACGTACAACAGGTGGCTCATCGGAATCGGTAACGGCACGTTTAATTTTCTTGGCAACTGCTTTAGGATCTTCTAATAAACCAATCACATTATTTCGGTTTTCATCGGATTTAGACATTTTCTTTTCAGGTTCGAGTAATGACATTACTCTTGCTCCCGCTTTAGGGATAAATGCTTCAGGTATTACAAACATATTATCGCCATATAAACTATTAAAACGTTGAGCAATATCACGAGTAATTTCTAAATGTTGACGTTGATCATCTCCAACTGGCACTTGATTAGCTTGGTAAAGTAAAATATCCGCCGCCATTAATACAGGATAAGTAAATAATCCAACATTTACATTTTCAGCGTGGCGAGCGGATTTATCCTTAAACTGTGTCATACGTCCCATTTCACCAAAATAAGTATAGCAATTTAATACCCAAGCAAGTTGAGCGTGTTCAGGTACTTGAGATTGAATGAAAATTGTACTTTTTTGTGGATCAATTCCACAAGCTAAATAAAGAGCTAAAACATCTAAGGTTGCTTTACGTAATTGTTCTGGATCTTGGCGTACTGTAATCGCGTGTTGATCAACGATACAAAATAAACATTCGTAATCGTCTTGCATTTTTACCCATTGGCGTAATGCACCCAAATAATTACCAATAGTTAATTCGCCAGAAGGCTGCACGCCACTTAGTACAACGGGTTTAGTCATTCTTATTTCCTTATTTAATAATTTTTAAAATATCAGCGAAGTCATCAAATACCCAATCAGGATGGGCTTCCGAAATTGGAATATTATAATTATAGCCATAAGTTAAACCAACAACTGGGCAGCCAGCAGAATGGGCGGCTAAAATATCATTTTTGGAATCACCAACAAAAAGCACTTGTTTTGGATATAAACCAAATTTACCACATAAATAATAAAGTGGAGCAGGGTGTGGTTTAATGGCTGGCAAGGATTGACCGCCAAGCATCTCATCAAATAAATGATCAATACCAAAAGCCGATAAAACAGGTTTAACGTGCTTGGTTGGTTTATTGGTTACAACTGCTAATAAATATCCTTGCGCTTTTAATGTTTCCAATGTTGCCTTTACATTTGGGTATAACACACTAATATTACAAAGATTTTCACCATAATAGAACTCAAACCGTGCTTTTAGTTGGTTAATGTTTGCTTCATCAAGTTTTTTACCTGTTTCTTTTTCAGCCCATTCTAACGCACGTGCAATTAGAATATTTGCCCCATTACCAATCCAAGTTAATACGAGAGATTCTGGTGCTTTAGGATAGCCTACTTCGGCTAATGCTGAATTTACAGAAAGAGCAAGATCAGGCAAGCTATTGACTAATGTGCCATCTAAGTCAAAGCCAATTAATTTTATTTGTTGAGTCATTTATATATCCTAATTTATCTTGTTACACTTGCTAATTGTTGACGCATTGCGGTAATGACCGTTTCATAGTCAGGTTGATCAAAAATGGCTGAACCAGCAACAAACATATCCGCCCCCGCTTGAGCAATTTCTGCGATATTATTGACTTTTACACCGCCATCTACTTCTAAGCGAATATCATAACCACTTTCATCAATTTTTTTGCGTACTTGTTTTAATTTTTCTAAAGTCGCAGGAATAAAAGATTGTCCACCAAATCCAGGATTAACCGACATCAGCAATATAATATCCACTTTATCCATTACATAATTTAAATAACTTAAAGGTGTTGCTGGGTTAAACACTAAACCAGATTTACAACCACAATCACGAATAAGTTGTAAAGAGCGGTCAATATGTTCGCTAGCTTCTGGATGGAAAGTGATATAACTTGCACCTGCTTTTGCAAAGTCAGGAATAATACGATCGACAGGTTTCACCATTAAATGCACATCAATCGGTGCTGTAATACCATAATCTCTTAGAGCCTTACAAACAGCCGGACCAAAAGTTAAATTTGGTACATAATGGTTATCCATTACATCAAAATGAATAATATCCGCACCATTTTTTAATACATTTTCCACATCTTCACCTAAACGAGCAAGATCAGCAGAAAGAATAGAGGGTGCAATCAAATAAGGTTTCATTTTATCCCCTTGTTACTTGATAAAAAATAAAATTAATATTCCCTAGTGTACTATGTAATCGGTCTATTATTAAGAATTAATTAGAGAAAATTTTGTAAAATTGCAGGAAAGGTTATTTACAGAAACAAGCAAATTGCCTATTAACTTTTTAATAATGTAGAAAGTTCATCAGGAATCATTTTAGGAGCGGGAATTAAAATCTGTTTATGGCGATTTAATTCCCCTTTTTCTAAAATAATTGCACTTTTGGGGACTTTAAATGTTTTACTCAAAAACTTTAAAAGATGTGCGTTTGCTTTGCCATCTATTGGCGGAGCAGTGATGGTGATTTTAAGCTCATCATCGTGCAAGCCAACAATCTGATCTCGACTTGCTTTGGGTTGCAAAAATATACGCAACCTTAAATCTTCACCAATTTTTTCTACTGCTAACAAAAAATATCCTTATTTTTAACCGCACTTTTATGCTAAAGCCCAAAGGGTACCTAAAATATCATAAAGCACTCTATTTCCATAAAAGAGAATAAAGGCTAATAACATAGGTGAAAAATCAATCATTCCTGTTTTTGGTAAAATGCGGCGAATAGGATTTAATAATGGCTCACCTAATTGATATAAAAGGTATTGAACTGGGTTAGCGCCTTGATTAAACCAACTAGAAATCGCCCCAAAGAAAATAATGTAAAGCATTGCTTCGCCAAATACGCGTAGCGTATGTAACAAACCAACTACCACATAAAGTAGTAAAGGTAACTCAATTTGACCGAAACTAATTAATGGCAGTTTTACTATACCAATAATGAATACAACTAGTATTGCTGAAAAGTTAATACGCATTACCGTTGGAATAACTTTTTGCAACGGATTAATAATCGGATTAGTTATTTTTGCGATACTTTGAGAAAGGGGATTATAAAAATCTACCCGACAATATTGGAACCACATTCTCAGAATAAAAATAAAACTTAAAATATCAATCGCTAAATTGACTAAATACTGGATAGAATTATATTGTGTCATTATAACCAACCTTTACGTTTAAAATACCAATAGGGTGCAAATGCAGCTAATGCCATTAGGCTAAGCGCCATTGGATAACCAAATTTAAAGCCTAATTCTGGCATATTTCCAAAGTTCATACCATAGTTAGAGGCAACTAATGTTGGTGGTAAGAAAATAACGGATACCACTGAGAAAATCTTAATAATACGGTTTTGCTCTATATTAATGAAACCCATTGCTGCCTGCATTAAAAAGTTTACTTTTTGGAATAAAGACTCGTTATGAGGTTGCAATGACTCAATATCTCGTAAAATTTCACGGGCTTGTTCTAACTGATTTGCCGGTAAGCGAGTTTTACGCACTAAGAAACTCAAGGCTCGTTGTGTATCCATCAAACATAAACGTACTTTTGAACTGGTATCTTCCTGCTCTGTTAAGGTTGCTAAAGCCTGATCAAAGGCTTCCCCTTGTGTTCCGTCTAAAATAACACGGCTTAATTTTTCTAAATCAGAATATACATTCTCAATAACATCAGCAAGTTGCTCAATTTTAGTTTCAAAGAGATCCAATAAAACTTCATAAGCATTACATTCATTTAAACGTTGATTACGTGAACGCATACGATATAAACGAAAAGCGGGAAGTTCCCTATCTCTTAATGTGAATAAACGGCCATCACGAATAGTAAACGCGACACTTTCTAAATCAGCATAGTCGTCTTCATCTTCACAATAAAAGAAAGAGTGAAGATGTAAACCATCTTCATCTTCAAAGAAACGAGCCGATGCTTCGATATTTTCCAATTCAAGAAAAGTCGCAAGGTTTTGATCTAATCCTTCTTGTAAGACCTCACGTTCATCTTCTGTTGGAGAAAGTAAATCAATCCAAATCGCATCATTTAAGGTATTGGAAATACCTTCATCAAGACGAATTAAGCGAGCGTCTGCCAGTGCAAAAGCATTAATCATTTTGTCATACTCCTTATAGGATTATGAACAAACCCGATGGAACAATAAAATCAAATTATAGCTGACCACAACGCTGTGGAAAATTATTTTGACTAAAAGATACCTGATAAAATTAGGTAATGGAAACTTACCCGCGAAATCCCGCCGATAAGTAAAATGACGAGATTTAGATTAAAGACGATCGGTATCGACTGTGACTGTCCAAAGTGTATGTCCTCTTACTAATAAACTGTGGCGAATGTTACGCTTGTAAGACCAATTCGTCAAGATTATGATGGATATATTTTCTTTTTATAGTATGTTCTTTAATCCCAAAAAAATTGGTAAATAATTTTTTTAAAAATTTAAAGTAAATTGTGATATATGTCTCATTTATGAAATTTTACTTCATTTATAATGTAAAAAATAAATAGAAGATAGCTTATAATGGTTATTATTTGTTTATTATTGTAATTAGCGATTACAAATATATGGTGAAAGACTTCGATTATTGGAATGTGTCTTTAATTTAGTATCAGTAGGTAATTGATATTTTTGGAGTTTCTATGAAATTTATTAACAAATTAGAAGAATGGCTAGGCGGAACCCTTTTTCTGATTATTTTTGGGATACTGTTAGCACAGATAGTCTCGCGCCAAGTCTTTGATTCACCATTGATTTGGAGTGAGGAATTAGCAAGGTTATTATTTATCTATGTAGGTATGTTTGGAATTAGTATGGCGACTAGGACGCAACAACACGTTTACATAGATTTTTTAACCAATAAAATGCCAGTGGGAGTAAGAAAAGGGGTTAATTCATTTGTTCAAATCTTGACATATATTTGTCTTTTTTTATTTTTCCATTTAGGTTTAAAAGTTTTCTTAGATGCAAATTTTGAAATTGTGTCATTAGAGATATCAGAAAAATGGTTATATGCGGCATTGCCGTTAATTACGGTATTGATGTTTTACCGTTTTTTACAAGCACAAAATGAAAACTATAAAAATAATTTAAGTCATTTACCCCCATTATTTTATATAGTTTTGACAGTGGTATTACTTGGGATTTTATTTTTCCAACCTGATTTATTTAAGGCGTTGAGAATCACTAATTATGTAAAATTGGGTAGTGATGCAGTTTATGTTGTTCTAGTGGTTTGGTTAATTATTATGTTTCTTGGCTCACCGGTGGGTTGGTCATTATTTATTGCCACAATCTTATATTTTGCGATGACACGTTGGAGTATAGTAAATTCAGCTTCAATAAAGCTAACGGATAGTTTAAATAGTTTCTCATTACTTTCAGTACCGTTCTTTATTTTAACAGGTATTTTAATGAATACTGGTGGGATAACAGAAAGAATTTTTAACTTTGCGAAAGCGTTATTAGGTCATTATAGTGGTGGAATGGGACACGTTAATATTGGTGCGAGTTTGATTTTTTCTGGAATGTCAGGTTCAGCCTTAGCGGATGCGGGTGGTTTAGGGCAATTAGAAATCAAAGCGATGCGAGATGCGGGTTACGATGATGATATCTGTGGTGGGATAACGGCAGCATCTTGTATTATTGGACCGTTGGTTCCGCCGAGTATTGCGATGATTATTTATGGTGTTATTGCGAATGAGTCTATTGCCAAATTATTTATAGCAGGGTTTGTGCCAGGCGTATTAATTACCATTGCGTTAATGACGATGAACTACTTTGTGGCGAAAAAGCGTGGTTATCCAAAGACAGCAAAAGCGACATTAGAAGAGCGTTGTGTAGCGTTTAAGAAAGCGATTTGGGCGGTATTAACTCCAATTTTAATTATAGGTGGTATTTTCTCAGGGTTATTTACACCGACAGAGGCGGCGGTAATTGCGGCAGCATACTCAACAATAATTGGTATGTTTGTTTATAAAGAATTAACATTAAAGTTATTCTTTAAGAGTTGCGTAGAAGCAATGGCGATTACGGGTGTAACGGCGTTGATGGTAATGACAGTAACTTTCTTTGGAGATATGATAGCACGTGAACAGGTTGCGATGCGAATCGCGGAGTTTTTTGTTGCGGTAGCGGATACACCGACAATGGTATTAATAATGATTAACTTACTGTTGTTGTTCTTGGGAATGTTTATTGACGCATTAGCATTACAGTTTTTAGTATTACCGATGTTAATACCGATAGCGGTGCATTTTGGAATTGATTTAGTGTTCTTTGGAGTAATGACAACCTTAAATATGATGGTGGGTATTTTAACGCCACCGATGGGAATGGCGTTGTTTGTGGTAGCTCGAGTGGGTAATATGTCGGTAAGTACAGTAACCAAAGGTGTGTTACCATTCTTAGTGCCAATATTTGTGACATTAATATTAATTACATTCTTCCCGAGTATTATTACTTTTATTCCTAATTTGATTATGCCGTAATTGAGATGGGTAATAAGTAATTTGAGTATAGAATGAAATAGTCAATGAATTAATAATTATTGATAGTTAATGATAGAAAAGATGAGTGTAATGCTCATCTTTTATTTTAATAATAGGTATTTTATTATGATATTATTAAAGCTAGGTGTATAATGAACTGATATAAAGTTATTTAGTTGGAAGTAGAATGAAAACATTTAGTGATGAAGCTGATTGCTGTCGAGGATCTTGTCGTACGAAAACTACAGCAATGTTTGATAATGAAGATACAAGTCTTGAGATAATACAAGTTTATTCTACAGAGCAAGAAGCAAGGGAAGTACTGGAGCAATTAATGAAAAAAGCTCATTCTGTTGAAAATGAACCTTGTGAGATTGAAAGTCAAATTTTAGAGATTGAAAATGGTTTTGAATTATATGCAAAATTTAATTTTAGTTGTCAAGCTGAGTCCGTATTATTTCAATTGGCACTAAGATAATTAATTTTATATTTTTTGTATCTATCAGAAATAAAATGGAGTGTTTCTTCATATAGAGGGTGAGTGTTTTTTATTGAAATATAATAATTTATAAGAATTTTATAGGGGGCGAATATTTTTTTATTTTTTTTCTAAAAGTGTGATCTAATTCTCAGTAATGAAATATTACTTCATTTATTATAATAACAACTAAGGTTACCACATAGTTGAAAACTATGTCTTAGACAATTAACTATTATCTCTCAATCATTAAACAGGAGAATTTCAATGAAATTAAATAAATTAGCATTAGCAACATTGTGCGTTGGTATGTCAGCATCAGTTTTTGCTGCAGATTATGATCTTAAATTTGGTATGGTTGCGGGAACTAGCTCTAATGAATATAAAGCAGTAGAGTTCTTTGCTAAAGAAGTAAAAGATAAATCTAATGGTAAAATTGAAATTGCGATTTTCCCAAGTGCACAATTGGGTGATGACCGTGTAATGTTAAAACAATTGAAAGATGGTGCTTTAGATTTCACTTTAGGTGAATCTGCTCGCTTCCAAATTTTCTATCCTGAAGCAGAAGTGTTTGCATTACCATATATGTTACCTAACTTTGATATTGCTAAAAAAGCAGTATTAGAAACAAAATTTGGTAAGAATTTATTCAAAAAAATTAATAAAGAGTTAGGCGTAGATTTATTAGCTATCGCTTACAATGGTACTCGTCAAACAACATCTAACCGCGCTATTAACAGCATTGAAGATATGAAAGGATTAAAATTGCGTGTACCTAATGCTGCAACTAACTTAGCATACGCAAAAAATGTTGGTGCTTCACCTACACCTATGGCGTTCTCAGAAGTGTATTTAGCATTACAAACTAACTCTGTTGATGGACAAGAAAACCCATTACCAACAATCCAAGCTCAAAAATTCTATGAAGTGCAAAAATATTTAGCATTAACTAACCATATTTTAAATGACCAACTTTATTTAGTTAGTAATGAAACTATGGCAGATTTACCTGCCGATTTACAACAAGTTGTGAAAGATGCCGCATTAAAAGCAGCTGAATTCCATACTAAATTATTCGTAGATGGTGAAGCAAGTCTTGTTCAATTCTTCAAAGATAAAGGTGTGACAGTAACTAAACCTGATTTAGCTCCATTCAAAAAAGCATTAAAACCGTATTATGATGAATATTTACAAAAAAATGGTGATTTAGGTAAACAAGCATTTGAAGAAATTGATGCGTTAACTAAATAACTTCTTTTTATCCCTCTTTTCTACAATAAAGAGGGATATTTGAATGATTTAAATTGGTAGCTAGTACTCTGTAAGATCGATAATTTATTTATAGAATTAATTTTTATTGAGGTCATTATGAAAAAAACAGCTTTACATACAGCGTTATTTGCAGCAGTTGCGATGACAGCATTTGCAGCTCAAGCAGGACAATATCCAGATCTTCCTGTTGGCATTAAAGGTGGTTCTGGTGCATTGATTGGTGATACAGTTTATGTTGGTTTAGGTTCTGGTGGAGATAAATTCTTCTCTCTTAATTTAAAAGAAAAAGACGCTCAATGGCAAGAGTTACCAGCATTCCCTGGTGGTCCACGTAACCAACCTGTAGCAGCTGGTGTTGATGGTAAACTTTATGTATTTGGTGGTTTCCAAAAAACTGAAGTGGCAAATAACCAAATTATCAATGATGTTCACGTATATAATCCAGAAGATAATTCTTGGAGCAAAGTAGATACTCGTTCTCCACGTACTGCAGTTGGTGCAAGTTCAGTAACGAAAGATGGAAAAATTTATTTTGTTGGTGGTGTGAATGAAGAAATTTGGAATGGTTTATTCCAAGCATTAACAGCTGCTGGTGATGATAAAGCGAAACAAAAAGATATTTTAGATCCGTATTTTAATATGCGTGCTCAAGATTTCTTCTTCTCATCTGAAATCGCAAGTTATGAGCCGATGAAAAATAGCTGGCGCAATGAAGGTTATTTCCCATACCAAGGTCGTGCTGGGGCTGCATTAGGTCTTAAAGGCGATAAGTTATTGGTTGTTAATGGGGAAATTAAAGCTGGTTTACGTACCCCTACTACTGAGTTAGGTACTATCGGTAAAAATGGTATTTCTTGGAAGAAACTTGGTGATTTACCAGCACCTGAAGGCTATAAACAACAAGAAGGTATTGCCGGTGCAATGGGTGGTTATACAAATGGCAACTATATTGTAACAGGTGGTGCTAACTTCCCTGGTGCTCGTGCTAATTATGCAAAGGGTATTATGGATGCTCATCGTACTGGTGGATTGAAGAAAACTTATCATAGTGCAGTTTATGCTTTAGATGGCAAAAAAGGCACTTGGAAAGTGGTTGGTAATTTCCCACAAAATATAGGTTATGGCGTAGCAGTATCTTACAATAATAAAGTTGTTGTAATTGGTGGTGAAACTGATGGTGGTAAAGCATTAACTGCTGTTAGAACAATGAGCTACGATGGTAAGAAATTAGTGATTGAATAATTAAGTTTGAATAAGACCCCTTTATTGGGGTCTTTTTTATTTTTATTACTGATCGATTAATTAAGGGGAAAATATGCTATTAAATCAAATTATTCCACCAAGAGTATTACACATTCAAAAATTAGGAATGTTATCTGATCAGGATATGTTTTATCGTTATCAAGAAAAAGAATTTGAATTCCAAAAGGATGCTAATATTTCTTTAATTGGGCATTCTTTATTTGATATGTGGTCTGATATAGCACAATATAAGAATGTGTTTGTAAATAAACGTGTCGCAAATTTAGGTATTTCTGGGATAAGCACTTTTCAATATTTAGATATTATTACTCGTCCAAAGCGAATTAAAGAGCTTGGAGAAAATGTATTTATCTTCTTAGGAGTCAATGACATTGTCAAAGAACTTGATTATTCTCCAGAGAATGTTGGGTTATGGTTAAATGAAATTGTAGATGAATTAAGAGAGATTTCACCTAATTCTTATTATCATTTTTTAGAATTAACGCCGGTACGTGATAGAGATAACCTAGATAATAAAGTCATTAGAGAATTAAATGATTATTTGAAATTACATTGTCCAAAAAATGTTAATTTTATTGAAACATATAACTTATTTTGTGATCAAGAGCAAAAAATAAAAGAGGAGTTAACTACAGATGGGGTTCATTTCTCAGAAAAAGGCTATGATATTTTAGCTAAATTACTCATTCAGCATTTAAAATAATAAAAAGTTACCAATAAATAGAAAAGCCCTGTATAATAACAGGGCTTTAGTTTTCCTATTGGCGTGCGACTATCAAAAATGATCTTCACTTCTCGTTTAAAATAGAGTTTTCTTAATCATAATAGCGTCGTCTTTTTTAGATTATTTTTGCTAGTCGCAATTGGAAAATAAAGTATTAGTGTAATTTATTAAAAAAGGAAAACATAGTGAATCCAATTGTAAAACAATTTAAATATGGTCAGCATACCGTAACTTTGGAAACGGGGGCTATTGCTCGTCAGGCAACAGCAGCGGTGATGGCTAGTATGGACGATACAACAGTATTTGTAACTGTTGTGGCTAAAAAAGAAGTAAGAGAAGGGCAAGATTTTTTCCCTTTAACTGTTAATTATCAGGAGCGTACTTATGCTGCTGGACGCATTCCTGGTGGGTTCTTTAAACGTGAAGGTCGTCCTTCAGAAGGTGAAACTTTAATTGCCCGTTTAATTGATCGTCCAATTCGTCCTTTATTCCCCGAAGGTTTCTTTAATGAAATCCAAATTGTAGCGACGGTTGTTTCGGTTAATCCACAAATTAGCCCAGATTTAGTTGCTATGATAGGGGCTTCTGCTGCACTTTCTTTGTCTGGCGTCCCATTTAATGGCCCTATTGGTGCTGCTCGAGTTGGGTTTATTAATGATCAATTTGTGTTAAACCCAACAATGAATGAACAAAAATTAAGTCGTTTAGATCTTGTTGTAGCTGGAACAGACAAAGCTGTATTAATGGTTGAATCAGAAGCGGATATTTTAACAGAAGAACAAATGTTAGCTGCTGTTGTATTTGGTCATGAACAACAACAAGTTGTGGTTGAAGCGATTAAAGAATTTGCTAAAGAAGCAGGTAAACCTCGTTGGGATTGGGTTGCTCCAGAGTCAAATGTAGCATTAGTTGAGAAAGTTAAGACATTAGCAGAAATCCGTTTAGGTGATGCTTATCGTATTACTGAAAAACAAGCACGTTATGAACAAATTGATGCTATTAAAGCAGATGTGATTGCTCAGTTAGTAACTGGAGAAGATGAAACGATTACGGAAGGTAAAATTATTGATATTATTACCGCACTTGAAAGTCAAATTGTTCGTAGTCGTATCTTAAATGGCGAACCTCGAATTGATGGACGTACAGTTGATACAATTCGTGCATTGGATATTTGCACTGGTGTGCTACCAAGAACTCATGGTTCTGCTATATTTACTCGTGGTGAAACACAAGCGTTGGCAGTGGTAACATTAGGTACCGAGAGAGATGCACAAACGATTGATGAGATCACTGGTGAGCGTTCAGATCATTTCTTATTCCATTATAATTTCCCTCCATATTCAGTAGGTGAAACAGGGATGATCGGTTCACCAAAACGTCGTGAAATTGGTCATGGTCGTTTAGCAAGACGTGGTGTTGCGGCTGTTATGCCAGCATTATCTGAGTTCCCTTATGTAGTGCGAGTAGTTTCTGAGATTACAGAATCAAATGGTTCGTCTTCTATGGCGTCTGTTTGTGGTGCTTCCCTTGCATTAATGGACGCAGGTGTGCCGACTAAAGCACCTGTTGCTGGTATTGCAATGGGCTTAGTGAAAGAAGAAGATAAATTTGTTGTGCTTTCTGATATTTTAGGTGATGAAGATCATCTAGGCGATATGGACTTTAAAGTTGCGGGTACACGTACTGGTATTACCGCATTACAAATGGATATCAAAATTGAAGGTATTACTGCTGAAATTATGCAAATTGCATTAAACCAAGCAAAAAGTGCTCGTATGCATATTTTGGGTGTTATGGAGCAAGCTATTTCTACACCTAGAGATGATATTTCTGATTTTGCACCTCGTATCCATACAATGAAGATCGATCCTAAGAAAATCAAAGATGTAATTGGTAAAGGTGGTGCAACAATTCGTTCTTTAACTGAAGAAACTGGCACATCAATAGATATTGATGATGATGGTACAGTTAAAATTGCTGCTGTGGATAATAATGCAGTAAAAGAAGTGATGGCTCGTATTGAAGATATTACCGCAGAAGTTGAAGCTGGCGCTATTTATCAAGGTAAAGTGACGCGTTTAGCTGACTTTGGTGCTTTTGTTGCTTTAGTTGGTAATAAAGAGGGGCTTGTACATATTTCTCAAATCGCAGAAGAACGCGTTGAGAAAGTCACGGATTATCTTGCGGTTGGTCAGGAAGTCGCTGTTAAAGTTGTAGAGATTGATCGTCAAGGACGTATTCGTCTAACAATGAAAGATGTTACTCCAAAGCAAGAAGAAACAACGGATACTATTCTTAATGAAGAGTAGTATTTAAAGTAGTATGATAGTTAAGCGAAAGGTATATTTTACTTAACTATCATTTTTATTCATATTTTATGGATAAAAGTAATATCTGTGCTTAAGGCTTATCTAAAATGATACAACAATCAAAGTTGTTGGTATTTGTAAGATACTTAGTTTTATTATGTTCTATCATTCTACTTGCTAATTGCGCAAGTAATGATAAAACGTTTATTCTTAAGAATGAAATGATGCTCTCTGAGCAACATCCAAATACCCATTTTGAACAAGAGGTTATGATTGTTAGAATAAGCCAAATGTTGCTTATTGGGCGGGTGAGTGATAAAGAACGCGCTAGTTTATATTTTGAACGTGGTGTTCTTTATGATAGTTTAGGATTATGGGCATTAGCTAGGTATGATTTTACTCAAGCACTTGCTTTACAGCCTAAGATGGCATCAATATATAACTATTTAGGGCTTTATCTTTTACTTGATGAAGACTATGATGGTGCATCAGAAGCTTTTAATGCATTAATAGGATTAGATTCTGAATATGAGTATGCTCATTTTAATCGAGGGTTAAATTTTTATTATGCAAATCGATATAGCTTAGCAGAAAAGGATCTTCTCACTTTTTATGAAGGGGATAAAACCGATCCTTATCGTGTGTTATGGCTATATTTTAATGAATTAAAATTTGATGCAAAAAATGCATTAGTAAATCTACGTAAACGTTATGTAGGTTTATCTAAGGATTATTGGGGAACCAATATTATCCAATATTATTTAGGTGAATTATCAGTTGAAGAATTGCAAAAGAAAGCACAGGGTTTTGCACAATCTACATCTTCAAAGTATGCAGAGATTTTAACTGAAACTTATTTTTATCTAGCAAAACAACAACTCAATATGGGGGAGTTAAATAAAGCTGAAGCTTTGTTTAAGCTTGCCGTAGCAAATCAAGTATATAACTTTGTTGAGTATCGTTTTGCATTGTTAGAGCTCGCAAGATTAAAGCGATTTCAAAACAAATAAGCTATAAATTGAGCTATTTAAATTTGCTTACTTTAATTTATGGCACCGGTGTTGTAAAACGAAAAAGTGAACAACAAGTTATAAACCAAAAGAGATGCATATTGAGCCTTTCTTTTTTATATTCGAGAATTTTTAATGACTGAAACTAAAATCACATTTAATGATTTAGGCTTGCCTAAATTTATCCTTAACGCTATTTCTGACCTAGGCTTTGAAAGCCCTTCACCCATTCAACAAGAATGTATTCCGCATTTATTGGCTGGGAGAGATGTTCTAGGTATGGCACAAACTGGTAGTGGAAAAACGGCAGCTTTTGCATTGCCACTATTAGCACAAATTGATATTAATAAAAAACATCCACAAATGTTGGTAATGGCACCAACTCGAGAGCTTGCTATCCAAGTAGCCGATGCTTGTGAGCATTTTGTGAAGCACGCTGATAAAGGTATGAATATTGTTACTCTATACGGTGGTCAACGTTATGATATTCAGCTAAGAGCATTACGACAAGGTTCACAAATTGTAGTAGGAACCCCTGGACGTATTTTAGATCATATTCGTCGTGGTACATTAGATTTGTCAGCATTACAATTTATTGTATTAGATGAAGCTGACGAAATGTTACGTATGGGCTTTATTGATGATGTAGAAACAGTAATGGCAGAGTTACCAGAGAAACATCAAACAGCATTGTTTTCTGCAACAATGCCAGATCCTATTCGTCGTATTACAAAACGCTTTATGACAGACCCACAAGAAATTAAAATTAAATCAAGTGGTAATACTGCACCTGATATTACTCAAAGCTGTTGGTATGTTCACGGTTTTCGTAAAAATGATGCTTTATTGCGTTTTTTGGAAGTTGAAGATTTTGATGCCGCGATCATTTTTACTAGAACAAAATCAGGAACATTAGATATTACTGCTTTGCTTGAGCGTTATGGCTTTAGAGCAGCAGCACTTAATGGTGATATGACCCAACAAGCACGTGAGCAAACTTTAGATCGTTTACGTAATGGTAGTTTAGATATTTTAGTCGCGACTGATGTTGCAGCTCGTGGACTTGATGTCGAACGCATTAGTTTAGTCGTTAACTATGATATTCCATTAGATGCAGAAAGTTATGTTCATCGTATTGGTCGTACTGGTCGAGCAGGAAGAGCTGGACGTGCGTTATTATTTGTTGAACCAAGAGAACGCCGTTTATTAGGCAATATTGAACGCTTGACGAAAAAAGCTATTGAAGAAGTAGAGATTCCAAATCATCTCGCTTTACAAGAGTGTCGTCGCAAAAAATTTGTAGTAGAAATCACTAAGCAATTAGAACATCGTGATTTAGAACAATATCGTAGTTTATTAGAAGATCTATTTACCGCAGATCAAGATCAAGAAGATATTGCAGCAGCGATGTTAATGTTATTACAAGGTAAGAAAAAATTAATTCTACCTGTTGATCCTGTTATCAATAAACGTTCTAATCGAGATAGTGGTGATAGACGCGGTGATCGTCGTGAAAATCCACGCTCATCAGAGCGTCGAGGTTATGGAAAGCCTACTGCTATGGATGTTTACCGCATTGAAGTAGGTAGAATGGATGGTGTTGAAGTCCGTCATATCGTTGGTGCTATTGCTAATGAGGGTGATATTAATAGCCGTAATATTGGACATATTAAATTATATGATAACTATTCAACTATTGAGTTACCTCAAGGCTTACCAAAAGATATGTTAAAGCTATTTGGTAAAACACGTGTTCTAAATAAACAAATGCAAATGTCGTTTATGGGGGAATCACAGGGTGAAGCTCGTAATGATCGTGGTAGCGATAAACGTGGTGGACGAGGTCGCCGTAGTGATGATCGTGGCTCTCGTGGTGGAAATAGTGGTAGTGGTGAACGTAAATTTAAAGAAAAAAGCAACCGCACTTTTAACGAACGCTCAAGAAAAGACGGTCGTAGATAGTTTAATTAATCTTTAATTATTTAATAAAAAGGCAAACCAAAGGTTTGCCTTTATTTGTTTAAAAATAACATAAAGCATAGAAAATTATCTTGCTACTTTTCCATAATCCCTGTTGCACAAGCATAAGCTGAACTCCAAGCCCATTGGAAGTTGTAACCTCCGAGCCAACCAGTTACATCGATGACTTCGCCAATAAAATATAATCCTTTTACTTTGTTGGATTCCATTGTTTTTGAAGAGATTTCTTTGGTATCAATTCCTCCCATTGTCACTTCAGCGGTACGATAACCTTCTGTGCCATTAGGATAAAATTGCCAATGATGAATTAAATTCTCTAAATTTTTTAACCGCACTTTACTTAATTGAGCTAATATTTCATCTTGGAAAAATTGTTGATTTAACCATAATTCTACTAATTTTGATGGTAAAAGCCGAGATAATGCTGTTTTAAGTTGTAATTTTGGTGATGTTAAGCGTAGTGCTTGTAAATATTCCACGATATTTTGATTTGGCAATAAATCGATCTTGACAGATTCTGTAGCCTGCCAATAATTTGATATTTGTAAAATAGCAGGACCTGAAATTCCCCTATGGGTAAATAACATATTATTACTAAAGGATTTTCCTGATTGGGCTGTAACAGTAATGGGTAGAGATATACCAGAAAGTGCGGTATAAAATTTATCAGTTTCTCTCCAAGTGAATGGCACAAGGCTTGCTCTCGGTGAAAATACGTTCAAGCCAAATTGTTCGGCAATTTGATATCCAAAAGCAGTAGCACCTAAGGCTGGCATAGAAAGTCCGCCAGTGGCAATAATTAAATTATGGCAATAATATGTTTTGCTATTTACTTGTAGCTTAAATCGGGCATTTTCTGGTTTTTCAATATCTTCTATATTTTCAATATGTTCTATGCTTTCTACATTTTGGCGTAATTGAATAATCGCATTATGTTGATCACATTCATTAACAAGCATTGATACAATATCTTCTGCACCATTATCACAAAATAGTTGTCCCAGTTCTTTTTCGTGATAAGGAATTTCATATTCTAAAACCTGAGCAATAAAGTCCCATTGGGTGAAACGTGCTAGTGCAGATTTTACAAAATGTGGGTTATGTGAAAGATAATGTTGTGGGCTAACATCAAGATTAGTAAAGTTACAATAGCCACCACCGGACATTAAAATTTTTCGTCCAATCTTTTTACCATTATCAAGCACTAATGTTGGTTGTTTGTGCTTTGCCAGTTTCCCTGCACAAAATAATCCTGAAGCGCCAGCACCGATGATAATGTTTTCTATAAAATTTTCTTTCACTTAGGTAACCTTGATTGTATTTAATTAGTATTTTTTATTAGAAATCTAAAAATGAAAAATCCGCTTCTTTTTGGAAAAGCATTGTTTCTTTTGTTAATGGATGACTAATTTGTAATGATTCTGCGTGTAAGCATAGACGAGGAGATAAGGATTTAGCTAAGGGATTCGCATAAAATTTATCGCCTAAAATAGGGTGTCCAAGTGCTAACATATGTAAACGTAATTGATGAGAACGCCCTGTTATAGGGGTTAATTTTACGCTAGTTGTGTTATTCGGTAAACGAGCTAAAACTTCAAAATTTGTAACCGCACTTTTCCCATTTTGAAAACAAATCCGTTGACGTGGTCGATTCTCCCAATCACAAATAAGCGGTAAATCAACCGTACCACGATCTTCTTTTAAATGTCCCCATATTAATGCACGATAATATTTTTTCGGCTCACGTTCTCTAAATTGGCGTTTCAACTCACGATCAGCAAGTTTACTCATCGCAAATAATAAAATACCACTGGTTGCCATATCTAAACGATGAGCGGGCTCACAAAATCCGTATTTATCTTTAATTCTCGACATTGCACTATCATAATACTTTGGTTTACTTCCTGAAACGGAGAGTAAACCACTCGGTTTATTTATCACCATAATATGATTATCGTGATAAATAATGTCTAAATAAGGTGTTTGTGGAGGATTGTATTCAATAAGTGCCATAATAGTTAATTTCTGATGCGTTTTATTACATTATGTAAGGAGAGTTGGGATTATAGCGTAATTCTGATGGTTGATGAAATAGAATTGAAATAACAATACTCCCTTTCTATATTATTCTTTATTTTATAGAAAGGGAAAGTTTTGAAATTATGCCAATTTAGGTTGCAGACTTTGTAAACCTAATTTACGCACAATATAGCTGAGTAATGCACCATAAGCTGGCACAAATAATAATAAACCAATAGCAAGTTTAAAGAGATAATCGACAATGCCGATTTCAACCCAATGTTCAGCCATAAATGGATCACTACTTGCGTAGAATGCCACAGAGAAGAACATAAATGTATCTGCCATTGTACCGAAAATCATTGAGCAAGAAGGGGCAACCCACCAAGCTTTTAATTGACGTAAGCGGTTAAACACATAAACATCTAGTAATTGACCTAAGGTATAAGCCGCAAAACTTGCAAAGGCAATACGGAATACAAACATATTAAAGTGAGTAAGCACTACCATTCCTTGATATTGTGTATCTGAAAATAAAGTAGAAATAATATAACTAATCACCAGTGCAGGAATCATTACGACAAAAATAATCCATCTTGCTTCTTTTGCTCCAAACACTCGAACGGTAAGGTCAGTCGCCAAAAAGATAAAGGGAAAAGTTAACGATCCCCAAGTTGTATGGAACGAAAAATCATTTAAACCAAGTAAATGCAAAGGTAATGTCATTTCGAAAGAAATTTGTACTAAGTAATTACTTGCTGTAATGATAAGAATATGGAATAAACTTAGAATAATAAGCGAATAGCGTTTTTGTTGATCGCTAACGATCGAAGAAATAGTTTTCATTTTTACACCTTTTTAATTAATAAATTGGGGTGAGGGAACCCAATATGATTTTGTTTTAAGTATATGCAAAAGAAACAAATTTAAAGCTTGTATTTTGCGAGAGCCGAATATTACGGATTTAAAAAAATAATTCAAGATAATTTTAATAAAAATTCTTATTTTAAGGAAAAAAGTTAGGTTTTTTGTTATCCTAAGCAAAATTGTTTTTTGGAGATCATTACAATATGAATAACGAAAATTTCGTTGAAAATCAACCGCACTTGGATAAGCAGACGACTAGTGAAGAAACAACCCATTTTGGTTTTAAAACGGTAGCTAAATCAGAAAAACAAAAATTAGTGGAGAATGTTTTTAATTCTGTGGCGGGTAAATACGATTTAATGAATGATTTGTTATCTTTTGGTATTCACCGTATTTGGAAACGTTTTACCATTGATTGCAGTGGTGTCAGAAAAGGGCATAAAGTACTTGATCTTGCAGGGGGAACAGGCGATTTTACCGCAAAATTTTCCCGCATTGTAGGCAATACAGGAGAAGTAGTTTTAGCGGATATTAATGCAGCGATGCTTGAAGTCGGTCGTGAAAAATTGCGTAACTTAGGCATTGTAGGTAATGTAAATTATGTACAAGCAAATGCCGAAGAATTACCTTTTGCCGATAATACATTTGATTGTGTCGTCATTAGTTTTGGTTTGCGTAATGTTACAGACAAAGACAAGGCACTTCGCTCAATGCTCAGAGTGTTAAAACCGGGTGGACGTTTATTGGTTCTAGAATTTTCTAAGCCGATTTTAGATCCATTAAGTAAGGCCTATAATTTTTATTCTTTCAATATCCTGCCTAAAATAGGTGAAGCTGTCGTAAATGATGGTGAGAGTTATCGTTATTTGGCAGAATCCATTCGTATGCACCCAGAACAAGATATTTTAAAAGAGATGATGGAAGAGGTGGGATTTGAACAAGTATCTTATTACAATCTTAGTGCGGGAATTGTTGCATTACATCGTGGTTATAAATTTTAGGGGGAATAATGAACGCTAACCTTGAATTTTTAAAATCGCAGTTATTGTTTCCCCAATGGCTCAATGCTGGCTTAGAAACCTTACTTAATCAACTAATTGATCGTACAGCACATTGTGAACCTTATTTTCACAAATTAAATGGTAAAGTGTTAGCTATTCGTTTACAAAAATTAGCGACTCCTATTCATTTTATTTTTTCAGAAAAACGTATTGATTTGTTAAATCAGTACGAAGGTGATGTTGATTGTGCCGTAACAGTTGCACCGAGTTTATTGTTAAAAATGCCTAAAAAATCACAAATTAGTGAATATATAAATGATCAATCTATTCAATTACAAGGCGATTTACAAGTTTTACAAGATTTTGTTGGGCTGATTGAGTTTTTAGAAAAAGATCCAGCTGAATTAATTTCACCTTATGTTGGCGATGTGGTAGCACATAGTGCGGTTAGTTTTTTAGGTAATTTTGTCGCGATCATTAAACAAAAATTAACACAAAGCGAAAAATACTGGGGGGAGCGTTTAACAGAAGAATGGCAGTTACTTTCACCAAGTTTAGCTATTGCAGATTTCTGTGATCAAGTAAAAATCCTAGCAAAACAGACCGCACTTTTAGAGCAAAAACTTTTACAATTAGAAAAATAAATAATGAAATTAAACGATTTAAAGCATCTATATAAAATTATTCATACCTTTCTAAGCTATGGTATTGATGAAGTATTACCAGTTAATTCTTATACTCGAGCAATGCGTTATGGACGAAAATTATTTTTCTGGATCCATAATCAACATAAGGATAAAGCTTTTGGTTTACGACTACGTTTAGCATTGCAAGAACTTGGTCCTGTGTGGATTAAACTTGGGCAAATGCTTTCTACAAGACGTGATCTTTTCCCGCCTGAAATTGCAGATGAACTAGCATTATTACAGGATCAAGTAGAGGCTTTTGATGGCAAAATTGCAAGGGAACAAATTGAACAAGCGTTGGGTGGAAATTTAGATAATTGGTTTATAAATTTTGATGAGAAGGCATTGGCATCCGCCTCTATTGCTCAAGTGCATACGGCTATTTTTAATGATAAACAAGATTTAGCGGGCAAAGAAGTAGTAATTAAGATATTACGACCGAATATTCAACCGATAATTGATGCCGATCTTAGTTTAATGTATCGAATCGCAAGTTGGGTTCCTCGTTTATCTTCGGAAGGTTATCGTTTACGAGCTACGGAAGTCATTGAAGAATATGAGAAAACTTTGCGTGATGAATTGGATTTACGAACAGAAATGGCAAATGCAATTAAGTTACGTAATAATTTCTTAGATAGTCCAATGCTTTATATTCCTGAAATGTATCAAGAGTTTTGTCATCAAAATGTGATTGTAATGGAGCGAATTTACGGTATTCCTGTTTCGGATATTGAGGCTTTAAAAGAAAATAATACCAATATGAAATTATTGGCAGAACGTGGTGTGCAGGTCTTTTTTACCCAAGTGTTTCGAGACAGTTTTTTCCACGCAGATATGCATCCAGGAAATATTTTTGTTAATCCAAATCATTCAGACAATCCACAATATATTGGTATTGATTGTGGTATTGTGGGCAAGCTTAACGAAAGTGATAAACGTTATTTGGCTGAAAGTTTTGTTGCCTTTTTTAATCGTGATTATCGCCGAGTGGCACAAATGCACGTTGATGCTGGCTGGACACCAGAGGATACGGATATTGATGCTTTTGAAGAGGCATTTCGTGAAGTGTGTGAACCTATTTTTGCGAAACCATTATCGGAAATTTCTTTCGGACAAGTGTTATTAAATCTCTTTAATGTGGCAAGGGATTTTAATATGCAAGTACAACCTCAATTGGTATTATTACAAAAAACTTTATTATATATTGAAGGCTTAGGACGACAGTTGTATCCTGAGTTAGATTTATGGGATACCGCAAAACCATTTTTACAAGATTGGTTAAAAGAACAAATGGGAGTTAAGGCATTTGTAAATAAGCTAAAACAAAAATTACCTTATTTACAAGAACATCTGCCTGATTTTCCAGAAACTTTGGTTGAGGCATTAAGACAACAAAAATTAATTAATCAGCAATTAAGAGATATTAGTAAAAAGTTGAGTTTACAACAGCGTTGGTGGAGAAAATCCTTTGCATTACTTGCAGGGGGAATGGTATTTTTAGGGACGTTATGGCAGTATCCAATATTACCGAGTAGCTTAAGTGCGGTATTATTTTTATGTAGTTTTATTATTTGGTTAATCGGATTTTTATTACCTTAACTAAAAAAGATGTTAAAATAATCTTATTTAGCTATTGTTCACTCAACTCAAACACGTTATATTCAGCAAGATTTAGTAAATTATTTAACAGGAGATAAAAATGGGATTTAGTTGGCAGCAATTACTGATTCTTTTATTAGTGGTTATCGTTATTTTTGGAACAAAAAAATTAAGAAATATTGGTTCTGATCTTGGTGGTGCAGTAAAAGATTTTAAAAAGGCAATGAAAGACGAATCTTCAAAAGGAACAGAACAAACAGATGCAGAGTTCAAGAAAATTGAAGAAGATGGCGTTGAATCTGTTAAAGCTGAAAAAGCAAAAGAAAAAGAGCAGGCATAATCCGTGTTTGATATTGGTTTTTCTGAATTAATTTTAATTTTTGTAGTGGGGCTTGTGGTATTAGGTCCACAACGACTGCCTATTGCTATTCGTACTGTGATGGGGTGGGTGCGTACTATTCGTGGCTTAGCTGCGAATGTACAGAGCGAATTAAGCCAAGAATTAAAATTACAAGAGTTACAAGAAAGTATTAAAAAAGCAGAAAAATTAAATATACAACAGCTTTCCCCTGAGCTTGCTCAAACAGTAGAAGAACTTAAAGTTTCGGCTCAAAAAGTAAAAGCTGATTTAGAGCGTAAAGCAAGTGAAACTGGTACAGATCTACAAAAGCAAGTTACTGAATTAAAAAATCGTATTGAACAGGAAGATAATTCAGAAAATACTAAAAATTCGACCGCCCTTTCTCCAGAAGAAATCGCAGAATTAGCAGAAGAAGATGAAGAGATGGTTTATCTCAATGAAGATTATTATCCTGATGATACTTTAGCTGATGTAAATTCTTCCCAATCATTAACTACAATTACTGATTCTCGAAATGAGCATACTTTAGAGAAAGATGCTTTAGATAAAAAAGAAAAAGTATAAACGATAAGAGAAAATTATGAGTGTTGAAGAAACTCAGCCATTAATTAGTCATTTATTAGAACTGCGAGATCGCTTGTTGCGTAGTATTGTTGTAGTAGCCATTATCTTTTTAGGGCTAGTTTATTTTGCCAATGATATTTACAGTTTTGTTGCTTCTCCTTTATTATCCGTTTTGCCTAATGGCACAACAATGATAGCAACAAATATTGCTACACCATTTTTTACGCCAATAAAACTAACTGCTGTTGTGGCAATTTTTCTTGCTGTGCCTTTTTTGCTCCATCAAATTTGGGCTTTTGTTGCTCCAGCGTTGTATCAAGATGAAAAACGTCTTGTCTATCCATTATTAATATCAAGTACTTTACTTTTTTATTTAGGCGTAGCTTTTGCTTATTATGTAGTATTTCCGCTAGTTTTTGCCTTTTTAACGAAAACGGCACCAGAAGGTGTAGCGATTGCAACAGATATTAGTAGTTATCTTGATTTTGTACTTGCTCTATTTCTCGCATTTGGTATTTGTTTTGAAGTGCCAGTGGCAATAATTTTACTTTGTTGGGCTGATATCACAACGCCAAAAGCACTTAGAAAAAAACGTCCTTATATTATCGTTGGTGCTTTTTTTGTGGGAATGTTATTAACGCCACCTGACGCTATTTCGCAAACCCTATTAGCTATCCCTATGTGGTTGTTATTTGAAGTTGGGGTTATATTAGCAGGATTTTATCGTTCAAAAGAAAAAGATGATGATGAACATAATCAGAAAAATGAAGACGACATTATAAAATAAGTATAATGAATTAAAAAAACTAGGCGGGCTTAATGTCCGCCTAATTTCATAGAATGAATTAAATAGAGGGATATTATGACTCAACAAATTTTTACAGGATTTCCTACCCGTCGTTTACGTCGTATGCGTAAGCAAGATTTTAGTCGTCGTTTAATGGCAGAAAATAAATTAACTGTCGATGATTTAATTTACCCTGTGTTTATCCTTGAAGGTGAAAATTATCGTGAAGCAGTGCCTTCAATGCCAAAGGTGGAACGTTTAACTATCGATCAATTATTAATTGAAGCAGAATTGTTGGTGAAATATGGTGTACCAGTTGTTGCCTTGTTTCCAGTAATCGATCAAAGTAAAAAATCAGAAATGGCAGAAGAAGCCTATAATCCAAATGGTTTAGTACAACGTGCAGTGAAAGCCCTAAAAGCTAATTTCCCAGAATTAGGAGTACTAACTGATGTTGCATTAGATCCTTATACTATTCACGGACAAGATGGCATTATTGATGAGACAGGTTATGTTTTAAATGACATCACCACAGAAGTATTAGTGAAACAAGCCCTTTCTCACGCTGAAGCTGGGGCTGATATTGTTGCTCCGAGTGATATGATGGACGGTAGAATTGGTAAAATTCGTACCGCACTTGAACACAACGGTTTTATTAATACGTTGATAATGGCATATTCTGCTAAATATGCCTCTAATTATTATGGTCCTTTCCGTGATGCTGTTGGTTCTTCAGCAAATTTAAAAGGTGGCGATAAAAAAACTTATCAACTTGATCCAGCCAATAGTGATGAAGGGTTACAAGAAGTTGCATTAGATCTGCAAGAAGGGGCAGATATGGTAATGGTAAAACCGGGAATGCCTTATTTAGATTTAGTTTATCGTGTCAAAAACCAATTTGGTGTCCCTACTTTTGCCTACCAAGTTTCTGGTGAATATGCTATGCATATGGCAGCTATTGAAAATGGTTGGCTAAAAGAGAAAGAATGTATTATGGAAAGTTTATTATGTTTTAAACGTGCTGGCGCAGACGGAATTTTAACTTATTTTGCTAAGCAAGTGGCAGAATGGATATATTTTGAAAATAATCATTCAGAAAAATAAAGTTATTTTTCCATAAATTCTAAATAAGGAATGTTTATGACGGATACTGATGTAGTAGCAAAAGAATATCTCCTAGAGCAAAACAAACCTTATATGATTGTGACTTATATATTATTTGCAATAGGAATTTTTACAGGCGGATTTATCACTATCATTGGTTTAGTATTGGCTTATATTAAACGTAAAGACGTTGTAGGAACAATTTATCATGATCATTTAACTTATTTGATTAGAACTTTTTGGATTTCTGTTATTGGTAGCATTCTCAGCTTTATATTACTTTTTATTCTGATTGGATATTTAGGTTTTATTTTATTAAGCCTTTGGTATATTTTCCGCATCGTTTATGGATTGATTCAATTACTCAATAAACAACCTGTTACTGCGACAGGTTGGTTTATGTAAGTTTATTTAATTAGAGAAAAGGCTAAATGTTTTAATATTTAGTCTTTTTTTAAGGTAAAAAACAATCGTTGAAAAATAAAATACCACAAAAATGATGCCCCTTAAAACCTAAGTCTTAAGGGGCAGAGCATTACGGTCATTCTTTTCAGAAGCCTTATTGTAGCAACGTTTCTCATTTCGCTGTGCAACAACAGGGAAATTTTATAAATTTAAGTAAAAATTGTCAACAATTTATTCATTTTATGATAGAAATATAACCGTAAAACTATTCACTTTAATTATATGGGGTTTCTATGGAAAATTCACAATTAAATTATATTTTAGGTTTAGATATAGGTATTGCTTCTGTTGGCTGGGCGGTAGTTGAAATTGATAAAGAAGAAAATCCCATAGGACTAATTGATGTTGGTGTGAGAACATTTGAAAAAGCTGAAGTTGCTAAAACAGGAGAATCTTTAGCTTTGGCAAGACGGTTAGCGAGAAGTACTCGTCGTTTAATTCGTCGTCGAGCATTTCGATTGCTAAAGGCAAAACGCTTGTTAAAAAAATATGAAATTCTTACCCAAGATGATTTTATTTCGTCAAAAGAAATTAAGGGATTACCACATAATCCTTGGGAACTACGTGTTAAAGGACTAACACAAAAGTTATCTCAAAAAGAGTGGGCTGCCGTTTTATTACATTTATTAAAGCATCGTGGCTATTTATCTCAACGTAAAAATGAAAGTAAAACGGATAATAAGGAGCTTGGTGCTTTGAAAAAATGTATCGACCAAAATCATCTACTTTTACAAGATAAAGCATATCGCACCCCTGCGGAGCTTGCACTCAAATATTATTATAAAAAAGATAAGCATATTAGAAATCAGCGTGGTGCTTATACACATACTTTTAATCGATTAGATTTATTAGCAGAATTAGAATTATTATTTGAAACTCAACGAAACCTTGGTAATCGCTATACATCAAAAGAATTACAATTAGAATTTTCAGAATTATTAATATGGCAAAAGCCAGCATTATTGGGCGAAGCTATTTTAAAAATGCTAGGAAAATGTACTTTTGAAACAGCTGAATATAAAGCCGCTAAAAATACTTATAGCGCGGAATATTTTGTATGGTTGACTAAATTAAATAATTTGAGAATTCTTGAAAATGGCTCTGATAGAGGAGTTTCAGAAGAAGAAAGAGTCGTATTGCTAAAACAACCCTTTGAAAAAGCAAAACTTACTTATACTCAAGTAAGAAAATTATTAGGGTTATCAGAAAATGCAATTTTTAAAGGATTAAATTATCGTAAAGAAAATGCAGAAAATACAACGCTAATGGAAATGAAGTCTTGGCATAGTATTCGTAAAGCATTAGAAAGTAATGGTTTAAAAACAGACTGGGAAGGTTTAAAAACACAACCAGAATTACTTGATAAAATAGGTACCGCTTTTTCTATTTATAAAACGGATAAAGATATAAGCCATTATCTACAAAATGATATATCTAAAGATATATTAAATGTTTTATTAGAAAATATTAATTTTGATAAATTTATTCACTTATCCTTAAAAGCACTGTATAAAATTTTACCTTTAATGGAAAAAGGTTATCGCTATGATGAAGCTTGTAAGCAAATTTATGGCGATCATTATGGACAAAAAGAACAACAGTTAGAAAATATTAGAAATCCTGTTGTTTTACGATCTTTATCTCAAGTTAGAAAAGTAGTGAATGCAATTGTGCGTTTATATGGTTCCCCTTGTCGAGTACATATTGAAACAGGAAGAGAAGTGGGGAAATCTTATGAAGATCGTTGTGAAATTAAAAAGCGTCAGTTAGATAATCAAGCGGATAAACAAAGAGCGGTCAAAAAATTTAAAGAATGGTTCCCTAATTTTGTAGGTGAGCCTAAATCACAAGATATTTTAAAAATGCGTTTATATGAACAGCAGCATGGTAAATGCTTATATTCAGGTAAGCCTATCAAACATTTAGATCGTTTATTAGAAAAAGGATATGTTGAAATTGATCATGCATTACCATTTTCTCGAACTTGGGATAATAGCTTTAATAATAAAGTATTAGTATTAGCTGCAGAAAATCAGAATAAAGGCAATAAAACCCCTTATGAATTTTTTAATGGAAAAGAAAATTCAAAAACTTGGAAAAATTTTACCGCACTTGTATTAGGAAGTGGTTTTTCTTACGCTAAAAAACAAAAAATTCTAACCCAGAAATTAGATGAAAAAGGATTTAGAGAGCGTAATTTAAACGATACAAGATATATAGCCAGTTTTTTGTGTAACTTTATTGAAAATAATACGCACTTAATTGGTCAAGGTAAAAAACGTGTATTTGCTTCAAATGGGAGTATCACTGCATTTTTGCGTCATTGTTGGGGAATTCATAAAGAAAGAGTAGCCAATGACCGCCACCATGCGATTGATGCTATTGTGGTTGCTTGTTCTACGGTTTCTATGCAACAAAAAATTACTAATTTTGTGCGTTACAAAGAGATGAATTTATCTAAGGGGGAAATTATAGATAAAGAAACAGGAGAAATTCAGCAAGTTTATTTCCCTGAACCTTGGCAATTTTTCAGAAAAGAAGTTGAAATTAGAGTATTTAGTGATAATCCACAAGAGGATCTAGTTATTCAACTACCAGATAGACCACAAGCGAATCATCAATTTGTGCAACCTTTATTTGTTTCTCGAGCCCCGACTAGAAAAATGAGCGGTCAAGGACATAAAGACACAGTGAAATCAGCAAAACGTATAGCTGAAAATATCAGTGTAATCAGAGTGCCTTTAACTCAATTGAAGTTAGAGGAGCTCGAATGTATGGTAAATAGGGAAAGGGAGCCAGAATTGCATGAAGCTTTAAAAACTCGTTTAGAAGCATTTAATAATGATCCTGCGAAGGCTTTTGATCCTAAAGAAAGACCTTTTTATAAGAAAGGTGGACAGCAGGTTAAAGCTGTAAGAGTTGAGAAACTGCAAAAAACAGGGGTATTGGTTTATAATAAAACAGGGGTTGCTGATAATGGAGCAATGGTTAGAGTAGATGTCTTTATTAAAAAAGGAAAATATTTTTTAGTGCCTGTCTATGCTTGGCAAGTGGCTAAAGGGATATTGCCAAATCGAGCCGTTGTTAAAAATAAAGATGAGTCAGACTGGGAAATTATGGATGAAACGGCTATATTCCAGTTTTCCATGTATCCTAATGATTTAGTAGAAGTTAAAACAAAGAAAGGAGTAGTGAAGGGGTATTATGTAAGTATGGGAAGAGCTAATGGAACCATTAATATTAGGGAGCATGATTTAGATAAAACAAAGGGGAAAGAGGGGATACACCAAAGTATTGGTGTTAAATTAGCTATTTCATTTAAAAAATACCAAATAGATGTATTGGGAAAAAATATATTCTTATGTAAAACTTCAAAATACCGTTCTATTAATTAATATTATCCCTGCTAGTTATAGCAGGGATTTTTTATTGAAAATATAAGGGGAAAGAATGAGTTGGCGAAGTCTAATTATTAGTAAACCTGGAAAGCTATCTCTGAGGCAACAACAGTTATTTATTCAGCAAGAAGTGAATGAGTTTACAGTACCACTAGAGGATATAGCTGTCATTGTGGTGGAAAGCAAAGAAATTATTATTACGGCTCCATTACTTTCAGCTTTAGGAATATATGGAATTACCTTATTAACCTGTGATGAACAATTTCTACCTTGTGGGCAATGGTTGCCATTCTCACAATATTACCGTCAATTAAAAACCTTGAAATTACAGCTTGAAGCGACAAAGCCGCAAAAGAAACAACTTTGGCAAAAAATTATTCAACAAAAAATTCGTAATCAAGCATTTGTGTTAGCTCAGTCAAAATATCCGAAAGAATCCCAAAAACTATTAAATATGGCTGATAGAGTGAAATCAGGAGATAAAGATAATTTGGAAGCTCAAGCCGCTCAAATTTATTTTCAAACTGCTTTTGGAGCTGATTTTAGACGTTGGCAAGAAAACCATATTAATGCACATTTAAACTATGCTTATACCATATTACGTTCAGCAGTTGCTAGGGCATTAGTACAATATGGTTGGTTGCCTTATTTGGGGTTATTTCATCGAAGTGAACTGAATGCATTTAATTTAGCTGATGATTTTATTGAACCTTTTCGTCCTTTAGTTGATTTGCAAGTATGGAAATTATGGCAAGAAGGAAAAATTAGTAATGGACTACAACCTAAGACTAAACAATCGCTAGTAGCATTACTCCATTATCAAATGCAATTTCAAGGACAAACATTTACTGTACTTGCTTCAATTGATCGATGTGTTGGTTCTTTACAAAATGCATTTATTAATAAAAATGCTAATTTGCTTAAATTACCCGAAATGTTACCACTTAAGGAACATTTATATGAGTGAGGCTAAATTTATGCGATTAATCGTTTTTTTCGATCTACCTGTTACAACCGTCGCTAAGCGCAAAGCTGCAAATCGTTTTCGTCATTTTTTAATTAAAGATGGTTATCAAATGTTACAACTTTCCGTTTATTGCCGAATCGTTAGAGGAAGAGATGCTTTAGAAAAACATAATAAACGTTTACAAGAGAATTTACCCGAAGAAGGATCTATACGTTGTTTAGAAGTAACAGAAAAACAGTTTGCAAGTATGCATATTTTACTTGGAAAATTAAAAATTCAAGAAAAGAAAGTCAACACAAATCAAATGCTACTTTTTTAAATTTTTTAATGTTTTTATCTATATCTACTATACATAAAAATTTTTTCTGTTTGCTTGTTTTATATACAGAGATAATAATAAAAAACAAGTCTTTTTAGAAAAATAAGATAATTTTATCTATATTATCGTTCTTTTTTTCCTTCAAAAAATCAGAAAAAAATATAAAAAAATGATAGAAAGCAAAGAAATTTTTTTATAATTAAAATCGTTGAAAGCCCTTGATATAAGGGCTTTCACAAGGGCTATTGTAGCACAGCGAAATGAGAAAGGGAGCTACAACTATCGTTATCAGTGCCTCCACTGCTACTTTATTGTAGCACAGCGAAATGAGAAAGGGAGCTACAACGCAAGAGGCTTGTGTAGAGATTATGAGTAAATTGTAGCACAGCGAAATGAGAAAGGGAGCTACAACAAAGCCTGATGACACCGCTCAAATATTACAATTGTAGCACAGCGAAATGAGAAAGGGAGCTACAACAATAAAGCCTAGATATTTACGGTATCTAGGATTGTAGCACAGCGAAATGAGAAAGGGAGCTACAACTATCTTTGGTTATTGGCATAAAAATTAAGTATTGTAGCACAGCGAAATGAGAAAGGGAGCTACAACTAACAGTTTCTTCTTGTACTTTTTTCCACGATTGTAGCACAGCGAAATGAGAAAGGGAGCTACAACACGATCAAGAATTGTGAAATTTCTGAATTAATTGTAGCACAGCGAAATGAGAAAGGGAGCTACAACTCTGAAACATATAAGCGTAATGTTTCTCCAATTGTAGCACAGCGAAATGAGAAAGGGAGCTACAACAGAAGTTGGAAGCGATGAGATTTGAATTGAATTGTAGCACAGCGAAATGAGAAAGGGAGCTACAACCCACAAGCGATCGCTATGTGCTCTACCATTATTGTAGCACAGCGAAATGAGAAAGGGAGCTACAACCATCACATTGCCCTGCAACTAAACGTCTTAATTGTAGCACAGCGAAATGAGAAAGGGAGCTACAACGGTTATATATGCGTTAAAAATGGGTTAAATATTGTAGCACAGCGAAATGAGAAAGGGAGCTACAACGGCAGGGCTTGGCATATAAATGGCAAGCAAATTGTAGCACAGCGAAATGAGAAAGGGAGCTACAACAAGCACCATTTGTTATAACAGTATTATAATATTGTAGCACAGCGAAATGAGAAAGGGAGCTACAACATTTTATGCCCCTTATTTTTTAGTTTCTGTATTGTAGCACAGCGAAATGAGAAAGGGAGCTACAACAAATCATCTGGTACAGTTTGACCTGCAATAATTGTAGCACAGCGAAATGAGAAAGGGAGCTACAACCTATCATTGAGTCATCTTCAATAATCTCTGATTGTAGCACAGCGAAATGAGAAAGGGAGCTACAACAAACTAGCTAACCGCTTTGAAATATCAGACATTGTAGCACAGCGAAATGAGAAAGGGAGCTACAACCGAGGATTAAATGGTTTGGTAATATAATCAATTGTAGCACAGCGAAATGAGAAAGGGAGCTACAACTACCATTACCGCCACTGCGCGAACAAGCGCATTGTAGCACAGCGAAATGAGAAAGGGAGCTACAACATAGAAATATAGCAAGATGGATAGGATATAATTGTAGCACAGCGAAATGAGAAAGGGAGCTACAACTCAATCTCTGATACTGGGTTTACTACAGGGATTGTAGCACAGCGAAATGAGAAAGGGAGCTACAACCTTACTAATTTTCGTAGAGATATTGAAACAATTGTAGCACAGCGAAATGAGAAAGGGAGCTACAACTTCTAATATAGCCAATCCTTGTTCAATATGATTGTAGCACAGCGAAATGAGAAAGGGAGCTACAACCATACACCATTGACAATACCTGTGCCTGTTATTGTAGCACAGCGAAATGAGAAAGGGAGCTACAACGCGTTTCGTCAAGCTCTTCAGAGAAAAAATATTGTAGCACAGCGAAATGAGAAAGGGAGCTACAACTTTCGGCTTGTAATGGTGATTGAGATAACTATTGTAGCACAGCGAAATGAGAAAGGGAGCTACAACTGATGAGTAATTGGGTAGATTGCCTCTAAGATTGTAGCACAGCGAAATGAGAAAGGGAGCTACAACGTATTATCTGGGTTTGATGTTTCTCGTGTTATTGTAGCACAGCGAAATGAGAAAGGGAGCTACAACTGCAACAAGCACTTGTTGAAATGAATATTGATTGTAGCACAGCGAAATGAGAAAGGGAGCTACAACTCTTGTAAATCATCATTACCAAGACGTCCTATTGTAGCACAGCGAAATGAGAAAGGGAGCTACAACACCACCAACTGTTTTTTGTAGCTCTTTTAAATTGTAGCACAGCGAAATGAGAAAGGGAGCTACAACCCTGTCATCCACTTGTTTGCAGCAGCTCTGATTGTAGCACAGCGAAATGAGAAAGGGAGCTACAACGCTCATTTTAATCAAGTAACTAAATTTGAGATTGTAGCACAGCGAAATGAGAAAGGGAGCTACAACATTCCCGCTTACGCTAAAAAAACAGGAATGATTGTAGCACAGCGAAATGAGAAAGGGAGCTACAACACGAAGCAATTAAATTAATTTATAAAATAAATTGTAGCACAGCGAAATGAGAAAGGGAGCTACAACATACTCATTTAAAATATGCAACCTTGGATAATTGTAGCACAGCGAAATGAGAAAGGGAGCTACAACTAGAAACGTTGAATAAGAGATTTTATATTGATTGTAGCACAGCGAAATGAGAAAGGGAGACTGTCAGATCGAGTTTGACCTTCTACATCTAAATCCTTCCATTTTTCACCCGTTGGCGAGCGTTCATTATCAAAAGCCTCTTCTGACTCTTCTCGTAAAACATTAGCTATTTTTCGAGAAATATCTGTACCACTCATCACTTTTCTTAAGTGCGTGATTTTTCTGATAACGTCTTCATCTTCAAATTTGAATTCTAAAATCATTTGACTTTTCCTTTTGGATGATTTTATACTGTTAGAAAGAAGTAAATTCGTGTCAGTTAATGGTAAACTAACAAGAAATTGTCACTGTAGGTTCAACCCCTACCACGAATTTAACAGCGGGATAGTTTATCTATCCCGTTTGTTTTACGGCTCACCCTCTAATACTTTATAATTTTCACCTGATATTTCAGCAAGAACACTTTTATAATTTAATAATTTATAAGCATTAATGACAACATCAAGCTTTTCTTTTGGTTTTAATTTTTCTTTACCTGAAACATCTACTAACACTTTTATTGTTTTATCTTTATTGAAATAAATTAGAGATCCTTTTCTATCCCAAACCACTAGACTAGGAGTTGCTATAATACGTGAAATACTTGCATATTCATTATCATCAAGCCTAACACCACCTGTGTGATGTTTCAGACTATTTGCATGAGCTAAACGCTTTTCACTCATCACAAGTACACGTTGAGATAATTCTTGCCCAACAATTTGATTAACAGCTTGAGCAATATTTTCGGATACAAACCCAGCCGTAATATAACGATTACTTGCTCCTTGTTTGCCTAAATTTTCTTTTACCCACTTTTCAAAATATTGGTGTCTTAGTTCGCTATTATTAATCGCTTGAATGACTTCTTGACGTAGTTGTCTATTTTGAATTTGTTGTAATTTACGAATAATAGCAATATCAGAGCCTACTGCAGATTTACCAACATTATAATTCCAACCCGGACCCGTTTTAATTGTGCCTTTATCTGTTGTGAAGCGACTTACTTTTGCATGGGTTTCTTCACCCGTTGATTTATCAACACCAGCAAGTTCCCAATCTGTTTTAATGTTACCCTCGCTTTTACTTACTTTTAAGCCTTGTTGTTTTAGTCTGAATTCACTTAATGCACGGACACGACAACGATAGCCCCAGTCATTAGGCGGATACATCGTATCCCAGATAGGATCATCATAACGATACATTTTACAGTGTAACGCTAAATGACTTGCACGAGTGCGACTATCACGCACGGCAACATATTGCCAGTAGGGTTGCTCATCGACATTTTCCATTTGATGTGCATAACGTCCGACGTGATAAGCCGTGATTTTATTTGTTCTTAAAATTGTTCGTAAACGACGAGGTGAGTCAAGTTGTACTTGTTCTGCATTGCCTTTGCTATCAATTACAATTTGTTTTCCCCACCAACTTAAACGCTGTAATTCAGGCTTAAGATTTTTGATAAATTCCCGCTCTGATGTGCCATTCTCTATTGCACTTACTGTTGCCTCTCGAATAGTTTCTAATATATCAGCACGGGTTACTTTAGCGACGGTAAACGCTTTAACATGAGCTTCTTCTAGCTGTTCTTGCCAGTTCCACGTAATGTTGTAACCTTTGGCTTTTAAATAATCAACAGCTAGCTTTGGCGCAAGTCGTAACATATAACCATGTCGATTTATTGGAGTTCTGAGAAATGGAAAAGGAGCTACGGGTAACTTGATGTAATAATCAACGCTTATAAAATTAATTTTGAACAGGATATAGAGAATGTAATTCAAGGGGGATTATGTGGTTATTCAAGTGAGTAAGTGTTACGGTGGGAGTTGAACCCACATACCCATTTGCCCTTTCGGGGTATGGCGACTTTACCATTAAGCGTACGTAACACTATTACATAGTTAAAATTTAATCTTATTTTTTAGAGATGTCAAATGACTTTAGAATTTAAGTTTGAAGATGAGGCAGAGAATATTGTTGGTAATAAACGCTCTCTGACTAGTGAAAGAGGAGAAATTTTTGGAATGGTTGGTATTGCTAAGAAATATGGACAGAGTCATATGTTTGGTACCTAAAAGTATCAGTAGGAGATTTATACAATGGTAAATTTATTAATATAGATTATTTTAAATATAAATTTTGCAATTTATGTATCTGTTTTTTCATAAAATAAAAAATACCTATTTCTGATATGTCCCCCAAAAGTTGGACACAATTTTTTGGGGGATATATTAATTAATATTACGATGGTTTTTGACGTTTTTTATTCTAGAGTAATAACTAATCTACTAGTTTCACACCATAAAAATAAGAATAACCAAATGGACTTTGTTTATAGTCTTGTACTCGTTTGCTCATTGGTGCAAAGTTAATTGAGTGTGCAACGTTAATCCAAGGTGCTTGTTCTTTTAACAATACTTGTGCTTGCTCATAGATTTTTGCTCTTTCAGCTTTATTCGATAACCCTATTGCTTTATCTAATAATGCATCTAATTCTGGGCTATTAAAGCGAGCATAGTTACTATTACCAATATTATCACTTCCTAAAAGTGGTGAAAGGAAATTATCAGGATCACCATTATCGCCAGACCAGCCATAAGTCCCTGTTGTTAGTTCACCTGCTTTGGTTCGTTTTATATAATCGCCCCATTCGTAACTAACTAGCTCGGCTTTAACGCCTACTTTATTCCAATCGCTTTGTACTAGCTCTGCCATTCGACGTGGATTTGGGTTTGAAGCTCTTACCACTGGTTGCACCCAAATTTTTGTTTCAAATCCATTCTCAAAGCCCGCTTCTTTTAAAAGTGCTTTTGCTTTTTCTGGATTGTATTCATAATCTGTAATTTCGTTATTATATCCCCAAATAGTCGGAGGTAATGGATTTTTGGCAACAACACCTGCTCCACGATATACGGCATCAATGATTGCATTTTTATCTACCGCATAATTTAGCGCTTGTCGAACTTTTACATTATCGAATGGTGCTTTTTCAGTATTAAATGCGATGTAAGCAATATTCAAACCTGGTTGAGATAGTACTTTAACTTTAGGATCTTTTTTCATTTTATCTAGATCAGCTACATTCGGTAAGTCTATCATATCACAGCTTCCAGCTTGTAATTTTGCATATCGAGTAGTCGCATCAGGGACAATATCAAAAATTAAACGATCAATATCTGCTTTCCCTTTCCAATAGTCTTTATTGGCGAGAAAACGAATTTTTTGATCTAATTGATAACCTGAAAATACAAATGGACCCGTACCAATAGGGCTTGTATCAACATTTTCTGGCGTACCTTTTTTCAACATTGTATCAGCGTATTCAGCTGAATAAATGGAAATAAAATCCATACCTAAACTAGATAAAAAAGTGGCATCTCTTTTATTCAAAAGAATTTTTACTGTATAATCATCCACCTTCTCTACTGATTTTAATAATTTAGGGAATTTCATCGCTTTAAAATAAGGGTATGTACCGTTAGATACATTGTGGTATGGATGTTCTTTATTTAGTTGGCGTTCAAATGAAAATATCACATCATCTGCGTTAAATTCACGACTCGGTTTAAATTCTTTATTGCTATGGAATTTTACACCTTTACGTAAATAAAATGTATAAGCCAATCCATCATCACTCACTTCCCAACGTTCAGCCAAAGCTGGCTCTATTTCAGTTGAGCCTCTTTTAAATTCAACTAAGCGATTGTAAACTTGTTGTGAGCTTGCATTATAAGAAGTTCCATCCATAACCAATGCTGGACTGAATCCTGTAGGGGAACGGCTAACGCAGTTTATTAACGTTTTATCCGATGCTTGTGCTAACGTTGATATAAACAATGTTGTAGCAATTAAAGAAAGTTTCATTTTCAATTTCATGATGTCTCCTATATTAAATTTTAACCATTTTTTATAAGATACCTATTTTATTTCTTTAGGTCAAAGAACTAAAGGTAGTTTCTTATAACTAAAAATTATAAGTAATAATAACGGTTATCTTGATGATAAAATTTGTTTAGGTTTTATATATTGAAAGAAGATAATATTGAAAGGTTAATTTATTATGTAATACTGACTAAATAGTACATTTTACAGATACTAATGATTCATATTAGTATCTGTAATATATTAGTAATATCAATTAGTTATTGGAACAAAGGATAGCTTTATTTTTCCATTTTCAGTAACAGATAAATGAATTGCAGATAAATCATAAATTACTATTTCATTTGGAAATTTTGATGGTTGATAGGTTGTCGCCAAAACAATTACTTTTGCCCCAGCACGATGTCCTGCTTCAATGCCACCAGGTGCATCTTCAATTACAATGCAATTTTTTATATCTACATTTAATTCTTCCGCGGCCTTTAAATAACCTTCTGGATCAGGTTTTCCTTTTGCTACTTTTTCTGCGGTAATTAAAGAAGTCGGTATAGGAAGTCCACAATAAGATAATCTTTCTCTAGCAATACTTTCTGTGGATGAGGTAACTATTGCCCACTTATCTTTAGGGATATTGATGAGTAAATCTTTTGCACCTGTTATAGTTGTAACATCTTTTTCTTTTGCTTCCTCGATAGAAAAAAGTTTAACAGCTGCTTTTATATCAGCATTTTCACCAAGAACACTTAGTGCGGTATCTTCTGGACGGCGACCATGGGATTGATGAATAACCTCATCTTTATTTAATCCATAATATTCAGCCCAACGTCCCCAAATTCTTGCACAAGCTTGGCTCGAATCAATTAAAGTTCCGTCCATATCAAATAATATTGCGTCAACTTCTAGAGATATTTTTTTTGATTTATCCATATTTTTCTCCTAAATACTGATAAAATTTTATGTTGATATATATGAAGAAAATATTGTTAATATATTAACAATATTTTTAAAATTATCATTTTTGTTTGCATGATGCAATATTTTTATCATTTTGGGTGAGTAGATATTTTCTCAGTAAGATAGTTATTGTATGTGTGAGATATGTTTATTATTAAAATAAATTCTATAAATAGGCTACATTAAAAGTGTATTTATATTTTTCTAATTGTTATTTATATCTAATAATAAATATCACAATAGGGATAGGTATTTTGTGTGATGAAGTTGAATGTAGCTAATATAAAGAATTTACTCATATTCTAAAGGATATTACAAAATATAGTTTGCTTGTATTTGTACATAATATTATTGTGATAATGATATCAATAAAATCAAAACTCACCTTGAAATTAAAAAAATTGTACATATTTAAGATAATAATAAGATGTTAGTGTGGATAACCATACTGATAATATAAAAAAGGAGAGTTTTATGAACATAGAAAAATTTACAAGTAAATTCCAACAAGCCCTTGCCGAAGCACAATCTTTGGCATTAGGAAAAGATAATCAATTTATTGAGCCTGTTCATTTGATGATTACACTTTTAAATCAACAAGATGGGTCGATTAGTCCAGTGCTTACATCAAGTGGTGTGAATCTTGCGTTATTACGTAATGAACTAAATATGGAGTTAAGTCGTTTACCACAAGTTTCTGGTAATGGTGGCGATGTACAAATTTCTCGTGCTTTACTTAATTTACTCAATCTCTGCGATAAATTAGCTCAGAAGAAACAAGATAAATTTATTTCATCTGAATTATTTTTATTAGCTATTTTTGAAGAAAAAGGGGCATTAAGTAAGATTTTAGAAAAGTGCGGTGTAAAAAAAGCAAGTTTACAACAGGCAATAGAACAGATGCGTGGTGGTGAAAAAGTGAATGATCAAAATGCTGAAGAAAATCGTCAAGCTTTAGAAAAATATACTATTGATTTAACAGAAAGAGCAGAAAGCGGTAAGTTAGATCCTGTGATTGGGCGTGATGATGAAATTCGTCGTGCTATTCAAGTATTACAACGTCGTACTAAAAATAATCCTGTTTTGATTGGTGAGCCAGGGGTAGGGAAAACGGCGATAGTGGAAGGATTAGCACAACGTATTGTTAATGGTGAAGTACCAGAAGGATTAAAAAATAAACGTGTTCTTTCTTTAGATATGGGGGCATTGATTGCGGGAGCTAAGTATCGTGGAGAATTTGAAGAACGTTTAAAAGCAGTATTAAAAGAGCTTTCTCAAGAAGAAGGTCGTGTTATTTTATTTATTGATGAAATTCATACAATGGTTGGTGCCGGAAAGACTGATGGGGCGATGGATGCTGGTAATTTGTTAAAACCCTCCCTTGCTCGTGGTGAATTGCATTGTGTGGGTGCAACTACTCTTGACGAATATCGTCAATATATAGAAAAAGATGCGGCATTAGAGCGTCGTTTCCAGAAAGTATTTGTTGGTGAGCCTACTGTGGAAGATACCATTGCTATTTTGCGTGGTTTGAAAGAACGGTATGAAATCCATCATCACGTTCAAATTACTGATCCTGCTATTGTGGCAGCGGCGACTTTATCTCATCGATACATTTCTGATCGTCAGTTACCAGATAAAGCGATTGATTTAATTGATGAAGCCGCTTCAAGTATTCGTATGGAAATTGATTCAAAACCACAACCATTAGATCGTTTGGAACGCCGTATTATTCAATTAAAATTGGAACAACAAGCGTTACAAAAAGAAGATGACGAAGCAAGCCGTAAACGTTTATCTATGTTGGAAGAAGAGCTTGCCGAAAAAGAGCGTGAATATTCTGAGCTTGAAGAGGTTTGGAAGAGTGAGAAAGCCTCTCTTTCAGGTACGCAACATATTAAGGCTGAATTAGAAAATGCTCGTACACAAATGGAGCAAGCTCGTCGTGCAGGTGATTTGAGTAAGATGTCCGAATTACAATATGGTCGTATTCCAGAATTAGAAAAACAATTAGCACAAGCAGAAAGTTCTGAAGGTAAGGAAATGACCTTGTTACGTTATCGTGTAACTGATGAAGAAATTGCTGAAGTACTTTCTCGTGCTACAGGTATTCCTGTTTCTCGAATGATGGAAGGGGAAAAAGAAAAGTTATTGCGTATGGAACAAGAATTGCATAAGCGTGTAGTGGGGCAAAGTGAAGCTGTTATTGCTGTTGCCAATGCGATTCGCCGTAGTCGTGCAGGGCTTTCCGATCCTAATCGTCCAATTGGATCTTTCTTATTCCTAGGTCCAACTGGTGTTGGTAAGACGGAATTATGTAAAACCTTAGCAAGTTTTATGTTTGATGATGAAAATGCAATGGTGCGTATTGATATGTCTGAGTTTATGGAAAAACACAGTGTTTCTCGTTTAGTTGGCGCTCCTCCAGGCTATGTTGGTTATGAAGAAGGAGGATATTTAACCGAAGCGGTTCGCCGTCGTCCTTACTCTGTTATTTTGCTCGATGAGGTGGAAAAAGCACATTCAGACGTATTTAACATTTTATTACAAGTATTAGATGATGGACGTTTAACTGATGGACAAGGTAGAACAGTAGATTTTCGTAATACAGTTGTGATTATGACTTCAAATTTAGGATCAGATTTAATTCAAAGTAATCAAGATCTTGATTATGAAGGAATGAAGACGATGGTTATGTCGGTAGTTGGACAACATTTCCGTCCAGAATTTATTAACCGTATTGATGAAACCGTGGTATTCCACCCATTAGCGAAAGAGAATATCCGAGCTATTGCGACAATCCAATTACAACGTTTGGTAAAACGTATGGAGAGCTATGGCTATCAATTATCTTTTAGTGATTCATTATTAGATTTTATTGGTGAAGTTGGTTATGATCCAATTTACGGAGCAAGACCACTAAAACGTGCAATTCAACAAGAAATTGAAAATCCATTAGCACAACAAATTTTATCGGGTCAATTATTACCAGGTAAAGTTATTACCGTGGATTATGTTGATGGAGAAGTTGTTGCTCATCAATAAAAATGGATAATACTTACCACATTTTTTATCATATTGATGTGGTTATTTATCATTTAATATTTGATAGCTAAATAACGTTGCTATCTTTATAATAAAAGCCAGATTATGTATCTGGCTTTTTTATTGGGGGAATAGATGACGGTATTAGTAGCTTGGGGAAATATTCAAGATGAGTATCCTTTACATTTAATTCCACAAGAATTACTAACAGAAAAATTGTTATTTCTACCAAATGATAGTTTTCGGGCAAAACAGAAATATCAATGTCGTTGGGTTGCACATTTTTTATTGTGGGAATTATTCAAAAAAGCAGAAATTAATACCGCACTTTTAAGTCAAATTTTCCTCACAGAAAAAGAGCGTCCAAGGTTACCTATAGCACATATTGATTTTAATATTAGTCATTCTGATAATTGGGTAGCGGTGGTATTACAAATCAAAGATAAAAAACAAAAAAGTGCGGTAGGAATTGATATTGAATATCCTAAAAAATCTCGAAAATTTACCGCACTTTTAACTCAATTTGCTTCAGCAAAAGAAAAAGAGTGGTTTAATCAACAACAAAATGTGAATGATGCCTTTTATCGTATTTGGTGTTTGCGAGAGGCGATACTAAAATCACAGGGAGTTGGTATCGCAAAACTTTCGGAAGTACAACATTATCCTGATAAATTTTTGATTAATTCTGAACATTGTCCTGAAGGAGAATTAATTTTTACGACAGAGTTACCTTTTTATTTAGCTATTTTTGCTAAGGATAATTGCGAAAATTTACAATTTTTTAATTGGTGTAAAGGGACTTTATCAGAAATAAAATTATTTAAAAAAATTAAATATTTAGTAAATAATCAATCAGGTACTTTAAAAGCGAAAAACTGCCCCCAAATTAATTAGACTTAGCTGAATATTTTATTTAGACTGTGTAGCAATTTTTTAACAAATGGAGATAATGAATGTCATTGAACGATTCAGATCAAGATCCTTGGGGTAAACCAG
This sequence comes from Bisgaardia hudsonensis, assembly GCF_004345785.1. Classification (GTDB taxonomy): domain Bacteria; phylum Pseudomonadota; class Gammaproteobacteria; order Enterobacterales; family Pasteurellaceae; genus Bisgaardia; species Bisgaardia hudsonensis. Next base: position 83,522 of record NZ_SLXI01000001.1, read on the forward strand.
GGAGTAGTGGGCAGAAAAAGCCAGAAAATAATAATGGTTATGACAATAAATCTAACCAAAATTCTCAAAATAAAGATCAACAATCCCCACCTGATCTTGAAGAGATGTTTAATAATTTATTGAAAAAATTAGGTAGTAGCGGTAATAAGGGGCGTAGTAATAAAACTCCACAAAATTTAGGTAAATTACTCCCAATAGCTGCTGTTATTGGTGCTATTGTTTGGGGGGCGAGTGGTTTTTATACTGTAAAAGAGGCAGAACGAGGCGTTGTCTTGCGTTTTGGTGAGTTGCACTCTATTGTTTTGCCTGGTTTGAATTGGAAACCAACATTTGTTGATAAAGTAATCCCTGTTAATATTGAACGTGTAAAAGAGTTGAAGACACAAGGTGCAATGTTAACTCAAGATGAAAATATGGTTAAAGTTGAAATGACTGTTCAATATCGAGTACAAGATCCTGCTAAATATCTATTTAGTGTAACTAATGCGAATGATAGTCTGAATCAAGCAACAGACAGTGCATTACGTTATGTGATTGGTCATATGTCGATGAATGATATTTTAACAACAGGACGTTCTATTGTCCGTGAGAATACTTGGAAAACATTAAATACTATTATTGCATCTTATGATATGGGGTTAGAAGTATTAGATGTAAACTTCCAATCAGCTAGACCACCAGAAGAAGTTAAAGATGCTTTTGATGATGCAATTAAAGCACAAGAAGACGAACAGCGTTATATTCGAGAAGCAGAAGCTTATGCTCGTGAGCAAGAGCCTAGAGCACGTGGTAATGCACAACGAATTATAGAAAAAGCTACGGCATATAAAGAGCAAATTGTATTAAGTGCACAAGGTGAGGTGGAACGTTTCCAACGTTTATTGCCCGAATTTAAAGTAGCACCAGAGCTATTGAAAGAACGTTTATACATTCAAACAATGGAAAAAGTGATGGCAAATACACCTAAAGTTATGCTAGATAGTAGTAATGGCAATAATTTAACTGTATTACCATTAGAAAAACTTCTCTCTATGAGTAAATCAGAATCAGATGAAGCAACTGAGGCTAGTAAAGATATGAACGCTGACAGAAGTAGTGAATTTTCTAAATCAACTATAACAGAATCATCTGTGCCTATTCGTCGAGTTGAAGATAATTCATCTGTTACTCAAGGTCGTCAAGGGAGATTTAACTAATGCGTAAATTTTTAACGCCAGTAATCATTATTCTTATCGCTATTATTTATTCCAGTCTTATTGTAGTCGATGAGGGAACAAGAGGTATAATGTTACGTTTTGGTAAGGTACAACGTGATACAGATAATAAGGTTGTTGTTTATACACCTGGTCTTCATTTTAAAATACCATTTATTGATTCAATTAAAGTATTAGATGCTCGTATTCGTACTTTAGATGGTCAAGCAGATCGTTTTGTTACCGTAGAGAAGAAAGACTTATTAGTGGATTCTTATGTAAAATGGCGTATCAGTGATTTTGGTCGTTTCTTTACTGCAACAGGAAGTGGTGACTATAATCAAGCTGCAAATCTTTTACGCCGTAAAGTTAATGATCGTTTACGTTCAGAAGTTGGTTCAAGAACGATTAGAGACATTGTTTCTGGTACACGTGGCGAATTGATGGAAGGTGCGAAAAAAGCACTGAATACGGGACAAGATAGCACTTCTGAATTAGGTATTGAAGTGATTGATGTTCGAGTAAAACAGATTAATTTGCCTGATGAAGTTTCGACTTCTATTTATCAGCGTATGCGTGCTGAGCGTGATGCAGTAGCACGTGAACATCGTTCGCAAGGTAAAGAAAAAGCTGCATTTATTCAAGCAGATGTTGATCGTAAAGTAACCGTAATGTTAGCAACTGCAAATCAAAAAGCTCAAGCATTGAGAGGGGCGGGTGAGGCTACTGCCGCTAAGCTTTATTCTGATGCATTTGGAGATTATCCAGAGTTCTTTGCTTTTGTTCGTAGCCTTAAGGGTTATGAAACAAGTTTTTCTAACTCTGGGAATATGATGATTTTAAAACCTGATAGCGAATTTTTCCGCTATATGAAATCACCAAATTAGTTATATATTTTAAAGACAAATAAAGGGAAAACAATGTTTTCCCTTTATTTGTATATTGTAAGTGTTATTGTATTATTGCTGCTTTTAAATATTGAAATATTTCACGATAAGCTTTTGGTGGCTTATTTTGTTCTTTTTCTTTAATTGCAACTCGAATTAGATTGCGTAAATGTTGACGATCTAATTGTGGATATTCTTCCATTAATGTATTGATAACATCATCTCCTTTATCAATTAATTCATCTCTTGTTAATTCTAATTTATGTAACATCGCTTGTTGTTGTTGATGTTTATTTTCTAATTTATCAAGGGCTTCTTTTATTGGTTCAGGATCGATATTACGTAATAATTTTCCAATATATTGTAGTTGTCTTCTACGCGCTTCTTTTTGTAAACGTTGTGCCAATTCGACAGCGTCTAATAAGTTTTCTTCTAATGGGATTTTTTTGAGATTTATCTTCGTTAAATTAACGAGTTGTTCGCCTAATTTTTTTAATTCTTCCGCATCTCGTTTAATTTCACTTTTACTGACCCAGATGATTTCTTCTTGTTCTTCATCTTCCCAATCAAATTCATTTTTTTTTCTTTTTGCCATTATTTATTTTCCTAATTAAATGCTTATATTTATTTTATCATAAAATTAAGTCTGTTAGCGATAAGCCTGAAAATAAGATAGAATAAGAGTAATTTAGTTAAGTAGGACTTATTATGAAAAATCAACAAAATTCCACCGCAATTTTAAAAAATCAAGAACAAGAATTACGAGATGCTGTGAGCTATGCACTAAAAATAGCAAAAGATTATAATGCAACAGCAGAAGTGGCGGTAACAAAGGTTAGTGGACTCTCTGTATCGGCGAGATTACAAGAGGTTGAGAATGTTGAATTTAATAATGATGGCTCTCTTGGTATTTCTGTTTATTTAGGGCAAAAAAAAGGAAATGCTTCTACTTCTGATTTAAGTAAAAGTGCGGTTAAAAATACCGTTGAATCTGCATTAGCTATCGCAAAATATACTTCATCAGATGATTGCACTGGACTTGCACCAAAGGAATTAATGGCATTTGATGCGCCTGATTTACAATTATATTATCCAAATGAAGTGGATATTGATCAAGCTATCCAATTAGCATTAGATACAGAAAAAGCTGCTCTAGACTATGACCCACGTATTGTAAACAGCGAAGGGGCAGCATTTAATTCTCATACTGGGGTGCGAGTTTATGGTAATACCTATGGTATGTTACAGAGTTATTTATCTAGTCGATACTCATTGTCTTGTTCAATGATAGCTGGAGTTGATGAAAACTTAGAAAGAGATTATGAATATACAGTCTCACGGAATATCAAGGATCTTGAAACACCTGTATGGGTAGGTGAAAATTGTGCCAAGAAAACGATTTCTCATTTACAACCTCAAAAAATTGTTACTCAAGAAGTTCCTGTCGTCTTTTTAAATGATATTGCAACTGGGTTAATTGGGCATTTTACAGCAGCAATAAGTGGTGGTAGTTTATATCGTAAATCCAGCTTTTTATTAGATCATTTAGGTCAACAAGTATTACCTGATTGGTTTCATATTTCAGAACATCCCCATTTAATTGGAAAATTAGCATCCTCACCATTTGATAGTGAAGGTGTAAGAACCGTTGAAAGAAACATTGTTGAAAATGGTATTCTACAAACTTATTTATTGACCAGTTATAGTGGACGTAAATTGGGTATGCAAACAACGGGGCACGCAGGAGGAATTCATAATTGGCTTGTTAAACCTAATTTATCAGGTGGATTAGATGCTATTTTGAAAAAAATGGATCGTGGATTACTTGTAACTGACTTAATGGGGCAAGGTGTAAGTCTTGTTAATGGTGATTATTCTCGTGGGGCAACAGGTTTTTGGGTTGAAAATGGAATAATTCAATATCCTGTTGCCGAAATTACTATTGCTGGAAATTTAAAAGATATGTTGACTCATATTGTTGCGGTATCTGATGATATTGAATATCGTTCAAATATTCAAACAGGATCTATTTTATTAGAAAAAATGAAAATATCAGGAAATTAATCTAAATAAGAATAATTATCATTGACACAGTGATTATTTTCATTTAGACTGCAACTGTTTGTTAGGTATTGCGGTTAAAAATGTTTAGTTTCATTTTTAGGGTACTCCAAACAGTAGAGTAGAAAGTAAATTCGTTAGGGTATTTAAAAAGCTGGAGTTTAAACTTCAGCTTTTTTTTTGCTACAATAAGATATCTAATTATTTTATAAAATTTAAGGTTGTTTATAATGAAAAAACATCATGTAGAAACATTGATTTCAGAGCAAGATATTCGTTCTAGGATAAAAGAGCTTGGAGATGAAATTACTCAATTCTGCCATCATAAAAGTATCGATAATCTAATTGTTATTGGGCTTTTACGTGGTTCTTTTATGTTTATGGCTGATTTAGTGCGGGAGATTAAGCTCCCATTAGAAATTGAGTTTATGACAACATCAAGTTACGGTTCGAATATGACAACAAATCATGATGTAAAAATTACTAAAGATCTTGATGGTGATATAAAAAATAAGCATATTTTAATTGTGGAAGATATAATTGATACTGGCTATACCTTACAGAAAGTAAGAGAAATATTACTGTTAAGGGAGCCTCAATCTTTGGCAATTTGTACGTTACTTGATAAACCCTCTCGTCGAGAAGTTGATGTGCCTGTTGATTGGGTTGGTTTTACTATTCCCGATGAATTTGTGGTCGGATATGGGATTGATTATGCTCAACATTATCGTAATCTTGGATTTATTGGACAGGTTGTATTGGAAGAATAATAAAAAATGGCTTGTTATGTTAACAAGCCATTTTTACTTTTAATTTTTTATTCTTGAGCAATATTACTTAATTTAGCAAGACCCTTGTCACATAAGCTACTTTGGGTGGCTATTTCCATTTCTAAGATCTGTTGTTTACTCTGTTTTAATTTACTTTTTATATTTTGTAATTGAAGATGTGTACCTGGTTGTTTTTCTGCTTCTGCAATTAAATTTTCAGTCTCTTTAAAAAGTTTTTGGCATTGTTGCACTGGTGCAACATCCTTTACTTGATCTACTTTCGTGGCTTCTGCCATTGTAGGTAAGCTAGCTAATGAAATCACGATAGATATTATACTTAATATTATTTTTTTGAAAATCTGCACTTTTAACTAACCTTAAATTATTTTGAATAATGTCATTGCTGGCAAGTTAGCATTAATATGCATCAATGTCTATATTATTTAACTGATTAGTTGGTTATTTTTTATTTTTATCATTTATGCTATAACAATTATGTTGCAAACTTGTTAATTCTTATGTGTTTTTTGATGTTAATCATTTAGATGATATATGTTAATTGTTTGTTATTTTGATTTAAGTGAAAAAATGTGATTGCCGTAACATTTTTTTTATTTTTTATATTCCTTTTAATATAGTAGAATGTAGGAGAGATATTAATTTATCTGTATGATGGTCAAGTTTTATGATTATAAGATAATATCAATTTGATATGTTGTTGTAATTGTAAATATGATTTGGTTTAAAATCTTAAGAACATTCTTAAGTATAAATGGTGTGATCACAATGTGATCATTGTGGAAGTCTTGTAGTATTTACAAGGAGTTGGAAATGTTGGACGTTGTTGAACTGTCTAGATTGCAGTTTGCACTAACTGCATTATATCACTTTTTGTTTGTGCCATTAACATTGGGTTTATCATTTTTATTAGTAATAATGGAAACTTTATATGTGGCGACAGGCAAAGAAGTCTATAAAGATATGACTAAATTCTGGGGTAAGTTATTTGGTATTAACTTTGCCTTAGGAGTAACAACTGGTATTACCATGGAATTTCAGTTTGGTACTAACTGGTCATATTATTCTCATTATGTAGGGGATATCTTTGGTGCTCCACTTGCAATTGAAGCATTATTAGCCTTTTTCTTAGAATCAACTTTTGTAGGTTTATTCTTTTTTGGATGGAATCGACTTTCAAAAGGAAAACATTTACTAGCGACTTATTGTGTTGCATTTGGTTCAAATTTATCAGCAATGTGGATTTTAGTTGCAAATGGTTGGATGCAGTATCCTGCAGGTTCAGAATTTAACTTTGAAACTATGCGTATGGAAATGACAAGTTTTATGGAACTTTGGTTAAATCCAATTGCTCAAAGTAAATTCTTGCATACATTATCTGCTGGTTATATTGCTGGTTCGTTCTTTGTTTTAGGAATTAGTTCATACTACATTTTAAAAGGGCGTGATATTGGTTTTGCAAAACGTTCATTCTCTATCGCCGCTGTATTTGGTATGATTTCAGCTATTACAGTAGTTATTATGGGGGATGAAGCTGGTTATGAAATTGGTCATCATCAGCCTGTAAAATTAGCAGCAATGGAAGGTGAGTGGCATACGGAAGAAGCTCCAGCGGCTTGGAATGTAATCGTTGTCCCTAATCAAGCGGAGAAGAAAAATGATTTTGCTCTTCAAATCCCTTATGCTGCTGGTATTATCGTTACTCGTTCACTAGATAAACAATTTGCTGGTTTAGTTGATTTACAAGCTAAAAATGAAGAACGTGTTCGCAGAGGTATGGTGGCTTATGCTCTTTTAGAAAAATTAAGAGCTGATAAGAAAGCAACAGGGCAGACTGATGAGTCTCTAAAAGCTCAATTTAATTCTGTAAAAGATGATCTTGGTTTTGGTTTATTACTAAAACGTTATACAGATAAAGTTATTGATGCTTCTGAACAGCAAATTAAGCAAGCCGCAGCAGACACAATTCCTAATGTTGGTCCTACATTCTGGTCATTCCGTGTAATGATGTTTGCTGGTGGGTTAATAGTATTATTATTAATTCTTGCTTTAGCTCAGAATTTAAGAAAAACAGTTGGTCGTAGTCCATTATTACTAAAAGCATTATTATGGGGAATGCCATTACCTTGGATTGCTATTGAAAGCGGTTGGTTCCTTGCTGAATATGGTCGTCAACCGTGGGCGATTTATGATGTTCTTCCTGTTGGTGTTGCCGCTTCAAATTTAGGTGTAGGTGATCTTTGGTTCTCTATAGGATTAATTTGTACTATTTATACTATTTTCTTAGTTGTAGAAATGTATTTGATGTTTAAGTATGGTCGTTTAGGACCTAGTGCATTGAAGACAGGTCGTTACCACTTTGAACAATCATCTAAATAAGCAGGAGCCTAACTATGATTGATTATGAATTTCTACGTTTTGTTTGGTGGATCTTAGTCGGTGTATTGCTTATAGGCTTTGCAGTAACTGATGGATTCGATATGGGTGTTCTTACTTTATTACCTTTTGCAGGTAAGAAAGAAGTTGAAAAGCGTATTATGCTTAACTCTATAGCACCTCATTGGGATGGAAACCAAGTATGGTTATTAACCGCTGGTGGCGCAATGTTTGCGGCTTGGCCTATCGTTTATGCTGTATCATTCTCTGGTTTTTATATTGCAATGATCTTAGTATTAGCTGCATTATTTTTCCGTCCTGTAGGGTTAGAATATCGTGCAAAAATTGATAATCCTACTTGGCGTAAAGCTTGGGATTGGGGATTGTTTGTAGGTGGTTTTGTACCTTCGTTAGTATTCGGGGTTGCTTTTGGCAATTTATTACAAGGTGTACCATTCGAATTTAATGGTATTATGCAAATTACATATACGGGTTCATTCTTTGAATTATTGAATCCATATGCTTTACTTTGTGGTGTTATTAGTGCTTCTATGTTGACTACACAAGGTGCTGCTTGGTTACAAATGAAAACTACTGCTGAATTACGTGAAAGAGCTCGTGTTATTACACAAGTAGGTGCATTTATCACTATTGTTGCATTTATTCTATCTGGGGTGTGGTTATACTTTAAAGATGGCTTTGTTGTAACGAGTGTTGTTGATCATTACGCACCGACTTCTCCTTTAGGTAAAGATGTTGTTATTCAACAAGGAGCTTGGTTCAATAATTACTTTGATATGCCTATATTATTTATTTTCCCAGCATTAGCTGTTGTTGGCGGGATATTAAATATTTTAGCATCAAAAGCTAATCGTTGTGGTTTCGCATTTCTATTTTCATCATTAACTATGTTTGGTATTATTTTTACCTGTGGAATAGCTATGTTCCCATTCGTGATGCCTTCTATCACTCATCCTGGAATGAGTTTGTTAATGTGGGATTCTACATCAAGTGAATTAACTTTAATGCTAATGTTTGTTTTTGCATTAGTATTTGTTGTTATTTTGTTGGCTTATACAATTTGGTCATACATCAAAATGTTTGGTCGATTAGATGCTAGTTTCATTGAAGAAAACAAAAACTCATTATACTAATTTCTAAGGAGAATAAGGCTATGTATTATGTTTTATGGGTAGTGGGGGTTTTGTTAGCTGTTATGTTGAGTGCTATTGTTACTATTGGCATTGAAAAGACAGGTAAATTTGACGAGTAGTTAAATGATCAATTCACTTACTCAATTAATGGATAAGGGCTCTTGGCGAGCCCTTTCACTTATATCAGCAATATCTATTACTGTTTGTATTTTCTTTAATATTAATAATTTTGTGATGTCTTTAAGAGCTCTACCTAATCATGAGATTATTCTTGTTATATTAAGTAATATTATTTTGTGGATTCATGGAATAGGATTAGCTATCAGAAATATCAGATGGCAACGATTATTTTTATTTACGATGTTAGGTGCATATATAGTAATAATAATTGTCTTAATTAATATGACTACTAATTCGATGCTTTAGTAATATTTACAACAGTCTTTAACAATAAGTATATTTTATCTATTATTTAATTTTTAGGTACTTGATTATTAATTATACCAGCTTTAGAATGGGCGAGTTTTTTCAATTAAAATGAGTAATTAAGTAATAAAATGGATGGATTTAAGTATTTTACTCGCGTTTATTATGAAGATACCGATGCTGGTGGTGTTGTTTATCATGCAAATTATTTACATTTTTTTGAAAGAGCAAGAACGGAATATTTAAGGGCGCTTGGATTTTCTCAGCGAGATTTGTTGAATAGATATGATCTTGCTTTTGTTGTGAAATCTATGAGTGTTGATTTCTGTGCTCCTGCTAGCTTAGATGATAGCTTATTAGTAGAAACAAGAGTCAAGCAAATTAAGGCTGCAAGTATGTTATTTACTCAAGCAATAATATGTAATGATAAAATTTTATGTGGAGCTGAGGTAAAGATTGCTTGTGTCAATTTAAAGAAAATGAAACCTGTTATAATTCCTAATGAAATAAAAACAGCATTTTCAAGTTAAACAATCGTATATATTTTCGGAGCAAGTTAATGACATCTGAATTAAATTTTTTAGAATTATTTTTAAAAGCAGGAATTGTAGTCCAAATTGTAATTGTGATTTTACTTATTTTCTCAATTATTTCATGGGCTATTATTATTCAACGTAGTCGTATTTTAACGAAAGCAATTAAAGAATCTGCACGCTTTGAAGATCGCTTTTGGTCAGGAGAAGATTTAAATAAACTTTATGAAGGCTTAGAAAACCGTCGTGATGTTTTAACTGGGAGTGAGCAAATTTTTTATGTTGGTTTTAAAGAATTTTCTCGTTTGAAAAAATCCAATCCGAATGCGCCTGAAGCTATTCTTCAAGGTACTTCTCGTGCAATGAATTTATCAATGAATCGTGAGATAGAATATGCAGAGGATCGTATTCCGTTTTTAGCAACAGTTGCATCTATCAGTCCATATATAGGTTTATTCGGTACTGTATGGGGAATTATGCATTCTTTTATGGCCTTAAGTGGAGCTAAACAAGCAACTTTGCAAATGGTTGCTCCTGGTATTGCAGAAGCTTTGATTGCAACTGCGATAGGTTTATTTGCGGCTATTCCTGCTGTAATGGCATATAACCGTTTGAGTTTAAGAATGAGTAAACTTGAACAAAATTATAGTAATTTTATTGATGAATTTACTACAATCTTGCATCGTCAAGTTTTTGGGAAAAATCATAACTAATTTATTGTAGGTACTTATTTTGTAAGTGCAGTAGTTTTAATAGAATTTTGAGGCAATAATGTCCTATCGTCGTAATAGAAATCGTCGTAATATAAAATCAGAAATAAATATAGTTCCTTTCTTGGATGTATTGTTGGTGCTTGTTTTGATCTTTATGGCTACAGCACCAATTATCAGTCAAAGCGTTCAGGTCGATTTGCCTGATGCTGTTGATAGTCAAAGTGTTTCAAATGAAGATAAAATACCTGTCATTTTAGAGGTTTCTGGAATAGGTCAGTACACATTATCTATTTCAGGTGAAAGAAATGAAGGTTTGAATGAAGAAATGGTGACTGAAATATCAAGACAAGAATTTGCTAAAGATAATAAAACATTATTTTTAGTCGGTGGTGCAAAAGATATTCCTTATGAAGAAGTAATTAAAGCATTGAATTTACTTCATTTAGCTGGTATTAAGTCAGTCGGACTTATGACAGATCCAATTTAAAAGTGGGTAAATATTGTGAGGGAAGGTAGAAAAAAAATAGGTATTGACTCGTTTCTAATTTCTATTTTGTTACATATAACATTATTTGCATTGCTAATTTATGGTTCTTTTTATAGCAAAATTAATGTTATGGGCGGTGGGGAAGGTAATGGTGATGTTATTGGTGCAGTAATGGTTGATACTGGTAATGCTGCTCAAGAATGGGGACGTATTCAACAAGCTAAAAAAGTTAATAATACAAACACACAAAAAATAGAACCTTTAGAAACTAGAAAAGAAATTATCGAAGAAACAGAAAATAAATTAGAACAAACTAAAGTCGAGCAAGATGCAAAGTTGCAAGCTGAAAAAGAGGCAAAATTCAAAGCAGAGCAAGAGGCGAAGTTAAAAGCTGAAAAAGAGGCAAAACTCAAAGCAGAGCAAGAGGCGAAGTTAAAAGCTGAAAAAGAGGCAAAACTTAAAGCAGAGCAAGAGGCGAAGTTAAAAGCTGAAAAAGAGGCAAAACTGAAAGCAGAGCAAGAAGCAAAGTTGAAAGCTGAAAAAGAGGCAAAACTGAAAGCAGAGCAAGAGGCGAAGTTAAAAGCTGAAAAAGAGGCAAAACTGAAAGTAGAGCAAGAGGCGAAGTTAAAAGCTGAAAAAGAGGCAAAACTGAAAGTAGAGCAAGAGGCGAAGTTAAAAGCTGAAAAAGAGGCAAAACTCAAAGCAGAGCAAGAGGCGAAGTTAAAAGCTAAGAAAGAGGCGAAACTCAAAGCAGAGAAAGAAGTGCAGTTAAAAGCTGAAAAAGAAGCAAAAGTTAAGTCTGCTCAAAGAAATGCATTAGATGATTTCATTAATGGTGGTGATATAGGTGGTGGAAGTGCTAGTATTGGTGGTAATCAGAGTAAACAAGGTGCTTCAGGAACTGGTGCCGCGTTAGGTGTTGGTGATGGCGGTAAAGAAGGGGATCGCTATGGAGCTTTGATAAAAAAACAAATTCAGCGTCGCTTTTTAAAGGAGCCTGGATTTATTAATAAAGTTTGTATTGTTGAAGTTGAATTAGCGAGAAATGGTGCAATAACTGATTTCCGACGTTTATCTGGACCTGATGATATTTGTACTGCGGCGTTATCGGCTGTTTCCAGAACCAAGAGAGTTCCATCTGCACCAAATGAAGATATTTATAGAAAATATCAAAAGTTTTCTTTAGAATTTAAATTAAGATAATTGATTTTTATCATACGATAACAAGTAGTTTTTGTATGTTAATGTTAACCTAAAAGGTAAATTTAATGAAATTAATAACTCGTTTTATAAGTTTATTAACAATATTGTTTGTTTGTTTTTCTCATATAACATTTGCTAATGATGAGGTTAGGATAGTTATTGATGAAGGTGTTGATGGGGCAAGACCTATAGCGGTTATTCCTTTTAAATGGAATGGTCCTGGTACTGCGCCTGTAGATATAGCTGAAATTATTTCTTCTGATTTAAGAAATAGTGGGAAGTTTAATCCCATTGCAGTTAATCGAATGCCTCAGCAGCCTACAATGCTTTCAGAAGTTAATCCGGAGAGCTGGTCTAATCTAGGTATTGATGCCATTGTTGTTGGACAAATTACACCTGAAAATGGTAATTATAATATAGTTTATCAACTAATTGATACTATAGGAGCTTCTGGTGAAGCTGGTGCGATATTAGCTCAAAGCCAATATACGGTACCGAATAGTGCGATACGTTTAGGCGCTCATACAATTAGTGATGCTGTTTTTGAAAAATTAACAGCAATTAGAGGTGCTTTTAGAACTAAAATTGCCTATATAGTACAAAAAAATGGGGGAAGTAAACCTTATCAAGTCAGAGTTTCTGATTATGATGGTCATAACCAATTTATTGTTCATAGTAGTAGTCAACCATTGATGTCACCTGCTTGGTCAGCAGATGGTTCACAGCTCGCCTATGTATCATTTGAGAACCGTAAATCACAGCTTGTAGTACATAATTTACGAACAGGTGCTCGTCGTGTGGTCGCTTCTTTTAATGGGCATAATGGCGCACCAGCATTTTCTCCTGATGGTTCAAGACTTGCATTTGCCTCTTCAAAAGATGGAATGTTAAATATTTATGTGATGAGTTTAAGTGGTGGACATATTTCACAATTGACCAGTAATTCTGGTAATAATACAGAGCCTTCTTGGTCAGCAGATGGAACTCAAATTGTTTTTACCTCTGATAGAAGTGGTTCGCCACAAGTTTATATAATGAATGCCTCTGGAGGAAATGTTTCCTTGGTTAGTTCGGGTAATCGTAGTTATAGTGGAAAATTATTACCAGACGGTAATTCGTTAGTAATGATTTCAGGTGATCATATAATGAAGAAAGATTTAATTTCGGGTACAATTGATATGTTAAGTACAACTTTTTTAGATGAAAGCCCAAGTATTTCACCAAATGGTATTATGGTTATTTATAGTTCTACACAAGGATTAGGAAAGGTGTTACAATTAGTGTCCGCTGATGGTCGCTTTAAAGCACGTTTACCAGGAAGTGATGGCCAAGTTAAATTTCCAGCTTGGTCGCCATATTTAAATAAAAATTAGGAGAAGTTTATGAAAAACTTTACAAAATTGTTAGCTGTTGCAAGTGCAGTAGCTTTATTAGCTGCTTGTAGTAGTTCAAAAAATGACAAGTCAGAAATGGCATCAGAACAAACTTTTGGTGGTTATTCTGTTCAAGATTTACAGCAACGTTATAACACCGTTTATTTTGGTTTTGATCGTTATAATGTAGAAGGTGAGTACGTACAAATTTTAGATGCTCATGCTGCATATTTAAATTCTGTGCCAGCCTCTAAAGTATTAGTAGAAGGTAATACTGATGAGCGTGGTACTCCAGAGTACAATATCGCATTAGGTCAACGTCGTGCAGATGCAGTAAAAAATCATTTAGAAGCTAAAGGTGTACAAGCTAATAAAGTTTCTACTGTATCTTATGGTGAAGAAAAACCTGCTGAATTAGGTCATAATGAAGCAGCTTATTCAAAAAATCGTCGTGCAGTACTAGTATATTAATTATTAATTTAAAATAATAATGGATAAGGCTTATGGATAATAAGCCTTATTTTTTGCTTAAAAAATGATATTTTGCAGTGAATGTGATGACTATTTATTCAAATAACTAAAAAAAAGTTTTTTTTTATTGATTATTAAAATAAAAACAGTATCATAAGCTTCCGTTACAGATGAGTAGCTGGGGCGTTAGCTCAGTCGGTAGAGCAGCGGACTTTTAATCCGTTGGTCGAAGGTTCGAATCCTTCACGCCCCACCAAGTTTGTAGCAAACCTATCGTAAATAGGGTCGTTAGCTCAGTCGGTAGAGCAGCGGACTTTTAATCCGTTGGTCGAAGGTTCGAATCCTTCACGACCCACCAATATTTACTTACAAGCCTATTGTAGATAGGGTCGTTAGCTCAGTCGGTAGAGCAGCGGACTTTTAATCCGTTGGTCGAAGGTTCGAATCCTTCACGACCCACCATTAATTTACTAGACTCTCTAGGGTCGTTAGCTTAGTGGTAGAGCAGCGGACTCTTAATCCGTTGGTCGAGAGTTCGAATCTCTCACGACCCACCAAATAATTTCCTTTGTTTTCTAATATTTTCTATAAGAAATTTTTTAATTCATTCTTATTACTTATTTTTACGATCTTGATCGCAATGATTTAATAACTTCCTTTTCATCTAATTATTTCCCGTTTATATTTTATTGAAAATAGAAAAGGATTGAGAAATGAATAATAAAGGATTTACTTTATTGGAAATGTTATTAGTCATAGGGATTATTAGTCTATTAATTAGTTTTTCACTTCCTAGTTTCCAAAAGTTAAATGATAAAACGATCTTATCAAGAGAACAGCATAAACTTTATCTATTTTTGAGAGATATTCAGGCTCGTGTTGAAAATTCAAATCAAATTTGGCTTTTAATAGCGAATAGAGATGTAATTACTCACAAATGGTGCTTGGTTGCCCAATTAAAAAGTCGTCATATTTGTAATTGCTTATCTCCGAGTAGTTGTGATAAATCGACTCATCCTAAAATTTATATTTCTTCCGCTTCTAGTAGAACAATGTTGATAAGTAAAAAATATTATCCGAAGGAATTGACTCGTTTAAGTGGTGTTCGTAATACCTTATCAACAATTTGTTTTGTATTGCAGTCTGATAGATACAGAACAGTATTCTCTTTGTTTAATATAGGGAGTGTTAAATTGAAAAATTATCAATCACTTAGTGCTTGTGTGAAGAGCAATTTATGATAATAGGTAAGATATATAGAGGACAAACCTTATTAAGTTTAATACTTTCCTTAAGTTTATCTTCCATTTTATTATTTATCATTATTAGTTTTTATACACAAACAGAACATCAAAATAAAAAGATTTTTTCTAAATTATATTTACAATCAGAATTACAGAGAACAGTACAATTAATTGCAAAAGATTTACGTCGTTCAGGATTTCGTGCTATATCAGATAAGATAAAGGTGGATAATTTAAGTTATTTTGAAAAAAATAATCCATATTCAGTGACTATCGGTCAATTAGCAACAGAAACTCAGAATAGTTGTGTGATTTTCTTTTATGATTTAAATGCAACAGGTTGTATTGGGACAACTTACACACAAGGTTTATGTATTAAAGAAGGAAAAAATAGCACTAAAGAAATAGAAAGTGAATTGTTTGGTTATCGTTTAAATAAAAATATGATTGAAACCAGAAGTGCCTATAAAAATTCTGTTAGTCAACAATGTACCTCATCTCAATGTTTTAAATATTTACAGGCATCAGCTTGTGATTCTAGCGGTTGGATTGATTTATTAGATGATAATGAAATTGCTATTTCAACATTAAATTTTAGTTGGCTTATTGAAGGAAAAGCAATTGAGGTATCATTGGAGGGGTATCTAAAATCATCACCAGATATTCGTTATGAAACTTCATCTATTATTCCTATTCTTAATAATATCATTTGGACTGAAAATAATGAGAGTAATTGAAAAAGGGATAATGACACTAAGTTTGTTGTTGATATTAAGTGCTTTACTATTGATTTTATTATTTCTTGATGATGGTATATTAAAAACACATCGTTCAATTATCGCTTTAAGAAAAAATTATCTTGAACATAGTTTGGTATTGCAAAATGCTAGTCAACAAAATATTTTACATTTATGCAATACGCTTTCTTTAGATAATAATCAAAAAACGCATAAGATTATTTTAGAAAATACGCTAAAAAATGACCGCACTAATGACAATATATCTACGGCAATTTGGTGTGATAGGCATTTTTTATTTAAAGAATTACCGAAAAAATCAACTTATCAAAAAGAATTCAAGAATTATATTGACTCAGAACAGTTACAAATTTTTAAAGAAAAGCTCGTAATACCAAAGAACAATTTACCTAAAAGTAAAACAGCAACGTTATATTGGTTTCCAAAGGATCATTCTCAATGGGAAATTAACAATGATCTCTATGGCGTAGTTATTGCTGAAGATGATCTGCTTATTTCAGGAAAAGGGAAAATCCGTGGAACTGTTATAACAGGAGGAAATTTAACGCTGATTGAAGGTGTAACAGTAGCTTATAAAAAGTCAGTAATAAATTCTGTGGTGAAAGAATATAGTCAATGGCAGTTATCCTCAAAAAGTTGGTATGATTTTAATGATGAATTATAACGTATCCAAATATAAAGGAATGAGTTTATTGAGTTTACTAATGACTTTAAGTCTATTTAGTGGTATTTTTTTGTCTATTAATCAGTGGACAAGTTATCAACGAAAAAGTGCGGTTGAAATTTATCAACATTATCAAGCATTACAGATTGCAGAAAATCAAAAACAACGATTATTTTTAAAATTAGCTTGTCAGCATCGTATAATACAAAATGATTTAACTTTTACTATTCAATGTGCTAATAAAAAGGTAAAAGTACAATATCTTAATCGAGAGGTAAGTTTATAACTCTCATAACTATTAACTATGGAAATGCAATCGGAAATGCAATCACAATTTACTATTTATTATTCCAATCAACTTGAAGTACAAAAAGCTATTTTATTAAGAGTAATGGATATCACACCTCTAAATAATCCTTTTGAATCTGAAGTGATTCTCGTACAAAGTCCGGGAATGGCAAAATGGTTACAGTGGAAAATAGCTGAAGAAAAAGGGATTGCGAGTAATATTAAATTTCCGATGCCTGCGACATTTATTTGGCAACAATATGTTGATAATCTCTCTAATGTAGAAAAAATAAGTCAGTTTAATAAAGAGAGCATTATCTGGCGATTAATGCGTTTGATCCCTACATTTTTAGATAAAGAAAATTTTCAACCTTTACGTCATTATTTAAAATATTCTCAAGAGGCGGAACAACAAAAATTGTATCAATTAGCTTGTAAGATCGCTGATTTATTTGACCAATATTTAGTTTATCGACCAGAGTGGATTGATGCTTGGGAAAATAATCAAGATGATAAAATTGAGCAAGCGATTATTCAATTTAATAAATTAAAAGCTAATCAGTCCATAAATAATGAAAAAAATGACCGCACTTTTACCCAAGTAAGTGAACACATACAATGGCAGGGGCTATTATGGCGTGCGTTGGTGCGAGAAATTAAACAAGAAAACCCTAATGCTCATCATCGTGCTAATTTACATAAGCGTTTTCTTGAGTTATTAGCTATTCAAAATCCACAACATTTGCCTAAACGTATTTTTGTTTTTGGTATTTCTGCGTTACCAAAAGTGTACCTTGATACCTTACAAGCTTTAAGCGATTATTGTCAGGTACATTTGTTTTTTAATAGTGCTTCCAAAGAATATTGGGGAGATATTATTGATGAACGCTATTTGCAGAAATTACAACAAAAGAAACGTTATACTTATTTATCCGATTCTCAAGGTAAGTTTTCAAGTGAAACCAGAGACATTTTTTCAGAAAATCAACTTGTCAACATTGGTAATGAAAAAGTTGATCGAACGAATGAAGGTGAAAAATTACAAATTGGGCATCCTTTACTAGCTTCTTGGGGAAAATTAGGGCGAGATTTTTTGTATTTATTATCGGATATTGATCATCTAGAAATTGAGGCTTATACAGAAGGCTCAGATCGTCATTTACTTGCTCAATTACAAACAAGTATTTTAAATCTTGCTACTTCTAAAATAAATTCATTAATTAAGAAAGATAATGATCGTTCTATTAGCTTCCATTCTTGTTATAGCATTATGCGTGAGGTAGAAGCTTTACAGGATTATTTATTGCATTTATTCAATGAGAATAAAAATAAAGCAGAAGATGAAAAAATTACGCCAAAAGATATTGTAGTAATGGTGGCGGATATCGATAAATACACTCCTTACATTCAAGCGGTATTTAGTCAAGGAGAACATTATATTCCTTTCTCCATATCGGATAATAAATTATCAGAAAGTGATGTATTAGTGATGAGTTTTATTCACTTACTTAATTTGAAAGAAAGTTTATTTACTGCTGAGGAAGTATTGGCTTTCTTGGATATTCCAAGTATTCGAGAACATTTTGATATTGAAGAAAATGATTTAGTACAAATTCGTTATTGGGTAGAAAAATCGGGTATTCGCTTTGGATTAGAAAAATCCTTAGATAATCAACAGAAAAATTATAATTCTTGGAAAGCTGGATTAGAACGAATGCTACTCGGTTATGCAATGCGAGAAGAAAATGGTATTTGGCAAGATAGTCTTGGCTTTGATAGTAGCTATGGTTTACAGGGCGAAATTGCAGGATCATTAAGTGCTTTTATTGATTGTTTGTATCAATGGCAACAGATTTTACAAGGAAAATATCAAGCAGAACAATGGCAAGCTTATTTATCTGATTTAATTGATGGTTTTTTTGCAGAAACACCGCAGAGTAGTAAAACATTGTGGTATTTTAAAGAAAATATTCAAGCCTTAACAGAACAGCTGCAAAGTGTGCAATTTACCGATGTTTTATCGGTAGAAGTGATAGCTGAAACATTAACAGAAAAGCTACAAGAAATACCGAATAGCTTAACCTTTCTTGCTGGTAAAGTGAATTTTTGTACCCTACTACCAATGCGTTCGATTCCTTTTAAAGTGGTGTGCTTATTAGGAATGAATGACGGAGAATATCCTCGTCAACAAACTGCAAATAGTTTTGATTTAATGTTTTATCATCGACAAAAAGGTGATCGAGTAAGACGTGATGATGATCGTTATTTATTCCTAGAAGCATTATTATCCGCTCAAGATTACTTATATATTAGTTATATTGGACGTTCCATTGTTGATGATAGCGAAAGAGAACCTTCTGTTTTGGTTAGTCAGTTATTAGATTATCTCGCAGAAAATTTATCAAAAATAGGTGAGTTATCAGAAAGAAAGCAGATTAAAAACTCACTGATCAAACAGCATTCAATGACAGCTTTTGGAGAGCAAAACTTCAAAGGAAATGACCGCACTTTTGCAAAAAGGTGGTTATCCGTAGCAAAAGCCGATAGACAGCAAGCTGATAATCACTTTATTCAGCCATTACAATGTTCTGAACAAATTGAAGTTATTGAATTAGAAAACCTAATTGCCTTTATATGTGATCCTGTAAAATTCTTTTTTGAACGTCGTTTAGGCGTATATCTGGGCAATGATATTGATACTATTGCGGATACGGAAAACTTTATTTTAGATAGTTTAGATAATTATTTGATTAACGAACAACTGATTCACTGTGATTCAACTAATTTTAATCAATTTTTTGAGCAATTAAAAATTAAAGGTACTATGCCAAGAGGCACATTTGCAGAGATTTATCAGCAAAATTTTGAAGATAATATCCTTGATTTTAAAGAGCAAATCAATACTTACCTAACAGAACAATATGACAGTATTTACATTGATCAGCTAATTGAAGTTGATAATCGGAAAATACGTTTACGAGGTACATTAGATCATCTTTATAACAATAATACACAACGTGTTACTTGGCGAGTGGCCAGCATAAAAAATAAAGATATTATCCAAGTGTGGATCCCTTATTTATTACAAATTGTTACACAAAAACGAGTTTTACCCGCTATTCATTATGGTCGTGATGGATATAAAACCTTTAGTTCTATTGAAAAAACAACCGCACTTAAACAGCTTGAAGTATATATAAAAGATTATTTACTCGGGCAAAATGAGCTTTTCCTTGTGCCAAGTGCTTTCGCATTAGATTATCTAAAAAATCTACTTGAAAAAGATGGTACAAAAAAAGAACAAAGTACGGTGGATTTAGATAAATGTTTTTCAGAAGTTACAAAAATAATTGCAGGCGATTGTTATTCTAAAGGCAATATTTATTGGCAACGTGTTTTTGAACAAACGGATCTTGTCCAAGAACAATTAGAATCTATCAATCAGAAAACAGTAGACTGGTTTGAAGTGATGAATAAGTCTTTAGTGAAATAGGTTTATTGTTGATTTTAATAAAACTTTCTAAAAAAACACCGCACTTTTATTTTCGTAATAAATATTATAAAAAGGTCTAAACTGTTTTTTAGACCTTTGGTTTTAGGATTAATAAAATCAATAACTAGTTAGCTTATTTCTTACGCCAAGTTGTGCCATTAGCACCATCTTCTAGAATAATACCCATTGCAGTGAGCTCATCACGAGCGGCATCGGCAGCAGCCCAGTTTTTTTCGGCACGAGCATCATTACGTTGTTTGATCAGTGCTTCGATTTTAGCAACTTCATCATCGTTAGACCCTGCTTTTAAAAATTCTTCTGGATCTTGTTCCAAGAAGCCAAGAATTTTCGCTAATTCACGCATACGAGCGGCGAGATGATTCGCTTCCGCTTTATTTTCTGTTTTTAGCTTATTGATTTCTCTTGCCATTTCAAATAAGACAGAAACTGCATTTGGCGTGTTGAAATCATCATTCATTGCTTCCGTAAAGGCTTCGACAAATTTTTCTCCACCTTTAGCAATGGCATTTTTATTTGTATCACGCAAGGCAGTATAAAGACGTTCTAAAGCAGATTGAGCAAGATTAAGGTTTTCTTCTGTATAATTTAATTGGCTACGGTAATGAGTGCTTAATAAAAAATAACGTACGGTTTCAGCATTATAATGCTCTAAAACGGTACGGATAGTGAAGAAATTACCTAATGATTTTGACATTTTTTCGGCATCAACCATAATCATTCCGGAATGGATCCAATAGTTGACGTATTGAGTGCCGTGAGCACAGCAAGATTGTGCAATTTCATTTTCGTGGTGTGGGAACATTAAATCAGAACCACCACCGTGAATATCAAAATGTTCACCTAGTTGTTTACTATTCATTGCTGAACATTCAATATGCCAACCAGGGCGACCAGCACCCCAAGGCGATTGCCAACTAGGTTCATTTTCTTTAGACATTTTCCAAAGCACAAAATCCATAGGATTTTTCTTGATAGCCGAAATTTCTACCCTTGCCCCAGCTTGTAATTGTTCCAAATTTTGACGCGAGAGTTTGCCATATTCTTTAAAACTTTCTACATCAAACATCACGTCACCATTTTCAGCGACATAAGCGTGTTTACGAGCAATCAGCTTTTCAATAATACCAATGATTTCTGGCATATGATGTGTTGCACGAGGTTCAACGTCTGGACGTAAAATATTTAAGGCATCAAAATCCTTATACATTTCTACAACCATACGATCGACTAATTGATCGCAAGTTTCATTATTTTCTAAGGCTCGTTTAATGATTTTATCGTCAACATCGGTGATATTACGTACATAAGTGAGGTTGTAACCTAAATAACGTAAATAACGAGAAACCATATCAAAACAAACAAATGTGCGTCCGTGTCCGATATGACATAAATCATAGACAGTTACACCACATACATACATACCAACATTATTGTCGTGGATTGGTTTAAAAATTTCTTTTTCTCTGGTTAATGTATTAAAAATTTTTAGCATTTGTTTGTTCTCATTTTATTGTTAAATCTGACCGCTCTTTATAGCACTTATTACGCTTTTATGGAATAATAACCATCTCTAAATTTTATAGGAAAATAAAAATGGTTACATTACACACAAATTTTGGCGATATTAAAATTAATTTGAATTTTGAAAAAGCACCAAAAACAGCGGAAAACTTTCTAAATTATTGTAAAGATGGCTTCTATAATAACACAATTTTTCATCGTGTTATTGATGGTTTTATGATCCAAGGTGGTGGAATGGAAGCGGGAATGCGTGAAAAAAACACCAAAGATCCAATTAAAAATGAAGCAAATAATGGTTTAAGTAATAAACGTGGTACATTAGCAATGGCGCGTACTTCTGATCCACATTCAGCAACTGCACAATTTTTTATTAATGTTAGTGATAACGATTTTTTAGATTTTAAATCTGAAACAATGCAAGGTTGGGGCTATTGCGTATTTGGTGAAGTGGTTGAGGGTATGGAAACTGTAGATAAAATTCGTAAAGTAAAAACAGGTAACTATGGTTTTCATCAAGATGTACCAAAAGAAGAAGTAATTATTAATTCAGTAACGGTTGAATAATCAAAATTTATAGGACGCTTTTAGCGTCCTAATTTATAGTCAGTCCTAGGAATAAAAAAATGAAAACGTTAAAATTTATGACCGCACTTTCACTTTCTTTGATAGCGTTGACTGTCAGTGCAACTAATGTTATTTTGCATACTAATTATGGTGATATTGATATTCAACTAGATGAAAAAAATGCCCCGATTTCCAGTAAAAATTTCCTTGAATACAGTCAAAGTGGTTTTTATAACGGTACGATTTTTCATCGTGTGATTGATGGTTTTATGGTTCAAGGTGGTGGATTTGCCAGTGGTTTGAAGAAAAAAGAAACTAATACTCCTATCAAGAATGAAGCGGATAATGGTTTAAAAAATCAAATTGGCACAATCGCTATGGCAAGAACAGGTGATCCTCATTCTGCAACGGCTCAATTTTTTATTAATGTTGCGGATAATGATTTTCTAAATCATAAAGATAAAAGTTCACAAGGTTGGGGCTATGCGGTATTTGGAAAAGTCGTTGCTGGAATGAATGTAGTGAATAAAATTGCCAAAGTTGAAACGAGTAGTGCTGGCTTTTATCGTGATGTACCTAAAAATGAAATTGTTATTCAATCGGTGTCTGTTAGGTAGTTATTGTGGCATTTTTTGATACGCATACTCACCTTGATTATTTGGCTTATGAAACTAATGAGCCAATATCTTTATTGGTAGAAAATGCAAGGAAAGCACAGGTTGAAAAGATTTTAATTGTTGCGGTAATGGCGGAGCAGTTTAAAAATCTTGAAAAAATAACCGCACTTTTTCCTAATCAGCTTTGTTATGGATTGGGTTTACATCCTTTATATATTCAGCAACATCAGCAGGATCACTTGGTTTTACTCGAAAAATTGCTTAATGAAAAAAATGAGCGTTTAGTTGCTATTGGTGAGATTGGTTTAGAGCGTGCAATTCCTGAATTATTAACAGATGAATTATGGAAAAAACAATGTGATTTTTTTGAAGCTCAATTATCTTTAGCTCAACAATATCATTTACCTGTGAATATTCATAACCGAAAATCACAAGATCAAATTTTCCCTTTTTTAAAACGTATTCAACTAGATAAATGTGGTGTAATTCACGGCTTTTCTGGTAGTTATGAGCAAGCAAAACGTTTTGTTGATTTAGGGTATAAAATAGGAGTAGGGGGCGTGATCACCTATGCTAGAGCCAATAAAACTAGAAACACTATTCAACGCTTACCTTTAGATAGTTTATTATTGGAAACAGATACCCCTGATATGCCCGTTTTTGGCTTTCAAGGACAGCCTAATCGCCCAGAAAGAATTGCAGAAATTTTTACCGCACTTTGTGAATTAAGAGATGAAACACCAGAACGCATTTCAGAAACTATTTGGGAAACGAGTTGTTCGCTTTTTAGTTAGAGATTAGCGAATATCTTTTGCTGAAAAGCGATGAATAATTTGATTAGCCGATCCTCGCCAAGCAAGAGCGGGATCGGCTTGTTCTTGGATAAATTTTCCGTCAATTAATACATCAATATAAGGTAGCATTTCTTGTTGCTGTTCGTTTAATTCGGTTAGTTTGTAACCAGTCCATACCCAAATATCTTTATCGGTACATTCTTGTTTTACTCGCTTAACGAGTTTTAATAAAGTGGGGATATTTCTAGGGTGTAAGGGATCGCCTCCAGATAAGGTTAAACCTTGTCGTTTAATTCTGGTATCTTGTAAATCTTGAATAATTTGATCTTCCATTACTTGATCAAAGACTACACCAGCTGAAAAAGACCAGCTTTTTTTATTATAGCAACCTTTACAAGCGTGTTCACAACCGCTAACAAATAGCGTACATCTTGTGCCTTCGCCATTAACTATATCAACAGGATAATATTGTAAGTAATTCATTTTATTTAAGATTTTTAAAGCAGTACGAGTGAATATTTTACTCGTACAGGCTTTCTTTTAGGTAATTTATACAAAAGTGCGGTCAAATTTATAAATGTTTTACACGACGTTTCACTTCTTCTTGTTTTCCCGCATTGAATGGGCGAGCATCAGGACTACCCAAATACCCACAAACTCGACGAGTAACCGACACTTTGGTACTGTCGTGATTGCCACATTTTGGACAGGTAAAGCCTTTACTGGTACATTCAAATTCACCAGTGAAACCACAGTCATAACATTCATCAATCGGTGTGTTTGTTCCATAATATGGCACTCTGTCATAGCTATAATCCCAAACATCTTCAAGGGCTTTTAAGTTATGTTGAATATTAGGATATTCGCCATAACAAATAAAGCCACCACTTGCCAATGATGGATAAGGCATTTCAAAGTCGAGTTTATCGTATGGATTGACCTTTTTCTCTACATCTAAATGGTAGCTATTAGTGTAATAACCTTTATCGGTTACACCATCAATGACGCCAAATTGTTTGGTATCTAAACGACAGAAACGATCACAAAGATTTTCGCTTGGTGTGGAATATAAACTAAAAGCATAACCTGTTTCTGCTTTCCATTGTTTGGTAGCATTACTTAAATATTCAACAATTTTGATACCTTTTTGTCTAAGTTGCTCATCATCATAAATATGCTGATGATATAAAGCATTAATGGTTTCGTGGATACCAATATAGCCAAGTGAAATAGACGCTCGTCCATTTTTAAATATTTGTGCTACATTATCATCAGCTTTTAGTCTTACCCCACAAGCGCCTTCCATATAAAGAATTGGGGCAACACGTGCTTTGGTATTTTCTAAACGTGCAACACGAGTCATTAGTGCTTTTTTAGCAATAGCAAGTCGTTGATCAAGGATTTGATAAAACAAATCTTCATTTCCTTTGGCTTCCAAAGCAATTCTTGGTAAATTTAAACTCACGACACCGAGATTATTTCGCCCATCGTGTTGATATTCTCCATCTTGCTCATAAGCATTTAAGAAACTACGACAGCCCATTGGTGCTTTAAATGATCCTGTTACTTTAACGACTTGGTCGTAGTTGAGAATATCAGGATACATACGTTTTGAAGCACATTCTAATGCGAGTTGCTTGATGTCGTAGTTTGGATCATTAGTACTTTGATTTACACCTTTTTTAATAGTAAATACTAATTTGGGGAAAACAGGGGTTTTATGATTTTTACCTAGTCCACGGATACGATTACGTAAAATAGATTGTTGGATTAAACGAGCTTGCCAAGTGGTTCCTAGTCCAAAACCAAAGGTAACGAAAGGGGTTTGACCATTAGAAGTATGTAAGGTATTCACTTCATATTCTAAGGACTGGAAAGCATCAAAACATTCTTTCTCAATAAGTGCCTGTGCATATTTTTCTGCTTCGGGAATATGCCAAGTTTCTGCATTTTTTAGATGTTTCTCATAACTTAATTGTACATAAGGAGCAAGTACTTCATCAATACGGTTAATTGTTGTTCCTCCATAGATATGACTTGCGACTTGAGCAATAATTTGTGCAGTAACCGCCGTTGCTGTTCCAATTGATTTTGGCGGTTCAATTTCTGCATTACCCATTTTAAAGCCTTGTTTTAGCATACCTTTTAAATCAACAAGCATACAATTAAACATTGGGAAGAATGGGGCGTAGTCAAGATCGTGATAATGAATTTCGCCTTTTTCGTGTGCGCTAACAACATCTTTTGGTAGAATGTAGCTTTTCGCATAGTGTTTAGCAACGATACCTGCTAGTAAATCACGTTGGGTGGGGATCACTTTCGCATCTTTATTGGCATTTTCGTTAAGTAATTCCACATTACTTTGTTCTATCAATCCTTCTATTTCTTTAGTTAAGCTGCTACGCTTTTCACGAGCTAAATCACGATCATGTCGATATTCAATATAAGCACGGGCAATTTGTGGGTATTGGCTAGACATTAAATGATTTTCAACGAGTTGTTGAATTTGGTTAATATCAATTTCTTGCTGGTAATGTCCAAAAATATCATCACAAACCAGTTGACCAATATTATGGCAATAACGATCATCATTGATTCCGACTGCATTTGCTGCTTTTTTGATTGCATTAATAATGCGTTGTAGTTCAAAGCTAATACGTGAACCATCACGTTTAATAACAAAAAATGTACCCATCATTTAGACCCTATATGTTGTGTTTATTAAATTTCATCGGCACTATATATAGATTTTAATTTTATTTCAACCACTATATATTGTGGTTTTTTGTAAGGTTATTTATATATATTTATTGCTAGGTTATTGGTTTTTTTATGAAATTTAATTGTTTTATATGATAATTATTCTCAAAAAATAATTAAGAAATGTGATCTATATCAAATTTGGACTACTCGCCTTTAAATTTATTTGAATATAAATATGTACGCTTTAGTTTATTTGTAGAGCAAGCATATATCCAGCAATGATAAATAAAATAATACCTAATAATTTTCTAGATATTTCTGGAGATAAAATACCTCTTATTTTCATTGACAGAAAGCTCGTTAAGAATGAGCTTATCACTACAATTACAACAACTGAAAAATTTATATAACCGATTTGCCAAGAGTTGACTAAATAAAAATCAGGTATTTTAGTCAAGTATCCATATAAACTCCCTAACCCACCAATAACCATCATATAGTTAGTATAGGCTGCAATTTGATAAGGTTTAACGCTTGTAAGTTGTGCTACTAATGGTGCCATAATTGATCCACCACCTATTCCTGTTACACCTGCAATACTTCCCCCTAGAAAGCAAAATATAATCCCCTTTAAAGTGTCATTGTTTTGTTTATTTTCATTGTTGTTGAGAGTGTTATTTAGAAATAAGGTTCTAATTCCTAAGATACTTAGTGTAATTACAAATATTGCGATAATAGACCAGTCGGGAATATAGAAGCTTCCTTCAAATCCAATTTGTACACCAATGATCATACCAATAGACCATAACAACATTGATTTAAAGTTTATTTGAATTTTTTGTTTATAAAAGTAAAACAAATTAATTATTGATGTTCCAATTACGATAGTTAAGGATGTTGCTGCGACCATTTGTAAAGGAAATTCAGGAAACAAAGTGTGTAATACTGGTACCATTAATACTCCCCCACCAATACCAAACAATGCTGACATTAAATTGGTTAATGTGCCACAGATAATTAAGATAATGATAACCGTTATACTCATATTTATTATTCCTATTAAGAAAGAGAACTTTGAGTATTATTTAGTAAAAAGTATTAATTCTTTATGATCATTCTCATAAATTAAAAAAATTTAGTTATTTATTTGAACTGTGATCGGGATCACTAAGTGAATATGATGGTTATCATAATCGTATTTTTTTAATCATATTATTCTAAACTTGTTTCAAATTATGGAATTTGTGATGAAAGATATTTTTAACAGATTCTTACTAATGATGACACATAAGTATCGAAAGATGGTCTAGGATTAATTTGTAAAACATTAGGAGGTCAATATGTTCTTGACTATTGTGAGTTTTTTAGTTGTAACAGGAATAGTGGCACTTATTTCTTGGTATAGAACTAAAAATGATGATTTAAGTACATCAAAAGGTTATTTTCTGGCTGGACGTGGATTAAGTGGGCTGGTCATCGGTTGTTCTATGGTGCTAACTTCATTATCTACAGAACAATTAATCGGTGTAAATGCTAACTCTTATGCAGGAAATTTTTCTATTATTGCTTGGACAGTTCAATCAGTTGTTCCACTTTGTTTTTTAGCACTATATTTATTACCTAAATATATTCGCAATGGATACACTACAATACCAGAATTTTTTGAAAGCCGTTTTGATAGACAAACAAGATTGATTATGTCGGGTTTATTCTTAGTTTTCTATTTATTTATCGTTATTCCGACCGCACTTTATACGGGTGCTATTGCATTTAATAAAATTTTTAATCTTGAAACTGTCTTTGGATTAACTTATGGACAATCAATTACTTATACGGTGATTGCAATCGGTATTGTCGGTGCTATTTACGCTATTTTTGGTGGGTTAAAAGCTGTTGCAGTTTCTGACACTTTAAATGCTGTGATTCTTGTTATTGCCGCATTACTTGTTCCTATCTTTGCTTTAGTCTACTTAGGAAATGGCAGTTTTTCTGAAGGTATCCATATTATTACTACACAACATGTAGAGAAATTTAATGCAATTGGAGGACCAAAAGATGCCGTGCCTTGGCCCGCAATGTTTACGGGTATTTTAATTGTAAACTTTTTCTATTGGACAACTAACCAAGCTATTGTACAACGTGCATTAGGAGCAAGGGATTTAAAAGCTGGGCAAAAAGGTATTTTGATTGCTGCACTTTTCTTACTATTATTACCTATTATTTTAAACTTACCAGGATTGTTAAGTTTTCATATTATTGGTGAAGGGGAAAGAATGGATGCATCTTATCCTCTATTAGTTAATAGAGTGTTGCCAACAGCATTACAAGGCTTCTTTATTGCTGCATTATTTGGTGCTATTTTGAGTACATTTAACTCATTCTTAAATTCGGCAGCAACTATTTATTGTAAAGATTTATTACCATCTATTACTAAGAAACAATTTTCAGATAAAGAATTAATTACTTATGCTAAGAAAGTCTCTGCTGTAATGGCTGTAATAACTATGATAATTGGACCTTTATTAATGTTTGGTACAGATGGTATTTTCTTATTAACAAAACGTTTTGCAGGTTTTGTTAATATTCCTATTGTTGCTTTATTTGCTGTTGGTTTGTTTAATAAAACCGTCTCTGGTAGAGCGGCAAAAACCGCATTGTTGTTACATGTGATTCTTTATTTCTCTATCGTATGGGTATTTAATGTCAAAGTGAACTTTGTGTATGTAATGGCTACACTGTTCGTATTTGATGTAGTGTTAATGTTATTACTCGGTCTAGTTTGGAAAAGAGAACCTTACGTGGAAAATAAAGAAAATTATGCCAATGTTGATTTAACTAACTGGGAATATGCACCTTTAGTTGTTGCTTCTTTAGTTTTAGGTTTAATAACATTGTACACTTTATTATCACCACTTGGCTTAGCTTCTATAGATGGTAATCCATTGCTTGTATTAGGAGTCTATGCAATATTACAAATAGTGGTATTGTTTGTATTTGGTAGAAAAAGAATTTAATTAGTTATATTGAGGTTGTTGCTATGAATAATGTGATTTATATTTTATTAGATCAGGTAAGAAAAGATATGATAGGTCCTTATGGTCATAATATTGTAAAGACACCTAATCTTGACCGATTGGCGAGAGATGGAATTCGATTTAATAATGCATTTACTCCTGCCTCAGTTTGTGGTCCGGCAAGAACCTCTTTATTTACAGGATTAATGCCATCATCTCACGGGATTATTAAAAATGGTGAAAAAGGTGGAACTGGCGAGATAAGCCCAACGAAACCGAATATTGGTCATATTGAGGGTTATAATACTTATTTACTTGGTAAATGGCATGTAGGTACAAAATCTGTACCTGAAGATTATGGAATTAAAGGACATAATTTTGATGGATATGGTTATCCTGGAAGTCGAGTATATAAAAATTTAGTATTTGATCAACCGCCAACACATTCTAATCGTTATAAAGAATGGTTAGATGAAAAAGGTTATGATATTCCTGAAGTTAGTCGTGCTTATTTTGGGGACAATCCTCATTTAAGAGTACAAGAACTTTGTGGATTATTATCCGGGACTAAAGAGCAGACTATTGAATATTTTATTATTGATGAGGCAAAAAAATACATTCAAGAATCGCTTTCTGAAAATAAACCATTTTTTGCTTGGATTAATTTCTGGGGACCTCATACACCTTGTATTGTTCCTGAACCTTATTATTCTATGTATGATCCTAAAGATGTTGTCTTAGATGAGAGTTTCTTTAAACCATTAGAGGGTAAACCCGGACATTACCGTACAATTTCTAAAATGTGGGGTATGTGGGAAGCAAGTGAAGCACATTGGCGTGAAGTGATTACTAAATTCTGGGGATATATTACTTTAATTGATGATGCTATCGGTGAGTTATTTAATTATCTTGAAGCACATAATCTTTATGATAATACATTCCTTGTCGCAACAGCGGATCATGGTGATGCGATGGGAGCTCACAGAATGATTGAGAAAGGTGAGTTTATGTTTGAATCGACATACAATATCCCTTTAATAGTGAAAGATCCAAATTCTGAGCGTGTCAATGAAGTTGATGATAATTTGGTCTATTTACATGATTTGACATCCACTGTTTTTGATATTGCAGGTCAAACTGTACCAGATGATTTCCAAGGTGAGAGCTTATTGCCATTGACAAGGGAACATAAATCTAATGACCGTAAAGGGATATTAGGACAACTTGCAGGGCATTTTGTGTATTTTGAGCAAAGAATGTGGCGAAGAAAAGATTATAAATTAGTATTTAATGCTACTGATTTATGTGAACTTTACGATATTCGCAAAGATCCAGGTGAATTACATAATTTATTTTATGATGATGATTATCGAGAGATTAAAAAAGAAATGCTAGAAGAAATGCGTCTTGAAATGAAGAGATTAGGTGACCCTTTGGAAAATTGGGTATATAGAATAATTGATGAAGTTTAATTTAGGATCGATTTACGTTATTATTAAATGCCTCTTCTTCCGAGTTTGAGGCATTTAATTTATTTGAGATAATATTTTAATAAACGTATATAAAAAGGCATATTATGGAAAGTAATCCAATTCTTCCTTCTACATTAATACATTGCAAATTAAAACATTTTCACACTTTTTTTAAAGGTATGACGGTGTATAAACAAGGCGAAATTGCACAGGAATTTTATTTTATTAAAGAAGGTTTAATTGGCTTGTATCACACATTGGATAATGGTAAAGAAAGTTTAGTTCGCTTGTATCAGAAAGGTGATTATTTTGGGTATCGGACATTATTCGGAGATACCATGTACCATTGTAGTGCAAAAGTTTTAGTGGAGGCAGAAATTATCTGTATTAAGCCTGAAGATACGCAGCTCTTTTTATTACAAAATCCAACGATAAGCCGTTTTTTATTACAAATTATTGCAAGTGAATTACGAGATGCCGAGCAACGTTTAGCTAAAAGTGCCTATATGAAAACGGTTGATAGGATCCTTGATAGTGTACATTTTCTTTCTGAGCATTTTCCTTATTATAATTGGACTCATCGTGAAATAGCGGAATATTCTGGCTGTGAAACGGAAACAGCTATTCGGATATCTAAAGAATTAAAAAAGAATGGGTTGTTGTTACCTTCTCATAAAGATAAGTAATTTTTTTATTTAGCTTTTTAATTTTCTTTATAAGGATTGTGATAATGCCAACAAGTAAAGCTTATTTTCATTTAATGGCAAAACCAAGTAGTTATCATTGTAATATTAAATGTGAGTATTGTTTTTATTTAGAAAAAGAGCATATTTTTCAACATAAAACGGAATTTATGTCTGATGATGTCTTAAAGCATTATATTCAAAATTATATTGATTCTCATGCGGGTGAGCAAATTGATTTTGCTTGGCAAGGAGGAGAACCAACATTACTTGGCATTGATTTTTTTAAACAGGCAGTTAAGTATCAAAAACAATTTTCTAAAGGTAAAAAAATTACCAATTCTTTTCAAACTAATGGCATTGCAATTAATCGGCAGTGGGCTGAGTTTTTTAAGGTAAATCATTTTTTAATTGGTATTTCTATTGATGGTTTATCTGCGATCCACAATAAATATCGTATTTCAGTAAATGGTAAACCCACTTTTGAGCGAGTAAAAAGTGCGGTCGAATTATTAAACGAATTTCAAGTTGATTTTAATACATTAACTGTTGTTAATGACCAAAATTGGAATAAGGGAAAAGAAACCTATTTAGCTTTGAAAGAATTGGGTTCAACATTTATGCAGTTTATTCCAGTTGTTGAAATAAACAGAAGAGATGAACATTATTCTGTTACTGATTTTTCAGTAAAATCTGATGGTTATGGTCGATTTTTAGTTGATGTTTTTAATGAATGGATAAAGCAAGATATTGGAAAAATTTTTGTTATTGAATTTGATAATTTGTTAGGGCAATGGCTTGGCTATCCTTCTAATAACTGCGTTCACCGTGAAACTTGTGGGAGAACAATGGTTGTTGAGTCAAATGGAGATGTGTACTCCTGTGATCATTATGTTTATCCTAAGCATTATATTGGTAATTTAACGCAACAGTCTTTATCTAATATGGTAAATTCTAAGCAACAAATTAGTTTTGGTATGGAGAAAAAAACAAAATTATCTCCTTTATGTAAATCATGTGAGTTAAGACCAATTTGTCATGGTGGTTGTCCTAAACACCGGATAGTTAAGTTACCGAATACGCCTATTCTCCACAACTATTTATGTCCATCATACCAATTATTTTTTAGAGAAAGTGCAGTTAAAATGCGTGAAATAGCACAGAGAATTAGGCAAGGGAATAGCCTATGAAGAAGATAAATAATTAAAATATTAATACTTTATCTTTTATTTATCTCTTTTCTCTCTCATGATAGAATGGTCAGCTTAAGCAAATATAATGGGAAAATACAAATAAATGAATTTAGTTGATTTTATTATAAATAAACTTGATACACTGAAAGCAGAAGATATTTTGAATATTGATGTTAAAGGAAAATCATCAATTACTGATAATATGATTTTATGTACAGGAACATCTAGTCGCCATGTATCATCTCTAGCTCAAAAATTAATAGATGAAAGTAAACAAGCTGGTTTTGAAACATTTGGTGAAGAAGGTAAAGCAACAGCAGATTGGGTAGTAGTTGATTTTGGTGAAGTCATGGTGCATATTTTACAATCAGAAAGCCGAGAAATGTATCAATTAGAGAAACTTTGGCGTTAGATATTAAGACAATATGAAAATTTATCTTATTGCAGTTGGAACAAAGATGCCTTCATGGATTACGGAAGGATTTGAAGAATATCGCCGACGTTTTCCTAAAGATATGCCTTTCGAGCTAATAGAAATTCCAGCAGGTAAACGTGGTAAAAATGCAGATATCAAAAGGATTTTAGAACAAGAGGGAAAATTAATGTTATCTGCTTGTGGTAAAAATCGTATTGTTACACTTGATATACCGGGTAAACCTTTTACAACGCAGCAACTTTCAGAACAATTAGAGGTTTGGAAAACTGATGGGCGAGATGTATGCTTGTTAATTGGTGGACCAGAAGGTTTGTCTCCTGAATGTAAAGCAAAAGCAGAACAAAGCTGGTCATTATCGCCTCTAACATTGCCACATCCTCTTGTTAGAGTATTAGTTGTTGAAAGCTTATATCGAGCTTGGTCTGTAACGACTAATCACCCATATCATCGTGAATAACTACGACATAGTTATGATAGGATAATATAAAAACGATGAACTTAAAAAAATTACTTGCTCAACCTATGAGGGATACGATTAGAGATAAGAAAGCAGAGAGAAATCTTTTTGCTCGTCGTGCTTTAATTGCATTTCTGGGGGTGATTATTTTATCTAGTATTTTGTTTACTAATATATATCATTTGCAGGTAGTTAATTATGAAATTTATAAAACTCGTTCTAATGGTAATCGTATTAAGTTATTACCTATACCGCCTACAAGAGGACTAATTTACGATCGTAATGGTATTTTACTTGCTGAGAATATTACGTTTTTTGGTCTTTATATCGTTCCAGAAAAGGTTGAGAACTTAGAAGAAACTTTTGCCGCATTAAGATTTATGATTGGTCTAACCGATGAAGATATTGATAATTTTAAAAAGGAGAGACGTCGAGCTTCTCGTTATACGCCGATTTTATTAAAGCCAGATCTAACAGATGAGCAAATCGCTCGTTTTTCTGTGAATCAATATAATTATCCTAGCTTAGAAGTAAAACCTTATTTTAAACGTCATTATATTTATGGTGAACCGTTAACGCATGTTTTGGGTTATGTTGCTAAAATTAATGACAGAGATGTTGAGCGCTTAAAGAAAAAAGAGAATTATGCTAATTATGCGGGATCTCATGATATTGGTAAGCTAGGTGTTGAACGTTATTATGAAGAGCAATTACACGGAACGGTGGGGTTTGAAGAAGTTGAAGTTAATAATCGCGGAAAAGTGGTTAGAAAATTACGAGAACAACCGGCAATTGCAGGGAAAAGTATTCATTTAACTATTGATTTAGAACTCCAGCGTTATATTTATGAATTACTTGAAAATAGGAGAGCCGCTGTTGTTGTACTTGATCCGAAAGACAGCAGTATTTTGGCAATGGTTTCTACTCCAAGTTATGACAATAATTTATTTGTAGGAGGGATCTCAAGTAGTCAATATAAACAATTATTAGAAGATCCTGATAGACCATTATATAGTCGAGTTACTCAGGGGGCATATCCACCCGCTTCAACAGTAAAGCCCTTTGTTGCTGTTTCTGGGTTGCAAGAAAAAGTGATTACACCTCATACTACAATATTTGATCCAGGATACTGGATTTTGCCGAACTCTACTAAAAAGTTTAGAGATTGGAAACGTTCTGGTCATGGAAATACAGACTTAAATAAAGCTATTATGGAATCTTCAGATACTTTTTTCTACCAGCTAGCTTATAACATGGGAATTGATCGTTTTTCTACTTGGATGAAACGTTTTGGGTTTGGTATGCCGACAGGGATAGATATTAAAGAAGAAACCGATGGAAATATGCCGAGTCGTGAATGGAAAATGAAACGTTATAAAAAATCATGGCTACAAGGCGATACTATTTCTGTTGGTATTGGTCAAGGATATTGGACTGCTACACCGTTACAAGTAGCTAAGGCTCTTGCAGTTCTTGTTAACAATGGCAAAGTAAATACACCGCATTTGATGAAGGTAATTGAAGGGACAACAATTGAAACTTATCAAGATCCGTTACTCTATGAAGATATTACAGAACCGAATGTAGAATATTGGTCTATTGCTAAAAAAGGAATGTACAACGTTATTAATGGTTCATCGGGTACTGGTCGTAAAGCATTTTCAGGTGCTAATTACCATGTAGCAGGAAAATCAGGTACTGCACAAGTATTTAGTTTAAAAGAAAATCAAGTTTATGATGCGAGTGAATTAAAAAATAAATTTCATGATCATGCTTGGTTTATTGCTTATGCACCTTATGAAGATCCTAAGATGATAGTGTCTGTTATTTTAGAAAATGCTGGTGGAGGAAGTAGTAATGCTGCTCCTATTGTTAGACAGATTATGGATTATTATTTGAATAAAAGACTACCTGAGATAGCAAATAAAGAGCATATAGATTCGTTAAATAAAAATATTCAAATAGGTAAAAAGTATGACAGATAAAAAAACATGGCTTTCACTATGGAATAAATTGCATATTGATATTTGGCTATTTATTGGATTATTGGTCATATCTGGTTATGGATTACTTATCCTATATAGTGCGTCAGGTGGTAATACAAATATGTTTAAAAATCGTTTAATCCAAGTTAGTCTTGGTTTTTTTATTATGTTTGTAATGGCTCAGTTTTCACCTCGTTTTTACCAGCGTTTATCTCCTTATTTATTTATTGTCGGTATCGTTCTTTTAATATTAGTTGATCTCATTGGAACAACAAGTAAAGGGGCTCAAAGATGGTTAGATCTTGGGCTTTTTCGTTTTCAGCCATCTGAGATAGTCAAGTTATCAGTTCCCTTAATGGTTGCTGTTTATCTAGGGAATAGATCTGTTCCTCCTACATTAAAAGACACTTTCATTGCGTTATTTATTATTTTAGTACCTACTTTATTGGTTGCAATACAACCAGATTTAGGTACCTCTATTTTAGTTAGTGCCTCAGGGATCTTTGTTGTATTTTTAGCGGGAATGAGTTGGTGGCTTATTTTAATTGCATCGT
Source organism: Bisgaardia hudsonensis (assembly GCF_004345785.1). Classification (GTDB taxonomy): domain Bacteria; phylum Pseudomonadota; class Gammaproteobacteria; order Enterobacterales; family Pasteurellaceae; genus Bisgaardia; species Bisgaardia hudsonensis. Next base: position 119,648 of record NZ_SLXI01000001.1, read on the forward strand.
TAGCAATTCTTGCATTTATTCCTATTATGTGGATGTTTTTAATGCATGATTATCAAAGAACGAGAGTATTAACATTACTTGATCCAGAAAAAGATCCACTGGGTGCGGGTTATCATATTTTACAATCTAAGATAGCAATCGGTTCTGGAGGACTGTTTGGCAAAGGTTGGATGGAAGGAACACAATCTCAACTAGAATTTTTGCCGGAGCCTCATACCGATTTTATTTTTGCTGTTTTAAGTGAAGAATATGGTATGCTTGGGTTTATTATTTTAATGATTATTTATCTCTTTATTGTTGGTCGGGGGCTGTTTATTGGTTCTCAAGCTGATAGTGTATTTGGTCGAATTATCGTTGGTGCATTGACGCTAATTTTCTTTGTTTATGTGTTTGTGAATATTGGTATGGTTAGTGGCATATTACCTGTTGTAGGTGTACCTTTGCCACTTGTGAGTTATGGTGGGACATCTTTTGTGACATTAATGGCAGGATTTGGAATTATTATGTCTATTCATTCACATAAAGAACATTTTTTTAAAGGTAATAAGTAGTTTGGTGGTAGTTTTATGTTTATTTTCTCAACTTAAAAGGGTTATTATTTATTTTATGGTAGTCATTATTCGTTCATTTTACATTTTATTTTTATTAATATTTTCAATTTCAGCTCAAGCAACGACAAAACAGGACTATGGTATCCATGGTGCTACTTTAAAATATCATAAGGTTTCAAATAAGCCGTATTCTTATAATGTAAAAGGTAAAACATATGCAGTAAAATCTATTGATAAATCTAAACATTATAAAGCGATAGGAATAGCAAGTTATTATCATCAAAAGTTTCATGGACGACGTACTGCTAATGGTGAGTATTTTAATAATAATAGTTATACCGCTGCACATAATACATTACCGATTAATACTTATGTTTTAGTCACAAATTTACGTAATAATCGTAAAGTAATTGTAAGAATTAATGATAGAGGGCCATTTTCAAAAGGGAGAATTATTGATTTATCAAGATTAGCCGCTCAAAAAATAGGTATATTGAATTCTGGTGTTGCTAAAGTTAAATTAGAAGCATTATATGTTCATAAAAATGGAAAGGTCACTGGAATTGGTGTAAAAAGTTTGTCTAAGCTAGCTAAAACAAAAGATATTAAGGAAAAGCTAAGTTATGAAGATAAAGATTTGGCTACAAATGATAAAACAAAAATTGACTCTCAAATAGAAAAGAAGGCTACGTCTTTTTTCCAATTGAGAGTAGTTGGTTTTAGTTCGCAAAAAAGCGCAGAAAAAACACTTTATCAATTATCGAATAAATATAATGGTCATATAGTAAAAAGTGGTAATAAATATGATATTTATTTTGGAAACCTTGATACAAAGGGTAAAATTGGACAATTAAAAGAGAAGATTAAAAAATTAACTCGTTCACCACAGTTTATTGTTTATGAATACAATAACTAATTAACTAAGAATAAAATAATAGGATATAGAAAAATATGTTAAAAAATATAGTTAAAGTAACAAAATTAACATTTGTAGCAAGTTTATTTATGTCATCAACGAACGTTTTCGCTGAAGATATTAATTATGGTATTGCTAGCCCAAATTTAAATGCTCAAACTTATATATTAATGGACTACCATTCTGGTGCTGTATTGGCATCGCTTAATCCCGATCAAAGACAATATCCCGCTTCATTGACTAAGATGATGACAAGTTATGTTGTTGGAGATGCAATAAAGCAAGGGAGAATACATTATGATGATACTATAATTGTGGGAGAGAGTTCTTGGGGCAAGAATTTTCCTGGATCATCAAAAATGTTTCTGAATTTAAATCAGCAAGTGTCAGTTAAAGATTTAAATCGAGGTATTATTATCGCATCAGGTAATGATGCCTGTGTCGCTATGGCTGAACATATTTCTGGTACAGAGCAGAGCTTTATTGACACTATGAATAAATATGTTAGCCAGTTTGGTCTCAAAAATACGCATTTTACAACTGTGCATGGATTAGATGATGATAATCAGTATTCTTCAGCAAGGGATATGGCAATTATTGGGCATCATATTATTAGTGATTTACCTGAAGAATATAAGATTTACGCAGAAAAAGATTTTACTTTTAATAAGATTAAACAGCCAAACCGTAATGGATTATTATGGGATAAATCTATGAATGTTGATGGAATGAAAACAGGTCATACGGATAAAGCTGGATATAATTTAGTCGCATCAGCAATAGGAAATGGTAATATGCGTCTAATTTCTGTTGTAATGGGCGTTCCTACTCAAAAAGGTAGAGAGATAGAAAGTAAAAAATTATTACAATGGGGATTTTCTCATTTTGAAACATTTAAGGTATTAGATAGTACAACAACGGTGTCTGAAGAAAGTGTGTACTATGGTGACAAATCTCAAATTAAATTAGGGGTTTTGAATGAAGTTTTTGTTACCTTACCTAAAGGACGTAAGCAAGAAGTTAAATCCCGTTATGAATTAGATAAAAAATATTTAGAAGCACCGTTATCTAAAGGTCAGGTCGTCGGTAAAATTATTTATGAATTAGATGGGCGAAACATTGCAAGTATCAATTTGCAAGTAACAGAAGATGTTAAAGAAGCAGGTATGCTTGGAAAGTCTTGGGATTGGATTGTTTTAACTGTTAAGGGACTATTTAATTAGTCTTATTTTACTTGAAAATTATTAAAATAACCGCACTTTATATACAAAGTGCGGTTATAAATTTTATAGGATATAGATATGTCAACAAAAGAGATAAAATTAAACGAAATACCACAACAAAAGTTAAAAGATTTACTTGAATTTCCTTGTGCTTTTACATTTAAAGTTGTAGGTGCAAATAGAGAATCGTTAGTTGATGATGTTATTCAGATTGTACAAAAATATGCACAGGGTGATTATAATCCTAGACAAAATATTAGTTCAAAAGGGACCTATAATTCGGTCTCAGTTGATATTATTGCAGAAAACATTGAACAAGTTGAAACTTTATATTCAGAATTAGCTAAAATTGATGGCGTAAGAATGGTGTTATAAACGTAGTTTTAATTGTATATTTATGTTTTATCACAGTATTGGATTATAAGACGATAATATGAATCAACAACATTTGATTGTTCGTCAGCTTGGTGTTCAAGAATATCATCAGGTGTGGGAGCAAATGAAAAATTTCACGGATAAGCGGGATGATGATACGGCTGATGAGATTTGGTTAGTCCAGCATCCAGCCGTGTTTACACAAGGTTCAGCAGGTAAAGCAGAACATTTGTTACAAAAAACAGATATTCCAGTAGTTCAGTCTGATCGTGGTGGACAAATTACTTATCATGGTTTAGGCCAACAGATTATGTATGTGTTGATTGATATTAAACGCCATAAGGCGAGAGGTTATGATCTCAGTGTACGTGATTTAGTTACAGCTTTGGAGCAGACTGTTATAAAAACACTTTCTGAATATAATATTGAGGCTTATGCTAAGGCAGATGCTCCAGGTGTTTATGTTGATAACAAAAAAATTTGCTCTTTAGGTCTAAGAATCCGTAAAGGTTGTTCTTTTCATGGATTAGCATTTAATATTAATATGGATCTATTACCATTTCGACAGATTAATCCCTGTGGCTATGCTGGATTAGAGATGTGTCAATTAGTTGATTTTATTGATGAGAATGAAGCACTTTGCGATAAAGTGTCGCCTAAATTAGTTAAATACTTTACCCAAATATTAAGTTATAATAATGTTAAAATTTTGTAATAATAAATTCGAGAAATAGATTTATGGCGACTCCTTTTAAAATGGAACGTGGCGTTAAATATCGTGATGCCGCAAAAACTACCATTATTCCTGTAAAAAATATCGATCCTAATCAGGAATTATTAAAAAAACCTGAATGGATGAAAATCAAGTTACCAGCTAATTCAGCTAAAATTGATAGTATAAAAAATGGTATGCGTCGCCATGGTTTACATTCAGTTTGTGAAGAGGCTTCTTGCCCAAATTTACATGAATGTTTTAATCATGGTACGGCTACTTTTATGATTTTAGGAGCTATTTGTACACGTCGTTGTCCATTTTGCGATGTAGCTCATGGTAAGCCTTTACCGCCAGATATTGAAGAACCTCGTAAGTTAGCTGAAACTATTCAAGATATGAAATTACGTTATGTGGTCATTACCTCTGTAGATCGTGATGATTTACCTGATCGTGGTGCAGGACATTTTGCTGAATGTGTGAAAGAAATTCGTCGTATTAATCCAGATACGAAAGTAGAAATCTTGGTACCTGATTTTAGAGGGCGTATTGAAAAAGCGCTAGATAAATTAAAAGATAATCCACCAGATGTATTTAATCATAATTTAGAGAATGTACCTCGATTATATCGTGATATTCGTCCTGGGGCTGATTATCAATGGTCATTAAAATTATTGAGAGAGTTTAAAGCTATGTTCCCTCATATTCCGACTAAATCAGGATTAATGGTTGGATTGGGAGAAACAAATGAAGAGATTTTAGAGGTAATGCAAGATTTACGGGATAACGGGGTGACGATGTTGACGCTAGGTCAATATTTGCAACCTAGCCGTTTCCATCTGCCCGTTGCACGCTATGTCTCTCCTGATGAATTTGACCGCTTTCGCGAAGAAGCGAATAAAATGGGATTTGAACATGCGGCTTGTGGTCCTTTTGTTCGTTCTTCTTATCATGCTGATTTACAAGCTAGTGGTGGACTGGTTAAATAAGTTAGAAACTCGCCATATAAAAAACTAAAAGGAAGATACAATATCTTCCTTTTTACGTTTCTAAAAATTATTTCTCTAAGGATTATTTTCTTTTCAAAGGGAAAAAACGCCAATATAAAATGAAGCTTACAGTAATACCAATAATAATTGGTGCAAGCTCAATTCCTTTTACCGATGAGTAATAATGAATGGCGGCGAGAATAATCGCTACATAAGCAAACTGATGAACAGTAAACCACCGTTGTCCTAATTTTTTCTTTATAAATGGTACAGACGTTATTGCCATTATGCTAAGAATAATAAAGGCGGTAGCGCCTAAAATTAAATAAGTGCGGTCAAATATTTCGTTAAAAAATAGATTAATATCACTTCCTAATTCTAAGACTAAATAGCTAGCTACGTGCAATACTGCCCAAAAGAAAGCCCATAATCCTAAAGCACGACGTAATACTTGATATTGATTTTTATTAATAATTTGTAGAATGATACCAAGTATAAACATTGCACAAAAAATTATAATGGCAGTGTAACCTAAAAAATGTTCAAGATCTTTTACTGGATCGGCACTTAATGCAGTTGCTTCTGGATCAATTAATACAAAACCGCACCATAATAAAGGTATTGCACAAGCAATATGAGTAATTAATCTTAATAATGTTAACATTAGTAATTCACCTTCAGATCTAAATCTTTGTATAAATGGGCTACTTCTTTTTCGTATCCATTAAACATTAAGGTCGGTTGACGTTTAATTGAAAATAAGCCACCACTACCGATAACACGCTCAGAAGCTTGAGACCAGCGAGGATGATCGACTTGTGGATTAACATTGGCATAAAAGCCATATTCGTGTGGTGCTAGTTTTTCCCAAGTTGTTTGTGGACGAGTTTCAGAGAAAGTAATTTTCACAATAGATTTAATGCTTTTAAAGCCGTATTTCCATGGCACAACAAGGCGAATAGGTGCACCATTTTGTGGTGGCAATGTTTTTCCATATAAGCCTACAGAGAGCAATGTTAGTGGGTTTAATGCTTCATCTAAACGTAATGCTTCTACATAAGGATAATCAATACCGCCACCAAGGAAATAATCTTTTTGTCCTGGCATCTGTTCTGGATCATGTAATGTATGGAAAACAACGTATTTTGCTTTACTCGTTGGCTTGGCTTGCTCAATTATACGTGCGAGTTCAAACCCAATCCAAGGTACGACCATTGACCATGCTTCAACACAACGTAGTCGATATATTCTTTCTTCTAATGGATAGGTTGTGAGTAATTGTTGATAATTTAATGTAAATGGATTTTCGACTTCCCCTGTGATTTCTAGTGTCCAAGGATCTACTTTTAAATGTTGAGCATTATTAGCTGGATCACTTTTACTCGTACCAAACTCATAAAAATTGTTGTAACCAATAACTTTATTTTCTGGGGTGAGTGATAATGTGCTGTCATTATTTTTTTTGAATGTTAATGAACTTAAACTTGCCTTATTTGGTGTATCTGCGAGTGTTATTTTGGGTAATGAAGCTCCAATCGCTCCAGCACCTAAAGCCGCAATAATTCTGCGACGTTGATAGAAAATATGTTCTGGTGTAACATCATTTTTTTGTAATTTATTCATATTTATTCCTATTTATATTTTGGATATAGTATTTAGACGTTGCTTGAGCTAGATTATCACAAATTTTTTTAATTATTTAGCAACAACTTTTTAATTCTCTCAAAGTATAAAAATAGGAGAACATTAAGCTCTCCTATTTCTGTTAGATGATGAGTAGTTTTATGATTATAATTTTTCTACTTTTGCTTGTTTTATCATATTATCTGCTACTTCTAAAATAGTAATTTTTAAACCATCAAGTTCACAAATTTTCCCTTCATTAGGAATCTCTTCTAAATGCTCCAATATAAAGCCATTAAAGGTTCTTGCATCTTCGGTATCTAAATGCCAATTAAATAATTTATTAAGATCACGCAGATTTGCAGAACCTTCAATAATTATTGAACCATCTGATTGGGTCGTTACTTCATCATCAATAGATGGTGCAGTTGATGTGGTGAATTCTCCGACGATTTCCTCTAAAATATCTTCAAGAGTAACCAATCCTTTTATATCGCCATATTCATCAACAATCAATCCTATACGTTCTTTATTTGTTCTAAAATTAAGTAATTGAGTATTGAGTGGTGTACCTTCTGGAATAAAATAAGCCTCATCTACTGCTCGAATTAACATTTCTTTTGTAAATTCATTTTTGTCTAGCATTAATCGATATGCTTCACGAACTCGCAAAATACCTAAGATATTCTCATCCATACTACCTTTATACAATACGAATCGGCTGTGAGCTGCATGATTTAATTGACGCATAATGGATTTCCAATCATCATCAATATCAATACCACCAATATCATTTCTCGGAACCATAATGTCTTCTACGGTTACTTCTTCAAGATCAAGAATAGATAGCAACATATCTTGGTGAGCAGTAGGGATAAATTGCCCAGATTGATTCACAATCGAACGTAATTCATCAGGACTTAATGAATGTGATTTTGTTTCCGCCTTTAACCCTGTAATTTTCATTAATGCTTTAATAATTAAATTCATTAAAAGGACTAATGGTTTAAAAACTTTTGATAATGGAGTGATGATATGACTAGATAAAAAAGCAACTTTCTCAGGATAAAGTGCGGCAATAGTTTTTGGGAAAATTTCTGAGAAAATTAGCATGAAAAAAGTCAAAACTCCAGTGGCAATGGCAACACCCGCATCACCATATAATCGGATACCAATAATTGTGGCTATCGCTGAGGCTGAAATATTAATTAAATTATTACAAATAAGAATAAGGCTTAGCAGAAGATCGGTTTTCTTTAAGAGTTTTTCTGTTTTCTGTGCACCTTTGTGTCCTTTTTCAGCTAAGAATTTCATACGATAGCGGTTTACTGAAAGTAAACCAGTTTCTGAACCAGAGAAATAAGCAGAAAGAATTAGTAAGATAACAAGTGCAATAAATAGGGTACTAAGGGGGATAGTGTCCAAAATCAGATCCTTTGTAGATTAATCATAAAAGTGCGGTTATTTTTGTAGTAATAAATATTACCGCACCTCTCCAATATATTATTGATAACAATTAAGTTAGCATAATGCGACTGCCAAAGTAGGCAAATGTCAGTAGGATCATACCTGAAATTGTGTAAATGATCATCCTTTTTCCACGCCAATATAGCTTCCAATGACCAAATAAACTAATACCAAAAACAATCCACGCTAAAAAAGATAAGGCGGCTTTTTGAATATTTTGTATTGCAAAAAAATCAGCGAGATAAACAGCACCAGATATTAACGTGAGTGTCAGTAATAACTGCCCACAAAGCATTAATCGAAAGAAATGTTTTTCTACGGTCATTAGTGGAGGCATTACTGATGAAAAAGAGGTTTGTTTACGTTTAAGATTTCGATCGATCCAAAAAAGTTGAATCGCATATAAGGATGTAATAAAGAAAATTGCGTAGGCAAATAGAGCTAGACCTATGTGTATTAGCACACCTATATTTTGGTTTAAATAATGAATAAAATGTACGGGTAATAAGGTTTGTAAAATTTGATTAATGATTGCAAAACCATAAATAATTGGAAGTAAAAACCATAATGTTTTTACACGGCAAAATGTTGCAATAGTTACTAGTGCGGCAACAATGACACTAATAAATGAACTGATTTCTATTAATGTAAAAGATTGACCAATAAAAAGATTAGTGAATAGATCAGAAAGGTTAATTGCATGAATAATAATTGCAAAAACTGCGGTAGTAAATAGTAAGGTTTTATTCAACTTAATAGAATGCTCAATTTTTGCTGATTGAGATTTTAATAATATCGGACTAATTAATAAAATACTTATTAAGTATAATAAAGTTGAAATCAATGTACACCACATCACATTATCCTATTAAATTTATGGTAAGAAAATATCTAAAATAACTAATAATAATTCTTATTCTAACTTTAGCTTGATAAAATCGCTATAAATTTCTTGCAAATGATGAAAATCTATTAAATATCAGTATAATTGAAAAAATTTATAAATTTAATCATTAGGATAAAATATGTTTGAAAATTTATCAGATCGTCTATCGAAAACCTTAAAAAATATAACGGGAAAGGGGCGTTTAACGGAAGATAATATCAAGGAAACATTGCGTGAAGTCCGAATGGCTTTGCTTGAGGCTGATGTTGCTTTACCAGTAGTACGTGAATTTATTAATAAAGTTAAAGAACGTGCGATTGGCGAAGAAGTAAATAAAAGCTTAACACCAGGTCAAGAATTTCTAAAAATTGTGCAGTTAGAACTTGAACGAGCAATGGGGGAGGCTAATGAGAGTTTAAATTTATCAACTCAACCTCCAGCAGTTATCTTAATGGCTGGTTTACAAGGGGCTGGTAAAACTACCAGTGTAGGTAAATTAGCAAAATTTTTACGTGAAAGACATAAAAAGAAAGCACTAGTGGTTTCTGCTGACGTTTATCGTCCAGCGGCGATTAAACAATTAGAAACACTTGCAACAAGTGTTCAAGTTGACTTTTATCCTTCTGATGTGACTCAAAAACCAGTTGAAATTGTTAAAAGTGCATTAGCTGAAGCGAAATTAAAATTTTATGATGTGCTTATTGTCGATACTGCAGGTCGTTTGCATGTTGACACTGAGATGATGGATGAGATTAAAGATATTCACCAAGCCCTCAATCCAATTGAAACATTATTTACCGTAGATGCAATGACTGGGCAAGATGCGGCTAATACAGCTAAAGCATTTAATGAAACCTTACCTCTAACAGGGGTGATTTTAACTAAAGTTGATGGTGATGCTCGTGGTGGTGCGGCGTTATCTATTCGCCAAATTACAGGTAAACCAATTAAATTTTTAGGTATTGGTGAAAAAACAGATGCGTTAGAACCTTTCCACCCAGATAGAATTGCTTCTCGTATTTTAGGTATGGGCGATGTTCTTTCACTAATTGAGGACTTACAACGCTCAGTTGATCATGAAAAAGCGGAAAAGATGGCGAAGAAATTCAAAAAAGGGGATAACTTTACCCTTGAGGATTTTCGTGAGCAGCTAATTGAAATGAAAAAAATGGGCGGAATGATGAGTATGCTTGATAAATTACCAGGAGCTAAAAATTTACCTGCTCATGTAAAAAATCAAGTTGATGATAAAATGTTTATTAAGATGGAAGCTATTATCAATTCAATGACATTAAGTGAACGAGCAAAACCTGAAATTATCAAAGGATCACGCCGTCGCCGTATTGCTCTGGGTTCTGGCACTCAAGTACAAGATGTGAATAAGCTATTGAAACAGTTTGATGAAATGCAGCGTATGATGAAAAAAATGCGTAAAGGCGGTATGTCTAAAATGATGCGTGGAATGCAAGGTATGATGGGCGGTATGGGAGGAATGGGTGGAATGTTCAGGCGCTAGAGTCGTTTCTATTTAACCTTAACGCTATTACAGTAAAAAGCCTTAAAATTAATTATTTTAAGGCTTTATTATTTCGTTTATATTGGGTAATTAACGAAGTACTAGAATAGGTTTTTTACAATGTCTTGCTACTTTTACAGTATTTGAGCTTAATCCTTTTGCATGTGGTTTACTGCTTGCTAACATAAGAATAAGATCGACATCTTTTTCTTCTGCAATACGATTAATTTCCTCATAAATTGTTCCATGTGCAACAATATGCTGAACTTTTGTACCTTCAGGAAAGTTTGCTTTTGTAAATTCGTGGAGTGTTTTATTAGCTTCTTCTACAACCGATTTATCGAAGTTTTTCGGTAAAAAGGCAGAAATAAAGCTATCATCAATTGGTTCAATGATAGTCACAACACGATAAATTGCATTCGGATTGCTCGCTGTAATTTCAAGTGCTGTATCTACAACAAATTTAGCGCTTTCAAGATTACTCAAATCAATTGCGATTAGTAGTTTATTGTACATAATTTTATCCTTATTTATCCTTTGTCGGGTTATGGGTCAGAATAGTATAAAATTCTGACCGCACTTGATTATTTTTTCTTAATGCGACGGCGTTGATTCCAAGCAATACCCCAAATTAATAGTAATGCAGGGATAAACATCCATTCTTTAGCCAATGATTTTTGTGGTAAGGATACATCCAGTATTGTTTGATCCCAATTTAATCCTGCTTTTGCTGCTGGTGAGTCTATTTCTACATTATCAATTAAAATTTTAGCTGATTGTTTGCCATTAATTTCAATTTCCTCGCCAGTGTCAAGTAGCATTAATCCTAGTGTCGCAATACGTTCTTCGTTTGTATTTCCTTCAGGTATGGTTAATTCAGCATAGAATTCGATTTGTTTACCATAAGGATTTAGACCTGCTACTTTTAACATCATATTCTCACCGGCAGGAATTTTAGATATTTTCTCTGTCATTTGCGCTGGTTCAATATGATATGAAGATGGTGAAATATATTCCATAAAAAATCCGGGGCGGAATAATGTAAATGCCGCTAATATTAAAGCAATGCCTTCCCACCATTTATTTTTAGTAAAAAAGAAATTCATCGTTGCAGCAGTAAATACCAAAATACCTATAGTTGCGGTGGTAAATACAAGGAAACCTTTTGCCCAGCCTACATCAATTAGTAGTAAGTCTGTATTAAAGATAAATAGGAATGGTAAAATAACAGTTCTTAAACTGTAGTAGAAAGCTTGTACCCCCGTTTTGATTGGGCTACCTCCTGAAATAGCAGCTGCAGCAAATGAAGCTAAGCCAACTGGTGGTGTAACATCTGCCATAATTCCAAAGTAGAAAACAAATAGATGAACAGCGATTAATGGCACAATCAGTCCATTTTGCTTACCTATTTCAACGATGACTAATGCCATTAATGATGAAACTACAATATAGTTGGCGGTAGTTGGTAACCCCATTCCAAGAATTAAACTAAAGATAGCTACTAGAATTAGCATTAGTAAAATGTTACCCATAGACAGCATTTCTATAATACCCGAAAGCTGTACGCCAAACCCAGTAAGTGAAACAACACCAACAATGATACCAGCCGTTGCCGTAGCAATACCGATACCAATCATATTTCTTGCTCCAGTTTCTAAACCATCAACTAATTCTTGTACGCCTTGTTTAAATAGTGTTATTTTATTATTATCATCTTGACGGAAAAAGCTCAGTAAAGAATGCTGTGATATTAAGATTAAACTTAATGCCATTGTTCCCCAAAACGCAGAAAGTCCAGGTGACATTTGTTCAATCATTAAACACCACATTAGCACAACTACAGGTAATAAATAATGTAATCCGGCATTTACCGTAGGTTTTTTATAAGGTAGTTTAACTACTTTTGAATTTGGATCATCCATTTCTAAATCTGGGAATCTTGCTACTCGGCGAATGAGTGCAATATAAGCAAAGATTAGCACAATAGAGACGATTAAAAATGCGAATTGTGGAATCACATCTTTTATCCAACCTAGTCCAAAATAAACAGCTATTGCTAAACTAATTATCACTAAGATTGAGGTTGCTATCCTTAGCAAAGTCATCAGAAATGGATTAGCGGGTTCTACACGTTCTAAACCGTCTAAACCTAATTTTTGAGCTTCTAAATGTACGATATAGACTAAGGCAATATAAGAAATTAATGCAGGTAAGAAAGCGTGAGTAATTAACTCACTATATGGCATATTGACGTATTCAATCATCAAGAATGCTGCAGCTCCCATTACTGGTGGCATTATTTGTCCATTTACAGAGGAGGCTACTTCTATTGCTCCAGCTTTTTCTGCATTCAATCCAACACGTTTCATCATTGGAATGGTAAATGTGCCTGTAGTGACTACATTGGCAATAGATGAGCCTGAAACTAATCCTGTTAAGCCTGATGATACTACTGCCGCTTTACCTGGACCACCACTAAAGTGACCTAAATAGGCGAATGCCGTTTTAATAAAGTAGTTTCCAGCACCCGCTTTATCTAATAATGCACCAAATAGTACAAATAGGAAAACATATTTTGTTGAAACCCCTAAGGCAACACCGAATACTCCTTCGGTAGTTATCCATTGTTGGTTGATAATTTGTGATAATGAACCTGATCTATGGCTAATTATCCAACTAGTAGGTAGAAATTGTCCAAAATAATTATAAAGTAAGAAAATACCAGCAATAATAACTAATGGTAGTCCTAAACTACGGCGGCAAGCTTCTAGTAATAGCAAAATACCAATAGATCCAGCAATAATATCTTGTAAATTTGGTGCACCAAAACGTGTGACTAATCCATCATAAAAGAAGATGTAATAAGCACCTAAAAAGCTACCAACTATTGCAAATAGCCAATCTTGATAAGGTACTTTATGTTTTGGTGAGCTAGCAAAGGCTGGAAAGGATAAATAAGCCAAAAATAATGCAAATGCTAAATGGATAGAACGTGCTTTCGTATCATCAATAACAACATTGAGATCCCAATTCCAAGTTCTTACGACCTCTTGTAACCAAAAGGGTAAGGGGGAAGTATAGTAAAGTTGAAATAATGACCAAAGAATAGCAACAACAATGATGGTTTTTTTTGTTAATCCATCAGGATTCCGTCCTCCAGCATCATTTGAAGCTACCATATCTTGTAGATCATCATAATTGATGGTTTTATCTTGTTCAGACATAAAAAATTCCTAAAATAAAAATAGATGAGGTTATTTTACTGATAATTTTAAAATTTATAAAGTGATAAACCTTGTACTTCTTTAAACGGAAAAAGGCAGGGGAAACCTGCCTCTTAATTAAACAAAGAAAGATATTATTTAATCCAACCACGTTCCTTATAATAACGAACAGCACCATTATGTAGTGGGGCAGATAACGCATTTTTTATCATATCTTCTTCTTTTAGATTCGCAAAAGCAGGATGCAAGCGTTTAAAACGTGAGAAATTATCAAATACTGCCTTTACTACCGCATAGACTTTATCATCATCAACATCTGTTGAGGTAACTAATGTTGCATATACTCCAAAGGTATCTACAGGGTTATCGGAACCTTTATATAAACCACCAGGGATTGTCGCTTTTGCATAATATGGATTTTCAGCGACTAATTTATCAATCGCTTCACCTGTTACTGGTACTAAATGTGCATCACAAGAAGCAGCGGCCTCTTTTAATGCACCATTAGGATGGCCTACATTATAAGTAATTGCATCAAGGTTGTTATCACACATTGCTGATGCCATCTCTGCTGGTTTCAATTCAGAGGCTACTTTAAATTCTTTATCTGTCCAGCCTTTGGCTTTTAAAATAACATTCATTGTTGCACGAGTACCAGAACCTGGATCACCAACATTAACACGCTTTGCTTTTAAATCATCAAAAGAACTAATTTTTGCATCATCACGAGCCATCACAGTAAATGGTTCTGGGTGAATTGAGAAAATCGCACGTAATTTATCATTTTTCTTTTCTGAAAATGAACTAGAACCATTATAAGCATGGAATTGCCAGTCTGATTGTGCAATTCCCATATCCATTTGTTTGGCTGCAATAGAATTCAAGTTCGCAACTGAACCACCTGTTGATGGTGCATTACATTTGATTTGTGTTTTTGCGGTATCACGATTTACTAATTGGCAAACGGATTGACCAACAACATAATAAACACCAGTTTGACCACCAGTACCAATGGTAATGAATTTTTCTTCAGCTTGAGCGTGTAAAGAAAAGGTTGTTGTTGCAACGGTTGCAAGTAAAGATAATTTTAATAAGTTTTTCATCTTATAGATCCTTATTAGATAGGAAAAGAATGTTGTGTTGTAATTTGTTTCATTGGTTTTTTTATAAAAAAACAGTTACGCCTATTAGATATACTCGACTTTACCTATATATGCAAATAATTTTTTATGAAAAAGCTTTTTATTTCACATTTTTTTAACATTTATTTTTCTTATTTTATTGGAAATATAATTTTTTATTAACACTACTGCTTATTTTATTCATAATAATGAATATAGAAGATGATTTTTTATACAAAATTAATATTTTATTTTTTTAAATATTAATAAAAATGAATGTAGATCACATTTTTAAATTTTTTAATTTGCGAAAAAGAAAATTTTATTTATATTCGTGATTGAAAATATTCGTTTTCAATCATTATTTGATTTTATTAACCAGTTATACGATAGGAGTAACTATGGATAAATCATTAAAATCAGCTTGTATAGGCGAGTTTATTGGTACTGCATTACTCATTTTTTTTGGTGTAGGATGCGTGGCAGCAGCTAGAGTAGCAGGGGCTACTTTTGGTTTATGGGAAATTTCAATTGTTTGGGGGCTTGCCGTGGCGCTTGCTGTTTATGCTTCAGCAGGGTTATCTGGCGCTCATTTAAATCCAGCTGTTACTATTGCCCTTTGGAAATTTGCTTGTTTTGATGGAAAAAAGGTCATTCCTTATATTATTGCTCAAATTTTAGGAGCTTTTTTTGCAGCAGCAATCATCTTCTTCTTATATAAGGACTTATTCGTTGCTTCTGAATTAGCAGAAAATATTGTTCGTGGAGAAAGTATTGGTTTTGCTAATGTGTTTTCTACTTATCCAAATGCGCATATTAGCGTATTCCAAGCATTTACAGTTGAAATTATTATTACTGCGGTATTAATGGCATTAATTCTTGCATTAACAGATGATGGAAATGGCGTACCTAAAGGTGCTTTAGCGCCTTTATTAATTGGTTTACTTGTTGCTGTTATTGGTGCTGCAACGGGACCATTAACAGGCTTTGCAATGAATCCTGCCCGTGATTTTGGACCTAAGATGTTTGCATTTTTAGCTGGTTGGGGAGAAATTGCTTTTACTGGAGGACGTGATATTCCTTATTTTCTTGTTCCAATTTTTGGACCAATCATTGGTGCTTTATTGGGTGGTTTTCTTTACACTCGTTTAATTGGTAAAAATTTACCTTGTAACTGTCAATAATTTAAGGTGACTACTATGACTGAAAAACAATACATTATCGCATTAGATCAAGGGACTACAAGTTCTCGCGCAGTGTTACTTGATAAACAAGCTAATATCGTTGAAGTTGCACAACGTGAGTTCACACAAATTTATCCACAAGCGGGTTGGGTAGAACATAATCCGATGGAAATTTGGGCAACACAAAGTTCCACACTAAATGAAGTTGTCGCTAAAGCTGGTATTAAAGCTGATCAAATTGCAGGTATAGGTATCACTAACCAACGTGAAACTACGATTGTCTGGGAAAAAGAGACAGGTAAGCCAATTTATAATGCTATCGTGTGGCAATGTCGCCGAACATCAGATTTTTGCACAAAATTAAAAGCTGATGGACATGAGAATTATATTCGTAAAACAACTGGTTTAGTGGTTGATCCTTATTTTTCAGGTACAAAAGTAAAATGGATTTTAGATCATGTGGAAGGCGCTCGTGAACGAGCAAAAAAAGGTGAATTACTATTTGGAACAGTGGATACGTGGCTAATTTGGAAATTAACACAAGGTCGTGTTCATGTCACTGATTATACCAACGCTTCTCGTACTATGTTATTTAATATTCATACCAAACAATGGGATGATAAAATGCTTGAGTTATTAGATGTTCCTCGTGAAATGTTACCAGAGGTTAAAAATTCATCTGAAATTTATGGGCAAACAAATATTGGAGGTATGGGGGGCGTTCGTATTCCTATCGCAGGTATTGCAGGTGATCAACAAGCCGCACTTTATGGGCATCTTTGTGTTGATGCTGGTATGGCAAAAAACACTTATGGAACAGGTTGCTTTATGTTAATGAATACGGGAAATAAAGCAGTTACATCTCAAAACGGGTTATTAACTACCATTGCTTGTAATGCAAAAGGTGAACCTTGTTATGCGCTTGAAGGGTCCATTTTTATGGGTGGTGCATCAATTCAATGGTTACGTGATGAACTTAAAATTATTCATGACAGTCGTGATTCTGAATATTTTGCTACAAAAGTGGATAGTTCAAATGGGGTTTATGTTGTGCCAGCATTTACTGGTTTAGGCGCACCATATTGGGATCCTTATGCTCGAGGCACTATTGTAGGACTTTCTCGTGGATCAAACCGTAATCACATTGTGAGAGCTACATTAGAATCAATCGCTTATCAAACTCGTGAAGTACTGGACGCTATGCAATCTGATAGTGGCGAAAAATTGGCGACATTACGTGTAGATGGTGGGGCTGTAGCGAATAACTTCTTAATGCAATTCCAAGCTGATATTTTAAATACTAAAGTAGAACGTCCTGTTGTTCGTGAAGTAACCGCTTTAGGTGCAGCTTACCTTGCTGGTATTGCAACAGGATTCTGGGATAGTTTAGAAGATCTTAGAGGTAAAGCGGTTGTAGAAACTACTTTTATTCCTGATGGCGATGAAGAAAAACGAGCAAAACGTTATAAAGGTTGGAAACGAGCAGCCAAACGAGCATTAGAGTGGGAAAAAGAAGACGCTGAGTAATATAGTTTAATTCTAATCAAAATAAAAACCTGTTTCTAAGCTAAGGAAACAGGTTTTTTATAAGATATTTTTTAGTTTATTATAAATAAAACATCAAAATATTTAACCGCACTTGTTTACTTATAGTCTAAGGCCAATTTCCCTGCGGCCTCAACTACCACACTAACCGCTTTTTCTTCAGTTCCTTTTATTGTTGCTTCATTAGGGATTTCTTGCTGAGTACGATTAACGATAACACCTGACACCATACCTGCTCGTAATCCTAAGGCACTACACATCGTAAATAGGGTAGCAGATTCCATTTCAAAATTCATCACATTAA
This sequence comes from Bisgaardia hudsonensis, assembly GCF_004345785.1. GTDB lineage: Bacteria > Pseudomonadota > Gammaproteobacteria > Enterobacterales > Pasteurellaceae > Bisgaardia > Bisgaardia hudsonensis. Next base: position 137,284 of record NZ_SLXI01000001.1, read on the forward strand.
GATCTTGCCATTGTTTTAATGAGCCTTTAAAGCGATTATAAACTTTACCAGAATAAGTATCATAACGTTCCTGACCTGGATAGAACGTATCAGATGATGCCGTAATACCTACATAAGGTACAGTATTTTGATTAATTGCAGCCGCATAAAGTGCATTAGTTGCTTCAAAGTTTGCTACTGCTGGATATTCCATAGGGGCAAAATGTAAACTCGCACCATCTAAACGTACAGCACCAGTTGTAACTAATACATCACCTACATTAATATGTGGTTGAATCGCCCCTGTCGTACCAATACGCAAGAATGTACGTACGCCTAATTGAGCTAATTCTTCTACACAAATAGACACAGATGGTCCACCAATACCCGTAGAACAAACAACAATAGGTTGTCCATTTACGTAACCCAACCAAGAAGTGAATTCTCTTGTTGAAACTAAAAACTCTGGATTTTCCATTTTTTTGGCTATACGCTCCGAACGAGCAGGATCACCAGGAACAATAGCAACTTTAGCACCTTTTAACATTGCTTTAGTTAAACCTAAATGAAATACTTCTGACATAATATACTCCTTATTTTCATTGCTTATGTGAGTATTCTATCAGTTTAAAGATATATTACTCACAAATTTTATTTTTTAAGATTAAAATTTGTGAGCAAGATCAAAGGGAAACGTTTGCGTATGAGATAATTTTTTGTATTTAAATTTTATTGATACACTAGATAGTAAAAAAGCCCTAGACGGTTGTCCAAGGCTTTTTTGCAATTTGGTGGAGATAATCGGGATCGAACCGACGACCTCTTGAATGCCATTCAAGCGCTCTCCCAACTGAGCTATATCCCCAAAACATGATAGCAATGATAAATTTTGCTACCAGCTATGTCAATCACTTAATGTATTATTAAGATTTTTTGCTTAATGATTAAGCAATTTTATTTTTAATGAAATCAATGGCTTTTTGGATACGAACGAGAGTACGTTCACGACCAATACCAACTAAGGTTACGTCCATTGATGGAGATTGTCCAGAACCCGTAACCGCAACACGTAATGGCATACCTACTTTTCCCATTCCAACTTCCAATTCAGAGGCTGTATCTTCAATCGCTTGATGTGTACTATGCAGATCCCAAGTAGAAAGTGCGGTCAATTTTTCTTTTACTTTTTCTAGTGGTGCAATAGCTGCTGCTTTGAAATGTTTTTTTGTAGCATTTTCATCGAAACTATCAAAGTCTTCGAAGAAATAGCGACTTGAGATTGCCATTTCTTTTAAGGTTTTACAACGTTCGCCAAGCATTGCAATAATTTCAGTTAATGCTGGACCATTAGAGATATCAATACCTTGATCTTGATAATGCCATTCAAGGTGTTTTGCAACATATTCTGGTGGTAGTTCACGGATATAATGTTGGTTTAACCATAGTAATTTATCTGTATTAAATGCACTAGCTGATTTGCTAACGTGCTCTAATTCAAATAAATTAATCATTTCTTCAACAGAGAAAATTTCTTGATCGCCATGTCCCCAACCTAAACGTACTAAATAGTTAAGTAATGCTTCAGGTAAATAACCCTCATCACGATACTGCATAACACTCACTGCACCATGACGTTTAGAGAGTTTTTGTCCATCATCACCATTAATCATAGAAACGTGGGCATAAGTTGGAATTGGAGCACCGAGTGCTTTTAATATATTAATCTGACGAGGAGTATTATTAATATGATCTTCCCCACGTACAACGTGAGTAATGCCCATATCCCAGTCATCAACAACAACACAGAAATTATAAGTTGGTGAGCCGTCTGTACGGCGAATAATTAAATCGTCTAATTCACTATTATTAATTTCAATACGCCCACGAACCGCGTCTTCAAAAACGACAGAACCTTCTTGTGGATTTTTAAAACGCACTACATGCGGTCTATCAAGTGGATTTTCTTGATTATGCAAACAATACCGGTCATAGCGTGGTTTTTCTTTATTTTCTTCTTGTGTATGACGCAGTTCTTCTAAACGTTCTTTTGTACAATAGCAACGATAAGCTAAACCTTGTTCAAGCATTTGATCAATAACTTGGTTATAGCGATCAAAACGTTTGGTTTGATAATAAGGACCATATTCCCATTTTAAATTTAACCAGTCCATCGCTTCTAAGATTGCTTGTGTTGCTTCAGGTGTTGAACGTTCTAAATCCGTATCTTCAATACGCAGAACAAATTCACCTTGATGATGTTTGGCAAATAACCAAGAATATAATGCAGTTCTTGCACCACCAACGTGTAAATAGCCTGTTGGGCTTGGTGCAAATCTTGTACGAACTTTTACATTGGGATCTAAATCAAATAGGGCTTCTAATTTCATTATTTATTACTCATCTTTTTTAGAAAAATATACTTTGGCTATTGTACTATGACTTCAAAGAATTAATAAGAGATAATCTGTAATTATGACTAATTTTAAAACAAACAAATAAAAAAAAACAAAAATCTATTGACTGTTAAGCCATATTACTTATAATGCCTTTTCACAACGTAAGGGCGATTAGCTCAGTTGGGAGAGCACCTCCCTTACAAGGAGGGGGTCACTGGTTCGAGACCGGTATCGCCCACCACTTTTCAACAAAGTGTTCTTACGTTGCTTTAGGCTCAAGTGGGCGATTAGCTCAGTTGGGAGAGCACCTCCCTTACAAGGAGGGGGTCACTGGTTCGAGACCGGTATCGCCCACCACTTAAGTCTAAATCCCATTGTTTATCTAAGATAAACATCTGATAGCTGGAAAGCATCTATCGGGCGATTAGCTCAGTTGGGAGAGCACCTCCCTTACAAGGAGGGGGTCACTGGTTCGAGACCGGTATCGCCCACCACTTCTACTTATCTTTTTATTTTCTTTGTGATACTTTGTTTTGAGGTTGAATCTTGCATTATAAGTATAATTAATGAGCCGATAGTTAATCAATGATAACAGGGCGACTCATTTTAATATTTAGTGAGATTAAGGATTTTTATAACCTTTTAATAGAAAATTCATTTGCCAATTTAATAGTTCTATATAATCATTAATTGTTTGAATTTCTTTTTTTGTCATGGGTATTTCATTTTTTGCTACTAAATAAGATTTATCCCAAGAATATTTAGTAAAAGGCGTTTTTGAAATGTCTACCACTCCTGATTTATCAGCCCAAATTAATCTATTATAAGAAAAGTTATATTGAGGGATATCTTTCTGTAAAAGCAGGTTCCTACCACCAATAGCCCAATATTCAGCATTTGATAGGCTTATAGAGTACAAGGTTGGCATAATATCTTTATGGGAACCGAATCTAGACCGATCAAAATGGGTAGGCGTATTTTCTAGTATTGTTTTGGGTACATACAAATAAAAAGGAACTGAATAAGATAAAAACGTTTCTTGAGGAAGTGTTTGTTTCATTCCTCTTAGATGATGATCACCACTTGCACCAATAATTGTTTTTTCTTTTAAAGATGAATTTTTTATATTAGTAATAAAATTACCTAAAGCATCCGTAGCATACTGATAAGCCGATAATATATTTTTTCGTTCTGTATCATCTTTTCCTATTTTTCCAATAAGACAAGATGAATCAATAGTTTTCACTTTATAACCATGAGGAGCTTTGTATGGGGGATGATTGGTAATGGTTAAAATATAAATAAAGAGTGGTTGTTTTGATTCATCTAGTAATTTTTTTGCTAGTTTAAATGAATATTCATCTGCTACTCCCCAATAGGATAGGGTATTTTGAGATTCTGGATAGATATCTATGATGTTATTTTGATCATAGATTTCATCTACCCCTTGATATGGGAGATAATTTGCAAGGCTTCTCCACATTGCATTTCCTGAGGTTATAAAGATAATTCTATAACCTTTTTCTTTATAGGGTTTAAAGGCGGTATGAGGTAATAATGTTTTTTGTTCTGAAGATTGGCTTAAATTTTCATTAGTACTATAGAAACATTGTCCCAATAATGATGAGGCTGTACCATTATCAAATGAGGTAAAGTTTTTAAATACAAAATCTTCATTAAAATGAGTACGTAATTCACCTAACAGATCATTTTTATCAGGATTATCCATATATAAAATATTATGTCCAAAACTTTCCATTAATGAAAAAACAACATGTGGAAGATTTTCTTCTAAATAAGAATTTTGTTCTGTTTGATAAATTAAAGAATTTCTTGAAAATAAATTTTGGATTAATATTTCTCCTCTCTCTTTTTCCACGGGAGAAAATTGTATTGATTTTTTACGCTCTTTAATAGCCCAAGTTACAGCTATAGGACCATTAGGTACCATATAATTAATAGTATTTAATGAAGATACTTGAGCGTGAATTTTCCCTAATGGTTTTGAATTTATTGTGCCTCTTAAAGCTAGTATCATTAGTATTAAAGTAATAAATAAAAGAGTATATGCTGCGAGCGTAGTTTCTACCTTAATATCTTTTAATAAAAGAAAACTGATGACACTAGGGATAATTGAAAGTATTAAAACGATTAGAATTGATTTAAAAATAGGATAATCGTCATAAATATTTTTTAATACTGCTTCTGTATCATCTTCAAAAAAGCCAAAGATAAATACATCGTAGTAAGTATTGTAGGTTTTATAATAAAAATAGTTTCCTACAGTAAAAGCAATACAAATAAAGGAAATAATAAAAATAGAGATAGAATAAAAATACACAGAAATATTATTTGAAGATAAAAAACTTGAAAGCAAAAATGAAATTAAATATGGAAGGATGAGCATTGAGGAAATCACTTTTATATCAAAACGCGCTCCTAATAATCTCATTCTTTTAATTGAATTAGTATATTCTGGTGATCTTAGAATATTTTGGGAAATAAAATGATGAATCATTATTTCTCGATGACAAATGAAAATGATTAAAAAATAAAGAAACAACAAATAAGTAGTTAAGGTAATTAGCATAATTTTTATTCTTGATAATACAAAGTAATATTATTTTTTAGTATAAAATAAATTGAAAATCATTGTTAGTTTTTACTGACAAAAATTCACAATCAATTTTTGCAACAATTTTATTGTTGGCTGAATAAAATCTGCCGATAAATATTCATCTGGTTGATGAGCTTGTGCTATTGAACCAGGACCTAATACTAAAGTTGGGCATAGTTGTTGAATGAAAGGGGCTTCGGTACAATAGTTTACTGCTTCACATTTTTCACCAAGAAGTTTTTCGACAACTTGCACTATTTGTGCTGAATGTTCACATTCAAAACCAGGAATAGGCTCGTGTAATGATTTGATTGAAATTAAATCTCCCCATTGTTCAAATAGTGGTGTAAGCTTTTTTTGTAACATTTCATTTAAATCATTAAGTTGCATATTTGGCAATGGACGAATTTCTAAAGCAAGTTCACAACAAGCACAAATTCGATTGACTGCATCTCCGCCATTAATAGATCCTAAGTTCATCGTTGGGTAAGGTATTTTAAAAGCAGAATGATGGTATTTTTGTTTTAGTTCATCTCGTAATTCCATCAAATATCCTGTGGCTTGGTACATTAATTCAATAGCATTAATTCCTTTATCAGGATCACTGGCGTGTCCTGTTTTGCCAATAATTTGAATGCTTTCCGCAAGATGTCCTTTGTGGGCATTTATTGGTTTTAGGGACGTAGGTTCACCAATAATGGCACAATCAGGGCGAATATGTGTATGCTGAATAAAGGTTCTTGTTCCTAGCATTGTCGTTTCTTCGTCTGCGGTGGCTAAGATACGTAATGGTTTATTGAGTTGTTGTAAATCTAAATCTTTTATCGCTTCAATGATAAACGCAAAAAAGCCCTTCATATCGGCACTACCTAATCCATAAAACTTCCCCTCTTTTTCTGTTAAATTAAATGGATTAAATGTCCATCTTCCCTCATCAAAAGGGACAGTATCCGTATGTCCTGCAAGTAGCAATCCGCCTTCACCAGTACCATAAGTTGCTAATAGATTAAATTTTTGATGACGGCCTTCTACTGGTAGAATTTCTACCTTAAAGCCAAGATCGGCTAACCAGTTAGCTAATAATATAATAATGGGTTGATTTGATTGATCAAATTCGGGATTAAGGCTACTAATACTTGGTGTAGCAATGAGTTGTGAGTACATATCAATAAATGAAGGGTATTTTTTCATTTGTTTACCTTTAAATTAAAATAAACGTTGATTTTTGATTATTTATGCATAATAATAGAATAAATAATCAAATGTAAGGTGTCGTTATTTATCATATTGTTAAATTCTAGTTATTGATTATAGGATTATAAATCAGGATTGTGAATGATAAATCAATAGAAAAATTGACCGCACTTTTACTCAATGAGATAATAAATTTTATAACTTACTGATAAATATAAAGGCTGGGTATTGAAACCCAGCATTTTTTATTAAGAAAATACACATAAAGGAAAAAATATGGCACTTTGGGGTGGACGTTTTACACAAGCAGCAGATAAACGTTTCAAAGATTTTAATGATTCACTACGCTTTGATTATCGTTTAGCAGAACAAGATATTGAAGGCTCTATTGGTTGGTCAAAAGCATTAGTTACTGTTGGGATCTTAACAAAAGCAGAGCAGCAACAATTAGAAGTTGCGTTAAATGCGTTATTGGTGGAAGTGCGGTCAAATCCTTTAGGGATTTTGCAAGATGACGCAGAAGATATTCATAGTTGGGTTGAAAGTAAGCTGATTAATAAAATAGGTAATTTGGGTAAAAAATTACATACAGGGCGTAGCCGTAACGATCAAGTTGCGTTAGATATTAAAATGTGGTGTAAGCAACGAGTAACAGAATTACAACATACAATTCGCCGGTTACAAGTAAAATTAGTTGAAACGGCAGAAAATAATCAAGATGCAGTAATGCCGGGTTATACCCATTTACAACGAGCTCAACCTATTTCTTTTGCACATTGGTGTATGGCTTATGTGGAAATGTTAGATCGTGATTATTCTCGTTTAAGTGATGCTTATCGCAGAATGAATACTTGCCCTTTAGGCAGTGGTGCATTGGCAGGAACAGCTTATCCTATTGATCGTGAACAATTAGCAAAAGATCTTGATTTTTCTATGGCAACTCGAAATAGTTTAGACAGCGTGTCTGATCGTGATCATATCATTGAATTACTTTCTACGGCATCTTTGAGTATGGCTCATCTTTCTCGTTTTGCAGAAGATATGATTATTTTTAACAGTGGCGAAGCGGATTTTGTGGAATTATCTGATCGTGTAACTTCAGGGTCATCATTAATGCCACAAAAGAAAAATCCTGATGCTTGTGAATTAATTCGTGGGAAAGCTGGTCGAGTAATGGGGGCATTAACAGGAATGCTCGTTACTTTAAAAGCATTACCACTTGCTTATAATAAGGATATGCAAGAAGATAAAGAAGGAATTTTTGATGCCTTAGATACTTGGCAAGATTGCGTGGAAATGGCAAGTTTCGTATTAGATGATATTAAAGTCAATGTTGAGCGAACTAAAGAAGCGGCACTAAAAGGTTATTCTAATGCGACGGAATTAGCTGATTATTTAGTTTCAAAAGGTGTGCCTTTCCGTGATTCACATCATATTGTAGGGGAAACCGTTGTTTATGCAATAAAAGTTCATAAAGGATTGGAAGATTTAACTATTGATGAATTCCGTCAATTTAGCGATGTGGTCAATGAAGATGTTTATGAAATTTTATCTTTGCAATCTTGCTTAGATAAACGCTGTGCAAAAGGTGGCGTATCTCCGTTACGTGTTGCAGAAGCCATTGCTGAGGCAAAAGTAAGATTCTTGTAAAGAATATTTTAATAATATTTTATATAAAAACAATAAAACTCATTTAATTTAAAAGACTAGTTTTGTATTAAGGCTAGTCTTTTAAAAGTAAAAAGATTTTATTATCAGGGTATTTATTCTAAGTTACCACAAAAACGATAACCTTCTCCATGAATTGTTGTAATTATTTCTGGCGTTTCAGGATGTTCTTCAAAATGTTTTCTAATACGACGAATAGTAACATCAACAGTTCTATCTTGTGGTTTTAAGTCTCGTCCTGTCATTTTTTTCAATAGCTCTTCACGAGTTTGAATTTTTCCAGGATTTTCACAAAAATGTAGCATTGCCCTAAATTCGCTACGTGGTAATTTAAATTCATCACCTTCAGGATTAATTAATGATCGGCTATTTAAATTTAATTTCCACCCATTAAAGCGGTATTCTTCAACATTTTGAACCGTTGCTTTTGTAGATTCTTGCATTGTTCTTTGTAAAAGATTTCTTGCTCGAATTGTTAATTCTCGAGGATTAAATGGTTTGGTAATATAATCATCTGCACCAATTTCTAACCCTAATATTTTATCGACCTCATTATTTCTACCTGTTAAAAACATTAATGCGGTGTTTGTATTTTCTCTTAATTCTCTTGCAAGCATTAAACCATTCTTTCCAGGTAAATTAATATCCATAATAACTAGATCAATTTTATGATTTGAAAGGATTTGATGCATTTGATTGCCATCCGATGCCTCAAAAATATCATAGCCTTCCGCCTCAAAAATACTTTTTAAAGTATTTCTTGTGATTACTTCATCTTCAACAATTAATATTTGTGGCGTAACCATTCTTTATTTCCTTTCGAGTTTTAAGTAGTTTATTTATATCAATAATTCAAAGTAATATTAAATGATGTATTGTATAGTTGCAACATTATTGTAACAAGTAAGAAATATTCAATTCGTTGATATAGATCATATGATCTTATTTTCTAATTTTTCTTTTTATGTAATCCGACATATCCTCTGCTTATCATCGTTGCTTCTTTTGATTTTTTTACCATTGCTTCAATAGTAGTACCTTGAATGAGTATGGAGAACATAACAACGCTATATGTCATAATTAATAGCAATTCGTGGATATTCATACCAATATGTTGACTTATTATATTATCTCTAGGTATTGATAATGCCATTGCAAGTGATAATCCTCCTCGTAATCCACCCCATGTTAAAATTCGTAAGGTATAAGGATTATAAATATTTTTTCTTCCGAGTACTTGGAAAGGGATCCAAACGCTAATGTAACGACAGAGTAAGCATACGGGAATAGCTATAATACTTAAAAGGATACCTTGATAGCTAAAGTTGACGAGTAGTAGAGCAAGACCTATTAGCAAAAAGAGCAATGAATTGAGAAAATGGTCAATCATTTCCCAAAAATGATTAAAATTGTGTTTATTATGCTCAGAAAATCCAGTGTGTCTTGTCCAGTTTCCTATCATTATCCCTGAAACAACCATTGATAATGCACCAGATACGTGTAATAAATTTGCAGTAATAAAACCTGCTGTTGGTATAGTTAATGTAAGTAATATTTCTAGGCTACTATCATCAGTAGCTGAAATTAGGAAATGTGCAATCACTCCTATAATTAATCCAAATAAGATTCCCCCTATTGCCTCTGTAAGAAATAGTTGAGCTACACCTGTAATAGTAGGAGATTGCCCTTCAAAAGCGACAGCAAAAACGGTGGTAAAAATAACTAATCCAACACCATCATTAAATAATGATTCTCCTTCTACTTTCATTGATAGTTTTCTAGGTGCTTTTAAGTTTTTTATGATTGCTAGTACAGCAATAGGATCGGTTGGTGAAATTAAGGATCCAAAGAGTAAGCAATAAATGAAGTCAATATTAAATCCAATGGCATAACTAATAAAATAAAATAACCCTGCAATTAAAAACGTGGAGGTTGCTGTTGAAAAGAGAGCCAGAGAGGTTATTTCCCATTTTTGTGTTTTCATTACTGGGAGTTTTATACCTAATGCGCCTGCAAACAGTAGAAATCCTAAAATGCCATCTAATAAAAAACTTTTAAAATCAATTTGTTGCATAACTTTAATTGCTACATCATCAAGATTAAACCAGTTTAAGTATCCTAATCCAAGTAAAACTAGAGAACTTACCATTGATGTTGCGGTAACAGCGATTGTATATTGGATACGATCGCTAATTTTAGCAGTGATAAATCCGATAAAAATGGAAAGGCTAGATAGGAAGCAAATGTAAGTATAAATATTCATAATAGAACCTTGAATGTCTATTTATTTTTAATTAATAAAAGATAAATTTTTTAGCTTTGTTATACAATGACAGATTGATAATCTTTAAAAGATTTTAAAAGTCGCTTAGAGTCTGTGTAGTATAAGTAAAGTGCTGGCTTTTAGAAAGGTAATTTTAGGGAAATACTTATAAATGATTAACAAAGTACAATATTATTATGTATTTATTATACAATAAGTATATTGTGAACTTTTATCTCTACTGTATTGTAGATTGTAGGAGGATGAATGAAATTACTCATTTCCAATCAGCACGGTGCTATTGTGATGGCATTAATGCCATTTTTATATGGTATGTTATCTACAACATTTGTTTGGCAACATATATTTCTGTTATTAGCTTGGTTTAGTTTATACCTAATGACTTACCCTTTTTTAAGCCTATTTAAAGGTCGAAATTTAACTTTATATAAAAAATGGGCTTTAATTTATGGTTCTGTTAGTTTTATTTTCGCCTTGCCCACATTATTTTATAATTGGCATATTATTTATTTTCTTATTGTAATGTTACCTTTTGTTATTATTAATATTTATTATACAAAGAAAAAAAATGAAAGGGCATTAATCAATGATTTGGCAGGTATTGTTATTTTTGCTATTGCTGGTATGGCATCTTATTATTTTTCAAAAAATGTATTTGATAAACAAATCTGGTTTGTTGCACTTTATCCGAGTCTTTTGTTCATAGGAACAACTTTATATGTAAAGTCAGTAATGAGAGAAAGAAAAAATCCTATCTATTTAAAAGTATCCATTCTATATCATCTTCTTTGTATTATTCTTTTTGCATATTTAAGCAATTATAAATTAGTATTAGCATTTACTCTTCCTTTGATAAGAGCTATTTATATTCCAATAAAAAAATTATCTATAAAACAAATAGGTATTTGGGAAATAGTAGTTTCCTTATACTTCTTTACTTTTTTAATTCTTTCAATTTATTGATTTAAATTTAATCATAAAAAGTTGAATATTCTTTTTTGAAAAAAAATAATAAAAATTGTTATTTATTTATTGCATAATTATGCAATAAATATTAATATTATTTCAGTTTTTAAATCAGAGTATTTTATATATGACTATTAGCGTTAAACATTTAAATTTTTTTTATGGTACGACACAAGCCTTATTTGATATTAACTTAGTGGCTGAAGATGGCGATACAGTGGTTTTATTAGGCCCAAGTGGTGCAGGGAAAAGTACATTAATTCGTACATTTAATTTACTTGAAATCCCTCAAACGGGAGAATTAAGTATCGCAAATAATACTTTTGATCTTTCTGTTGCAAAGGCTGACACGAAGAAAATACGTCAATTACGCCAAGATGTTGGTATGGTATTTCAACAATATAATTTATGGCCACATTTGACGGTGATTGAAAATTTAATTGAAGCCCCTGTAAAAGTATTAGGTATCAGTAAAGAGATAGCTAAACAAGAGGCATTTGAATTATTAAAACGCCTACGTTTAGAAGAATTTGGTGACCGCTATCCTTTGCATTTATCAGGAGGTCAACAACAACGTGTTGCTATTGCTAGAGCATTGATGATGAAGCCTCAGGTTTTATTATTTGATGAGCCAACAGCGGCGCTTGATCCTGAAATTACTGCACAGATTGTGTCGATTATTCAGGAATTACAACAAACAGGGATTACACAAATTATTGTTACCCACGAAGTGTCCGTTGCGAAAAAAGTGGCAACAAAAGTCGTGTATATGGAGCAAGGACATATTATCGAAATGGGGGATGCAAGTCGATTTGATCATCCACAAACAGAGCAATTTAAACAATATTTATCACACTCAGAATAAGGAACACAATATGAAAAAATTATTATTAACTACTATTTTAGCTACCTCCGCTTTTGTTAATGCACAAGAAATTACTTTTGCGATGGAGCCAAGTTATCCTCCTTTTGAAATGACAAATGAAAAAGGGGAAATTATTGGATTTGATGTTGATGTAGCTAATGCAATTTGTAAAGAAATTCAAGCTACTTGTCATTTTAAAAGCCAAGCATTTGATGCTTTAATTCCAAGTTTAATGAAAGGACGTGGTGGTTTTCAGGCTGCGATTTCAGCTATTGATATAACTGAATCAAGAGCGGAACAAGTGGCATTTACTGATGCTTATTATGATAGTTCTGCAAGTTTTATCAGCTTAAAAGGCAAAGCAACCTTAGAAACAGCAAAAAATGTTGGGGTGCAAAATGGTACGACATTCCAACAGTATATTGTTGCAGAAGGAAAACAATATTCACCTAAATCTTATGCAAGTTTACAAGATGCAATTTTAGATTTAAAAAATGGACGTATTGATTTGATTTTCGGTGATACGGCTGTTCTTGTTGATATGCTATCAAAAGAAGATTCATTAGCATTTGTTGGTGATAAAATAACAAATAAAAAATATTTTGGTAATGGATTAGGTATCGCGGTTAAGAAATCAAATGCAGAATTAGTAGCTGACTTGAATAAAGGTTTAGCCGTTATTAAAGAGAATGGTGAATACCAAAAAATTTATGATAAATGGATGACTAAATAAATATTATGTTTCTTGATTATCTCCCTTTAATATATTCAGCGACCCTAATGACCTTAGGGTTAGCTGTTTGTTCTCTGATTGCTGGCTTAGTATTATCTATAATATTTGTCTCTTTAGAAACAAATAAACAAGTTATTATTCGTAAACCTATTTCTGTACTGGTTGCGTTATTGCGTGGTTTGCCAGAAATTCTGGTAGTTTTCTTAATTTATTTTGGTTTACCTGAAGTAATAGAATTGATTACAGGTGAATATGTTGAGTTAACACCTTTTGTGTGTGGTGTAATAGCGCTAGCGATTATTTTTGCTGCTTATGCTTCACAGTCTTTGCGTGGTGCGATTCAAGCTATTTCTATCGGACAATGGGAGTCTGGAGAAGCGTTAGGATTAAGTCGAGCTTATACTTTTATTCATATTGTTATGCCTCAAGTGTGGCGTCACGCACTTCCTGGGCTAAGTAATCAGTGGTTAGTGTTATTAAAAGATACTGCTTTGGTATCATTGATTGGTGTAAATGATTTAATGCGTCAAGCTGATTTAATTAATACAAATACTCATCAACCTTTTACTTGGTATGGTTTAACTGCCTTGATTTACTTAGGTGTTACTTTAGTCAGTCAGTTTATTATTCGTAAACTTGAGTTACGTTTTACGCATTTTGAAAGAGCCTTAGGATAAATATTATGGAAAGAATTCAAGCATATTTTGCCGTTATTTCACAAGGTATTTCCACCAGTTTAATTCTTACAGCGGTATCCTTATTTATTGCTTTCTTTTTAGCGTTAGTATTAACTTTTTTACTTTCTATGGAAAATAAATGGCTAAAAAGTGCGGTCAATATTTATTTAACTTTATTTACAGGTACGCCATTATTAGTACAGTTTTTCCTCATTTATGCGGGACCGGGACAGTTTCAATGGATTGTAGATAGTCCATTATGGTTCTTTTTATCGAATGCGTGGTTTTGTGCGATGTTGACGTTAGCATTAAATAGTGCGGCTTATTCTACATTGCTATTTCACGGGGCAGTAAAAGCCATTTCTAAAGGGCAATGGGAAAGTTGTGCCGCTTTAGGATTAACTCGGTTACAAACTTTAAAAATCCTAATTCCTTATGCTTTAAAACGAGCATTGCCATCTTATTCAAATGAAATTATTTTAGTATTTAAAGGAACGTCTTTGGCATCAACCATTACTATTTTAGATATTATGGGCTATGCACGCCAATTATATGGTACAGAATATGATGCGTTAACTATTTATGGGATTGCCGGTGCGATTTATCTTGTGATCACTGGTATTGCTACCTTGTTGTTACGTCGATTAGAAAATAATGTATTGGCATTTGAACGTTTGGAAGTAGACAAAGCTTAGTATAAAAATTTAATTATAATTTTGACCGCACTTTGATTTGAATAGGATCAAGTGCGGTTATTTTTTTATATAAAATAAAGTTTATTTTATATATTTATTTATTGAGGATTTTTATATAATACCACTCTCTATTTCCTTGTTGTAAAGGTAAAAAAATGTCTAGTTTAAAAAAATGGTTTGGACCCATTTATCCAATAATTATTTTCTTTTTACTTAATTTAGTTATTTTATCTGTATTTCGTTTCGGATTGTCTATTTGGCAGTCTGAGAGAATTAATGCAGTAGATGGCTGGATACCTTTGTTTTTACAAGGGATCCGAATTGATGTTTCAAGTTTATGTTGGCTATTTTCACTACCGATAATTCTTTCTTGCTTGTTTACAAGTGAGAATGGGGTTGGAAAGCTAGTTAATTTTGTTGTTAAAATTTGGCTAGTGTTAGGGAGTACTTTTGTTGTTTTTATGGAGTTATCTACTCCAGCATTCATTGAAACCTATGATTTCAGACCTAACCGTTTATTTGTTGAATATTTGCTTTATCCAAAAGAAGTATTTACTATGCTTGCCACTGGGCATTTATTTGCAGTGATATCCAGCGCTATCTTAACGGTAATTTCTGTTATTATTTTTTGGAAAATAGCGAATCGAGTTACCAAAAATCTCTCTTATCCTAGATGGTATTTTAGACCGTTCTTATTTATTTTTGTGGTAGCGATAACTTTTTTAGGGGCAAGATCAAGTTTGCAACATCGTGGTATTAATCCCGCAATGGTGGCATTTTCTTCTGATCCTTTAGTTAATTCATTAGTATTAAATTCTGGTTATTCTGTGCTATTTGCCGTTCAACAAATGGCAGATGAAGCTAACGCCTCAAAACTTTACGGAAAAATGCCAATAGAAGAAGTTATTACAACATTAAGAAATGTGAGAGGGCGTCCTGATACGGATTATATTTCCGAAACATTACCGACTTTAACGAAAAACCAAGCTACCTATCAGGGTAAGCCAAAAAACTTAGTTATTATTTTAGAAGAAAGTCTAGGGGCACAATTTATTGGCGCATTAGGCGATAATCGAGGTTTATCGCCAGAATTTGACAAGCTCGCATCTCAAGGTTGGTTATTTGATAATTTATATGCCACAGGTACGCGTTCAGTGAGAGGTATTGAAGCTGTTACAGCAGGCTTTACCCCGACACCAGCACGATCCGTTGTAAAACTGACAGGTAGTCAAAATGGCTTTTTTACGATTGCTGAAATGTTGACTAAACGAGGTTACCATACTTCCTTTATTTATGGGGGAGAAAAACATTTTGATAATATGGCGAGTTTCTTCTATGGAAATGGTTTTCAACATATAGTCGATCAAAATGATTATGATAATCCTAAGTTTGTTGGAACTTGGGGAGCAAGTGATGAAGATTTATTTGATAAAGCCAATGCCACATTTACTGAATTAAATAAACAAGGTAAGCCATTTTTTAGCTTAGTGTTTAGTTCTAGTAATCACGATCCTTTTGAATTTCCAGAAGGACGGATTAAACTTTATGAACAACCACAAGCTACCCGCAATAATGCAGCAAAATATGCTGACTATTCAATTGGCTACTTTTTTGATTTAGCAAAAAAATCAGATTATTGGAAAGATACGGTCTTTTTAATTATTGCTGATCATGATTCAAGAGCTTATGGTGATTCAATCGTCCCAATCAAAAATTTCCATATTCCCGCATTAATTGTAGGAGAGGGGATTGCACCTAAACGTGATAATCGCCTAGTGAGCCAAATTGATATGCCAACAACATTACTTTCATTAATCGGCATTAGCGGTAATTATCCTATGCTTGGTTATGATTTGACGAAACCAGAAGACCCTAACCGTGCTTTAATGCAATTTGATAAAACTTTAGCATATATGCGTGGCAATCAAGTAGCGATTTTACAACAAAATAAACAAGCGGAAGGCTTTATTTATGATAAACCTACTGAAAAATTAATTTCAGCTGATATTCCTGAAATTATGAAAAAAGAAGCATTAGCTTACGCTTTATGGGGAAGTTATGCTTATAAGCATAAATTACATAAAATGGAAGAAAATTCCAAATAAAGAGTTTGTAGGATAATTTAGCCAAAAGTGCGGTAAAAAATACCGCACTTTTTTAGTTATTTAGCCAACCAGCGATAGCAATCACTAATGTAAATATAGCTAACCAAAAAAGATGAATCTTTACGCTTTTTCGATTTATTTCTTGATTATGAAGACGGCGTTCTTCTAATTTTTGTCGGTATATTTCTAAATCGCTTTCTTTAAATGAAAAACCACAGTTAGGACAGGCTTGTGCATTTTCACTCACTTTATGTCGACATTCTGGGCAACGTTGTAAAGCCATAAAAAATCCTTTTTATAAATTGTAGATTATAGTTTATTAAATGTATCAAGTTCTTGTTGCGTTAAATGGCGAAATTCCCCTTCTTGTAGGTTGTCATCAAGCACTATATTTCCTATCCTCCAACGGTGTAATCCAATAACCTTATTACCTAATGCAGCAAACATACGCTTAACTTGATGGTAACGACCTTCAGACAGCGTTAAATTTACATTGTAATCATCAATAATTTCCAATTTAGCTGGTTTCGTTAATTCTTTTTCTCCACGCAGTAGAATACCGTCATAGCAAGATTGTTGATAATAATCTTCAACAGGATCGGCTAAGCTAACCAAATACGTTTTTTCACAATGGTACTTGGGGGAAGTAATACGATGTGACCAATTACCGTCATCTGTCAATAAGATTAGTCCAGTTGTATCGGCATCTAATCGACCTGCACTATGGATTTTCCCCAGGAGTGGGTAATCAAAGAATTGATAAATGCTCGGATAATTATCATCAGTATGAGAGCATACATACCCTTGAGGTTTATAAAGCATAATGTATTGTCCTGCTTCATACCAACCTAATTGTTTACCATCACAGATAATTTCATCTTCGACAGTAACTTGTGTTGAACCTGATTTGATTATTTTTCCGTTCAGATTAATTAATCCTGAACGTAAAAATTTATTTGCTTGAGAGCGGGTTAAACCGAGGTTTTCGGCTAAATATTTATCTAATCTCATTATAGAATGCTTATTAATAATTTCAGTTTGATTTATTCTACCTGTTTTCTTAATAAAAAGAATAACCGAATAGGGATAATTTAATTTATATAGTAATAACATTTAATAAATAATGTGGATCTCATCACATTTTTTTATTGCATTTTCTCTATAATGCACTAATCTTAATTTAACATATTTGATACAATTAATTTTACAGGAGCATTTTATGGACGATCAATTACGTCAAGCCGCACTCGATTTTCACGAATATCCACGCCCAGGAAAAATTGAAGTTACCCCAACTAAATCTTTAGCTACACAACGTGATTTAGCATTAGCTTATTCACCGGGTGTTGCTGAGCCTTGTTTAGAAATTCAAGCCGATCCTTCTGCATCTTATCGCTATACTTCTCGAGGTAATTTAGTTGCAGTAATTTCTAATGGTACAGCAGTACTTGGATTAGGAAATATTGGTGCATTAGCTGGCAAACCCGTAATGGAAGGAAAAGGGGTACTTTTTAAGAAATTTGCGAATGTTGATGTATTTGATATTGAGGTTGATGAAAGGGATCCTGATAAATTAATTGATATTATTGCTGCACTTGAACCAACATTTGGTGGTATTAACCTTGAAGATATTAAAGCACCAGAATGTTTTTATATTGAAAATAAATTACGTGAACGAATGAATATTCCAGTTTTCCATGATGATCAACACGGAACAGCTATTATTTCCGCTGCGGCAGTAATTAATGGATTACGTATTGTTGGTAAAAAAATTGAAGACGTACGATTAGTCGCATCTGGTGCAGGTGCCGCTTCTATTGCTTGTTTGAATTTATTGGTTTCATTAGGTATGAAACGTGAAAACATCACCGTTTGCGATTCAAAAGGGGTTATTTTTAAAGGCCGTGATGATCGTATGGATGAAACTAAAAAGCTTTATGCTATTGATGATAATGGAACTAGAACTCTTGCCGATGCAATTCCTAATGCAGATATTTTCTTAGGGTGTTCTGCCGCAGGAGCATTAACACAAGAAATGGTTAAAACGATGGGACCTAGCCCATTAATTCTTGCTCTCGCAAATCCAGATCCAGAGATTTTACCGCCATTAGCAAAAGCAGTTCGTCCTGATGCAATTGTGTGTACTGGGCGTTCTGATTTCCCAAATCAAGTTAATAATGTGTTATGTTTCCCATTTATTTTCCGGGGTGCTTTAGATGTAAGTGCGACAGCTATTAATGAAGAAATGAAGTTAGCAGCAGTTTATGCTATCGCTGATTTGGCTTTAGCAGAACAGAGTGATGTCGTAACATCCGCTTATGGAGAAACAGGCGTTTCTTTTGGTCCTGATTATATTATTCCACGACCTTTTGATCCTCGTTTAATTGTTAAAATTGCTCCAGCCGTTGCTAAAGCAGCAATGGATAGTGGTGTTGCAACTCGTCCAATTGAAGATTTTGAAGCCTATAAAGAGCAGCTTACACAGTTTGTTTATAAAACAAATTTATTTATGAAGCCAGTGTTTGCTCAAGCAAAACAAGATAAAAAACGAGTTATTTTAACTGATGGTGAAGAAAATAAAGTTTTACAAGCCGTACAAGAAATTGCCGCATTAGGCATTGCTACTCCAATATTATTGGGTCGTACAAAGGTAATCCAAGAAAAAATTCAAAAATTAGGGTTGAAACTTGATATTGGTCCAGATCTTGAAATTATTGATATTGAACATAATCCATATTACGAAGAATGTTATCAGGCTTATTACAATAAATTAAAACGTCAAGGTGTGGCACTTGCTGGTGCTAAACGTAAAATGTTACATAATCCAACCGCACTTGGTTCGGTTTTATTAGAATTGGGTAAAGCGGATGCTATGTTGTGTGGATTAGTTGGACCATTTGGTTCTCATTTGACCGCAATTAAAGATATTATTGGTGTTAAAGAAGGACAAATTCCAGCAACCGTTAATGGTTTGGTGTTATCCAGTGGTAATTTATTTATTGCAGATACCTTTGTAAATAGTGATCCATCAGCAGAGGATTTAGCAAATATCGTATTGATGTCAGCAGAGGAAGTTCGTCGTTTTGGTATTGAGCCACAAGTTGCACTAATTTCTCATTCTAATTATGGTACATTAAATGAACCAAGTGCGGTCAAAATGCGTGAAGTTTTATCAATAGTACGTGAAAGAGCGCCAGATTTAATTATTGATGGTGAAATGCATTGTGATGTTGCTTTATCAGCAAATTTACGTAATGAAATTATGCCTGATAGCCCATTAAAAGGTGCGGCAAATTTACTAATTATGCCAAATATGGAAACTGCTCGTATTAGTTTGAATTTATTACAAGGTACGGCAACTCCAATTACAATTGGACCTATCTTGATGGGAATGGATAAGGCGGTACATATTTTAACATCCGCTTCATCTGTTCGTCGCATTATTAATATGGTTGCTGTTGCGGCAGTTAAAGCTCAAAATTAACTTTGTGAGTATGAATTAAGTGTAAATGAAATAGCCTATTTCTAGAAGAAGTAGGTTATTTTTTATTAAAAATAAAGTTTTAATGATCTTGATCAATTTTTTTGTTAAAATGAGAAAGATTACCCTAACAATTACTTTATATAAGGAAAAAATAATATGGCTTATACTTTACCTGAATTAGGTTATGCTTATGATGCATTAGAACCGCATTTTGATGCACAAACAATGGAAATTCACCATAGTAAACATCACCAAGCTTATGTGAATAATGCAAATGTTGCATTAGAAGGACTGACTGATTTTGCTGATTTATGTCCAGGACAAGTTGTACGTAAATTAGCTGATATACCAGCGGACAAATTAGCGGCGGTTCGTAATAATGTTGGTGGTCATGTTAATCACACGTTATTTTGGAAATGCTTGAAAAAAGATACCGTATTAAAAGGCGCGTTACAAGAAGCTATCGTTCGTGATTTTGGTTCAGTTGATGCATTTAAAGCAGAATTTGAAAAAGCAGCTGCTACTCGCTTTGGATCTGGATGGGCGTGGTTGATCGTCAATGATGGAAAGTTATCTGTTGTTTCAACAGCAAATCAAGAAAGCCCATTAATGGGTAAAGAGTTTGCTGGTTGTGAAGGTTTCCCATTACTTTGTTTAGATGTTTGGGAACACTCATACTATTTAAAATTTCAAAATCGCCGTCCAGATTATATTAAAGAATTCTGGAACGTTGTAAACTGGGATTATGTCGCAGAGCGTTTTGAAAAAGCACAAGATGATTGCTGTTGCTCTAAATAATTAATATTATTAGTAAGTTAATAAATAGCACCAAATATTAAAATATTTGGTGCTATTTTTTGTTAGTTGGTTATTGTTCTTAAAAAGAGAATAATTATTTCCTAAAACTATTGTTTATCATTCAGTTATAACCCGTTATTATAAAAAATAGGTTAAACAATAGAATATTATAGGGAGAGAAAATGGGATTATTAGTTGAAGGTAGATGGTATGATAAGTGGTATGATACAGATAAGACTGGAGGTCGTTTCCAACGTGATATTGCAAGATTTAGAAATTGGGTAACGGTAGATGGTAGTGCTGGACCAACAGGTATTGCTGGTTTTAAAGCAGAAGCTAATCGCTATCATCTATATGTGTCTTTAGCTTGTCCTTGGGCTCATCGTACTTTAATCTATCGTAAACTAAAAGGCTTAGAAGATATGATTTCTGTGTCTGTTGTAAACCCTTATATGGGAAGCAATGGTTGGACATTTGAAGAGGGGGAAGGCGTGATTGCTGATCCTATTTTCAATGCGAAATATATGTATGAAATTTATACGGCTGCAAAATCAGATTATAGTGGACGAGTAACTGTACCAGTACTTTGGGATAAAAAGACGCATACAATTGTAAGTAATGAGTCATCAGAAATTATTCGTATGTTTAATTCTGCTTTTGATAACATCGGTGCATTACCCGTTAATTTTTTACCAACTGAATTAATAAACGAAGTAGACGAACTTAATGCCTTTATTTATCCAACTATCAATAATGGTGTATATCGTTCTGGTTTTGCGACCACTCAAGAAGCCTATGAAGAATCTGTCGTTGAGTTATTTGCTGCTTTAGATAAAATTGAAGAGCGTTTAGCGACTCGTCGTTATTTAACAGGGGAGCAGATTACAGAAGCTGATTGGCGTTTATTTACCACATTAGTTCGCTTTGATCCTGTGTATGTAGGACATTTTAAATGTAATCTAAAACGTATTGTAGATTATCCAAATATTTGGGGGTATTTACGTGATCTTTATCAAGTTAATGGCGTTGCTGATACAGTAAATATGGATCATATTAAATCTCATTATTATCAAAGTCACGCTACAATTAATCCAACAGGTGTGGTGCCATTAGGACCTTATATTGATTTTATGACACCACATAATCGAGAGAAATTATAGGTTTCATAATTGATAAAAAGAGCGGTTGAATTTTAGAGAATATTAAATTCTGACCGCTCTAGCTTTGTTATAAAATAGCGCTACCAATTAAAGCAATAATAAATCCGACTACGCCGATTGATGTTTCTAATGCTGTCCATGTTTTTAAAGTCGTTTTTTCATCCATTTCTAAGAATCTGCTTACTAACCAGAATCCAGAATCATTTACATGAGAAAGAACGGTCGCTCCAGAAGCTATTGCGATGACAATAAAGCAAAGATCAAACTGGCTTAAATCCGTAGCATTTGCAACAGTAGGGGCTAAAAGAGCTGCGGTAGTTGTTAATGCTACAGTTGCAGAACCTTGTGCTACACGCAATGTCGTTGCAATTAGAAATGCAGCTACAATAATCGGCATTCCTGTATCTGACATCATATTTGATAATACATCACCAATACCACTTGCTCTTAGTACGCCACCAAACATACCGCCAGCACCAGTTACTAATATAATAGAACAAATTGGCCCTAAAGCATTATTACAAATTTTTTCTATCTGTTCGTAGCTTCTTGTATCTCGTAATAAGAGAATAGCAACTAATAATGTAATCAATAGAGCAATAGGTGTCTTACCGATTAAACGCAAACTTTGTACCCAAAGAGCAGAACCATCAATTACCTTTGTTACACTTAAAGTATTTAATCCTGTATCAAAGAGAATAAGAAAAACAGGAAGTAGTAATACAATAATTACCTTTTTAAAACTTGGTGGATTAAGTGTATTTTCATTCTCCATCACTTCCATACTAAGAAATGATTTTGGTAGCTCGACATAAATTCTTTTACTTATAAAATTACTAAAAAGATAAGTTCCGATATACCAAGTTGGAATTGCACAAATTAGTCCAACGATAACTAACAATCCCATATTAACACCAAGTAAATCACCTGATGCCACAGGACCTGGATGAGGGGGTAAGAATGCATGCATAACTGCAAATGCACCAGCAGAAGGCAAGGCATAACGTAATACTGAGCCACCAAACTGTTTTGCTACACTAAATATAATGGGGAGCATTACTACTAAGCCAGCATCAAAAAATATAGGAAAACCAAAAAGTAATGATGCTATTCCTAAGGCTAAAGGTGCTTTTTCTTTACCAAATTTATTAATAAGTGTATCAGCCAGAACTTTTGCACCACCAGTTATTTCAAGAATACCACCAATCATGGCTCCTAATCCAACTAATAGTGCCACTGATGCTAAAGTACTACCAAATCCACCTAATAAGGTTGGTAAGATTTTATCAATGGGAATACCTGTTGCTAGAGCGGTGAGTAAACTCACAATAATTAATGAAACAAAAGCGTGAACTTTAAATTTTATAATTAAAACTAGCAAAAAAATAATTGCGGCTATCATTGTAAATATAAGCATATTCTCTCCTTATTTGTTGTTACTGGTAACATATGAAATATCATTGATTATTTACTTTATTGCAATATATTTATCTTTTTTATGTGACGAACTTCAAAAAATATTTAAATTAGAGATGAAAAATTTTAAATATACGCTAAATTATTTTATATAAATAGTTATGGGTAACATTGGAGGAATAATGAAAAAAGGGAAAGTATTTATTTTTATGGGAGTATCTAGCACAGGAAAAACATCTATTGGTACCGAAGTAGCAAAACGATTAAAAATGAAGTTTATTGATGGAGATGATTTACATCCTAGAGCCAATATTTTAAAAATGAGTCAAGGAATACCTCTGAATGATGAAGATAGAGTACCTTGGTTAGAACGAATTAATGATGCTGCTTTTAGTTTAGAGCAAAAAAATGAAAATGGCATTATAGTGTGTTCAGCTTTGAAAAAAAGTTATCGGGATTTAATTCGTCAAGGTAATCAGAATATTTCTTTTATTTTTTTACATGGGGATTTTGATTTAGTATTGCAAAGAATGGAACTTCGTAAAGGACATTTTATGAAAGCCGATATGTTAAAAAGTCAGTTTGATACACTAGAGATACCACAAGAGAATGAATCAGATGTTATTTTTGTGGATATTAGTCGGTCTTTTGAGGATGTTATATATGATTGTGTTGAGAATATAGAAAAGCTACTTTAAATACTTTCACCTAAATGGATCTTATATCCCAAATTGATTATTGATGTTTTTGGTGTAGCTCCGTGAATTTGGTTTAGTAATTCTGTTGCGGATATTTTTCCTATCTCTAAACGAGGAGTTATCACTGAAGCTAGTTGTGGGGTAAGAGATTGTCCAACATCTAAGCCATGAAAACCAGCTATTGCAATTTGCTCTGGTACCAATATTCCTTGTCTTTGGCATTCGAATAAGGCACCTATTGCTAAGTCATCATTGGTACAAAAAATCCCGTCTATTTGAGGGTGTAATTGAAGTGCTTGGCGTAACTGTTTTGCGCCTAATGTAAAGGATGATGCTTCTTCTGTTGTTAGACTATATGGTGTTAAACCATATTTTAACATGGCTTGTTCATATCCTTGCATTTTAAGCTGAGTTCGTTTGTCCATTCGAGCTGAAAAATAAATAATATTTTTGTGGCCTTTATTTATCATTGTTTCAACTATTGATTCAGCTGCCGCTATATTATCGAAACCAATAGATTGATAAATACCAATATGATTACTTTCCATTATTTCAATTACAGGAATTTGAGCAATCTCTAACATTTTTAAGGTTTTTTCTGTATGTTCATTTTCAGATAGAATAAGACCGTCAACATTGTAAGAAAGTAATGATTCGATTCTTTGTTCTTCTTTCTCTTTACTATATCCATAATGTGCTAACATAGTTTGGTAGCCTTCATTATCAGTAACAAGTTCTATCCCTTTGATTACATCTGCAAATACTTGGTTAGTAAGGGAAGGAACTAAAACTCCGATTGCTTGACTTTTTGAGTTAGCAAGTATTTCAGGTGCTCTATTGGGGATATAACCAAACGTTTCTATTGCTACTGCAATTTTTTTTTGTGTTTCAAGTGCCACAGAATCAGGGTTTCGGAGATAGCGACTCACCGTCATTTTGGTAATACCTAGATGAGTGGCGATATCTTGCAATGTTGGGCGTTTATATTTGGTTTTAAGCATTAATTTCTTGTATGTTATAGCACTTGAAGTCTGATAATCGTTATTTCACCGCAAATTATATAGTAAAAGATATTTTTATTTAAGCTAATTCAATACGTTCGGTATTTCATTACCAAATTCTACTGGAAGGTTTTTATCACAAATAATCACATCAAAGCTATTGAGAGTATTAACATAGGCTTTATGAACAGTATTCATTTTTGTGGAATCAAATACTAAAATATTCTGACCGCTCTTTTTCATTGCTTTTTGTTTAATCATCGCTTCATTAAAGTCAAAACAGGTTACGCCTTTTTCGGGATCAATTCCTGCAGCTGAAATAAATGATTTTGTTGTACATATTGAATCTATGATAGAGTGGTTTTGTATTGGTGAGAAAAAAGAATTATTACGAGAATAGTTTCCTCCGCATAAAATTATTTCGCAATTAGAACGTTCTTGTAGCACCATAAAAGTATTAATAGAACAGCAAAGTGCGGTGAATTTTATTGTAGGATCAATTTGCGAGGCAATAAAAGGGATAGTCGAACCACAGTCGAAGAAAATAATATCATCTTCTTCAACTAAGGAGGCTGCAATTTTGCCAATGTGCATTTTTTCTGCAATATTTTTCGTTTCTTGTTCGAAAATAAGATAGTTATTTTTTTCTCTTAGATGAGGATCTCTAACAATGTATCCTCCTAATAAAACGATAGAGCCTTTGTGAGTATTTAAATCTCGACGTATAGTCATTTCTGATATATTCAAAATACTAGCGGCTTCTTTTAAATGAAGTTTATCCATTTTTTTTAGTAAAAAGTCTAATTTTTGAATACGAGATTGAATTTTTTTATCCATTACAAAGGCTCCTAATATTATTAATTAATATGTGCGACTAGTATCCTTCAATCCATTAATAATAGCAATCCCTGCACTTGCTCCGATACGAGTTGCTCCTGCTTTGATCATTGCTAAAGCTGTTTCTGTATCACGGATACCTCCCGATGCTTTAACGCCTAATGTTCCAACAGTTTTACGCATTAATGCTATATCTTCTATTGTTGCACCACCTTTATTAAAGCCTGTTGAGGTTTTGACAAATGCAACATTTAAGTCTTTACAGATTTTACAAGCTTTAACGATTTCTTCTTTAGTAAGCAAGCAAGTTTCTAAAATAACTTTTAGCGGAACACCATTACAAGCATTTAATACTTGTGCGATATCTTCTTTTACGGCTTGCCACTTTTCTGATTTTATCCAACCTACATTAATTACCATATCGACTTCTTGTGCGCCAGCATTAATTGCTTCTTTTGTTTCAAAGGCTTTAACCGCAGTTGAATTAGCTCCTAGAGGAAAACCTATTACTGTGCAAATTTTTACATCAGAATCTGCTAATATTTCTTTTGCTAGAGGAATATGGCAAGGATTGATACAAACAGAGAAAAAATGATGTTCTAGCGCCTCATTACATAGTCCAATAATATCTTTTTCTGTTTTTTCTGCGGTTAATGCGGTATGGTCAATAAATTTTGCAATTTCGATTGGTTTCATTTTCTTCTTCTCCTTAGTTAAATAATTATCTACCAATTAGTTTTTAATAATACTCTTTAAAATTATAAAAACAATGATCTTTGTCATTTTTTTAACATTTTTTGTTATTTAATTAACATTGTTATAGGTTAAATTATTTATTAGGTAGTTATCAACTATCTATTTTTTCTAAGATCAAGGTAAATATATTGGTTTAATTGTTGTAATATTTTCAACAAAATTATGCTAAAGAACGATTATTTAGGTTAAATTACTATAATAATGGATAAAAAAAAGTATTGCATAACATAAGTTTTTTTGATATTAGTAGAGGTGTATTGAATAATAACATTTTTATAACAATGATAACGGAGTGAAATAATGAAAAAACTAACACAACTTTCTTTAGTAGCATTGGCATTCGTTTCGACGGGTGCAATAGCTGCGCCTAAAACATTTGTTTATTGTATGGAAGCATCGCCTTCTTTCTTTAATCCTCAATTTGGAACGGATGGGGCAACACTAGACTCATCAGGTCGAACTATTTTTAATGGTTTAACTTCTTTTGAAAATGGTACGACAAACGTTCTTCCAGGACTTGCTGAAAAATGGGAAGTATCTGATGATGGGAAAACTTATGTATTCCATTTACGTAAAGGGGTAAAATTCCACAGTAATAAGGAATTTAAGCCAACTCGTGATTTTAATGCAGATGATGTACTGTTTTCATTTAATCGACAATTAGATGCAAATCATCCATATCATAAAGTGTCTGGCGGAAATTATGAATATTTTATTGGTATGGATATGCAAAATATCTTAGATAAAATAGAAAAACTAGATGATTACACCGTTAAAATTAGTTTAAAAGTACCTAATGCCCCTTTTTTAGCTAATTTAGCGATGGATTTTGCTTCAATTTTTTCTGCTGAGTATGCAGATAAAATGTTAAAAGCAGGTACACCAGAGAAAGTAGATAGCACACCAATTGGTACGGGGCCTTTTGAGTTTGTGTCTTACCAAAAAGATTCTACTGTACGTTTTAAAGCATTTAAAGATTATTGGCAAGGTAAATCAAAACTTGATCGTTTAGTTTTTTCTATTACACCTGATGCCTCAGTACGTTATGCTAAATTGGTGAAGGGGGAATGTCATGCGATGCCATATCCGAATCCTGCTGATCTTGATAAGTTAAAAAATGATCCACAAATTACTTTATTAACTAAACCTGGCTTAAATATTGGCTATCTAGCACTTAATGTTCAAAAAGCACCATTAGATAATGTTAAGGTTCGTCAGGCGTTAAGTTATGCCGTAAATAAAAAAGCAATCATTGATGCTGTATATCAAGGTTCAGGAGAAGTGGCCAAAAATCCAATTCCACCAACAATGTGGTCTTATAATGATGATATTCAAGATTATGAATATAATCCTGAAAAGGCAAAAGCACTATTAAAAGAAGCTGGATTTGAAAATGGTTTTGAAACTGATTTATGGGCAATGCCAGTTTCTCGTCCTTATAATCCTAATGCACGTCGTATGGCTGAGTTAATTCAACAAGATTGGGATAAAATTGGCGTTAAGGCAAAAATTGTGAGTTATGAATGGGGTGAATACCTTAAACGTATGCGTTCAGGTGATCATCAAACTGGTATGATGGGTTGGACAGGTGATAATGGTGATCCTGATAACTTCTTAAATACATTACTAAGCTGTGCCGCAGTTGAACAAGGATCTAACTATGCAAAATTCTGTAATAAAGAATTTAATGACTTAGTTACGAAAGCGACTCAAGAAGTCGATAAAACAAAACGTACAGAATTGTATAAGCAAGCTCAGGTTGTCTTCCATGAGCAAGCACCATGGATCAATATTGCTCATTCAACAACCTATTTTCCAGTTCGTAAAGAAGTGAAAGGTTATGTTGTCAGTCCATTTGGGTTACATGATTTTTACGCTGTTGATTTAGACGAAATAAAGTAATGTGATATATTTATGCCATATTTATGATTAAACATAAATATGGCATCTTTTATTATTAAATACTATTACTTATCCTATTAAGTTATTTGATTAAATAGCTTAATTAGGTTATATGTATTACTTAATTATTACAACAGAGATTTTCAATGTTTCAATTTATTCTTAAACGTATTTTGATGGTTATCCCTACTTTTTTGGCGATAACCTTAATTACTTTTGCTTTGGTACATTTAATTCCTGGTGATCCAATTGAAATTCGCATGGGAGAGCGAGGACTTTCTCCAGAACTTCATTTAGAGATGATACATCAATTAGGATTAGATTTACCTTTATATCAACAGTACCTTAATTATGTGGCGGGTGTATTTCAAGGTGATCTTGGTAATTCATTTCGTAATAATCAACCAGTATTGAAAGAATTTTTCACTCTTTTCCCTGCAACCGTTGAACTTGCATTTTTTGCTTTACTATGGTCTTTGGTACTAGGGATTGTACTTGGAGTGGTTGCGGCGGTAAAAAAAGATTCTTGGATATCGCATACGGTGACTTCGCTTTCTTTAACAGGATATTCTATGCCTATTTTTTGGTGGGGATTGATTTTAATCTTATATATTTCTACACCATTAGGATTACCCGCTTCAGGTAGATTACCTGCTGAGTATTGGATTGAAACAAATACTGGTTTTATGTTAATTGATACTTGGAATTCAGATGAGCATGGTGCTTTTTGGGCTGCAATTAAGTCGTTAGTTTTACCGGCTATTGTACTTGGAACGATTCCACTGGCGATCATTAC
The DNA here is from genome assembly GCF_004345785.1 of Bisgaardia hudsonensis. GTDB lineage: Bacteria > Pseudomonadota > Gammaproteobacteria > Enterobacterales > Pasteurellaceae > Bisgaardia > Bisgaardia hudsonensis. Next base: position 166,311 of record NZ_SLXI01000001.1, read on the forward strand.
GAGAATGACTCGTTCTTCTATGTTGGAAGTTCTGGGAGAAGATTATATTCGTACTGCTAAAGCAAAAGGATTAAGTACTACTCGAGTCGTTATTGTTCATGCATTACGTAATGCATTAATTCCTGTGGTAACAGTTGTGGGTTTAATTGTGGGACAACTATTATCGGGAGCAGTATTAACTGAAAATATTTTTTCATGGCCAGGAATTGGAAAATGGATTATTGATGCGATTAACTCTCGAGATTACCCTGTTTTACAAGGTTCGGTATTAATTATTTCAACTATTATTATTTTAGTAAATCTATTTGTTGATCTTATTTATGGTGTGGTTAATCCTCGTATTCGCCATCATTAATTTATTTTTGGAGTAATTATAATGTCTCATATAGAAAAATCTCCAGCACCTTTAACGCCTTTTCAAGAGTTTTGGTATTATTTTCGCCAAAATAAAGGTGCATTTGTTGGTTTAATTTTTATTGCTATTGTCTTTTTTGTTTCTGTTTTTGCAAGTGTTATAACACCTTTTGATCCTATTGTTCAAAATAGAAATGCATTATTATTACCTCCCGCTTTTTTTGAAGGGGGGGATTGGCAGTTTTTACTTGGTACGGATGATATTGGACGCGATATTCTTTCTCGTATTATTTATGGTGCCAGATTATCCGTTTTTATTGGTTTGTTAATTGTTTTAATGTCCTGTGTTCTCGGTGTTATTTTAGGATTGCTTGCTGGGTATTATGGTGGATTAATTGATATTTTCATTATGCGTTTTGTGGATATTATGTTGGCTATACCAAGTTTGTTATTAACTATTGGTGTGGTAACAATTTTAGGTCCATCTTTGGTTAATGCAGCGATAGCCATAGCTGTTGTTTCTATTCCTAGTTATGTAAGATTAACTCGAGCGTCTGTATTGAGTGAAAAAAATCGGGATTATGTTACGGCCTCAAGAGTTGCAGGTGCAAATGTTTGGCGATTAATGTTTATTGTTATTTTACCTAATTGTCTAGCGCCTTTAATTGTTCAAATGACAATGGGGATTTCAAATGCAATTTTAGAACTTGCTGCATTGGGTTTCTTAGGCATTGGTGCTCAACCTCCAACACCAGAATTAGGTACGATGTTAGCTGAGTCTAGAGGATTTATGCAATCAGCTAACTGGCTTGTGACAATACCAGGTGTTGCTATTTTATTGTTGGTGCTTGCATTTAATTTAATGGGTGATGGTTTACGTGATGCCCTTGATCCAAAACTTAAGCAGTAAGGGGGAGATGTTCTATGTCATTATTAGAGGTTAAGGAACTTTCAGTTCATTTTGGTGATAAAAAATCTCCATTTAAAGCGGTAGATCGAATCAGCTATAAAATTAATGAAGGGGAAGTTTTAGGTATTGTTGGCGAATCGGGATCGGGTAAATCAGTTAGTTCATTAGCAGTTATGGGATTAATTGATTTTCCAGGTAAGGTTATGGCAAGTGAGCTTCATTTTGATGGGAATGATTTGTTATCTCTTAAAGCCAAAGAAAAACAAAAAATTGTTGGCGCAGATATTGCAATGATTTTCCAAGATGCAATGACGAGTCTTAATCCAAGCTATACAGTAGGTTATCAAATAATGGAGGCCTTGAAAGCTCATCAAGGCGGTTCGAAATCAAGTCGTCGAGATCGAACGATTGAATTACTTGAGTTAGTAGGAATTCCAGATCCTGTTTCTCGTTTAGATGTTTATCCTCATCAATTATCAGGTGGAATGAGTCAGCGAGTGATGATTGCAATGGCGATTGCTTGTAATCCTAAACTACTTATTGCGGATGAACCCACAACAGCATTAGATGTTACTATTCAAGCTCAGATTATTGACTTATTGCTTGAGTTACAGCGTAAAGAAAATATGGCATTGATATTGATTACCCATGATCTTGCTCTTGTTGCTGAATCTGCTCATCGTATTATTGTTATGTATGCTGGACAAGTTGTGGAAGAAGGTGCTGCCGATGAAATTTTTAAAGCACCTCTGCATCCTTACACTCAGGCTCTATTAAATGCTTTACCTGAATTTGCAGAAGGAAAATCACGTTTGCAGTCATTACCTGGTGTCGTTCCTGGAAAATATGATAGACCAAAAGGTTGCTTATTGAATCCACGCTGTCCTTATGCCACAGAGTTATGTAAACAGAAAGAGCCTGAATTAAGAGAGTTAAATGAGCGAAAAGTTAAGTGTCATACGCCGTTAGATGCGATGGGATTGCCTTTGGGGCGTTAGATTTCTATACATTTTTCTATATAACGAGATAGTAAAGAAAAATGATTTAGCAGGAATAAAAAATGCAAAAAAATAATAATGCACCGCTTCTTAATGCGGTAGATTTAAAAAAATATTATCCAGTAAAAAAAGGAATATTTAGCAAACCGCAACTAGTAAAGGCTGTGGATGGGGTTTCTTTTACCTTAGAAACAGGAAAAACTCTTGCTGTTGTGGGAGAGTCTGGTTGTGGTAAGTCAACGTTAGGACGAATGCTTACTATGATTGAACGCCCAACAGAAGGTGATTTATTTTATAATGGGCAGAACTTTTTAGTAAATGATAAAGAGGTTGAAGCATTACGTCGACAAAAAATCCAAATTGTTTTTCAAAATCCTTATGCATCTTTAAATCCACGAAAGAAAGTAGGGGCAATCTTGGAAGAGCCTTTATTGATTAATACATCATTATCAGCTTCGGAACGTAAAGAAAAAGTGCTTGAAATGATGTCTAAAGTTGGCTTGAAGACAGAATTTTATGATCGCTATCCTCATATGTTTTCTGGAGGGCAACGACAACGTATTGCTATTGCTCGTGGTTTAATGCTTGATCCTGATATTGTGGTGGCTGATGAACCTGTTTCAGCACTTGATGTATCTGTACGTGCACAAGTGCTAAATCTAATGATGGATTTACAAGAAGAAATGGGGTTGTCTTATGTGTTTATTTCTCACGATTTATCTGTGGTAGAACATATCGCTGATGAAGTGATGGTAATGTATTTAGGACGTTGTGTGGAACAAGGTGAAACAAAAACTATTTTTAGTAATCCTCGTCATCCTTATACACAAGCCTTGCTTTCTGCGACACCAAGATTAGAAAAAGAACACCGTAGAGAGAGAATAAAACTAGTAGGAGAGTTGCCTAGTCCACTTAATCCGCCTAAAGGTTGCGCCTTCAATGCCCGTTGTCGTTTTGCTACCGAACGTTGTCAGCAAGAACGTCCAGAATTAAAAACCTATGAAGATGGCACTAAAATAGCTTGTTTTATTGTTGAATAAAGTGAGTATATTGATAAGTATCTGCACTATAATTTGTTAGAATGCTAGGATAACAATTGAGTGCAGATTTTTTTTGAATAATAAATGACCGCACTTTTAATGATTGATAAAGATTTTGGGTATAAAAAAAGTCGCTAATGCGACTATCTTTTATTTTGTATCATTATTTCAATGATGGTGCCCGAGGGCGGACTTGAACCGCCACGACTCGAAAGTCGAGGGATTTTAAATCCCTTGTGTCTACCGATTTCACCACTCGGGCAATATTTAATTTGCGGCTGCTTAATGGAGGCGTGTCCCGGAGTCGAACCGAGCTACATGGATTTGCAATCCAGTGCATAACCGCTTTGCTAACACGCCGTAGCATATACAAATTGGAGCGGGAAACGAGGCTCGAACTCGCGACCCCGACCTTGGCAAGGTCGTGCTCTACCAACTGAGCTATTCCCGCTTATTGCTGCAACATTTGCTGTCAGTGGCGAGCATTTTACTTGCTTATAAAAATCTGTCAATAATTGTTTTGTAAAAAATGTTTGTTTGCTGAAAAAAAGGTCAAGAAATGATTTTCTTATAATATTAATTGAACATATTTCCCAATCAGTAAAACCTTATCAGTGATTAGTATAGTAATATTCTTTTTTTATTTAATGTTATAATAATCCTTTCCTAGTTTCTAATTTTTAAATATTATGCCTCAAAAAGAAGAACTTTTATTATACAGATCTATTTTATCCACAGAAGATTGGCAAAATGAAAACTCTTTTATTTTGCCAAATATAAAAAGTTGGTTATTTGAAAAGGGATCACTTACTAAAAAATTGCAATGTATTTGTCAATATCTTGATATTGAGGTTATTTCCCAATCTTGGATAAATGAAGAAAATGAACTAAAAAGTACCGCACTTTTTCAATCAAGTTGGTTAAGAGAGGTAATTTTAAAAGGAAATGGAGAAAATTGGATTTTCGCTCAAACATATTTTTCTCATTCCATTATGGAAAAGTACGAAAAAGATATCACTGAATTAGGTGAGCGTCCTATCGGATTATGGATATTTCCTAAGAACCCAATAAGAATTAATTTAGAATGGTATCAAGATCCAAAAACATCTTTATACGCAAGGCGTTCATTGTTATTTTTAAATGGTGATTATATGGAAGTTCGAGAATTATTTTTAGATAAGTTTAAGTTTATTTATTGAAATTATTTTTTATTTTGTTCAACACCATATTTTTTCTATTAATTTTTCTGATTTTGATTTAAAATCTGACGATTTTATAAAATTTTGTGACATATAAAGTATAGGGGAAAATAATGAAAATTGTTGAAGTTAAACATCCGTTAGTTAAACATAAACTAGGGCTTATGAGAGTTGCAGATATTAGCACTAAAGACTTTCGTGAGTTGGCTACTGAAGTGGGTAGTCTTTTAACTTATGAAGCAACGTCCGATTTGGAAACTGAAAAAGTTATTTTAGACGGTTGGTGCGGACCAGTTGAGATTGATCGTATTAAAGGTAAGAAAGTAACGGTTGTCCCTATTTTAAGGGCTGGTTTAGGGATGATGGATGGTGTATTAGAGCACGTCCCAAGCGCAAGAATTAGTGTTGTTGGAATGTACCGAGATGAAGAAACATTAGAACCGATCCCTTATTTCCAAAAATTAGCAAGTGATTTAGAAGAACGTTTAGCGATAGTCGTGGATCCGATGTTGGCAACAGGTGGTTCAATGATTGCGACGATCGATTTATTAAAATCTAAGGGCTGTAAATATATAAAAGTGTTAGTATTGGTTGCCGCGCCAGAAGGATTAGCCGCTCTAGAAAAAGCACATCCTGATATTGAGCTATATACTGCTTCGATTGATGAGCGTTTAAATGAGAATGGTTATATTATACCAGGTCTTGGTGATGCTGGTGATAAGATTTTTGGAACAAAATAGTTCCAAATAGAAATGGTGATTGCACCATTTTTTCATTAGTCTATTTTTGTTATAGACTTTACATTTTAGTTAATTCAGACAGAGAGATGAAACTTAATGACAAATAACGATCAAAATATAGCACCAATAGAATCATCAAGTTCTATAAAGCAGGCATTTGTAGGTTTACAGATGTTATTCGTTGCTTTTGGTGCATTAGTATTAGTACCATTAATTACAGGGCTTGACTCAAATACCGCATTATTAACCGCTGGTATTGGGACATTATTATTCCAATTATGTACTGGAAGACAGGTTCCAATTTTTCTCGCCTCTTCTTTCGCATTTATTGCACCTATTCAGTACGGCGTAGCAACGTGGGGCATTCCTGCTACAATGGGTGGACTAGCAGGAGCGGGGTTAGTTTACTTTGCGTTGAGTACATTAGTTAAATTAAAAGGCTCACAAGCACTAGAACGAATATTTCCGCCAGTAGTTGTAGGTCCTGTAATTATTATTATAGGTATGGGATTAGCTCCTGTTGCGGTTAATATGGCAGTAGGAAAAGATAGTCCTTATAGTTATGATGATGCTGTATTGGTTTCGATGGTAACATTGGTTGTAACATTGGGTATTGCTGTTTTTGCAAAGGGTATTATGAAATTAATCCCAATTATGTTTGGTATTGCGACAGGTTATATTCTTTGCTTATTCTTAGGATTAATTGATTTTACTCCAGTAAGAGAAGCCGCTTGGTTTAGCCTACCTAAAATTACAACACCAGAATTTAAACTTGAAGCTATTTTATATTTATTACCAATCGCTATAGCACCGGCTGTAGAACATGTTGGTGGTATTATGGCAATTAGTTCTGTTACTGGTAAAGATTTCTTAAAAAAACCTGGATTACACCGCACTTTATTAGGCGATGGTGTTGCAACTTCCGCTGCTGCATTACTTGGTGGACCGCCAAATACGACTTATGCCGAAGTAACAGGGGCTGTAATGTTAACACGTAATTTCAATCCAAAGATTATGACATGGGCGGCAGTATGGGCGATTGCGATTTCTTTCTGCGGTAAAGTTGGTGCATTTTTATCTACCATTCCGACTATTGTAATGGGAGGAATTATGATGTTAGTATTTGGCTCTATTGCTGTTGTTGGAATGAGTACATTAATTCGAGGTAGAGTTGATGTAACAGAAGCACGTAATCTTTGTATTATTTCTGTGGTAATGACTTTTGGTATTGGTGGTATGTTCCTGAATTTTGGAGAAGTATCATTGAAAGGCATCAGTCTATGTGCTGTGGTAGCAATTATCTTAAATCTAATATTGCCAGCAGCTAAGAATAAAATAGAAGATTAAATTTATCTAGCAGATAGAGCTAATTTAGCTGTTCTCTATCTGCTTAAATAAAATACTTTAGGGTATCTAATATTGGCTGATCAATTATTACTTCCGATTCATCAGATTGATGATGATACATTAGAAAATTTCAATAGTGATAACAATTTATCATTATTAAGTTCTTTACAAAAAAATTTTGAAAAACAACAACAACAATTTTTTTATATTTGGGGAATTAAAAGTAGTGGAAAAACGCATCTACTTAAGGCTTGCTCTAACTATTTTTTTACACAACAACGTTCAGCTATCTACATACCCTTGCATAAATCTCATTATTTTTCCCCTGCTGTTTTAGATGGACTTGAAAACCAAGAATTAGTTTGCTTAGATAATCTTCAATCAGTTGTATCCAATTCAGAATGGGAGCTTGCTATCTTTGATTTATTCAATCGAATAAAAGAAAGTGGTAAAACTATTTTACTTATTAGTGCTAATCAATCACCATTAGCCATTGATATAAAACTACCAGATTTATCTTCTCGTTTATCTTGGGGAGAAATTTATCAGTTAATGCCATTAAATGAAAAGCAAAAAATAGAAGTGTTACAGCACAATGCGCGAGGAAAAGGTATTGAATTATCTGATGAAACAGCCAATTTTTTGTTTAAACGTCTAGATAGAGATTTAAATGAGTTACTAAAAACTTTAACATTACTTGATAAAGCTTCATTACAATCTCATCGAAAATTAACTATTCCTTTCGTAAAAGAAATTCTTCATTTGTAATATATTATTTACAAATAGTTTTATATAAAACTTTTGATGTGTTTTGAATATTGCGTTTAGCAATATGCATACCATATTTGTTTTCATCATTCTGAATATTTTGAGCATTTTCGGGATCTTTTATATTAAAAATAGGGGCATACTGGGTATATTTAGGCGCGTTCTTTGAATAAATGGTAGCGCTGGTAATACTTGCATAATATTCATTCTCTCGTTTATCAAAGTAATAGGTCCTAGAGTCAGTAATATCAACACCATATTGAGATTGGTATCCTTTACAAATCCCCGCACCTGATTCAAAGATTGTATGTGAGGTTGTATTTTCACCTATTTTATACATTTCAAACTTTGTGCTACCACCAAGATAATCTTTATTTTTATTAGAAAGATCTGTATCCAATATTTTTTGAGATGTTGTAGTAAGATAGGCGGTTTGCTGATTATTTGTTTTTTCTTTCTCATTAATGAAATAAAGAAATTTACTCTCTGACTGTTCTAATTCTAAAGGCTCATCTAAAATATCCTTATTTTTTATGACACCTTCTTCTGAGAAGTGAATAGAATAATTTTCCGCATCAGCATATTTAGGAAATACAAATGAAAAAATAATAGTAAATAAAATAAATTTGTAATAATCAGTTACCCTAATTAAATTCATATTATTCCTTTGCATATAACAAAATATATTATTATCTTGGAAACATTTAATCATCTTATTAATTTGTTGAGTATATTACCTAATATTAAGTAGTATGACTAGATATTTATATTTAGATATTTGTTATACATTTTACAATTAATGTATTTAGTAGCTTTATTTAATATTTTCACTTGCCATATGAATACTTTTCTTCAAAACTTCAACTCTAGGATCATCTTTTGGTAATAAACGCAACATCATTGACCAAGTTGCGACTGCCATTTTATAATCTTCCCTTTCAAAGTATTGAAATGCTAATAAACTAAGAGCTTGCAAGTTTGTATGTTCAACTCTTAGTACTTCTCTTAATAATGTTGTTCCCTTTATCTTATCTGCTTCATCATTAGCAAGCATTAAGAGTTGAGCATAAGATATTTTATATCTAATATTATTAGGATCGAGCTTGTAAGCACGCCCATAGCTATCGTGGGCAAGTTGCCCATTTTCTTGAGCCATTGCGACTTGACCTAATAGCCACCAATCTTCTGCATTATTCGGTTCTTTTTGTAATTTTAAACGCAAAGCAATAATAAATTGCTGTAATTCTGAATCATCAAGCGGTTTTGTTTCTTCTTCCTTTAGGCGTTCATAAAAGTGCGGTAACTTTTCGACTGTTTTCTCAAGCATCATTTCCTCTTTCCAAGAACCTGTTGCGGTATAGGAGAGTGTTGAGATAATTAGTAATCCAAGAAAACCAGATACGAACCAAATTTTTCCAAGAACAGTATTGTTATTTACTACTTCTTTTTGTTTTAAAGGAATATCTTGCAATAGTGATTGTTGTAGTTCAGTTTTTAATTGTTCACTATTTGATATTAATCCTTGCTGTTCATCTTCTTCAAGTTCTTGTAAGCGATTAAAGTAAAAAGTTTTATTCAGTTTATCTCGATCAACACTTTCTTGTTTTGTTAATTTTTTTTGCAATAAAGGATAGAAACACAATAATGCAATTGCAAATGTTAATAAGCTAGTAATTATCCAAAAATTCATTGATTATTTTCCTTTATTATTTAGCAGTGCTTGTAAACGGGCTCGTTCTTCATCCGTTAAGATTTGTTCTTCGGATTCAATATTATTTTTATTATTTTTTATTGTACTAGTACTAGATTGTCTATGTAATACAAAGAATATACCTAATAAAATAAGAATGATAGGAATGATCCATAAAAGAGATGTTGCTATTGTAATTGGTGGATCATAGGTAATAAAATTTCCATAACGATCGATCATATATTGGGTAATTTCCTCTTTGGTTTTACCTGCTTCTAGCAATTCAAATACTTTTGCTCGCATATCCACAGAAATACTTGCATTTGAATCGGCAATACTATTATTTTGGCACTGCGGACAACGCAATGCTTGAGTAAGGGAATGGTAGTCTTCTTCCTGCTGTATTGATTTAAAATTTAACGCTTCAATAGCAGCGAAAGAAAAAGAAGTAAACAGTATCCCTAAAAAAAGTGCGGTAATAAAATAGAACGATTTTCTCATTATTTTAACTCAGTTAATTTATTGTAAATTGGTGCTAATGTTTCTTGCCAAACTTTTTCATTGATATCACCTGTATGTCGATATTGAATAATTCCTTGACCATCAACAATAAAGGTTTCAGGTGCACCATAAACGCCTAGATCAAGACCTAATGCCCCTTTTTCATCTTTTATGGTAACTTGATAAGGATTGCCTAAATCTTTTAACCATTTTTGAGCTTTATCTGTTTGATCTTTATAATCAATGCCGATGATTGTGATACCTTTTTTTGCCAGCTTATTAAGATATTTATGTTCCGCATAGCAAGTAGGACACCACGTCGCCCATACGTTAATTAACAATGGCTTCCCTTGTTGAAAAAGAGATTTATCATAAAGTTTTTGATCATCATTGAGATCTTGTAGTTTGTTAATCGGAACAGATTTACCTATTAATGCACTTTCTAACGCTTTAGGATCCTGTCCTTGTGCATTACGCTGTAATTGAACAAAAAAGGCAATAGTTAAGCCTAAAAATAAAATAAGTGGAATATAAAGTTTTTTATTCATTATTAATAACCTGTTTATTTACAAGGACTGAGCGTTTAATTATATTTTTTTAACAGTTTGGAAAAGCGATAGCGGCGATCAAAAATACAAAGTAATCCACCTAATACCATAAACAAGCCCCCTATCCAAATCCAGCGAATAAATGGTTTATAATATAAACGTAATGCCCAAGCATTATTACCTAAACTTTCCCCTAAAGCGACATAAAGATCACGACTAAATCCCCAATCAATAGCGGCTTCAGTCATCGACATTTTACTTACTGTATAAAAACGTTTTTCAGCGTAAAGCGTAGTTTCAAATTTACCATTTTTATAAATATCAATTTGTGCTTTTCCGCCTTGATAATTAGCACCATTTGCGTCTGAAATACCTTGGAATTTAAAATCATAATCAGCAATATTTACTGTATCACCGACAGACATTCTTACATCACGTTCAACGCTATAATTTTGACTAAAAGCGATGCCCCAAACTGTCATCGCTACCCCTAAATGTGCAAGAATCATTCCCCAATGAGAACGAGAAAGTTTGCTTATTCCTACGAAAAAAGGATGACGATGTGTTGCTCTTGCGTGAAGTTCATAAAGGGAAAGTATTACGATAAATACGGACATCATCGTACCGATAGTCGCCGTAACCGTAATTTTATCTTGTAAGAAATAAGGTAAAGCAAAGCCTGCTACTAGCATAATGATTAGACTAATTATTGCTGGTAAGCGAATAGCAGATAGCTGATCTCTACGCCATTTTATTAATGGTCCAATGCCAAGTAAAAGTGCAAAAGGAATCATTAAATACAAAAACATTTGATTAAAGAATGGTGCACCAACAGAAATAGAGCCTAGTCCAAGTTGTTTGTGAATTAGTGGTAACAATGTGCCAAGAAAAACAACCGCTAGTGCAGCCATCAACAAAACATTATTTAATAATAATCCAGTTTCTCTAGAAACGGTTTCCGCATTGTTTTTAGAACGAATTTGATTACCTTTATAAGCATATAACGTTAGTGAGCCACCAATGACAATAATTAAATAAATTAATATATAGAGTCCACGAGTAGGATCAGATGCAAAAGCGTGTACGGAAACTAAAATTCCTGAACGAACTAAGAATGTGCCTAGTAAGCAGAGTGAAAATGCCAAAATAGCCAATAAGACTGTCCAAGCTTTAAAGGAACTACGTTTTTCGGTTACTGCAAGTGAATGCAATAGTCCAGTGCCAGCTAACCAAGGCATTAATGAGGCATTTTCAACGGGATCCCAGAACCACCATCCACCCCAACCGAGTTCGTAGTAAGCCCACCAAGAACCAAGAACAATACCTAATGTTAAGAAAATCCAAGCTGCCATTGTCCAAGGTCTTGACCATCTTGCCCAAGCTGTATCAAGTTTACCCGTCATTAATGAGGCAATAGCAAAACAAAATGCAACAGAAAAGCCAACATATCCCATATAAAGGAGTGGAGGATGAAAAATTAATCCAACATCTTGTAATAAAGGATTGAGTTCTCTACCATCTACTGGAAAATCAGGAAATGTTCTATCAAATGGATTGGATGTAAATAAGATAAAGACGAGGAAGCCTATGGTAATAATGCCCATAATACCTAATACACGAGCAATGGCTTCTTCAGGGAGCTGCTTACTAAATAATGCAACAGTCGCTCCCCAAAAAGTTAATAGCCAAATCCAAAGTAATAACGACCCTTCGTGAGATCCCCAAACTGCAGAGAGACGATATTCAATGGGTAAATTGGTATTAGAATTATTTACTACATATTGAACAGAGAAATCATTGGTTGCAAATAAATAAAATAACGCACCAAATGCAAATGTTAAACTGACAAATAGAGCATAAGTCATTGGGCGAGCGAAAGACATTAATTGAGTGTTGCCTTTTTCTGCTCCCCATAGCGGTAAAATCGCTTGGAATATTGAAATAGCTAAACCAAGTGCTAATGCATAATTACCTAATTCAGCAATCATTTGTAACCTTCTTTTTTCATATCCATCTCTTTACTTTGACGATCTTTTTCACTTTCCCCTTGTAGATCGGCGATTCCCATTGGTTTATGTACTTTTTGCATTTGATCACTAAGTTCTGGTGGTACATAATTTTCATCGTGTTTAGCAAGAACTTCTGTCGCTTGTAATACAGTCGGTTGAATTAGTACACCTTGTGCCACAATACCTTGACCTTCTCTAAATAAATCAGGAAGAATGCCTTCATATTCAACGGTAATAGCAGGTCCTATGTCATTTAGATCAAATTTAACTTTGAGGCTTTTTTCATCACGATGAACTGTTCCTGTTACGACCATTCCACCGACACGAATACGTTGTCCTACTTCTGGTTTAGTGCTGGCGTCATCATTTTTCCCATAAATAATCTCTGATGGGGTATAAAACAAGTCAATATTTTGGCGTAAAGCATATAACACTAATCCCGTAGCGATAGTGACACCAAGTAGGATAAATAGAATAATTGATAATCTTGATTTACGTCTAGGATTCATAGCGACCTCTTGATGTGGTATTTTGGCGTAATTCACGTTGTTTTTCTCTTTTAATTTCTTGGAATAGGGCTTTTTTACTGTAAACACTCTCCAAGCCTAATATAACAATCGCAATAAAAGAAATACCATAAGAAAGCCAGACATAGAAGCCATAGCCACCCATATTAAAAAAATCACTCCAAGTTTCAAAAAACATATCTTTCCTCAACAATAAAATATATAAAAATTAAAATGCGGTTATTTCACTAAGGATCTTACCCAAGGGCGTTTATTTTCTTCTTTCAATAGTGCAACACGGTAACGAACTAAACTAAACCAAATATATAAAGTCATAAAACCAAAAATACATAAAATTAAAGGAATAAGCATTGGCGTTGCAATTGATGGCTTTTCAAATTTTGTGATACTTGCTCCTTGATGTAAGGTATTCCACCATTCTACAGAAAAATGAATAATTGGTAGATTGATAACGCCAACAATACATAAAATTCCAGCTGCTTTTGCCCCAATGTTTCTATCTTGAAATGCTGTATAAAGAGCCATTACACCTAAATATAGGAAAAATAAGATTAATTCTGCTGTTAATCTGGCATCCCAAACCCACCAAGTTCCCCACATTGGTTTCCCCCAAACTGCACCTGTAACTAGGGCGAGAAAAGTGAATACCGCACCAATAGGTGCCATCGCCACCATTGCAATATGTGCTTGTCTAATTTGCCACACTAAAGCCACGATGGCCGCAATTGCCATTGAACCATAAATACCCATTGACCATATCGCTGTTGGTACGTGTATGTACATAATACGGAAACTATTACCTTGTTGATAATCCGCTGGCGCATAAGCTAATCCCCAAACAACGCCAATACCTAATAAAATAATAGTAATAACAGCAAAGAACGGAATAAATTTACCGCATAAATGATACTGAGTTTCTGGTTTTGCATAAGGGTGTAACCATTTCCACATTATTTTTTATCCTTCTTATTGATCCAAACTAATTCTTAATGCTGCAGCAATGGCAAAAGGCGATAAAGTTATTGCTACAGCTAAAAAAGCCCCTAAAATAGCCAGCTGTCCATTATAGGGAAAATGTAATGTTGCTGCATCTAAAATTGATGCTGAAAATATTAAAACGGGAATAAACAAAGGTAATACAAGTAAACTTAGTAATACGCCGCCTTTGCGTAATCCAACAGTTAATGCAACGCCAATAGCGCCGATACAGCTTAAAATCGGTGTGCCGATTAACAAGGTTAATACTAATGCCCACCAAATATGTATATCTAAAGAAAGTAGTAGTGCGGCAATAGGTGATAATAAAATCAGAGGCAATCCAGTTAATAGCCAATGAGCAATGACTTTTGCTAAAGCAGTTAATACTAATGGCTGGTTTAATAAAACTAATTGTTCCAATGAACCGTCTGCAAAGTCATCCCTAAACAAACGTTCAAAAGAGAGTAAGGCAGAAAGTAACGCTGCGACCCAAGCAATGCCGGGAGCTATTTTCGCTAATAATTTTGGATCAGGACCAACAACCAACGGAAATAAAGTTAAAATAATTAAAAAAAACCATAAAGGGTTTAAGATTTCCGCTTTTTTACGCATTGCAATTTGCAATTCTCGTTTAATTATTTGAGTAAATATCATTGTTCGTCACCCAAATACTGAAAGTTTTCTAATTGTACTGATTTTAATAATTGGCTCGGTACTTCTTGATGGCTTGTTAAGATCACAATTCCACCCGCTTGTGTTTGTTTTTCAAAAAGTGCGGTTAATTCCGCTACACCATTTTTATCAATAGCGTTAAAGGGTTCATCTAATATCCAAAGGGGAACTTTTGTCAGCCATAATCGAGCTAAAGCAATACGTTTTTGCTGACCCGCAGATAGTTGACTTGCGACAATATCTTCCTTACCAATTAAACCAACTTTTGCTAAGCTATCCCATAGAATATCATCACCTTGTTTGCAATGGCTTATCTTTTGATAAAACTGTAAATTTTCCCAAGCAGTTAGTTCTGGTTTTATACCCGAATAATGCCCTAAATAGAGTAAGTGTTGATAATATTCTTCACGATTTTTCGTAATTTCAAGATTATTCCACCGCACTTCTCCTTTTAGTGGCTGTGCAAGCCCCACTAAAATGCGTAATAAACTGGTTTTTCCTATGCCGTTATGCCCTTTAATTTGCACAAAATCGCCCGATTGCCAAGTTAGTGATAAATCACTAAAAAGGCGTTTATCTCCTCGTTGACAAGAAAGCTGTTCAATTTGTAATAGGTTATTAAACATAATGGCTAATTTTATCTATTTTTGATTGGTGTATTCTATCATAATCTTTTTGAATGATGTAATTATTGTTGATAAAAAACTATACCCATTTAGTTGTAACTAAGGTGTTTTATTGATTTATCGCAAATTATTTTTTGCTTATATTTTAACGTAAGATAATCTAGAATTTTGGTATAAAAAATATCTAATTTTATTACTTTTAGATTGTATATTCTGACTTTATTGATTTTTGTAGTTTTTTATCCTTATTTTTGTTTGTTTTTGTACTTTTAATTTATATAAAAATCTAAAAAATTCATTTGACAGATTATATGTAATCAGTATGATGAAGTTGTTTGTTAATTTATGGATTTTTATTTTATGTTTAATTTTGTTTCTTTATTACTCAATCTCATTCTTGCATATTCTTTATGCGGATTGGTTGTGAATAAAAAACAGTAAAATGTAAAAGAATTTAAACCAAGACCCGCATAAAAATGCGGGTTTTTTTATATTTATAGCTCGTATTTTTAAGCAAATAATAAAATCAATTTGGAAGGATTATCGTTATGAGAACAGATCAAGTAATTATTTTTGATACAACATTGAGAGATGGCGAGCAGGCGTTAAAAGCAAGTTTAACGGTTAAAGAAAAATTGCAAATTGCATTTGCTTTGGAACGTTTAGGGGTAGATGTTATGGAAGTGGGCTTTCCGGTTTCCTCTCGAGGTGATTTTGAGTCAGTACAAACAATTGCAAAACATATAAAAAATAGTCGGGTTTGTGGTTTATCTCGAGCGATAGATAAAGACATTGATGTAGCTGCAGAAGCACTACGTGTCGCAGAAGCTTTCCGTATTCATACTTTTATTGCCACTTCAGCATTGCATGTGGAAGCAAAATTAAAAAAGACATTTGATGATGTGGTGGATATGGCGATTAATGCAGTTAAACGTGCCAGACGTTATACCGATGATGTTGAATTTTCTTGTGAAGATGCAGGAAGAACTGGTGTTGATAATATTTGCCGTGTAGTTGAAGCGGCAATCAAAGCTGGTGCAACAACGGTTAATATTCCAGATACCGTTGGTTATTGTTTACCAATGGAATATGGCAACATTATTGCAAATGTGATGAATAGAGTGCCGAATATTGATAAAGCAATAGTTTCTGTACATTGCCATAATGATTTAGGTATGGCTACGGCAAACTCATTAACAGCGATTCAAAATGGAGCAAGACAAATTGAGTGTACTATTAATGGTATCGGTGAGCGAGCGGGTAATACGGCTTTGGAAGAAGTGGTGATGGCAATCAAGACTCGCCAAGATTTATTTGCTATTGATACGAGAATTAACACAAAAGAAATTCATCGAGTCAGTCAAATGGTAAGCCAGCTTTGTAATATGCCAATTCAACCAAATAAAGCCATTGTGGGATCGAATGCGTTTGCACATTCTTCTGGGATTCATCAAGACGGTATGGTTAAAAATAAAAATACTTATGAAATTTTGTCCCCTGAAAGTATTGGTTTGAAAAAAGAAAAATTAAATTTAACCGCAAGATCAGGTCGTGCAGCGGTTAAAAATCATATGGAAGCGATGGGCTATCAAGAAAGTGAGTATGATTTAGATAAACTTTATACTGCATTTTTAACTTTAGCGGATAAAAAAGGTCAAGTATTTGATTATGATTTAGAGGCATTAGCCTTTATTGATATGCAACAAGGTGATGAAGATCGTTTACATTTAGATGTGATTACCTCCCAAATGATGAGCCATTTACCCGCGTCAGCTTTTGTTCAGGTTGAACTAGATGGTAAAAAATATAGTGAAGTGTCTAATGGTGGAAACGGACCTGTTGATGCGGTATTTAATGCTATTCTAAAAATTACTCAAATTGATTTAGTGATGCTTAATTATAATTTGACCGCAAAAGGTGAAGGCGCCGAAGCTTTGGGACAGGTGGATATTGTCGTAGAACATAGTGGTCGCCGTTTTCACGGGGTTGGTTTAGCTACAGATATTGTTGAAGCCTCTGCTCGTGCATTAATTCATGCGATTAATGCTATTTATCGCTCACAACAAGTTGCCGATATTAAATCAAGTAAAGTGGCAAATTAGACTAAATGGAGAAAGAAATGAAAACATATAATATAGCGGTATTAAGTGGTGATGGCATAGGTCCAGAGATTATGGCGGAAGCTATAAAAGTGCTAGATGTGGTACAACAAAAATATAACTTTAAGTTAAATTACCGCACTTTTGATGTCGGTGGTATTGCTATTGATCGTTATGGTACGCCTCTTCCAGATGAAACCATAAAAGGTTGTGAAGAAAGTGATGCAATTTTGTTTGGTTCTGTTGGTGGACCAAAATGGGAAAACTTACCGCCAGCACAACAACCAGAACGTGGTGCATTATTACCATTACGCAAGAAATTTGCTTTATTTTCAAATTTACGACCAGCAACACTTTACAAAGGATTAGAAAAATTTTGCCCTTTACGATCCGATATCGCTATGAGAGGATTTGATATGGTAACAGTACGAGAATTAACTGGCGGCATATATTTTGGGCAACCTAAAGGACGTGAAGGTGAAGGAAAGGATGAAAAAGCTTATGATACGGAAATTTATCATCGCTATGAAATTGAGCGTATTGCAAAAGTAGCGTTTGAAACAGCAATGAAACGTAAAAAGCACGTTACCTCTGTTGATAAAGCAAATGTTTTAATCAGTTCTGTTTTATGGCGGGAAACGGTTATTGAGGTAGCAAAACAATATCCAGAAGTAACACTGGATCATATTTATATTGACAATGCCACTATGCAATTAATTAAGCAGCCCGACTTTTTTGATGTATTACTTTGCTCAAATATATTTGGTGACATCATTTCAGATGAATGTGCAATGATTACTGGCTCAATGGGAATGTTACCTTCAGCAAGTTTAAATGAACAAGGATTTGGATTATATGAACCAGCAGGGGGATCGGCACCTGATATTGCAGGAAAAGGTATTGCTAATCCAATTGCACAAATCCTTTCTGCAGCAATGATGTTGCGTCATAGTTTTAATTTAAATGAAGCTGCTGATGCTATTGAAAGTGCGGTCAAAAAAGTCTTAGAAAATGGTTATCGAACGGCAGATCTTGTTGATGATAATAAGCCAATTTCGACATCGGAAATGGGCGATCTTATTGCTCAATCTATTTAGTCGATTGTGAATAAAAACAAACGAAAAAATGACCGCACTTAATTAAGTGCAAAATTATAGAAAATACCAGTAACGAGAAAAATATGAAAAAGACACTTTACGAAAAATTATTTGATGCACATATTGTACATGAGCAAGAAGGCGAAACGCCTTTATTATATATTGATCGCCACTTAGTGCATGAAGTTACTTCACCACAAGCATTTGATGGATTAAGAGTGATGGGAAGAACTGTTCGTCAACCAACTAAAACAGTAGCAACAATGGATCATAATGTCCCTACCGATAGTCGAGAATTATCTGGTTCTGGCGAAATGGGGCGTTTACAAATGGTGGAGCTAGATAAAAATAGCAAAGCATTTGATATCACCTTATATGATATTAATCATATTAATCAAGGTATTGTGCATGTAATGGGACCAGAACAAGGATTAACTTTACCTGGAATGACCATTGTGTGTGGCGATTCCCATACCGCTACGCATGGTGCATTTGGTGCATTAGCTTTTGGAATAGGTACCTCTGAGGTTGAACATGTTTTAGCGACTCAAACGATCAAACAAACTCGCGCTAAAAAAATGAAAATTGAAGTGAAAGGTAAAGTAGCAAAAGGAATTACCGCTAAGGATATAGTATTAGCGATTATTGGTAAAACAACAATGGCTGGTGGAACAGGGCATGTGGTTGAATTCTGTGGTGAAGCCATTCGTGATTTGTCTATGGAAGGGCGAATGACTGTTTGTAATATGGCGATTGAATTAGGGGCAAAATCAGGGTTAATTGCACCTGATGAAACGACATTTAATTACTTAAAAACATTACCATCAGCTCCCAAAGGAAAATATTGGGATGAGGCAGTCGCTTACTGGAAAACCTTAAAAACTGATGAGGAGGCTGAATTTGATACTGTAGTTACATTAGAAGCAAGCGATATTAAACCACAGGTAACATGGGGGACAAATCCTGGACAAGTGATTAGTATTGATCAAGTTATTCCAAATCCAGCTGAAATGGCAGATCTTATTGAGCGTCAATCAGCTGAAAAAGCCCTTGCATATATGGGATTAAACCACAGTATCAAATTAACTGATGTTACGATTGATAAAGTATTTATCGGATCTTGTACTAATTCTCGAATTGAAGATTTACGTGCGGCGGCAGCTGTTGCTAAAGGGCGTAAAGTTGCAAATAATGTACAAGCATTAGTCGTACCAGGATCGGGGTTAGTGAAAGCACAGGCTGAAAATGAAGGTTTAGATAAAATTTTTATTGAGGCAGGGTTTGAATGGCGTCAACCAGGTTGTTCAATGTGTTTGGCAATGAATAACGATAAATTAGCAACTGGTGAACGTTGTGCTTCAACCAGTAATCGAAACTTTGAAGGGCGTCAAGGTCGAGGCGGGCGTACCCATTTAGTCAGTCCAGCGATGGCTGCCGCAGCTGCCGTTTTTGGAAAGTTTGTTGATATTCGACATATTGAATTATTATAAGGAATGAAAAATGGCAAAAGAATTTAAACAGCATACAGGATTAGCCGTACCACTTGATTTATCCAATGTGGATACTGATGCGATTATTCCTAAACAATTTTTACAAAAAGTTACTAAAACGGGATTTGGAGTACATCTATTTCACGAATGGCGTTTTCTTGATGACGAAGGAAAGCAGATAAATCCCGATTTTGTACTCAATTATCCTCGTTATCAAGGTGCAAGTATCCTACTTGCAAGAGAAAATTTTGGTTGTGGTTCTTCTAGAGAACACGCTCCTTGGGCATTGGCAGATTATGGAATTAGAGTAATTATTGCCCCAAGTTTTGCGGATATTTTCTATGGTAACAGCTTGAATAATCAATTATTACCTATTCGTTTAACTGATGAAGAAGTTAATGAGTTATTTGATTATGTCAAAAATAATGATGGGGCAACGATTACTGTAGATTTAGAAGAGCAAACGGTATCAGCAAATAACAAAACTTATCATTTTGATATTGATAGCTTTAGACGCCATTGTTTGTTAAACGGATTAGATAATATTGGATTGACTTTACAACATGAAGCAAAAATTGCTGAATATGAAAGTAAAATTCCAGCATTTTTGCGATAACCTCTAGCTCATTGTAATCATTAATAAAAAAACACTAGTTTGATTGCTCATCAAAACTAGTGCTTTTTTATATGCTTATAACTAGACTAAATTTATATTAGCGACTACGGAAAATAATACGTCCTTTACTTAAATCATAAGGTGTCATTTCGACAGTTACTTTATCACCTGTCAAAATACGGATATAGTTTTTACGCATTTTTCCTGAAATATGTGCAGTAACAACGTGTCCATTTTCTAGCTCAACACGAAACATCGTATTAGGTAACGTATCTAAAATAGTCCCTTGCATTTCAATACAATCTTCTTTAGACATTAAATCCTCTGTATTTATTAAATAATCAAAAAAACGCATGAATTATACATTTTTATTATATATATATAAAGAATTTTCTTATAAATCTAATTAATAATAGTTATGGTTTTTATTTTGTTCAATTAAGTAATGAAATTGCTAATTCTCTTATAGGGTTTTGTTGATAAAAATTATCTCTTCTAGAATGCTTGATTTAAGAAGAATATAATTAGACTTTCTAGTTTGTTATTTAGTTTGTTAAGTAGGCTAGTATATTCTTTAAATGGAAAAGAGGAGATTTTATAGAATCGATATATCATAAGCATCATCATTCATCATTCATCATTCATCATTTATGATGAAGGAGAAAATAAGAAAAATAGTAAGAATAAGGGCAATTCTATTTAGAGTAAATAGAGTTTTATATAATTTTAAATGTTATAATAACATCTATTGTTGTATTTAGTTAAAATTACGGGAGAGTATGAAAATATTAATTACAGGAGGAGCTGGATTTATAGGTTCTGCCCTTATTCGTTATATAATTAATCATGCTCAAGATTCAGTTATCAATGTTGATAAGTTAACTTATGCTAGTAATTTACAATCTTTAGATAGTGTAAAACATAATTCACGTTATTTTTTTGAACAAGTTGATATTTGTGATAAATCCAAGTTAATTCATATTTTTGATCAATATAAACCAGATGTGGTTATACATTTGGCTGCTGAGAGTCATGTAGATAATTCTATCTCTAATGCGGATCAATTTATTCAAACCAATATTATTGGTACTTATCATTTGTTGGAAGTTTCTCGAGAGTATTGGAGTAAGTTAGACAATTATAGAAAACCATTATTTCGTTTTCATCATGTTTCTACTGACGAAGTTTATGGGGACTTAGGCTATTCTGATCCCCCTTTTACTGAATCATCTCCTTATGTACCAAGTAGTCCCTATTCCGCAACAAAAGCATCAAGTGATCATTTAGTAAGAGCTTGGTTTAGAACTTATGGACTTCCCGTTATTATTACACATAGTTCAAATAATTATGGACCTTTTCAGCATAAGGAAAAATTGATTCCTAAAATGATTTTAAATGCTTTGGAAGGTAAATCTTTACCTATTTATGGTAACGGTATGCAGATTCGAGATTGGTTATTTGTTGATGATCATGTTAGTGCGCTGTATGAAGTTGTTACGAAAGGAAAAGTTGGGGAAGCTTATAATATAGGCTCAAATAATGAAAAATATAATATTGAAATAGTTAAACTAATTTGTGAGTATTTAGAGGAACTAGTTCCGACTAAGAAAAGAGCGGTTAAAAAATATGAAGATTTGATTACTTATATTGCAGATAGACTGGGCCATGATATACGTTATTCTGTTGATGCAAGTAAAATTTTTAATGAGTTATCTTGGAGACCAAAGGAAAGTTTTGAATCAGGATTACAAAAAACAGTAGATTGGTATGTTAAGAATTGGCAAAATAAAAATAGACCGTAAGTGTTTATCCCCTTGAATTTTAAAAAATCCCCCTTATTATAATAGCGTTGAAGTTTTACTAGTTGACAATAAAAGGAAATAATTATGAGTGAAGTATTACATACTACCGATGCGAGTTTCGAAGCTGATGTTTTAAGATCAGATGTACCTGTTTTATTAGATTTTTGGGCGCCTTGGTGTGGGCCTTGTAAAATGATTGGACCTATTTTGGAAGATTTAGCAGCTGAGTATGGTGATAAAGTTAAAATTGTGAAAATGAATATTGATGATAACCAAGAAACACCTGTTAAATTTGGTGTCCGCAGTATTCCTACTTTACTTTTCTTTAAAGAAGGTAAAGCAGTTGCCACGCAAATTGGTGCGTTACCAAAAAATCAGCTTGCAAATTTTATTGAACAAAATAGATAATTTGCGTCTTGAGTAATTTTAAACCCCACTAGATATTTTAGTGGGGTTTATGCTATGTAAAAAGATATTTTTAGGAGCGCGATATGAAATCTGTTTCGATAGTGGGATTGGGCTGGCTAGGTGTCCCTTTAGGGTTGTATTTACGACATTTAGGTTGGCACGTAAAAGGGTCGAAATCAACTTATGACGGGGTAGAGAGTATGCGTTTATTACGTTTTGAAACCTATTATCTTGAGTTAACCCCTGATTTAAATGTAGATCCAGATGATCTGTCTGAGTTGTTATCCGCTGATGCTTTAGTTATTACTATTCCACCTAATCAATATCTTTTTAATCTTAGTAGTTATGTTCAAAGCATTAAAAATTTGGTTAATGAAGCATTATTATATGGTATAGAACATATTATATTTCTTAGTTCAACATCAGTTTTTCCCAATCAATCTGGTTTTTTTGATGAAGAAATGTTTATTGAGCCTGATACGGACATCGGAAAAACTTTATTAGAAATCGAAAACTGGTTATTATCACTTCCTAATGTAGATTGTGATGTGATTCGTTTAGGTGGATTGATTGGCGATGATCGTCATCCTGCTTATAGTCTTGCTGGGAGAGAAAATATTTCTCAAGGCAACTCTCCGGTTAATCTTGTCCATGTTGATGATTGTGCAAGAGCTATTCAGCTATTATTAGAGGCGCCAAGTTGTCGTGCCATATATCATTTAGTTGCACCACAACATCCAACTAAAGCTGATTATTATCAATTTGTGGCAAAGCAATTAGACATTAAACCGGCGAGTTTTTCGTGTGCTAAAGCTGATCCTCAAAGAATTATTTTGGGAGATAAGATATGTCAAGAATTAGGTTTTGTTTATCAATACCCAGATCCTTATTTAATGCTACCTAATTTTATTGCACCCTACTAGACAATATCTTAAATTTAGAATAGAATAACCAGATTTTTTTGTTTTTTTATAAAATATTCATTAAAAAAGAAAGGGTTATTCTATATGTCAAATACAATTTTACAACATCTGCCTACTGGTGAAAAAGTAGGTATTGCTTTTTCTGGTGGCTTAGATACGAGTGCAGCACTACTTTGGATGCGTCAAAAAGGAGCGGTGCCTTATGCTTATACAGCTAATTTGGGTCAACCTGATGAAGATGATTATAATGCTATTCCTAAAAAAGCAATGGAATATGGTGCCGAAAATGCGCGTTTAATTGACTGCCGAACACAATTGGCGCATGAAGGAATTGCAGCTATTCAATGTAATGCTTTTCATATTTCAACTGGTGGAGTAACTTACTTTAATACGACGCCTATTGGTCGTGCTGTAACAGGAACGATGTTAGTTTCTGCGATGCGTGAAGATGATGTGAATATTTGGGGAGATGGTAGTACATTCAAAGGTAATGATATTGAACGTTTTTATCGTTATGGTTTATTAACTAATCCAAATTTAAAAATCTATAAACCTTGGTTAGACGATCAATTTATTGAAGAATTAGGCGGCCGTCATGAGATGTCTGAATTCTTAATTGCCAATGGATTTAACTACAAAATGTCCGTGGAAAAAGCCTATTCAACAGATTCAAATATGTTAGGTGCAACGCACGAAGCAAAAGATTTAGAGTTTTTAAATACAGGTATTCGTATTGTAAATCCTATTATGGGTGTGCCATTCTGGAAAGAAGATATTGATATCAAAGCGGAAGAAGTTACCGTTCGTTTTGAAGAAGGTGTGCCAGTTGCATTAAATGGAAAAACCTTTAGTGATTTAGTGGAATTAATTCTTGAAGCAAATCGTATCGGTGGTCGTCATGGCTTAGGCATGTCTGATCAAATTGAAAATCGTATTATTGAAGCTAAAAGTCGTGGTATTTATGAAGCACCAGGAATGGCATTACTACATATTGCTTATGAACGTTTAGTAACTGGTATTCATAATGAAGATACGATTGAGCAATATCGTATTAATGGCTTGCGTTTAGGGCGTTTATTATATCAAGGTCGTTGGTTTGATCCTCAAGCATTAATGTTACGTGAAACATCGCAACGTTGGGTTGCAAGAGCGGTAACAGGTGAAGTAACTTTAGAGTTACGTCGTGGTAACGATTACTCAATTTTAAATACAGAATCACCTAATCTTACTTACGAAGCCGAACGTTTAAGTATGGAAAAAGTAGAAAATGCACCATTTGATCCAATCGATCGTATTGGTCAATTAACGATGCGTAATTTAGATATTGTGGATACGCGTGCTAAACTTGGTATTTATACTAATTCTGGTTTATTGACTGTAGGAAAGGATTCTATGCTTCCACAGTTAGATAAAAAATAATTGAATAAATTATTAAATTTTAACCGCACTTCATTTAAGTGCGGTTATATTTTGGGCTGTTTTTATTCTGGTTTCATTTATGAATGATAAATTCTTATTTCCTAGTTATAAACAACTAATACCTTATGATAAACGTTTTTTAAAAAGAGTACGTTCTTTTTTGCGTTTTCAGTTATATAGAAGATGGTGTTATTCTGAATGTCTTCAATTTGAAGATTATTTAAATCAGAATCCATTCTGGCAACCATTGTTTTATCAAAACCTTTATCGTTGTAACACGTTATTGGAAAAATTTTGTGATAAACGTTTCAATAAGAAACAGCGTTTACAAGGGATCTTGTCAAACTTATCACTAGCTGAACGTATTTTAGGGAAATCGCTTATTCAACGTTTATTTGATGAAGACTCTCTTTTAATTGGAAAGTTAACGGATACGCTAAGTTTATATTTGAATATTAATCAAATTGATCCATTTGAAGGTTTTTTTTCTATAAATATAAAAAATCAAAATAATGAAAGTATTTATGATGCATCTTTTATTTTTATTCAGCCTTATTCGATTTTAATTACTTCTGTACAAGGTCCAAATAAATTAGATGCTCAAGGATTAGTAAAAGATACAACTAAACAGCTACATGGTATAAGACCAATGTTTATGTTAGTTTATGCTTTCCAAATGATAGCGCATTGTTTGGATTGTGAGTTGTTCGGCATAAAGCATAAATATCAAGCTAAATATCGTTGGAATGATCATGCTAAATTATTATTTAATTATGATGAGTTTTGGAAAGAGAATAAAGCCATTTTAAATACACAAGATTATTGGGTTCTTCCTTTAGCGATTGAATATAAATCTTTAGATGATATTGCTAGTAAAAAACGTTCCATGTATCGCCGACGTTATGAAATGTTAGATAAGTTAAGAGATGAAATCATACTATTTTTTAGGGGGAAATGTGATGAGTAATATTGTAATTACGGTTGATGGACCTAGTGGTGCGGGGAAAGGGACATTATGTTATGCCTTAGCAGAAAAATTAGGATTTACGTTGTTAGATAGTGGCGCTATTTATCGAGTAACTGCATTAGCCGCATTAAATAGAAATATTGCTTTAGATAATGAAGATGAGTTGGAGAAGCTTGCTCGTCATCTTGATATTCATTTTGAACCTACGAATGGTGAAGTGAATATTATTTTGGAAGGTAATGATGTCAGTCGTCAAATTCGTACTCAAGAAGTAGCTGAAGCAGCCTCAAAAGTGGCAGTATTTTCTAAAGTAAGAACTGCACTTTTACAGTTACAACAAGATTTCTCAACAGATAAAGGACTAATTGCGGATGGTCGAGATATGGGAACAGTAGTATTCCCAAATGCTCAAGTTAAATTATTTTTAGATGCTAGCGCAGAAGAAAGAGCAAAAAGACGTTTTAATCAGTTGCAAAATAAAGGAATTAATGGTAACTTTGAGCAGATTTTAGCCGAGATAAAAGAGCGTGATTTTAGAGATAGAAATCGTGCTGTTGCTCCCTTAAAACCAGCGGAAGATGCGTTGTTACTTGATAGTACAACATTAAGTATTGATGCTGTGATTTTAAAAGCGTTGAATTATATTGAGAAACGACTTGATATTAGGCTATAATTAGAGAATTGTATTCTGTTTATTCAGGGATTGAATGAACATTTATTATCAACCCCACTTTCTAAGGATATGAAGTGGACGTTATTATATGAAGAAATTGAAATTAATATGACTGAATCTTTTGCTCAACTATTTGAAGAATCATTAAAAGACCTTGAAACCCGTTTAGGTTCTATCGTTAACGGTACTGTTGTTGCTATCGAAAAAGGCTTCGTTTATGTGGATGCTGGTTTAAAATCAGAAGCACGTATTCCCGCTGAAGAATTCCAAAATGCACAAGGTGAATTAGAAGTAAGTGTTGGCGATATCGTTAATGTCGCTTTAGATGCGGTTGAAGATGGTTTCGGTGAAACTAAACTTTCTCGTGAAAAAGCGGTTCGTCATGAGTCTTGGATTGAATTAGAAAAAGCATACGAAGAACAAGCAACAGTTGTTGGTTTAATTAACGGTAAAGTGAAAGGTGGTTTCACAGTTGAGTTAAATGGTGTTCGTGCATTCTTACCTGGTTCATTAGTGGATACTCGTCCTGTACGTGATACCTTGCACTTGGAAGGTAAAGAGTTAGAATTTAAAGTAATTAAACTTGATCAAAAACGCAATAACGTTGTTGTTTCTCGTCGTGCTGTTATTGAATCAGAAAATAGTCAAGAACGTGAACAAGTGCTTGAAAGTTTAGCTGAAGGTGCTGAAGTTAAAGGTATCGTTAAGAATTTAACTGACTACGGTGCATTCGTTGATTTAGGCGGTGTTGATGGTTTATTACATATTACTGATATGGCTTGGAAACGCGTTAAACATCCAAGTGAAATCGTAAATGTTGGTGATGAAATTGCTGTTAAAGTATTAAAATTTGATAAAGATCGTACTCGTGTATCTTTAGGATTAAAACAATTAGGTCAAGATCCTTGGGTTGAAATTGCTCAAAATCATCCAGTAAATAGTAAATTAAGCGGTAAAGTAACTAACTTAACTGATTATGGTTGTTTCGTTGAAATTTTAGAAGGTGTTGAAGGTTTAGTTCACGTTTCTGAAATGGATTGGACAAACAAAAATATTCATCCATCTAAAGTAGTGAGTTTAGGTGATGAAGTTGAAGTAATGGTATTAGAAATTGATGAAGAACGTCGTCGTATTTCTTTAGGTTTAAAACAATGTAAGCCTAACCCATGGTTACAATTTGCTGATACACATAACAAAAATGATAAAGTTGTAGGTAAAATTAAATCAATTACTGACTTTGGTATCTTTATTGGATTAGAAGGTGGAATTGATGGTTTAGTTCACTTATCAGATATTTCTTGGAATGTTTCAGGTGAAGAAGCTGTTCGCAATTACAAGAAAGGTGATGAAGTTGAAGCCGTTGTGTTACAAGTTGATTCAGCAAAAGAACGTATTTCTTTAGGTATTAAACAACTTGAAGAAGATCCATTTAATAACTTTGTTGCGACAAACAAGAAAGGTGCGGTTTTAAGTGCTAAAGTTGTAGAAGCAGATAACAAAGGCGCTAAAGTTGAGTTAGAAGGCGGTGTTGAAGGTTACATTCGTGCTGCTGATTTAACCTCTGAAGTGAATGCTGGTGATGTTGTTGAAGCAAAATATACTGGAGTGGATCGCAAAGCTCGTATTGTTCATTTATCTGTACGTGCTAAAGATCAAGCTGAAGAAGCAACAGCAATGGCAAATGTGAATAACAAGCAAGAAGAAGTTGCTATTCCAAATGCGATGGCTGAAGCATTTAAAGCAGCTAAAGGCGAATAATTAAGATTCCCTTAAAAAATTAGCCTGATATATTTTCAGGCTAATTTGAAATAATAAAGTTAGGAGATATTATGACAAAGTCAGAACTTATTGAAAGATTAGCAATTAAAAATCCAAATATTTCAGCTAAAGATGTAGAAAATATTGTAAAAGAGATATTAGAACATATGTCTAGTACTTTGGAAGATGGCAATCGTATTGAGGTTCGTGGATTTGGCAGTTTCTCTCTTCATTATCGCCAGCCTAGAGTAGGGAGAAATCCTAAAACAGGTGAGAAAGTGAAATTAGATTTTAAATCTGTGCCTCACTTTAAAGCAGGTAAAGAATTAAAAGAGCGTATTGATGTTAAATCATAATATAATCTAGCAATATAACGACACGTTAAGTGTCGTTTTTTTTGTGTTTTTTTGGCATAATGTGAAAGGTTAATTTATTAAGGAGAATTAGAATGATCAAATTTATTTTTGTGTTTATTATTTTACTTGCGGTAGTTTTAGTTGCCGTAACTGTTGGTGCTAATAATGATCAAGTTATTTCATTTAACTACATTGTCGCACAAAGTGAATTACAGCTTTCAACATTGGTTGCTATTTTATTTGGATTAGGATTAATTTTAGGCTGGTTAATTAGTGCATTTTTTTATTTAAAATTAAAATTAAAAAATATTTCACTTAATAGACAAATTAAACGTCAGGGAAAATTGATTAGTGAATTAAATACTGATATTGCAAAGGCTAAGCAAGAATGATTGAATTGCTCTTCCTGCTTCTACCTATTGCCGCCGCTTATGGTTGGTATATGGGGTTTCGTAGTGCTAAAAAAAGTCAGGAAGAGATAAGTAATAAGTTATCACGTGATTATGTTGTAGGGGTAAACTTATTATTATCGAATCAGCCAGAAAAAGCGGTTGATTTGTTTTTGAATATTTTACAGAAACAAGAACAAGAGAATAATATAGAAACTGGATCACAATTTGAAGCAGAGTTGACTTTGGGTAATTTATTTCGCTCTAGGGGAGAGGTGGATCGTGCATTACGTATCCATCAGGCATTAGATAAGAATCCTAATTATAGCTTTGAACAAAAATTATTAGCTAAGCAACAATTAGCAAAAGATTTTATGGCTGTTGGATTTTATGATCGAGTTGAGAATATTAACATTATGTTAGTTGATGAACCTGAGTTTGCAGAAAATGCCTTACAACAGCTCTCTATTGTTTATCAAAAAACAAAGGAATGGAAAAAAGCCGTTAATGTAGCTGAGAAATTAGCTAAAATATCTCCCCAAAAGAATGGTATTGATCTAGCGCACTACTATTGTGAATTAGCAATAAATTTGAAATCGGAGGATAAAGATAATCCTCTTGATATTTTAAAATCAGCTTTAAAGGCGAATCCTAGTTGTGTAAGAGCGTCAATGTTATTAGCAGAACATTATATGCTGCAATTAGATTATCAAGGTGCAATTAGTTTTTTAGAAAATGTTTTAGATCAAGATCAAGCTTATGTTGGCGAGGTTTTGGTAACTTTAAAATATGCTTATCATGAATTAAATCAGTTAGATAATTTTGAATTATTTTTAATTAGAGCTAGCCAAAAACAGTGTAATAGTATGGTTGATTTAGCCCTTGCCGATCTTATAGAAGAAAAATATGGGATTACCGCAGCACAAACACAGATTTATCAGAAATTGCATAATAATCCTAGTACTTTACTTTTTCATCGTTTTATTAAATATCAAATTGAAAGTTTAGAAGATGGAAAAGGAAAGGATAGCTTGATTCTACTATATGATATGGTTGGCGATAGAATTAAAAAAGAATTTAGTTACCGTTGTACTAATTGTGGCTATCAAACGCATCATTTAATATGGTGTTGCCCCTCTTGTCGGCAATGGGAAACGGTAAAGCCTGTTTTGGGAATTGAACATAGTTAAGGAAGGAAAATATGAGCAGTAAAGTTATTGTTGCATTAGATTATGAGAGAGAAGCAGAAGCTCTTGCATTAGTTGATCAGATCGATCCTAGTTTATGTCGATTAAAAGTGGGCAAAGAAATGTTTACTACGCTAGGAACTAGCTTTGTTAAACAGCTACATGATCGTAGTTTTGATGTTTTTTTAGATCTTAAGTTCCATGATATTCCAAATACTGTGGCAAGGGCGGTTCGTTCGGCTGCTGATCTTGGTGTTTGGATGGTTGATCTACATGCTAGTGGTGGTTTACGCATGATGGAAGAAGCCAAGAAGATTCTCGAGCCTTATGGGAAAGATGCACCTCTATTAATTGGTGTAACTGTATTGACAAGTATGGAAGATCTTGATTTGTTACAAATCGGAATTAATGCCTCACCGATGGAGCAAGTTATTCGTTTAGCTAATTTAACTCAAAGAGCAGGATTAGATGGTGTTGTATGTTCTCCTCAGGAAGTTGAAATTTTGCGTACTAACTGTGGAAAAGATTTTAAATTAATTACTCCAGGTATTCGTCCAATTGGTGCTGATTTTGGCGATCAACGTCGAGTGATGACGCCATCTGCAGCTATTCAATCTGGCTCTGATTATTTAGTGATTGGTCGTCCTATTACACAAGCAGAAAATCCTGCAGAGATTTTAAGCAAAATTAATGCATCTATTGAAGGCTAATTATGTCTGAAAGTACTTTAGTTTATTCTACAGAATTAGGGCGTATTAAAGAAAATAAATTATTAGATGTTCGTCCTAAAGGGGATGGCATTGTAAGAATTCAACGCCAAACTAGTGGACGTAAAGGAAGTGGCGTTTCTGTTATTACAGGTCTTGATGTATCTGATCATGAATTGAAAAAAATTACAGCGGAATTAAAAAAACGTTGTGGATGCGGTGGTGCGGTTAAAAATGGAACTATTGAAATTCAGGGCGATAAACGTGATCTTTTGAAAAGATTACTCGAAGATAAAGGGTTTTTAGTTAAATTATCTGGTGGATAGTTTTTTAGTTTATGATGGTGCAATTTATATTGCACCATTTTTTTATATTAAATAATGTCCATATAGATAGTTGGTATTGCGTTCTAATTTTTTTATTTTTTTGAAATTTTTCGTTAAATTTTTACATTTATTATTGAGATAAGTAACCAAATTTCAAATAAGAAATTTTATATAATCATCGGTTTTATAGAGTAGTGACTCAATAAAATAGTTGTTAATTTAATCTTACTATGAAGGAGAAATATTATGGCTTTTAATCTTAAAAATAGACATTTATTAAGTTTAGTTAATCACTCAGAGCGTGAAATTAAGTATTTACTTGATCTTTCTCGAGATTTGAAACGGGCAAAATATGCAGGAACGGAGCAACCTGTCCTAAAAGGTAAGAATATTGCATTAATTTTTGAGAAGACATCAACAAGAACAAGATGTGCTTTTGAAGTAGCAGCTTATGATCAAGGAGCTAGAGTGACTTATATCGATCCTAACTCATCCCAAATTGGTCATAAAGAAAGTATGAAAGATACTGCTCGTGTCTTAGGACGTATGTATGATGCGATTGAGTATCGAGGTTTTAAACAATCTATTGTAAATGAGCTGGCAGAATATGCAGGTGTTCCTGTATTTAACGGTTTAACGGATGAGTTCCATCCTACTCAAATGTTGGCCGATGTTTTAACAATGATCGAATTTTGTGACAAACCACTAAGCGAAATAAAATATGTTTATATTGGTGATGCTCGCAATAATATGGGAAATTCTTTATTACTAATTGGTGCTAAATTGGGTATGGATGTACGTATTTGTGGCCCTAAATCTTTACTACCTGATGCAGAGTTAGTAACAATGTGTGAAAAATTTGCAAAAGAAAGTGGGGCAAGAATTACTGTTACTGATGATATTAATTTAGCCATAAAAGATGTTGACTATGTTCATACTGATGTTTGGGTTTCTATGGGTGAGCCACTTGAAACTTGGGGTGAACGTATTGAATTATTATTACCTTACCAAGTTACACCTGAATTAATGAGAGGTACTGGTAATCCAAAAGTTAAATTTATGCATTGTTTACCTGCTTTCCATAATAGTGAAACTAAACTTGGACGTCAAATAGCTGAAAAATATCCTGCATTAGCTAATGGTATTGAAGTAACCGAAGATGTATTTGAGTCCCCTATGAATATTGCTTTTGAACAAGCCGAAAATCGTATGCATACTATTAAAGCTGTTATGGTTGCGAGTTTATCTTAGTTTTAATTGTGACTGAAGTATGTAATAAGGAGTTCTAGGTGATTTCAAAGACAACATTTAAGTTTCCTACGGCATTTTCAATTTTATTTATTATTCTGATTATGGCTGTTGGATTAACGTGGATTATTCCTGCAGGGGCTTATTCCAAATTGGTTTATGAGGGAGTTAATAATAACTTTATTGTTAAAAGTTATAACCAAGAAGATAAATTTTATCCAGCAACTAAAGAGACTTTAGACAAATTTAACATAAAAATTGATTTAAATAATTTTACTGAAGGCAAAATAAGAAAACCTGTTGCTATTCCTGGCTCTTATCAACGGGTGGCACAAAATCCAAAAGGCATTAATGATATTACTATTAGTATGGTAAAAGGTACGATAGAAGCTGCTGATGTGATGGTATTTATTTTTATTCTTGGGGGAATGATTGGGGTTATTAATAAGACCGGTGCCTTTCATGCAGGATTATCTGCATTGGCTAGAAAAGCAGAAGGTAATGAATTTTTTATTGTCTTTAGTGTTTGTGTATTAATGGCGATAGGGGGAACGACTTGTGGGATTGAAGAAGAAGCTGTGGCATTTTATCCTATTTTAGTTCCTGTATTTATTGCACTGGGCTATGATGCAATGATTTGTGTAGGCGCAATTTTTCTTGCGGCTTCTATGGGAACTGCATTTTCTACAATTAACCCATTTTCCGTTGTTATCGCATCTAATGCTGCAGGAATTCCTTTTACAGAAGGAATTATTTTTCGTTTTATTGGTCTTGTATTAGGTTCTGTTTGTGTTATTACGTATCTCTATTGGTATAGTAGAAAACTTAAACTAGATCCTAAATTTTCCTATAGCTATGAGGAGAAAGCTGTTTTTGAACGTCTTTATTTTCAAGATTTTGATAAAGATAAGGGGTTACAATTTACACTGCGTAGAAAAATAATTTTATCTCTTTTTTGTATTGGATTTCCTATTATGATTTTGGGGGTTATGTTTGGGGGATGGTGGTTTCCTGAAATGGCAGCCTCTTTTTTAACATTAACCATTATTATTATGTTTGTTTCTAAATTAAGAGAAAGTGAAATTGTTAATTCTTTTACACATGGAGCTGCCGACTTAGTTGCAGTATCTCTAATTATTGGTTTAGCAAGAGGGGTCAATCTTATTTTGGATGAGGGAATGATTTCTGACACTATATTAGCTTATATGTCTGAAGTTGTTGCCGATATGCCTAGTGGTATTTTTATTATTGCTCAGCTAGCTATTTTTGTTATATTAGGTTTATTTGTACCGTCATCTTCTGGATTAGCAGTGCTTTCCATGCCTATTATGGCACCATTAGCTGATGCAGTTGGTATTCCAAGACATATTGTGGTATCGGCTTACAACTGGGGACAATATGCTATGTTGTTTTTAGCTCCAACAGGATTAGTATTAGTAACCTTGCAAATGTTAAATATTCCATTTAATAAATGGGTAAAATTTGTTATGCCAATGATTGTTGCTCTTTTAGTGATTGCATCAATTTTATTGATTGTTCAAGTAGAAATATACTCTTAATACAAGAATAGACAAAAGGCTATTTTATAAAATAGCCTTTTGTAAAAATTAAAAGAGAGAAACTAAATTACTATGAAAATAACCAAGAAGAATGGCAATTATCAAAGATAAACAAGCTAGTATAAATTTACTAAGTTTAGGTTCTTTTACTTCTTTGTGAAGAAACTCTGATGCCCACATAGCATATAAAAGAATTAAAATAAATTTAGTGACTGCCCACCAAGTAATTCCTAATCCAGACATAATTAATAAAGTTATACCGCTAATGATTAATAACGTATCAGATAAGTGCGGTAAAATTTTTAATACTTTTATTGCTCTCCAATCTCTGCCTGTTAATTGCATTCCCCCTCTAATAATAAGTAGAGCTAAGCTTGTAAAAGCACAAATAATATGTATGTAAAGTAGAGTATTTATCATTTTGTATTCCAAGTTATTGGGGTAAAGGTAAAAAAGCAGTAGTCGAAACTACTGCTTTACCATTATTAATTATCGCTTATTCTTCAGTATTTTCTACCGTACTTTCTACTATAGTATTTTCAAGTTCGGTATCTTCAGAAATATCATTATCTTCTTCATCAATTTCACAAATACGTTCTAAACTGACTACATGTTCCGTCTCAGAAGTGCGGATTAAACGAACACCTTGTGTATTTCGACCGACAATACTGATTTCATTTACCCTTGTTCTTACTAGTGTACCAGCATCCGTAATCAACATTATTTGGTCACTTTCTTCAACTTGGGTAGCCGCAACGACTTTACCATTGCGTTCACTTACCTTAATTGAAATAACGCCTTTTGTATTACGAGATTTAGTAGGGTATTCTTCTAAATTAGTACGTTTACCATAACCATTTTGTGTGGCTGTTAGTATTGTGCCATTGTCTTTTGGAATAACTAAGGACACAACTTTATCAATATTGAGATCTAAGTTATCGGTATCGTTGTCATCGGAATTATCTTCATTTTCCACCGCACTTTCATCATCAGATATGTCATTAGTTAATGCTAACTTAATTCCTTTAACACCCGTAGCCGCTCTTCCCATTGCTCTCACTGCTTCTTCTGAGAAACGGACTACACGTCCTTGAGATGAGAATAGCATTATTTCATTGGTACCATTTGTGATATCCACACCAATTAATTCATCTTCATCACGTAGATTTAAGGCGATAATACCGTTTGAGCGAGGACGACTAAATTCAGTTAAAGCGATTTTTTTAACTGTTCCTGCCGCTGTTGCCATTATGACGAATTTATCTTCTTCATATTCAGTAATTGGTAGAATAGCAGTAATACGCTCATTTTCCATTAATGGTAGAATATTGACTATTGGGCGTCCTCTTGCTCCACGACTTGCTTGTGGTAATTGATAGACTTTAAGCCAATATAGTCGTCCACGGCTAGAAAAGCATAAAATTGTATCGTGGGTATTTGCAATTAATAGTTTTTCGATAAAATCTTCATTTTTGATTTTTGTTGCTGATTTACCTTTACCACCACGACGTTGTGCTTCATAGTCATTAATTGGTTGATATTTTACATAGCCTTCATGAGAAAGAGTAACTACAACATCTTCAGGAGCGATTAAATCTTCCATATTGATGTCGCCAGATGCGGCAGTAATTTCAGTACGGCGTTCATCATTAAACTCTGATTTTACACGCTCTAATTCTTCACATAATACTTCTTTTAAACGTTCAGGGCTATTTAGAATGTGTAATAATTCAGCAATGTTTAATAGAATATCCTGATATTCACTTACAATTTTTTCATGCTCTAATCCAGTTAAACGTTGTAAACGTAAATCAAGAATGGCGCGAGCTTGCTCATCAGATAGATAATATTGACCATCACGAATACCCAATTCGTCTGGTAAATCATCGGGACGAGAGGCATCAACTCCAGCAGCGGCTAACATAGCACTTACGTTACCTAGATCCCAAGGGCGAGATAGTAATGCTTCTCTTGCTTCATCGCCTGTTTTTGACGCTCGAATAAGTTCAATAATAGGATCAATATTTGCTAAAGCGATAGCTAACCCTTCCAAAATATGTGCTCGTTCACGTGCTTTACGTAATTCAAACACAGTTCGGCGAGTAATGACTTCACGACGATGTTTTACAAAGGCTTCAATTATTTGTTTCAAATTAAGCAATTTAGGTTGTCCGCGATCTAAGGCAACCATATTGATACCGAAAGTGACTTGCATTTGTGTAAGGGCGTATAGATTATTTAGTACTACTTCACCAACCGCATCACGTTTTATTTCTATTTCTATACGGTTTCCTTCTTTGTTGGAAACATCAAGAACATTGCTGATACCTTCAATTTTTTTCTCACGAACAAGATCGGCAATTTTTTCGACTAATTTTGCTTTATTGACTTGATAAGGGATTTCAGTAACAACAACAGTTTCACGTCCTTTCTCATTGGTTTCTACTTCTGCTCTTGCTCGAACATAGACTTTTCCTCGTCCTGTTTTATAAGCATCTTCAATTCCCTTTCGTCCATTAATTAAAGCGGCTGTTGGAAAATCAGGGCCAGGAATATATTGCATCAGTTCATCAATAGTAATGTCTTCATTGTCCACATAAGCTAAACAACCATTTAATACTTCACCTAAGTTATGTGGTGGAATATTGGTTGCCATACCTACAGCAATACCAGATGAACCATTGACCAACAATGCAGGAATTTTAGTTGGTAAAACATCAGGAATCATTTCTTTGCCATCATAGTTTGGCGAGAAATCGACAGTTTCTTTATCTAAATCAGTTAATAATTCTTGGGTGATTTTTTGCATACGCACTTCGGTGTATCGCATTGCAGCAGGTGCATCCCCATCAACAGAACCAAAGTTACCTTGCCCATCGACTAACATATAACGTAGTGAAAAGGGTTGTGCCATACGTACGATAGTATCGTACACAGCACTATCGCCATGAGGATGGTATTTACCGATTACATCACCTACAACACGTGCTGATTTCACATAAGCCTTGTTATAAGTATTATTACTTTGATTCATAGAAAAAAGTACACGTCGGTGTACAGGTTTTAAACCATCACGAACATCAGGTAATGCTCGTCCAACGATTACAGACATCGCATAGTCGAGATATGAAGATTTTAGTTCTTCTTCAATACTCACTGGTGCAACATTTGGGGATAAATTAGTCATTTAGAATATTCCTAACATCTACAAAAAATTAGCAAAATTATAGCATATTTTCTCTATTTCTTTAAATTTTATAATGAATTTTTATTATACTTAAGGAATAATAGCAATTATGGTTTCATTCCATTTAAAAGGCATAAAATGAAAAACCTTGATCAACAAGAATTAAATAAATTTGAAAATATGGCGAAGAGTTGGTGGGATCCTGAAGGGGATTTTAAACCTATTCATCAATTAAATCCTTTACGTGTGACATACATTCAGAGTCAAGCAAAAGGTCTATTGGGGAAAAATGTACTTGATGTTGGTTGTGGAGGGGGGATTTTATCAGAAGCGATGGCAAGATTAGGTGCAAATGTCATTGGGCTTGATATGTCTGTAGCACCTCTTGAAGTGGCGAGAAACCATGCAAAAGAAAGTCAGCTAAATATTGATTATCAACAAACCACTATTGAAGATTTTGTTGAAAAACAGACCGCACTTATTAATGGGAATAAAGCAGATAAATTTGATGTTATTACTTGTATGGAAATGTTAGAACATGTTCCCGATCCTAGTTCTGTTATTCAATCTTGCCAGAAATTATTAAAACCTAATGGAGTAATATTTTTCTCGACAATTAACCGCACTTTAAAAGGTTGGGCATTAGTTGTTTTAGGTGCAGAATATATATTGAAATTATTACCTAAAGGCACGCATGATTATGATAAATTTATCAAACCTGCTGAATTATTAGCTTGGACAGATGAGGTAAATTTAGAATGTATTGATATATCCGGCTACCATTATAATCCTTTGACTGGAAAATTTTGGTTAAATAAGGATGTGAGTGCAAATTATATGCTGGCATTAGTTAATAAGGCACTGTAATGATAAAAATAAAGCCTAGTTATTTATTCTACTAGGCTTTTACTGATTATTTCTCTTGCTTTAATCTATCTATAATTTTTTGATGAATTCCACCGAAACTCCCATTTGACATAATCAAAATATGATCTGTTGGTTGGACTTCTTTCGCTATCATTTCTACTAAATGATCTAAATTTCCTGACCAATTAACTGGCTGTACACATTGATTTGCTATATCTACGACATCCCAAGGAATATTTTCTGGTTGTAATAAGAAAACATGATCGGCTCTTACTAACGCTGGACCAATTTCGTCTTTATGAACACCCATTTTCATGGTATTTGATCTTGGTTCTAGTACAGCTAGAATTCTCACTCCGCCACCAATTTTATCTCTTAATGCCGTTGTTGTTGCTAAAATTTCTGCAGGATGATGAGCAAAATCATCATAAACGGTAATGTCATTTACTTGTCCCTTTATTTCAAGTCGGCGTTTCGCATTGATAAATGTACTCAAGGCATCACAAGCTTTTTTAATATCAATACCAATGTGGTTTGCAGCCGCGATTGCCATTAGTGCATTATTCATATTGTGTTGACCAATAATATCCCATTTTACTTCTGCAATTTTATTACCGAAATGAAAAACTGAAAATTGGCTATAATCATGAGTAATACGTTCTGCATACCATTCTTGATCTTTACCTAAATATTGTTTTTCTGACCAACATCCCATTTCTAAGGTATCTTTTACCGTTTGCTCATTTGCAAAAGATAAAATACATCCAGTTTTTGGAACCGTTCTAATCATATGATGGAATTGTCGTTGAATGGCTTTTATATCATCAAAAATATCAGCATGATCAAAGCCAAGATTATTGATAATCACTGTTTTCGGATTGTAATGAACGAATTTTGAACGTTTGTCAAAAAATGCGGTATCGTATTCATCGGCTTCTATGACGAAGAATTGGCTATTTCCTAAACGTGCAGAAACACCAAAATTACCTGCAATACCACCGATTAGAAAGCCGGGTTCTAACTCATTTTTTTCTAAAATCCAGCTTAGCATACCTGTTGTTGTTGTTTTTCCATGGGTGCCAGATACGGCAAGTACCCAGCGATCTCTCAATAAATGATCATGTAACCATTGAGGACCAGAGGTATAAGGTAAATTATTTTCGAGAATATATTCAACACAGGGATTTCCACGCTTCATTGCATTACCGATTACAACGAGATCAGGACTCGGTTGTAATTGTGATATGTCAAAGTGCGGTATTATTTCAATATCATTTTCTTGTAAGAATGTACTCATAGGGGGGTAAACATTGGTATCTGAACCAGTAACTTTATAGCCCATTTGTTTAGCTATAATGGCTATTCCTCCCATAAACGTCCCGCAGATGCCCAAAATATGAATATGTTTAGTTGTCATTTGTTATTTATCTCATTTATTAAAAAAATTATCATAAAAATGTGTTGAAGATCACATAGTGAATAATACTATGTTATTTCATCATCTGTATAGCGATATAATAAAGCAACTACAAATGATAGTAAATTTATAGATCGTAAAGGAGCAATATTATGAAGACATTAGGACAGTTTATTGTTGAAAAGCAAGCTGAATATCCAAATGCTAAAGGTGAATTATCAGGGATTTTATCATCAATTCGATTGGTTGCGAAAGTTATTCATCGTGATATTAATAAGGCGGGTTTAACAAATAATATTATTGGCAATTCAGGCGTGGAAAACGTGCAAGGTGAAGCTCAAATGAAGCTCGATCTTTTTGCTCATAATACAATGAAACAAGCGTTAATTGCTCGAGAAGAGGTGGCAGGTTTTGCCTCCGAAGAAGAAGAAAATTTTGTCGCATTTGATACTGAACGTGGTCGTAATGCAAAATATGTCATTTTAACTGATCCACTTGATGGTTCATCTAATATTGATGTAAATGTTGCGGTAGGAACTATATTCTCTATATATCGACGAGTCTCGCCAATCGGTACAAAAGTAACTTTAGAGGATTTTTTACAACCGGGTCATAAACAAGTTGCGGCAGGTTATATTGTTTATGGTTCATCAACCATGTTGGTTTATACGACAGGAAATGGCGTAAATGGGTTTACTTATGATCCTTCTTTAGGCGTATTTTGTCTTTCCCATGAAAATATGCAATGCCCAAAAGCTGGTCGAGTATATTCAATTAATGAGGGACAATATTTGAAATTTCCACAAGGAGTTAAAAAATACATCAAATATTGCCAAGAAGAAGATAAAGAAACTCAACGACCTTACGCATCACGCTATATCGGTTCACTAGTATCAGATTTTCATCGTAATATGTTAAAAGGGGGAATTTATATTTACCCAAGTGCGACTAATTATCCAAATGGTAAACTCCGTTTACTTTATGAAGGTAATCCAATGGCATTTTTAGCAGAACAAGCAGGTGGATTAGCAACTGATGGTTATACAAGGATTTTAGATATTCCTCCAACAGAATTACATGAACGAGTACCATTATTTATTGGCTCAAAAGAAATGGTTGAGAAAGCACAAGAATTTATGAATACTTTTGAGTAATAGTGAGTTAAAATAAGTACATTATAGTGAATATTATGTACTTATTTTTTTCTAAATTATCAAATAATCTTTTATTAAATTATTTATAAAACCGTTATAATTTTTGTTTTAGAAGATAATCGTTTTTTCTTTGATCTTGTAAAATAAAAATAGGAAATTCTTATAGATATGAAAGGGATATTCAGTGATTAC
Source organism: Bisgaardia hudsonensis (assembly GCF_004345785.1). Classification (GTDB taxonomy): domain Bacteria; phylum Pseudomonadota; class Gammaproteobacteria; order Enterobacterales; family Pasteurellaceae; genus Bisgaardia; species Bisgaardia hudsonensis. The sequence goes on from NZ_SLXI01000001.1 coordinate 207,059, forward strand.
TACATTTTTTAATTTTTCAAAAGATTTTTTTCAAAGAAATTTTCTATATAATTTATTTTGGGAGGTAGACCCTGTATTACTAGAATATCTTCCATTAGTAATGATGGGTATGTTAGTATATTTTTCTATATACAGTTATACAATGATTGATGTTATAGCAAAAGAACCTTTAAAATATCAGGTTAAAAAAACTGTAAAAATTGGTTTTATTAGTATAATATGTCTGTCCATGACTATTTACCAGTATGAGTTATATCTACTCTTTCTGGCATTTCAAAATGTATTTTTAGATATATTTTCTAATCTATATAAAGGAATTTTATGACAACTCCTGTGGTTGCACTGGTTGGTCGTCCAAATGTTGGAAAATCAACCTTATTTAATCGTTTAACGCGAACAAGAGATGCGTTAGTCGCTGATTTTCCAGGTTTGACCCGTGATCGTAAATACGGTCAAGCCAATATTTCAGGCTATGATTTTATTGTAATTGATACCGGCGGTATTGATGGTACCGAAGAAGGTGTCGAAGAAAAAATGGCGGAACAATCCTTACAAGCGATTGAAGAAGCAGATATCGTTTTTTTTATGGTTGATGCTCGAGCAGGTTTAATGCCTGCTGATATAGGGATTGCACAGCATCTTCGTCAGCGTAAAAATAAAGTAACTATTGTTGTTGCGAATAAAACTGATGGCATTGATGCACATTCATATTGTGCCGAATTTTACCAATTAGGTTTAGGTAATGTTGAACAAATTGCTGCATCACAAGGGCGTGGGGTTACGGCATTAATGGAACAAGTGCTTGCTCCTTTTGCTGAAAAGTTTAGCCAAGAGAACGAAAGTGCGGTCGATAATTTAAATGAATCTGAAGAAAGCCAATCTCAGCGAGATGAATGGGATGATGACTTTGATTTTCAAAATGATGAAGATACGGCATTATTGGATGAAACTTTATCTCAAGAGCAAGAAATTGAAGATAAAAATATTAAAATTGCCATTGTTGGACGTCCTAATGTAGGAAAATCTACATTAACTAATCGTATTTTGGGTGAAGACAGGGTCGTGGTTTATGATTTACCGGGTACAACTCGAGACAGTATTTATATCCCAATGGAGCGAGATGGTCAGCATTATACTTTAATTGATACGGCGGGTGTGCGTAAGCGTGGAAAAGTACATTTAACTGTTGAAAAATTTTCAGTAATTAAAACTTTACAAGCTATTCAAGATGCAAATGTAGTATTACTAACTATTGATGCAAGAGAAGGAGTATCTGACCAAGATTTATCTTTATTAGGTTTTATTCTAAATGCGGGTCGTTCTTTGGTTATTGTTGTAAACAAATGGGATGGCTTAAATCAAGATATTAAAGATCAAGTAAAATCAGAATTAGATCGTCGTTTAGACTTTATTGATTTTGCGAGGGTACATTTTATTTCTGCTTTACATGGAAGTGGTGTAGGGAATTTATTTGAATCGGTACAGGAAGCTTATGCTTGTGCTACCCAAAAGATGACAACATCAATGCTAACACGTGTTTTACAAATGGCAACAGATGAACATCAACCACCAATGATGAGTGGACGTCGTATTAAATTAAAATACGCACACCCTGGCGGTTATAACCCACCGATTATTGTGATACACGGAAATCAAATGGATCGGTTACCTGATAGTTATAAACGCTACTTGTCTAATTACTATCGTCGTAGTTTGAAAATAATTGGCTCACCAATTCGATTATTATTCCAAGAGGGGAATAACCCATTTGCAGGAAGACGAAATAAATTGACGCCAAATCAATTACGTAAACGTAAACGTTTAATGAAATTTATTAAAAAATCGAAGAAATAATTAATTATTACCGCTCAAATAGAGCGGTAATTTTTTAATGTGATTAATCAATTGGAGGTGTATATTCACCCGTAACGATTAAATCTTGAATTTTATTCGCTTGATCTAATACTTGAGTAAGTAAATTAGTAACATTTTCTAATGTTACTATTGGACTTAATAAGGTCATTTTTAATGCTTGTACCGAATTAACTTTTGTAACGCCAATGTTTGCTTCCCCACGAGCAAATAACTCATCTGCAATATTTTGATTAAGTGTATCAACGAGTGCTTGTGGATAATCTTTAGGAACAACTCTAAATAGCACTGAAGCAAATTGTGGTTCTACGAGCATTTCTAGGGAGTTGGTATCCTTAATATAATTAGATACTTCTTGAGCTAATTTAATTCCATGATCTATCATTGAACCATACCAATTTTCTCCTAATGCTTCAAGGGTAAACCATAATTTTAATGCGTCAAAACGACGAGTTGTTTGTAATGATTTAGCTACTAAATTAGGAACACCATGTTCCTCATCATATTCAGAATTTAGATAGTCTGCTTTATAGTCTATATAACGATAATTTTGGTCGTCTTTTAGTAAAAATGCACCACAAGAAATACTTTGGAAAAAATGCTTATGAAAATCAAGGGTAACAGAATCAGCTAATTCGATACCGTTTAACCAGTGGCGATAATTATTGGATAATAATAATGCCCCCCCCCATGCTGCATCAACATGCAACCAAATATTGTGTTGATGAGTAATTGGGTAGATTGCCTCTAAGGGATCAATCGCTCCAGCATCGGTTGTTCCTGCAGTCGCAACAACGCAAGCAATTATTTTACCCTCAGATTGGAGTCTTTCTATCGTTTGTTTAAGTATAGCTACGTCTATTTGAGCATTTTTATTACAAGGTACAGTAACAACTGATTGAAATCCCATACCCATCATAGCCATATTTTTCTGTACAGAAAAATGTGCATTCTCAGAACAAATCACTTTAACTTTTTTCATTGCATCATTTGGTATTCCTAAGTGTTGTACAGACCATGGATTACCTTCATCATCTTTCCAATAATTTGCGATACAATGATCCCTTGCCAAGAGTACACCCATTAAATTTGATTGAGTGCCTCCAGAAGTAAATACACCAGCTTGTCCCTTTCCATAACCAAGTTTTTCCCTCAGCCATTCAATTAGTTGGACTTCCATCAATGAACCTGCTGGGCTTTGATCCCAGGAATCCATAGATTGATTAGTTGCATTGATTAACACTTCTGCTATTTGGCTTGTTACCATAGTTGGGCAATGTAAATGAGCAAGTGAATGCGGATGATGTACTTTTAAACTTTTATTTAAAAATAATTCAATAAGACGTTGTAATGCAATTTCGGTTCCGATACCTTGTTTCGATGGACTAAAAGTAATAGCTTCACGAAGCTGTTTAATACTTCCACCTGTATACATTTTCTCATTTTTTAACCATGAACTCACTGCGTTTACGGCTTGTTGCATTTTAGATTCATAATCTGCAATAGATTGTTTATTATTACAGAGTAGCGCTTGTTGATGTTTTGAAAAATCGATCATGATTGTTCCTAAAATAAATTTCTCTCTTTAATTAAACATTAAAGAGAGAAGGGAAGATTATTTTCGTATAGAATTAAGTGCATCTGAAACGGATTGAGTAAAACGTTTAATTAGCTCTTCACATTCAGCTTTCGTAATAATTAGTGGACAAAGAATACGAACAACATTTCCACCACGTCCGCCACGTTCTAATAATAATTTATTTTTGAAACAACATTTTTGAATTTCGGCGGCTAAATCACAATCTGATGGGTAAGCTCTAATATGGTTTTGAGGTTGACGTTCATCAACAATTTCAATACCTATCATTAATCCTTTACCACGAACGTTACCAATACAAGGGTATTGTAATGATAGTTTTTTAAGTTCTGATTGTAGGAAATCGCCTCTCTCTTGTGCATTTAGCGCAAGATTTTGTTCTTTCATTAGCTTTAATGATACATATCCTGTCGCCATTGCCAATTGGTTACCACGGAAAGTGCCAGTATGACCAGCTGGTTGCCATGCATCAAATTCTTTTTTTATTGCAAGAACAGCTAATGGTAGACTACCACCAACAGCTTTTGACATAACAACTACGTCTGGATCAATTCCTGAATGTTCAAAAGCGAACATTTTACCTGAACGACAGAAACCAGCTTGAACTTCATCTAAAATTAGTAAAATACCATGCTTTCTAGTTACTTCACGAATTGTTTGTAACCATTTAATTGGTGCAGGTACAACCCCACCTTCTCCTTGAATTGCTTCAAGAATAACTGCTGCAGGTTTGACTACACCACTTTCAACATCTTCAATAAAATTCTGGAAATAATAGCTTAATGCATTAATGCCTTCTTCACCGCCTAATCCAAGAGGGCAACGATATTCATGAGGATAAGGCATAAATTGCACACCAGCCATTAAATTTTGTACTGCATTTTTGGCGCCTAAATTCCCTGTCATAGAAAGAGAACCATGTGTCATACCATGATATCCACCAGAGAAGGCGATAACGTTCCCTCTCCCAGTATATGTTTTAGCCAATTTTATTGCCGCTTCAGTTCCATCTGCACCAGTGGGCCCACAAAATTGTAAACAATACTGATCTTTCGGAAAATAAGAGAGTAATTCTGCCGTAAATGCATCTTTCAATGGTGTTGTTAAATCTAAAGTATGCAGTGGTAATCCACTAGCAAGTACATCTTGTATAGCTTGAATAATTTCAGGATGGTTGTGTCCTAATGCTAATGTTCCGGCACCCGCTAAACAATCTAAATATTCATTACCTTCTACATCAGTTACCCAACATCCTTGCGCTTTAGCTATAGCAAGAGGTAACTTTCGTGGGTAGCTACGAACGTTTGATTCCATTTCGTTTTGACGAGTTAAGTAATAATTATTAGTTGCTTGATTAATCGGATTTACAGGTGTGTGTATCATATTGAATAGACCTTCTATAAGAGGTTAAAAAAATAAGTCGGGTGCTTAAAGGCATTTGACTCGTTACTTATTAAAAAAAGCGTTTCAGCTTTTTTGTTTTTACCCTATTTTTATAATAAAGACTGGGATAGGTTGGAAACAGTTCTTAAATGATCTCAATTTAAGAGCCCGCAATATTACAGATTTTTACTAAAAAATAAAAGCTGTTTTACAAATTAAATATAAAAAACTAACAGGGCTCATTAGTTATTTATATTTGGTATTTAGTTTTATCACCAATATCAAAATGTAATGGCATTCTCCATTTTTGGATAGAAAGTAATGCTAATAATAATGAACAAAAAACTATTAATATATTACTAACTAATTCAATATGAAAAGTTAAACTAAGCCATAATGCCGCAAGTAGTATTGGTTGTAGATTGAGTCCAAAAATTCTAAAACAGAAATATTCTTTGTAACATAGGCCACCAATAGTTAAAAAAGTAGCACCTAAGGCTAAGTGAGGTAATCCAAAAATAAAACAAAAAAGTCCTATCCACATAGCAAACTGAAAAATTAAGCGGAAAGATTTCATATAAAGGTGTAAAGAGGAGGCAAGCATTGTTGCTGAAATTAATAGCCCAATTTGAGCTATTTCTTGATTAAATGCTAAATAAATAAGCATTATGGTTGCTAGAACAAATCCTGAACGATAGATTATTGCGGTTAAGTAATCCCAAAAGTCCATAGGGGATTTGATATGTGGATCTGCCATAATATGTTTATTCCTTGATTTTAGATTTCATTTAATATTTCAAGTATGATTTCTGAGGATTTTTTTGCAGCTAATGGTAAAAATTCTTCAAATGACATACTGGCTTCACCATTTCCTGCATCAGAGATTGCTCTAACAACGACAAAAGGAACGTTGAATGCATCACAAACTTGTGCAATGGCTGCGGCTTCCATTTCTACTGCGATAACATCAGGAAAATCAGCTTTGATTTTTGTTAGTTTTTGTTCATCATTAATAAAACTATCCCCAGAACAAATTAAGCCATATTTCACATTTAGACCTTGTGTTTCGGCAATTTTACTTACAAGTGCGGTCAAATTTTTATCAGAAATAAATCTTTCAGGACAAGCTGGGAGTTGTCCTTTTTTATAGCCGAATGCAGTAACATCAGCATCGTGATAATTGGTTTCTGTGGATATAACTAAATCACCAACTTTTAGTCCCTCTGCAATGCCTCCAGCTGATCCTGTATTAATTACTATATCAGGCTTAACTAATTGCAATAGAATGGTCGTTCCTATTGCCGCTGCGACTTTACCTATTCCTGATTGTAGTAAGGCAACATCTTGCCCATTAATTTTCCCTTGAAAAATAGTTGAACTCGCTATTTTAGTTGTTGTGCGGTTTTCCATTGCATTGGCTAAAATTTCAATTTCTTGTGGCATTGCCCCAATAATTCCTATTTTCATTATTTTTTTCCTTGTTGTATTTTTTTGAGTAAAAAATTTAACACAGCGAAACTATAATCATCATTATATAATGTACTGGCAGTGAGTACATATTTACCATCAATTATTACATAGGGATAAGTAAATACGCCATAATCTTCTGTTAGTTGAATTATTTCTTTGATTTGTTGCTTAACTTCTTTTGAATAGAATAAATTAGTAAAAGTTTGCGGCTCAATATTTTTACCTTTTAACCAGTTTAGTAAATTATCATAATATGATAATTCAACATATCGTTTTTTATCAGCACTTTCAAAAAGTAATAAATCAGAAATATTATGTTGATCTAATTTTTTTAGGGATAAAAATATATTTGCTGATAAAAAATCCTCATTTGTTGCAACAGGATATTCTTCCAAAACAACTGTATCATGGTTAAGCTGACTATATAAAAGTACGATATCATGAGCAATGGAGCATACTCGACAATCATAATTAAAGAAAAATAGAATGGGAATTTTATTATCTAATCTTTTAGGTAAAAGGATTGGTTGTTCATAGGAAAAATAATCTCTTCCATCTTCAAATTGAATAATATTCTTTGACGGTAAATGAGGTACATTCTTCGATGAAAAAGGCGTCGTATTTTGAGCGAAAGCATTAGATAGGACTATTCCTAATAGTAAAATGCTGATACGTAAAATATTCATATTTTATTCACTCGAAAGCGGTTCTAAATAATTAACTAATAACTGGATATTTCGTTGTCCACGATACTCGTTGATATCCAATTTATAGGCAATTTTGGCCTGTTTTATTGATAGATCGGGGTAATATTGGGTATCAATATTAAAATAAATTGCATCTAAAAGTGGTCCGCCTTGTTTAGGTTCTAACATCATTTTGAGATGATTTTCGCCTACCAAACGTTGTTGTAAAATTTTAAATTCTCCATCAAAAATAGGTTCAGGAAAGGCTTGTCCCCAAGGTCCCGCTCGGCGAATTAGCTCCGCTGTTTCTATGGTCATTAACTGATTTGAAAGGTCGCCATCTGTCCAAATAATTCCTTGTAGTGAGCTTTCATCAAGCCATTCTTTGATAACTTGATTAAATGCTTTTTGAAATTGATTAAGATATTCTTCTCGAATGCTCAGTCCAGCAGCCATTGCGTGTCCCCCAAACTTTAAGATCATATTTGGGTGTTGAGAATGAATTCTTTCTAATACATCTCGCATATGTAATCCCTCAATCGATCGGGCAGAACCTTTTAAAATTCCAGCTTGTTGATCTTGAGCAAAAGCGATTGTTGGACGATGAAATTTATCTTTAATACGTGACGCTAAAATCCCTAATACACCTTGGTGCCAATCCGCTTGATATAATGTAATTCCCATTGGTATATCTTGTTGAAGTGCGGTAAGATTTCGGCAAATTTCTAATGCCTCAAGTTTCATCCCTTGTTCTATTTCTTTACGCGTTTGATTTAAGCCATCTAATTCCAATGCTAATGCTCTCGCCGTTTCCATATTATCGGCAAGTAATAAGGCTACGCCCACAGACATATTATCTAAACGTCCTGCCGCATTCAGGCGAGGAGCGATAGCAAAGCCAAGATCAGAGGCACAAAGTTCATTAATATTTCGATTGGCTATTTCAATTAAAGCACGAATCCCACAATTACATAAATTTCGCTTAATTCTCTCTAAGCCGTGGTGTGCCAAAATGCGATTATTTTTATCTAATGGGACAACATCAGCAATAGTCCCTAAAGCAACAAGATCCAGTAATTCAAGGAAATTTGGTTGTGTATTTTTGTCAAACTGTCCTAATTCTCGTAATTTTGCGCGTAATGCGAGCATTACATAAAATGCCACGCCAACACCTGCTAATGATTTAGAAGGAAAATGGCAATCAGGTAAGTTAGGATTAACGATTGCATCGGCATTAGGTAAGGTTTCTGGCGGTAAATGATGGTCAGTAATAAGTACTTTAATATTGTGAGCTTTCAAATATTCCACTCCTTCAAAGGAAGATACACCGTTATCTACTGTAATCAGTAATTCTACTTGCTGTTTAAGTGCCATTTTAGCTACATCAATACTCAAACCATAACCTTGTTCAAAGCGATTAGGGATAAGGTAAGATACATCTTGGAGGCCTAGTTGGCGTAACGCTCTGACCATTAGTGCAGTACTTGTTGCGCCATCTGCATCAAAATCTCCCACAATTATTATTTTTGTATTATTTTTTTGTGCTTCAATTAATAAATCAACGGCTTCTGATATTCCATTAAGTAAATCAGGTGTTAATAATGACGACAAAGTGCGGTCTAATTCTTGAGTATTTTTGATTTTTCTTGCTCGATATAGGCGATCAAGTAATGGATTCTCAGAGAGTTGTTCGCTTTCTGCGATTGGACGACGTCGGATTATTTTATTCACAATGAAGATCTTCCTTAACAAATAAAGACACCCAACAGTGCCTTTATTTTACAGTTTTGATTATTTTTATTGGTTATGTTCTAATGCTTCAAGTAATTCTTCTGGTTTTAAATAACCGCCAATAACCTCTCCTTTAGAAGTAATAATACTTGGGGTACCACGTACGCCAAATTGGACACCTAACTCATAATGTTTTTTAATTTTATCTGCTGCTTTTAAGTTCGTTGGTAGATTTCCATTTTCAGCTTCATTTAATGCAAAAATAGGATCTTTTGCTGTCCAAATGCTTTCCATCTGTTTTGCTGTTTTTGTATCTAGTCCACTACGCGGGAAAGCTAAATATCTTACAGTAATGCCGAGATCATTATATTCTTTCATTTCTTTATGTAATTTTTGGCAATAGTAGCAAGATATATCCATAAAAACAGTAACAACATGTTTTTCATTTTTTGCAGGATAAATAATCATCTCATTTTTTAGATTATTAAGTTTATTAACTAGTGCTTTTCCAGTTAAATCAATAGGTCCATTATCTGTTATTTCATATAATGAACCGTGTAATACATATTTCCCATCTTCAGATACATAGAGTACACCTGAGTCCGTTACTGCGGTTTTGATTCCTTTAATTGGAGAATTACTTACTTCAATATCTGAAGCGCCTAGTTTTTTTAAACTTTCCTTGATTGCGGTATCATTTGCAAAAATGGCTGAAGAGGTAAGTAGTAAAGATAATGTTATAATATTTTTTTTCATTTTGGTTCCTAATAAATAAAATTAAGTCAGTAAATTGGCTCAATTCTAACATAAGATAGATAAATAATCTAAATGACAAACTAAAATTTTGCCTTTCTTTCCAATAGGAAATCTATCAAATAATTGCAAAATAGCATATAATCATAGGTTTATTATGATACGAGAAAAGTTATGTTTGAAATTAATCCAATAAAAAATCAATTATCTGATCTCGCTGAGCGTACTACTGTGCTTAGGGGGTATCTTTGACTTTGATCTAAAAGTTGAACGTTTAGAAGAAGTCAATGCTGAACTTGAACAGCCTGATGTATGGAATCAACCAGAAAAGGCGCAAGCATTAGGTAAAGAGCGGTCAAATTTAGAGCAAATTGTTGATACCATAAGATCCCTTGAACAAGGTATTGAAGATGTTGAGGGATTACTTGAGCTTGCCATTGAAGCTGAGGATGAAGAAACTTTTAATGAAGCCGTTGCAGAGGCGGAAGAACTTGAGCAAAAATTGGCTAAATTAGAGTTCAGAAGAATGTTTAGCGGTCCAAATGATGCTTGTGATTGTTATATTGATTTACAAGCAGGATCTGGTGGTACAGAAGCACAAGATTGGACGGAAATGTTATTGCGTATGTATTTACGTTGGGCAGAGAGTCGTGGTTTTAAAACAGAATTAATTGAAGCCTCTGATGGTGATGTGGCAGGTATAAAATCAGCTACTGTGAAAGTATCTGGGGAATATGCGTTTGGTTGGTTAAGAACAGAAACAGGTATTCATCGTTTAGTACGTAAAAGTCCATTTGACTCAAATAATCGTCGCCATACTTCTTTCAGTGCTGCATTTATTTATCCTGAAATTGATGATAATGTGGATATTGATATTAACCCAGCGGATTTGCGTATTGATGTTTATCGTGCTTCTGGAGCAGGTGGGCAGCACGTTAATAAAACGGAAAGTGCGGTAAGAATTACTCATATTCCAAGTGGAATCGTTGTACAATGTCAAAATGATCGTTCTCAACATAAAAATAAAGATCAATGTATGAAGCAGTTGAGAGCAAAATTGTATGAAATGGAAATGATGAAAAAGAATGCTGAAAAACAAGCAATGGAAGAAACAAAATCGGATATTGGTTGGGGCAGTCAAATTCGTTCTTATGTGCTAGATGATTCTCGTATTAAAGATTTAAGAACTGGTGTTGAAAATCGAAATACCCAAGCGGTATTAGATGGGGATTTAGATCAATTTATTGAAGCGAGTTTAAAAGCAGGTCTATAATTCAACAAATCAGTATATATTTAGAAAGTATTCGCAATTATATTAAGGTAAAAAAATGTCAAAACAAGAAACTATTTCAACAGCAACTAATGAATTAGACTTTCATGGTGAAATGGCGGTACGCCGTGAAAAATTAGCACAATTACGCGAAAAAGGAATTGCTTTTCCAAACACTTTTCGTCGTGACTCATTAGCACAAGATTTACACGATAAATATGATGCAGAAGATGGCGAAGCCTTAAAAGAAAAAGAGATTGAAGTAAAAGTAGCTGGGCGTATTATGACTCGTCGTGCAATGGGAAAAGCGACATTTATTACTCTGCAAGATATGAGTGGAAAAATTCAGCTTTATATTTCTCGTGATGCGTTACCAGAAGGGGTTTATGCGGAAGACGTAAAAAACTGGGATTTAGGGGATATCGTTGGTGTTAAAGGGACATTATTTAAAACCAAAACGGAAGAATTAACTATTCGTACTACCGAAGTTCAACTGTTGACAAAAGCATTGCGTCCATTGCCAGATAAATTCCACGGGTTATCTGATCAAGAAATTCGTTATCGTCAACGTTACTTGGATTTAATTTCTAATGAAGAATCTCGCCGCACTTTTATTATTCGTTCAAAAGTGATTGCGGGTATTCGTGAATATTTTATCAATAAAGGTTTTATTGAAGTTGAAACGCCAATGTTACAAGTTATCCCAGGTGGTGCGGCGGCACGTCCATTTGTAACACATCATAATGCCTTAGATATTGATATGTATTTACGTATTGCCCCTGAACTTTATCTAAAACGTTTAGTAGTGGGTGGTTTTGAACGAGTATTCGAATTAAACCGCAATTTCCGTAATGAAGGGGTCTCTGTTCGTCATAATCCAGAATTTACGATGATTGAATATTATCAAGCCTATGCGGATTATCACGACTTAATGGACAACACCGAAGAATTATTGCGTAAATTGGCTATTGATATCTTAGGCACAACAATCGTGCCTTATGGTGATTTAGAATTTGATTTTGGCAAACCATTTGAACGTATTACAATGCACGATGCGGTCATTAAATACGGTGCAGATAAAGGCATTGTTAAAGAAGATTTATATGATTTAGAGCGTGCTAAAGCTATTGCTACAAAATTGGGTATTGAAGTACAAAAATCTTGGGGATTAGGTAGCATTGTAAATGCAATTTTTGAAGAAGTCGCAGAACATCATTTAATTCAACCGACATTCTTAATGGCTCACCCAGCGGAGATTTCTCCATTGGCTCGTCGTAATGATGAGAATCCAGACGTTACCGATCGTTTTGAGCTATTTATTGGTGGACGTGAAATTGGTAATGGTTTCTCTGAGCTTAATGATGCCGAAGATCAAGAACAACGTTTTAATGATCAAGTAGCAGCAAAAGAAGCTGGAGATGATGAAGCAATGTTTAAAGACGATGATTTTGTTACCGCATTGGAACATGGTTTACCACCGACAGCAGGGGAAGGTCTAGGAATTGACCGATTGGCAATGCTATATGCTAATGCAGCATCAATTCGTGATGTAATTTTATTCCCAGCAATGAAACATAAAGGTTAATTCTAATTCTCTTTAATAGTGATTAAATACAAGTTACTTTAAAAGGAATAAAGGCTGTAATAGCCTAGAGATTATTGGCTTTTAGTAAAGTAATAAACAGACTTTAAATTAACTTATCTTTTCTATTAAAATCTCCGTTGTAGAAATTCCTATAACGGAGATTTTTATTTATATACAATAAATATTTGATGTAATACAATGTAGTATAAAGTATTACAATTTTAATGGGTAATAAAAAGAGAGAATAAAAATGGTAGTGAAATCTATTCGATTTGATGAGCAATTACAACATGATATTCAAATTTTAGCCGATAAATATAATCGTAAGCCACACTGGATAATGGTCGAGAGTTTAAAACGAGCAGTATCTGAAGAAATTGCAAAATTGCGTTTTATAGAGGAAAGCGAAAAAGAAGTATTAAAAATGCAATCTATTCAAGGTTATTCTATCGAATTTAAAGATTTAAAAAACGAACTTGGTTTAGATAAATGATCAAAGTTTTAGTTTCTCCGAAGGTGATTAAACTTATTAATGATTACGCGATTCAATTAAGTAAATTTTCTGGATATTCCGAAACAGGATTAAATTTTAAAAAACAGTGTTTCCAAAAAATTGAAAGTTTGATACTTTTCCCTGAACGTTGTAGGCAATATACAAATTATACTGATTTTAGAGAATTAATCGTTGGTGATTTTTTAATTTTATATCGTTATGAAGAAAAATCTAAAACTGTTTATGTGGCTAATATGAAAAATGCCAAACAAAAGAATTATAAAAATTAAAGTTTTGCTGATAAGTAATAATGGATAACGGACAATTTCGTCAGCTTAAAATGCAAGTGCAACGTAAATTATCAGCTTGTTTAAAACAAGCTGAAATTTACTTTAACCGTACTTTTACAATGCCTACTGTATCTTATGAAATACGAGGTGTAAAAGCTGGCGTTGCTTATTTACAAAAAAATGAAATTCGTTTAAACCGAACATTATTACAAGAAAATACCCAATCCTTTATTAATGAAGTTGTCCCTCACGAATTGGCTCATTTGTTGGTATATCAAGTTTTTGGAAAAGTGCAGCCTCATGGTAAAGAATGGAAGTCCATAATGCTAAATATTTTTGGTTTAACGCCTAATATTTATCATCAATTTGATGTCATCAATGTTCAAGGACAAACTTTTAGTTATAGTTGTGACTGTCAAACTCATCATTTAACCTTAAGACGACATAATAAAATTCAACAAAATAAAGCAGAATATTTTTGTAAAAAATGTAAGAAAAAATTGAAATTATCTACTAGTAATTCATTCTAAATAGGATTAACATGGCTACAATTACACATGATAGTATTTTATACTAATAAGGAGTTGTTTATGAGAAAATCATTATTAGCAGTTTTGGTCGGAGCTTTTACTCTTTCTACTGCGAGTGCAAATTTCTATGTACAAGGTGATTTAGGTCTTTCTAAAATTAAATTTACTAGTTATTCAGGAATGACAAAGACAAAGATCATTCCTAGTTTAGCTGTAGGTTATAAATTTGCTGATTGGCGTTTAGCTATTGATTATAGTCATTATGGTCGTTTTTCTGATAAAGTTGGTAATGAATCATTATCTTCTAAAATCTATAGTTTAGGATTCTCTGCCTTATATGATTTTAATGTTAATTATGATGTTAAGCCTTATGTCGGAGTAAGAATCGCTTCTAATAGCTTTGATATTAATAATTCATCACCAGGTTTTCTTAATGATAGAAAAGAAACCAAATTAGGCTATGGTGCTATAGTCGGTGGTAGTTATAATTTTTCTCCTAACTGGGATTTAAATGCGGGTCTTGAATATAACCGTTTAGGTTCTTTTGCAGATACTAAGATTAATCAATATGGTGCAAAAGTTGGTGTTCGTTACGAATTCTAATTTATTAGAATATCTACATTAAGAGGAGTAAATTTTATGAATTTACTCCTTTTTTATTAATACAATAAATTCCCCCAAACTTCACGAATAAATTCTCTTTCCTGTTTAAATTCCTCAATCGTGGTAACCGAAGGTAAGCCTAATAAATTTAAATGGTGAATGCGATTACGCAGTTTGGTGTAACATTCTTTTAATTTCTCTGAAACTTCTTCAGAAATGACCGCACTTTCCGTCATAATTTCAAAAATTCTCACATTATCTGACCAAGTTGTGAGTAAAGCATTTTTAGGTGCGTGTGCTAATACTAAATATTGAGCAATAAACTCAATATCAGTAATACCGCCAAGATCTGTTTTGATATTAAATTCATTTTCCTTACTATGAGATAAATGTTGATACATTTTCTCTCGCATTGCAGTAATGTCTAGTTTCAGTTGGGTAAGTTCTCTTGGTGTGGTTAATACTTTTTCACGAATAAGATCAAAACGTTGGCGTAAATGTTGTTCGCCATAAACCACTCTTGCTCGAACTAAGGCTTGCTTTTCCCAAGTCCAAGCATCGTTAGTTTGATAATTCTCAAATGCCTTTAAAGAACAACCGAGTAATCCAGAATCCCCAGATGGACGTAGTCGCAGATCTATCTCATATAATACGCCAGCACTGGTATTAATACTAAAAATACTGATAATTTTTTGAGCAAGTTTTAGATAGAATTGTTTGCTATCAATAGATTTTCTACCGCCAATTGTTTGGCCTGTTCTTGTACCATCATATAGAAAGACTAAGTCAAGATCAGATTTGTAACCCAGCTCTATTCCCCCGAGCTTTCCATACCCAATGACTAAAAATCCTTTTTCATTTTCCGTTAAATATTCAGGTACGCCAAAACGTTGGCTTACTTGTTGCCAAGCAGTATTGACTACCACATTAATAATTGCTTCTGCTAAAAAAGTAAGATGATCACTGACTTTCATTACGGGCAATGCACCAAGAATATCCGCTGCTGCGACTTGCAAAAGTATGGTTTGCTTGAATTGGCGTAACGCATCAATCAGTTGTTCTTCATCATCGTTAGGTAATCGCAGTAAATATTGTTGTAACTCCGAAGAATAGTCAGTATAAGGGATCGGATTTAGCAATGCTTTTCTATTTAATAGTTCATCAAGTAAAATTGGGTGACGCGCTACTTGTTCAGCGATCATTTTTGATTTTGCACAAAGCTCAATTAATTGTGTTAAAACTTGAGGATTTTCTACCAATAGCTCTAAATAAGTAGTTCGAGTGGCTATTTTATCTATAATATTTAATATTCTTGGTAGTAGTGCTTGAAATTGATGATTACTAAATATTTGTTTTAGTACATTAGGAATAAGCTGTGTTAATGCTAAGCGACCACGAACACCAATAGAACGGCGAGCAAGATCCATTTTAAATTGATAAAGTCGATCAATGATTTCTTCTTGGGTATTTTCTTGAATACCCTGTGTTATCAGTATTTGTTCAATTTCTTGTGGCACTAAATCTTCATCAAGAAAATCATTCCAAATATCCGTTTCTTGATTTTTTTCTTCATCATCATTTTCGCCAATTAAATTATCAAAAACCGACCGCACTTTTTGATGATGAGTTTGCAAAACAGTATAAAAACTTTGCCAGTCATTAATTGGATAAGTGATTGTTATGTTTTGTTTTTGATTATCCCATTGAGTAAACTCGGCACAAGCGGTAATTAAACGTTGTTGATCCAACTCATTGGTAGGGAGTTGTTGAGTTTGTTTATCATTAATCGCTTGTAGAATGTTTTCTGTTCGGCGTAAAAATAAATAGGCTTGTTGTAGATCCTCTCGTTGTTGTGGCGTGATTAATTGTAAACGTTCAATTTCAGGTAGGATTTTTAATAATTCATAATGTTGTAAGCCAATTTCTCTACCACCACGAATTAATTGGAAAACTTGTACGATAAATTCAATTTCACGAATACCGCCAGCACCGAGTTTAATATTATCAACTAGACCACGACGACGCACTTCACGGGTAATTTTTTCTTTCATATCACGCAAGGATTGAATCACACTAAAATCAATATAGCGGCGATAAATAAAAGGGCGTAACAGATTTTGTAATAGCTTTACATTTTGATCTTGCGGATCTGCACCCAAAATTCGACCTTTGATCATCGCATAGCGTTCCCAATCTCGTCCTTGTTCTTGATAATATAGCTCCATTGCATTGAAACTTAATGCTAATGCACCGCTATCGCCAAAAGGTCGTAAACGCATATCTGTGCGATATACAAAACCATCATCAGTATATTGATCGAGTGCTTGAATAATCCGCTGTCCTAGCCGAGTAAAAAATTTATGATTTTCAACGGAGCGTCTGCCACCAATAGTTTCTCCATTTTCAGGATAGGTAAAAATCAAATCAATATCCGATGAAAAATTAAGTTCACTTCCCCCTAATTTCCCCATACCCAGAATATAAAGTTGTTGGCGGTTACCTTGACTATCTATTGGCGTTCCCATTTCTTGACAGGTTTTTTCATATAACCAATCTCTTGCTCCAATAATTAGTGTTTCAGCTAAACGGGATAAACGAATAAAAATATCTTCAACGGAACCCAAATTTAAAGTTTGGCAAATACTTAATTTTGCCATTTCTTGATTTCTAAATTGACGTAGTATTTTAAATAGCTGTTGTTCTGTTTCAATTACTTGTAATTGCTGATTTAATCGCAATTTATAATTATCGCAATCCCCCAATGTTGGAAGTTTTTGCCAGCATTGATCTAAAAAGTGCGGTTGTTTTTGAAAAACTTCTGATAAAAAATCAGACATTGAAATAGCCAAAAGTAATTGGTTTATGTGGCTATTTGGCAGTTTTAATTCTTGATTAACATATCGCTCAATATCGTCATCATATTTTTCAGGAAAATTTGTTACTAATAATTTTGCTAATGAATGTAAAGTATCAATAAAAGGGGCTGTTTGTAACATAATTTAGTCCTGTTTTTTTATATATAAATAAAACAGATTGATTGTAAGGGAAAACGAAAAAATTTGTAAGTGCGGTTAAAAATTTTAATGTTTTATATTATTGATATAAGCCTACTTTATAGGAATAACTTTTATTAAATATATATAACAAATTTATTGCATTACTTTCCTAAAATATAATAGACTTGTAAGCCTATTAGTCGGGGTGCTAATAATTTGTTAGCTGAGATTACACCCGTGAACCTGATACAGTTAATACTGACGTAGGAAACTAATTTTTTATCCCTTTCTGTACCGTCAATATTGCTGGTCATTCTTTTATTATAAAAAAAGGAAAAGCTATGCAATTCAAATATTTAAATCTTATTCGTGAACGTAATCCGTTAGTACATTGTATTACTAATATTGTGGTGGCAAATTACAGTGCTAATGGTTTACTGGCATTAGGTGCCTCGCCATTAATGTCGGCTAATTTAGATGAAGTTGCTGAAATTCAACATTTCTCACAAGGTTTATTGCTAAATATTGGCACATTTACCAATGTTGAAGCGAAACTATTAGCTGGAAAAGCCGCTAATAAAAATAGCGTACCAGTCGTACTTGATCCAGCGGGTTGTGGGGCGACACAATGTCGTAAAAATGCCACTGAAACCTTATTAAATGAATTAGATATTGCCGTTCTACGTGGTAATGCGGGGGAATTAGCGAGCATAGCTAAGGTTGATTGGCAAGTAAAAGGCGTTGATAGCGGTGCTGGCAATGGTGATATTGTGGATATTGCCAAAAAAGTGGCGAAACAATACCAAACAATCGTGGCATTAAGTGGCGCAACGGATATTATTACTGATGGCGAGCGTGTGGCTAAAATTCATAATGGTACTGCATTATTCCCGAGAATTACGGGATCAGGTTGCTTATTGGGAGCAGTTTGTGCTGCATTTGTTGGTGTAGCAGAAGAAGCCGATTATTTTCAGGCGGTTGTTGAGGCTTGTACGGTTTATGCTATTGCAGGTGAATTAGCTGCAAAACCACTAACGGAAACCCAAACTGGTAGTTTTTCTATTGCTCTTTTAGATCAGTTAGCAGAAATTTCTGAAGAAAAAGCACAACAATTAGCAAGGGTAACTTATGAATAAAATTGCACAGGCATTGACAATAGCGGGATCTGATAGCGGTGGTGGTGCGGGTATTCAAGCCGATTTAAAAACTTTTCAAATGCGTAAAGTGTTTGGCACAACAGCTATTACTGCTATTACTGCACAAAATACATTAGGGGTATTTGATATTCACCCGATACCATTAACAACGATCCAAGCTCAATTAAAAGCTATCGCAGAAGATTTTAACATTTCAGCATTTAAAATTGGTATGTTAGGAACACCAGAAATTATTGAATGTGTAGCGGATAGTTTAAAACAATATTCCTTTGGAAAAATGGTGTTAGATCCCGTAATGGTAGCCAAAGGTGGGGCACCTTTATTACAACAAAACGCCATTCAAGCAATGCGAACCTTTTTGTTGCCAATGGCGGATGTGCTTACGCCGAATTTACCAGAAGCTCAAGCTCTGACTGGTATTGAAATTGTCGATGATAACAGTGCAGAAAAAGCAGCACGTCAGTTACAAGCGTACGGCGTAAAAACCGTCGTTATTAAAGGGGGGCATACTAATGACTCCAATAGTGAAATTTGTCGTGATTGGATTTTTACCCCAAGCACAGATTTTGTGGTGGAATCAGAGCGTTATCCAACCAAACATACGCACGGCACTGGTTGCACCTTTTCAGCTTGTATCACGGCTGAATTAGCAAAAGGAGCTGAAGTAGAGCAAGCAATTCGTACCGCAAAAGAATTTATTACTGCTGCCATTAGCCATCCTTTAGGAATTGGACAGGGACACGGACCGACAAATCATTGGTCATACAATAAATAATAGGAAAAAATGATGAAAAAACAAAAAATTTTGACCGCACTTTCATTGGGATTATTCTCAACATTGCTTTCAACCTCTGTTTTAGCAGAACCGCAAACAATCAATGTTTATACCTATGATAGCTTTACGGCTGATTGGGGAGCTGGTCCTAAAGTAAAAAATTTATTTGAAACACAATATTCACAATGTAAAGTGAATTATGTGTCTTTTGATAGTAGTGGTACTTTACTAAATCGAGTTCGCTTAGAAGGGAAAAAAACAAAAGCAGATATTGTCTTAGGGCTTGATAATTATGTATTAGAAGAAGCAAAAAAATCGGGCGTTTTTGCGAGTAATAAAGTGGATTTAGCGAAACTAGATTTACCAATTACTTGGAAAGATCAAACATTTTTACCTTATGATTTTGGGGAATATGCCTTTATTTATGATAAAACAAAGCTAGCTAATCCGCCGAAAAGTCTAAAAGAGCTAGTGGATCGTGAAGATTTGCGGGTGATTTATCAAGATCCTCGCACAAGTAGTGTGGGACGTGGGCTAGTGGTATGGCTTAACCAAGTTTATCCACAAAATGAAATAGAAAATGCGTGGAAAAAATTGGCAAAACATACGGTAACCGTAGGCAAAGGTTGGTCTGCTACTTATGGGGCTTTCTTAAAAGGTGAGTCTGATTTAGTGTTGAGTTACAATACCTCACCTTTATACCATTTATTAAATGAACAAAAAGATCAATATGTGGCAGCAAACTTAGCGGAAGGCGGTGTATTACAAATTGAACTGGCTGCAAGAGTAGTCGGACATAATAGTATTTGTGCCGACCAATTTATGCAATTCTTAATTGAACCAGCCGTACAATCTGTGCTTGCTCAAAATAACGTAATGTTACCTGTGATCTCAGCAGCAACAGAACCACATTTTGATGCCTTAAAGGCAGAACAAATGAAAAAAAGAGTATTTGATCCAATGCAAGTGAATGATAAAGACTTAAAAAATTGGGTGAAAATCTGGCAATCTAGTTTGAGCCATTAATGGAATTTTTAAAAAAAATATTTAAAAAAACTACCGCACTTTATTTCAAAACAGGCTATAAAAATAGCTATGTTAGCGATTATTGGGGCGGTAGTTTTGTACTTTTATTTATTATTGCTTTTTATTTTATTGCTTTAAAGGCAATCTTTTCAGTCGGAAGTGATTATAGTTGGCAAGATTTTTTACAAGATAGCTATGTACACCGTGTTATCACGTTTAGTTTTGCACAAGCTTTTTTATCTGCTTTACTGTCTATTTTGATTGGTGGTTTATTTGCCAGAGCTTTTTTCTATCAAAATTTTATTGCTAAAAAAGCAATTCTAAAATTATTTTCCGTTACTTTTGTATTACCAGCGTTAGTGGCTATTTTTGGACTAATGGGTATTTATGGACATTCTGGTTGGCTAGCCAAACTAGTACAATTTTTAGGGATAGATTGGCACCCTGAAATGTATGGTTTAGCTGGCATTTTAATCGCCCATCTCTTTTTTAATATTCCCTTAGCGGCAAGAATGTTTTTACAAAGCTTTGCAAATATTCCCAGTCAACAACGACAGCTTGCCGCTCAATTAAATATTCGAGGTTGGCAATTTATACGATTAATTGAATTGCCTTATTTACGGCAACAGTTATTACCTATTTTTGTACTGGTATTTATGTTGTGCTTTACCAGTTTTACTATCGTCTTAACGCTTGGTGGCGGACCTAAATATACCACCTTAGAAGTGGCTATCTACCAATCTATTGTATTTGAGTTTGATCTTGCAAAAGCGGGGCTTTTTGCCATATTACA
This sequence comes from Bisgaardia hudsonensis, assembly GCF_004345785.1. Classification (GTDB taxonomy): domain Bacteria; phylum Pseudomonadota; class Gammaproteobacteria; order Enterobacterales; family Pasteurellaceae; genus Bisgaardia; species Bisgaardia hudsonensis. The sequence goes on from NZ_SLXI01000001.1 coordinate 228,069, forward strand.
ATTTATTTTTTGCTTTATACTCTTTGCAATCAGCAGTATTTTTACTAAATCACTAAATACCAATTTACCTAGTCGCCATAGTTGGTTTGATACACAAAAAAGTGCGGTCAAAATTTGGCAAGTTTTTATAATTAGTATCGTAATATTGTTTATTTTCTTACCTTTATTCAATACTGTGTTTACGGCATTAACCTCAAATCATTTAATGGCAGCGTGGGAAAATCCACAACTATGGCGAGCGTTAACTTATTCTTTGTCGATAGCCCCAGTATCCGCACTAGTATCGGTTAGTTTTGCGATGGCTATGTTAATTTTATCTCGGCGTTTGCAATGGCAATCTCAGCGCTATTTAGCACATAGTATTGTTAGTATTGGAATGATTATTCTTGCTATACCGACATTGGTTCTAGCAATGGGATTATTTATCGCTTTGCGAGATATTGATTTTAGCGAGCCACATTTATTTGTAATTGTCGTATTATGTAATGCCCTTGCCTCAATGCCTTTTGTGTTAAAAATTTTTACCGTACCAATGAATAACAATATGCAATATTATGAAAAACTTTGCCAATCTCTAGGGATTAAAGGTTGGCAACGCTGGCGATTGATTGAATGGTATAATTTACGTTCACCCATAAAATACGCTTTTGCTTTAGCTTGTGCTTTATCTTTAGGCGATTTCACCGCCATTGCTTTATTTGGTAGCCAAGATTTTACTTCATTACCTTATCTACTTTATCAACAGCTCGGAAGTTATCGTATTGCAGACGCTTCTGTAACTGCATTCATATTATTGATTTTTTGTGGGGGAATTTTTATAGTGGTAGATAGGGAATAAAAATTTTTCTCAATATTAATTTTTTACTTTCCAATATCCATTTTTAGCGTTACCAATATATTCTAATTTCCCTTCGCTTTGGAGTTTGGATATATCTCTTTTAATTGTCGCTATACTCACATTTAATTCTTGTGATAATTCAGCTCGAGTAATATTAGGTTTTGCTAATAAGATTTCGTAAATTTTATGTTGTCTTTCTGATAAATTAAGTTTTTGAACGACATTTTGGGGCTCATTTTGGGGCTCATTTTGGGGCTCATTTTGGGGCTCATTTATACTGACATAATTTCGATTAAATAATGTAACAATAATACCATTATCGGAAATGTAAAAATTAGGTTGTTTTTCAAAGTCTCGATATTCAGAAAAAATACGTCTAATCCCTGAAGCATAATTTTCAATATAATCCCCTTTATCAAGAGCATTTACAACAATAGGATTTCTTTTGGCAACCATTCCTTCTTTGATATTTTCAAATGAAAGTCCATCAGGTAAACTTCCTGGAGAATAAATTCGCACTTTATCATCAAAAAATTCAATTTTAATATCGCCACTTAATGTCCAATCTCGGTGGCAGTAGCAATTTACAATGGCTTCCCGCAACGCTTGTTCTGGGTAATCTAAGTATTCTTCTCGTTGTGGTTTACCCGTGATAATAATTTTTTTTCTATTTGATAAATTGGAAAAGTATAAAATATTATCAATTTGCTCGGCTATCGAGCCAGTAAATTCTTTTTTATCCAAAAAAGTATTCACATTTGTCCCTTGAAATACCGCAAATTTTGTAATGGTAGGATTTTGATCACTTAACAATAATGCGGCGTTATTAAATTCTGATGATTTATTTATTAACATTAATCCATATAAATCAAATTTAAGATGATTTTTGGTAAATTTATTCTGTAAATATTTGAATGTTAATCCTTGCTCTTTTGAGATAAGGCGTTCATATTCGTGAGATTTAGAGCTTAGCATCATTCTTTGTATTTCTGGCAAACTTGCTATTCTCTTTGTACTACCCACTCGAACATACACACCTTTTGAATTAAACCCTTCGCCATCTTTGTAGTAATAAGGTTTTTCAACACCTTTTTTAATCTCTATTCTAAAAGGTTTTTCATTTGGGTAAGTAAAAATTAAATGACTAACATCGGGATAAAAAGCATTGGTAATCCAATTGGAAATTTTTTCTTCCCAATTTTTCGAATTGGTACGAGTTATTTCTTCGTTATATATTCCATTATCATCAACACCCAATAGAATTGTACCACCTTCAGAGTTTAAGAAAGCCACAATCTCTGCTTTAAAATGATTTTCTTTTTTGGGAATATCTAATTTAAATTCTTTATTTTTATCTTCCAATTGGTATTCTCTTCATTGATATATGAATAAAGCTAACAATATAAATTACATTTCAACACTAGAAAGAAGTGTATAATTTTTATAAACTCAATAATAAATCTAATCCCAATAGTAACATAATAGCGAATAAAAAATGATAAAACTAAACACCTTTTTTGATTATCCTGAAATGCCAATGTATTTTGATTTGCATATCAAACCGCAACAAAAAGTGGCGATTATTGGCGAAAGTGGGGCTGGGAAAAGCACTTTACTGAATTTAATTGCAGGCTTTGAAAAAGCCGATCGTGGAGAAATTTGGCTAAATGGCGAAAATCATTCCTATTCTTTTCCCGCAGAACGACCAGTATCAATTTTATTTCAAGATAATAATTTATTTACACATTTGACGGTACAACAGAATATCGCATTAGGTATTAAGCCTAACTTAAAACTTTCTTCTATTGAATTAGAAAGAATGAATGAAGTGGCAAGTGCGGTCGGATTGCAAGCACTTTTACATCGCCTACCGAATGAACTTTCAGGCGGACAAAAGCAACGGGTAGCACTTGCACGTTGTTTATTAAGAGATAAGCCGATTTTATTATTAGATGAACCTTTTTCAGCACTTGATCCACAGCTACGTTTAGAAATGTTAAATTTAATTGAACAATTATCTAATGATAAAAAATTAACCTTAGTTATTGTTACCCATCAGCCAGATGAGCTGAATGGAAAAATTGATCGCATTCTAAAAATTAATGCTGGTAGGGTTAGCGATTTTTAATCTTTAAGGGTAGAATAAACCGAAATTTATTTGATAAAAAATTAATGGACTAAGGACGTGCTATGTTAAATACAACTATTCAAATTCCTTCATTAACACCACATCCCACATTGGAATATTGGTCAGTATGTAAGGTGGAAGCTTTATTTGAAACCCCATTTTTAGAGTTAATTTATCGTGCTGCTCAAGTTCATCGTGAAAATTTTAATCCGCAAGCAATTCAATTATCTACCTTAATGTCCATTAAAACAGGCGGTTGTCCTGAAGATTGTGGATATTGTCCGCAGTCTGCACGCTATCATACTGGCGTACAAAATCAGCAACTGATAGATGTAAATGAAATTGTTGAGAAAGCAAAAATAGCAAAATCTCGTGGGGCAGGGCGTTTTTGTATGGGGGCGGCTTGGCGTGGTCCGAAGCCGAAAGATATTCAAAAAATTACGGAAATTATTAAAGCGGTAAAAGATTTAGGCTTAGAAACTTGTGGGACTTTTGGATTGTTGCAAGACGGAATGGCAGAAGATTTAAAAGAGGCTGGCTTAGATTATTACAACCATAACCTTGATACCGCACCAGAACATTATAAAAAAATTATCGGCACAAGGGATTTTGATGATCGCATTAATACGTTAGGTAAAGTGCGTAAGGCAGGGTTAAAAGTATGCTGTGGTGGCATTGTGGGAATGAATGAAACACGTAAAGAAAGAGCGAGTTTTATTGCCAGCCTTGCCAATCTCGATCCACAACCTGAATCTGTCCCGATTAATCAGTTAGTTAAAGTTGAAGGCACGCCATTAGCTGATGCACAGGAATTAGATTGGACGGAGTTTGTGCGTACAGTAGCCGTTGCTCGTATTGTAATGCCAAAAAGTTATGTGCGTTTGTCGGCTGGGCGTCAAGGAATGAGCGAAGAAATGCAAGCAATGTGCTTTATGGCAGGAGCAAATTCCATTTTTTATGGTGATAAATTGTTGGTTACTGGAAATCCAGAAGAAGATGGCGACCAATTACTTATGGCAAAATTGGATTTAGAACCAGAAACAGAAGAAAATAGGTTGATAAAAGAAGATTAATTTTATTTTGATATGATTTTAATAAAGAAAATTTTTAATAAGCATTAAGTATATAGTAAAAAAACAGTCATTATTTAATTAAATATGGCTGTTCTTTATTTAATTTAAAATCAAATTTTGTGATCAACTTCTCAAAATATAAATTATTATTTATTTTAAATCAAAAACTTGAAGTAATAATTCACAAGAGTATTTTTGATTATAAATCAATTAGTTATTTTTTATTTAGCTTGTTTTTATAATAATTAAAATATTATTCAAATGGAGCTAATATTTAACTTATTGTTTTTATTGGTTTTTATATTTATTGAAAAAAGTTCCCGAGTATTGACAAAAAAATTATATTTAAATATCATCCGTCACCGAAGAGGAGAGATTTAGGATAAATCCTTTTCACTTCTAAAATATTTTTTTATACACATAAGTCGATTAAATAATTGTTATTTAGTCAAAGTAATTAAAGTTCCAAGAATAAAAAAGGAAGTAAATTATGAAAAAGACTCTAGTTGCATTAGCAGTAGCTGCAGTAGCAGCAACATCAGCAAACGCTGCGGTAGTATATAACCAAGATGGTACTAAAGTAGATGTTGGCGGTTCTCTTCGTTTAGTGTTAGAAAAAGAAACAGATAAACGTGCAGATTTAAACGACAATGGATCTCGTGTTAAAGTTAAAGGAACACATGATTTAGGTGAAGGTTTATCAGCTTTAGGTTATGTTGAGCTAGGTTTCAAAGGTGATTTCGGTTCTGAAGGTGTAACTACTCGTCGTTTATACGCTGGTTTTGAGCATGCAGATATCGGTACATTAACATTCGGTAAACAGTTAACTAATGCTGATAACTTTGGTGTTGCAGATCCTACTTATAAATTTGGTGGGCTTTGGACTGGTCATTTCCACGATGCAGGAAATAAAGTAATTCACTTTGCTTCTAAGAAATATAGTGGTTTTAGTTTTGGTGCCGACTATGTATTTGGCAAAGCAGATAAAAAAGACGTATATGGTAATAAAGTAGCTAAAAATGACGCTTATATTTTAGGTGCATTCTATGATAATACTTACGACAACGGCGTAAATGTAAAAGCTGAATTAGGTTATACTTACTCAAATGTTGCTGCAAATGAAAAATCAAAAGCATTAAAAGCAGCATTAGGTGCGGGCTATAATGGGTTCTTCTTAGGTGTTGACTATGCTCAAACTAAGGTAACTAAAAAAGAGAAAAATAAAGGTTTCCAAGTTGGAGCTAGCTACCAAGTTACTGATATGGCAAAACTTTATTCTGCTTATAGACAAACAGAGCAGGCAAAAGTTAAAACTAAAGAGTTTGCTTTGGGTGTAGGTTACAAATTGCATAAACAAGTTGAAACTTTCGTAGAGTATAATACTTCAAAACTTAAAGATGCTAAACGTAATAACAAAGTTTATGCTGGATTACGTGTACACTTCTAATTAAAACATTAACTGTTTTATTAATGTTTTGTTGACCCATAGCCTTAGGTTATGGGTTTTTTTGGTTCTAAATATTTAATTAATAACCACTCCTATCTAAAAACGTGATATAAATCACAAAATCTTATTGACAGTATTATTTTTCTTTGCCAATATACGAAACACTTCCAAATGAAGTGGCTTTGACCGTTTATTGACTAAATGGTTCAATTTAATCTTATTAAAACTGATTCTGAAAGGAATTTATTATGAAAAAGACATTAGTAGCATTAACAGTCGCTGCTTTCGCAGCAACCGCAGCAAATGCAGCAGTGGTTTATAATCAAGATGGTACAAAAGTAGAAGTTTCAGGTTCTGCTCGTGTAGCATTAGGTAAATTTGGTAAGGATCAACGTGCTGATTTACGTAATGATGGTTCACGTTTAATTTTTAAAGCAGAACACGAATTAGGTAATGGCTTAAAAGCATTAGCTGGCTATGAGTTACGTTTTAAAGGTGGTGTTGATAGCGATAATGATACGCCTGATACTAAAGATGATGATGAATCGTCTAACACTTTTGGTTCACCGGAAACAAATAAATTATATGCTGGTTTAGCATATGATGCAGTAGGTACATTGACTTTTGGTAAACAAGCAACTACTGCTGATGATGTTTCTTTATCTGATTTTGCTTATATCTGGGGCGGAAATAACAATTTAGTAGATGCAGATAATAAAGTTGTTAAATTTAAATCAGCTGAATGGAGCGGTTTCAGTTTTGGTACTGACTATTTATTCGGTGATTCAAGTAAACAAAGAACAGCAATGGGTGCTACTGAATTAAAATTAAAATATGGTTATGGCGTTTCTCTATTCTATACTCGTGATTTAGCAGAAGATTTAGCATTAAATTTAGCCGCTGGTTATGGGGTTTATCGTTTTGATAATGAAACAACAACTAATACCGTTGCTAAAGATACTTCTTGGAGAACATCAGCTCAAATCGTTTATGGTCCAGCTTCATTTGGCGTTGAGTATGGTCAAACTGGTCATAAAGAAAATGATGTAAAAACTCAAACGGATCGTAGCTTGTTAGTTGGTGCCTCTTATCAAGTAATTGAACCATCAAAAGTTTATTTACAATGGCAACGTAATCAAACTAAATTTGATCAAAGTCCTGTAGATAATAAAGAAACTGAAAATGTTTATATCGTAGGTGCAGATTATAAATTCACTAAAAATGTTGTAACATTTGTTGAATATGCACGTTCTACTACTAAAGTAGAGGGTGTTGATAATAAAGAAAAAGAAAATAAATACGCAGCAGGTTTACGCGTATATTTCTAATATTTACTTATAAATATTTTGACATAAAAAACAGCTCTTTGAGAGCTGTTTTTTTATGTTTGTTTTAATTACTTGTTTTTAATCTTTTACAGGATCCCGCATATTTCTTATCTCCAATTAATTGATCAAAGGTAAATTGATTTTTTTCTATTTGGTTAATTTTGAAATTTATTCCTTGATTTGAATTTAATCCATCTAGTAAATGTTGTTTTAGTTGACGTTCTTTTTCCGCATAATTTTTATCTGCTTTTAATCGCTGTATTATAAAATCAGGGTGCATTGATATCATCGTATAGCTTCCTGTTTCGGATAGTATATCGTTATTTATTGTCCAGTTACCAGTATGGGAGGTTTCATAAACAAACTCATTATTTATAAAAATATAGCCAATACCAAAGCTTGTACCATTTTTATCAAATTCTAATTTATCAAGTGTTTTTAGATTTAATTTTGTATCATAAACAATAAGACACTTCCATTCTCCAGTAATTTGATTTGCTGAAACACTATTTTCGAGAGCTATACTTTGTGTTGTAGAGAATAAACTAGCAAATAAAAAATAACTTGTTAATAATATTGATTTTTTCATTAAAAATTATCTCTGAGTTGTTTGAGTATATTTTTCATTTTATCATCTAATTGTGCTGTTAAGCATAGTTTATCTTCTGTTCTAGGATGTGAGAATCGAATCGAATAAGAGTGTAAAAATAGACGATTTAAACCGAACGTTTCCATTTGTTGATCAAATTCTTTATCGCCATATTTATCATCTAATGCGATGGGGTGACCTGCATATTGGGTATGTACGCGAATTTGATGAGTGCGACCTGTTACTGGAGAGGCTTTAATTAATGTACTATTTTGATAACGTTCTTCGATTGAAAAACGTGTTTCAGAGGGTTTTCCTTGTTCATTTACTCGTACAATACGTTCGCCACTTGATAACTCATTTTTTAATAATGGTGCTTTAATCACTTTACAATGGGATTGCCATTGACCACGAACTAAGGCGAGATAATCCTTTTGAATAGTTTTGTCTCGTAGTTGTTGGTGTAGGTTTCTTAATGCTGAGCGTTTTTTAGCGATAAGTAGGATTCCAGATGTATCACGGTCTAGCCTGTGAACTAATTCTAAAAAACGTGCCTCTGGTCTTAATGCTCTTAATGCTTCAATTACTCCAAAATTTAAACCACTTCCACCATGTACCGCAATGCCAGATGGTTTATTCAAGACTAACAATACATCATCTTCAAAGATAATTTGTTTTTCTAATTCTGCTACTTTATTGAGTTTATTTGAAATTGGTGCTTGGATTTTTTCAGATATTCTTACTGGTGGAATACGGATAATATCTTTAGCTTGTAATTTATATTCAGGTTTTATTCTTCCTTTATTAACTCGCACTTCGCCTTTTCTGATAATGCGATAAATTAAACTTTTAGGTACACCTTTGAGTTTATTAATAAGAAAGTTATCAATGCGTTGTTCTGCTTCATCAGAATTGATAGTAACGAATGTCACACTTTGATTAATGACTTTTTGTTGATTTGTTTCGCCCATATTTAGTTTATTAATTTATATGACAATATTGTTGTTCTATCATAACATAAAAAAATTGAATTACCTTGCCAAAATTCTTTTATCAAGGGATAATAAGGCGTATTTTTAGGTTAAAAAGTTACCTAAAATAATTTGGTTATTATTGATTTATTTATTAATGCAGCGAATGGCATAAGACATTAATAATTCAATAATTTTTAAAATAAGAATAACTGTATGCTTACAAAATTATGAGTAGAACGATAAATTTTGTTTGTACCAAAATGATGAAATAAAAACACTATTTTTTGGTAACGTAATTAAAGCACCCAGCAGTTGACAGTCGAGAGATTGACATACTGTGACAGACACGAGGTCAATTACGAAGCAGAAGTGCGGTTATTTTTATGCTCGTTTTAATAATGAAAATAAGAGAATTTTAATGAAAAGAATGTTAATTAATGCGACTCAAAAAGAAGAGTTGCGCGTTGCTTTAGTTGATGGGCAACGATTATTTGATTTGGATATAGAAAGTCCAGGTCATGAGCAAAAGAAATCAAATATCTATAAAGGACGAATTACTCGTGTTGAGCCAAGCCTTGAAGCTGCATTTGTTGATTATGGTGCAGATCGTCACGGCTTTTTACCTTTAAAGGAGATTGCGCGAGAATATTTTCCTGAGGGATATGTTTATCAAGGCCGCCCAAATATTCGTGATATTTTAAGCGAAGGGCAAGAAGTTATCGTTCAAGTCAATAAAGAAGAACGTGGTAATAAAGGTGCAGCGTTAACTACCTTTATTTCTTTAGCGGGCAGTTATTTGGTGATTATGCCAAATAATCCTCGTGCTGGCGGTATTTCTCGTCGTATAGAAGGTGATGACCGTTTAGAGTTAAAAGAAGCTTTAAGTTCTTTAGATGTGCCAGATGGAGTGGGTTTAATTGTGCGAACTGCTGGCGTGGGTAAATCGCCAGAAGAATTGCAATGGGATTTACAAGTATTGTTACGCCATTGGGAAGCAATTAAACAAGCGTCTAAAAATCGTCCAGCACCATTTTTAATTCATCAAGAAAGTGATGTGATTGTTCGTGCTATTCGTGATTATTTACGCCGAGATATTGGTGAGATCTTGATTGATAGCCCTAAAATTTATGAGAAAGCAAAAGCTCACATTAAACTAGTACGTCCAGATTTTATTAATCGTGTTAAGCTTTATCAAGGGGAGATTCCTTTATTTAGCCATTACCAAATCGAATCTCAGATTGAGTCCGCTTTTCAACGTGAAGTACGTTTGCCGTCTGGTGGATCGATTGTTATTGATGTAACTGAAGCGTTAATTGCAATTGATATTAACTCTGCTCGTTCTACTCGTGGTGGCGATATTGAAGAAACTGCATTAAATACTAATCTTGAAGCTGCCGATGAAATAGCTCGTCAATTACGTTTACGTGATTTAGGTGGATTAGTAGTTATTGACTTTATTGATATGACGCCAGTTCGTCATCAACGTGAAGTTGAAAATCGTATGCGTGATGCGGTTAGACAAGATCGTGCGAGAATTCAGATTAGTCGTATTTCTCGTTTTGGTTTATTGGAAATGTCTCGTCAGCGTTTAAGCCCATCACTTGGAGAATCATCTCATCATATTTGTCCTCGTTGTCAAGGCACTGGAAAAATTCGTGATAATGAGTCTTTATCTCTGTCTATTTTACGTTTACTTGAAGAGGAAGCATTAAAAGAGAATACTAAACAAGTACATACGGTTGTGCCTGTTGAAATAGCCTCTTATTTGTTGAATGAAAAGCGTAAGGCTATTTATAGTATAGAAAAACGCCATTCTGTTGATATTGTTGTTGCACCAAGTGAAGCAATGGAAACCCCTCATTTTGGTGTGTTCCGTGTGCGTGACGGCGAAGAAGTTACCGAGTTAAGCTATAATTTGGCAAAACTTCACGAACAAGATGATATTTTTGTTCCTGAGGAGTCGTTAGTTTCTCGTAATGTCGAAGTGGCTGCTGTTACAAGTGAAACTATGTTGGAAAATGCAGCTGTTTCATTAGCGATTGATACGCCTGCACCAATGCCTGTTGAGAAACCGAAAAAACAATCTTTATTATCTTGTATTATTGCAAAAATAAAAGCGTTATTCTCATCTCCTGAACCAGTTAAAGAGAAAGAGAAGAAAAGCCATAAACATAGTAGAAATGGTAATCGTCAACGTCGTGGTCAAGAAAATCGTAATAATCGCCGTCATTTAAATGAGAATGCCGAGAAGAAAAACGATGAGCGTAATGATAAAACTGATAATAAAGTAAATCGTAATAGCGATAGAAATAACAAACGCAATAAAAAGAATACGTTGGCTAATACTGTCTTGCCAAAAGAGAATGCTGTTTCAAATGAAATTGTTGAAACTATTGTTGAAGAGGCAGTAGAAAAACCAATTCAGCAACGTCGTCAACGTCGTGATTTACGCAAAAAAGTAAGAATTAATGATGTAGAAACTGTTGCTGAAAATGTATTAGAGGATTCTGATGTTGTCGATACTGGTGATGTTATTCTTGAGAATAATGTAGTTGAATCTAAACTAACAGAGAATACAGCCGTATTGCCTGAGCCGTTGATTACATCAGATGAAACGATTGTTGATGATGTTGTTGCCGATACGAATGATGATGTGAATGTCGATGAGAAACGTAAGGAATATTCTGGACGTAATCAACGCCGTTTACCTCGCCATTTACGTATTAATAATCAACGTCGCCGTCGTAATAATACCACTCATTCTAATGAGATTAAATCGCCTATGCCATTGTTTGCCGCTGTGGCTTCTCCAGAGTTGGCTAGTGGTAAAGTGTGTATTGATCCTCAGATTGTTGCAACTAAGAATGTTGGCTTTTTATCAGTAGATGAGTTATTGGAGCAACAAGATAACGAGTTACGTAAGGAAAAAGAAGATATTGTTATTCTTACTCCAGCTTCGGAAATTGTTGTTGATAATGATGAATCAAAATTGTTAGATAATTTTATTGTGCAACCTGCTAATGAATCTTTAGAGAAAAAATTGAAAGATAATTTAGAGCGAGTTAGCGAGAAACAAGAAGATTTATCTACACTAACTAATGTTGCGAACTCTGATGTGTCAGAGGAGACGTTGATATCTGATACCTTTAAAGAAGATAAACCGGTTGCGTTTGAACGCAATTATAACTTTGAGGGTAAATTAGGTACGTTTTCTAGAGTACAGCATATTAGGTCTGAAATAACTCAAGCTAAAGCAACAGAGGAAATATTTAACGCTTATCCTATTGTTGAGTGGAAAGAATCCCGCTATTATTTCTATGGGAAAGGGGCTGCTGGACATCATTGTGCGGTAAGCCATATTTATTCTGAAGCTACTCAAGCAAAAGCGGAAGAATAAACGTTATATTATTAGAATCTTTATTTTAGTATAAAAATAAACCACATTATGTATTTAATGTGGTTTATTTATTTAGGCTGATTTAAGTTTTATTTTGAGATTATTGCCAATTTTCCCTTTTCGCTTTTTGTAGCTTTTCATAGGCATTGAGTAGCTGTTGATGTTCTTTAAAATGTATTAAATATTCATCATCAGCCTGTAAATCATAGAACGGATTTGCACCTTGTAATATTTGCCATACTTGGTTGGTTGTTTCTTTACCATACATTTTTTCAAAAATCATTAAATACTCTTGCGGTGATCTTTGTTTATCAGCAAACAATGTAATGCTATTAATTAAGCAACGGTAATAATTTTTTCTTGTTTCTGTAAACACGGAAGTATTGATATTTAATGTCCAGTTTGCCCATTCTAAAGCATTTTCTAGATCATTAATCGCTAAATATAACATTGATTTTAATTCACCAATACGTAAGGTTGACCAACCAGACTGACGTGGTGCAACTATGCCAATAAATTCTCGAACACGAGTAAGATCATCAATATTCTGTGCATCAAGTTCATCTAATAATTCTTGATAAGTTTCTTTGTCGTGGTGGAAATGTGGTAAGTCTAAAATAATTTCCCGCCAATCCATTCCCATATTGTTATTGGCATAAATTAAATCATCAACAGGATAAATTTCTGACATACTTGGTACAATTACTCGGCAAGCATAGACATCAAGATGTTGATAATCCATTATATAGACTTCTTTTTGTTCTGTTTGGAATATCGCCATTAGGTTTTCATATTCTTGTTGTGTAGAAGGGGCGGAAAAATTCCAATCAGTAAATTCAAAGTCAGTTTCTTGTTTGAAAAGATCCCAAGAGATTAATCCACTTGAATCTATGAAATGGGTTTCGAGATTGGCGAGATCGGCTACATCTTCGTTGTTAAATGAAGGTGCGGTAAAGACATCTAAATCTTTTAAGTTACGCCCTTGTAGTAATTCTGTTACAGTTCTTTCTAGGGCAACTTGGAAATTTGGGTGCGCACCAAAAGAAGCGAAACAAGTGCCATTACTCGGGTTAATTAAGATAACGCAAATTACTGGGTATTGACCACCTAATGAGGCATCATAAGCAAGAATAGGAAAGCCTTCTTCTTCTAATTTTTGAATAGAGGCTTGAATAGATGGATAACGAGATAATACCTCTTCTGGAATAAGCGGTAAGCTAATTGCCTCAGCTATAATTTTATTTTTTACATAGCGTTCAAATATTTCGGATAATCCTTGTACTCTTGCTTCGTATTTACTATTTCCTGCTGACATACCATTAGATACATAGAGATTAGCAATAATACTTTGAGGAATATAAACGGTTTCTTGGGTTGATTGTTGAACATAAGGCATAGCGACAATGCCTCGTTCATCATTGCCAGATTGTAAATCAATTAATAGATCTGGGGTTAATTCTTGATTTGGATCGTAATAATTAAGTAATTCTTCATTTAATAGACCTTCAGGCAAGGTATTTTCATCAGTAATTGAAAACCATTTTTCATTTGGATAATGTACGAAATCATCATTCGCTATATTTTTTCCAAGATAAAAATCTGCAAAAAAGTAGTTGGTAGAAAGACGTTCAAAATATTCGCCAAGAGCTGAGGCAAGCGCTGCTTTTTTTGTTGCACCTTTTCCATTTGAAAAACAAAGCGGGCAATCTTTATCTCTAATATGAACAGACCAGACATTTGGTACTGGATTTAGCCAAGATACTTCTTCAATATTGAAATTAAGTGCGGTCAATTTTTGTTGAAATTTTTGGATACTTTCTTCTAAAGCTGCATCCTTACCTAAAATAAATGTTTTTTCTGACATGGATTTTCCTATTTTATTGAAATTGTTTTGCATAATAGATAACTTTTGATTATGTCGCAAGATGATAAGGTTATTAGTTATGTAAAATCATTATAAGTGATTATTATATTGAGTTTATTTGTACAATCTCTATGCGAACAATTCAGAAATTAAAAAAAATTAAAAAAAAGGGTTGACGATTAGGGAAGATATTAGCATAATTAGCCCCGCAAAGCCGATGAGGTGAATGCGTGTAATGGCTATGTAGCTCAGCTGGTTAGAGCACAACACTCATAATGTTGGGGTCACAGGTTCGAATCCCGTCATAGCCACCATTTACATGCGGGAATGGCGAAATTGGTAGACGCACCAGATTTAGGTTCTGGCGCCGCGAGGTGTGTGGGTTCAAGTCCCTCTTCCCGCACCATTCATTAGCTTGCAGTCATTAGTAGGTGGGGTATCGCCAAGCGGTAAGGCACTGGGTTTTGATCTCAGCATACCTAGGTTCGAATCCTAGTACCCCAGCCATACTATCAATATATTCTTGATAATTCCTTTAAATTTCTTTAATTGGGGTATCGCCAAGCGGTAAGGCACTGGGTTTTGATCTCAGCATACCTAGGTTCGAATCCTAGTACCCCAGCCATATTTCTTTCGTATTTTTTCTATATTTATTTTTACCTTTCTGATTTTTTGATCTTTTTTATTTATTATTTTTAAATTATTAATTTTTTGTTAAAAAATATTAAATTCTTTTATTTCTATTGTTAATAGATTTATCTGCTAGCTTATTTTGGACTAATTGGTTTTTTATTTTTTATTATTCATTTTATTAGTTTTTTGTTTTTTGATTTTTGGTATTTTAATACTGTTGTTAGATTATTATTCTAAAATAATGTTTCTTTTTTATATAAAATTTTGGTAAATTACTAGTCTATTTTAAAGATTAGTATTTTATTAATTCATTCATTAAGAGGTTATTATGGCGGAAGAAAATAGCAACAACATTATTAAATCAACTTGGAAATCAAAATATGCTGCATTAGGTCCTGGAATATTAATGGCTTCAGCTGCAGTTGGTGGTTCACACTTAATTGCTTCCACTCAAGCTGGCGCTATTTATGGTTGGCAACTTGCTATTATTGTGATTTTAGCTAATTTATTTAAATATCCTTTCTTTCGTTTTGGCGTTCAATATACATTAGATTCTGGTAATTCTTTATTAGATGGCTATAAGCAAAAAGGACAAATTTATCTTTGGGTTTTCTTTGTACTTAGTGTCTTTGCGACTATTATTAATATTGCTGCGGTAGGCTTAGTATGTGCGGCTATTTTAAGTTTTGTGTTACCGTCTAGCGTCCCTATTTCAATTTTAAGTTTTATTGTTATTTCACTAAGTGCTTTGATTTTATTAATGGGTAAATATCGCCTTTTAGATGGATTATCTAAGATTATAATGATTACTTTAACGATCACGACTGTTATAGCGGTTGTGATTGCTTTTACTCGTAATGGGGTTTCAGGTGCGGTAACGGATGGGTTTATTTCCCCTTCTCCTTGGAATCTTGCTGGGTTAGGCTTTATTGTTGCATTAATGGGCTGGATGCCTGCACCTATTGAATTTTCTGCGATTACTTCTATGTGGTCAGTAGCAAAAAATAGATTAAAAAAGGTAACCTATGAAGATGGTATTTTTGATTTTAATGTAGGATATATTGGTACTGGTCTTCTTGCTCTTGTTTTTCTTGCTTTGGGGGCATTAGTCCAATTTGGTTCAGGTACAGCAGTGGAAATGGCGGGAGTAAAATATATTGGACAATTAATTAATATGTATTCTTCGACTATTGGAGAATGGGCAAAAGGATTAATTACTTTTATTGCATTTATGTGTATGTTTGGTACAACAATTACTGCTTTAGATGGTTACTCTCGTATTAATGTTGAAAGTCTAAGATTATTAATGAATAAGAAAGAAAGTAGTCCAAAAACACTTAATTTAGCTATATTAGCCGCATCTTGTGCTGGATTAGCCATTGTTTTTTATTTTAAAAGTGCGGTTGGTCCAATGTTAAAATTTGCGATGATTGCTTCTTTTGTTTCTACACCAATTTTTGCAGCACTTAATCTTTCATTAGTATTGAAAGGAAAACATAAAGTGAAAGGTCCATTATTATGGTTATCTTTTATAGGGCTTGTTTATTTAAGTGGGTTTGCTTTATTGTTTATCGCTAATCAAATGGGTTGGTTAAGTTAATTTAAGATATAAAAAAGCCACTGATACTATCAGTGGCTTTAGCTATTCAATAAAAGAATTATAATTGTTTCATTGTATCTGCAATAAGCTCAGCCTCTGGCCCTAAAATAACTTGTAAGTTATTTTCACCTAGTTTTACGTTACCTTTTGAACCTAATGCTTTTAATTTTGCTTCATCAATTTTAGATCTATCCGCTAAAGTTAAACGAAGTCTTGTAATACAAGCGTCAATGGCGACAAGATTATCTTTTCCGCCTAATGCGTCTACGAAACCTTTTGCTCTTTCTTCACGAGAGACATTTTGTGTCTCTACTTGAGATTCAACTTGATCGTCTTCACGTCCTGGTGTTTTGAGATTAAATGCTTTAATTACTGCTCTGAACACAAGATAATAGATAACACCAAATACAACGCCTTGAACTAATAGCATATACCATTGGATTGCAAGTGGATTTCTAGAAGATAATACCATATCCACAAGACCTGCGCTGAACCCAAATCCAGCAATCCATTGCATTGATGCGGCGATAAATACAGATATACCAGTTAATAAAGCGTGAATGACATAGAGTACTGGAGCGACAAACATAAAGGCAAATTCAAGAGGTTCAGTTATACCCGTAAAGAATGATGCAAGTGCAGCTGCAAACATAATAGAGGCTACTTGTGCTTTTTTAGCTGGTTTTGCACTATGATAAATAGCCAAACCAGCTGCAGGTAAACCAAACATCATAATAGGGAAGAAACCAGCTTGATACATACCTGTAATGCCTACAACGGCTTTGCCTTCAGCAAGTGATTTTGCACCACCCAAGAAGTTCGGTATATCGTTAATACCAGCAACATCAAACCAGAATACTGAGTTTAGTGCGTGGTGTAATCCGACAGGAATAAGTAGGCGGTTGAAAAATGCGTAGATACCAGCTCCTGTTGCACCTAAATCTTTGATACTTTCACCAAAGCTAACTAACGCATTGAAAATTGCAGGCCAAATATAAAGTAAAACAAATGAAACTAAGATCATTACAACTGACACTACAATAGGTACTAGACGTTTTCCACTAAAGAAAGCGAGTGCTTTTGGTAATTCTACTTGATAGAAACGGTTGTATAGCTCGGCAGAAATGACACCTACGAGGATACCAATAAATTGGTTATTGATTTTTCCAAAAGCTGCTGGAACTTGATCTGCTGCTATTCCTTCTAATTGTGCAACAGCACCAGGGGAAAGAAGTGTGGTTACAACAAGGTAACCCACTAAACCAGAAAGTGCCGCAGATCCATGTTTATCTTTTGACATACCAAATGCAACACCTACAGCAAAAAGTATTGCCATATTATCAATGATGGCAGCTCCAGATTTAATGAGAAGAGCAGCTAATTGACTGTTTCCACCCCATCCATCTGGATCTAACCAGTAGCCGATTCCCATTAATACAGCAGCTGCTGGTAATGCTGCAACAGGTACCATTAATGCTCGACCTATTTTTTGTAAATAACCGAGAATATTCATTATTTAACTCCTTTCAGTATAAAACTTTTCGATTATAACGTTCTTTATTTTAACCTTCTTGTAGCTAATGAGTAACTAAAATTAGTTAGATATAAAGACGAGAATACTATATTCTTATTAAGAATTTTTGTAAATTTAATTTAAATCGGATTTGTGATAAATATCACTATTTTGAAATAAGTCATATTTTTCATTAGATTTTGGAAATTAGTTGACCTATAATGTTGTAAATGAAATAAAACTTCAATATTTGTTTTGAAATATAAAAAAAACTCTAAAGGTGGTTATTATGCGTCTAATTCCATTAAAAACATCTACTCAAGTAAGTAAATGGGCTTCTCGTCACATTGTTGATCATATTAATGCGTTTTCTCCGACAGCAGATCGTCCATTCGTATTAGGATTGCCTACTGGTGGTACGCCATTGGAAACATATAAAGAATTAATAAAGTTATATGAAGCAGGGGAAGTAAGCTTTAAACATGTTGTCACATTTAATATGGATGAATATGTTGGTTTACCAAAAGAGCACCCAGAAAGTTACCATTCATTTATGCACAATAATTTTTTCAATCATATTGATATTCCAAAAGAAAATATTAATATTTTAAACGGAAATACCGATGATCATGATGCTGAATGCCGTCGCTATGAAGAAAAAATTAAATCTTATGGAAAAATAAATTTATTTATGGGAGGCGTTGGTGTTGATGGACATATTGCGTTTAACGAACCCGCTTCATCATTATCTTCTCGTACTCGAATTAAAACCTTAACTGAGGATACATTAATTGCTAACTCTCGTTTCTTTGATAATGATGTAAATAAAGTACCTAAATATTCATTAACTATTGGCGTGGGTACATTATTAGATGCAGAAGAGGTAATGATCTTGGTTACTGGTTATAACAAAGCATTGGCATTACAAGCTTGTGTAGAAGGAAGTGTTAACCATTTATGGACAGTCAGTGCGTTACAAATGCATCCTCATGCCGTTGTGGTGTGTGATGAACCAGCAACACAAGAGTTAAAAGTGAAAACTGTGAAATATTTTACTGAGTTAGAAGCTAGAGCGATTCATAGCGTATTATAGGAGAGAGATAATGAAATATGCATTAACAAATTCTGTTATTTATACAGAAAAAGATGTTTTATATGGGTATGCTATTGTTGTGAATGGTGATCTAATTGAGAGCATTTTATTAGAAGAAGAATTAGACTCAACTATTGAGAAAATTGATTTAAAAGGAGCTAATTTAACGGCTGGTTTTATTGATGTACAGTTAAATGGTTGTGGCGGTGTAATGTTTAACAGCGATATTACCGTTAAAACTTTGGAAATTATGCAAGAGACTAACTTGAAATCAGGTACAACAAGTTATTTACCTACTTTTATTACCTCACCTGATGAGGGAATGAAAACTGCGGTTCAAGTAATGCGTGATTATTTAGGTAAATATAAAAATCAAGCATTAGGTTTGCATTTAGAAGGTCCATATTTAAGTGTTAAAAAGAAAGGGGTACATCGAGAAGAATATATTCGAGAAATAACCCCTGAAATGAAAGCATTTCTTTGTGATAATGCCGATGTGATTACTAAAATTACTTTAGCTGCTGAAAATCCAACAGCAAGATATATTAAGGATTTTGTTGAGCAAGGAATCATCGTATCAATCGGTCATTCAGATGCAACTTATGATGTAGCTAAAAAAGCAATTGAAGACGGAGCAAGTTTTGCTACACATTTACATAATGCAATGTCACCTATTAGTTCTGGTCGAGATATGGGCGTTGTCGGTGCAGTATTAAGTAGTGATATTTATACTGGTATCATTATTGATGGTATGCATATTGATTATGAAAATGTAAAAATTGATAAGAAAATTAAAGGGGATAAACTTTGTATTGTAACGGATGCAACCGCTGCTGCTGGTGCAGATATTGATTCTTTTGTATTCGTAGGTAAGGTTGTTCAAGTTCGTAATGGTAAATGCTATGATGAAAATGGTTCTTTAGGCGGATCATCAATTACGATGATCGAATCTATTGAAAATGCAGTAAAACATGTAGGCATACCATTAGATGAAACATTACGTATGTGTACAATCTATCCAGCAAGAGCAATCAAAGTTGATGATCATTTAGGCTCTATTGAAGTTGGTAAAATTGCTAACTTAACTGCATTTACTCATGATTTTAAAGTTGTTGGTACAGCAGTGAATGGTGAGTGGAAATTTACTAAAAATTAACCGCACTTTAGCAATGATAAAAGTAATTTAATTTTAATTAGCAAAAGATCCAGTTTTAATTGGATCTTTTTTATTTTATTCGTCTGAATTTAGTGCCAAAAAATTATTTTTTCTTTATAATTTGGTATTATTTATTTTTTTAGGGGATTGTATGTCTGATCAATCTTGTATCATTATCACAATTACAGGTGCTTCGGCATCGGGAAAAAGTCTTATTGCCTCAACTATTCATCGTGAACTCTGTAATGAATTGGGTTGTAAGGATATTGGTATTATAGCGGAAGATAGTTATTATAAAGATCAGAGTCATTTGGCTTTTGAAGAGCGTATTAAGACAAATTATGATCATCCTAATTCGATCGATCGTGATTTATTAATTGAACATTTACAAAAATTAAAACAAGGTATCTCGGTTGATATTCCTGTATATAGCTATGTTGAGCATACAAGGACAAGTGAAGTTACACATTTTAGCCCTAAAAAAGTAATTATTTTAGAGGGAATTTTACTTTTGACTGATGAGAAGGTGAGAAGGGAGTCTAATATCTCGGTGTTTGTTGATACGCCTTTAGATACTTGTTTTATTCGTCGTTTAAAACGAGATATGGAAGAACGTGGACGTTCTTTGGAGTCCGTTGTAGAACAGTACAATAAAACCGTTCGACCGATGTTTTTTCAATTTATTGAGCCATCAAAACGCTATGCAGATATTATCGTTCCAAGAGGTGGAAAAAATAGAATTGCGATCAATATGTTAAAAGCACAGATTATGCATTTATTAGGGAAAAATTAGGGATAAAGATGAGATTATGTGATTTAGACATTGAACGTTATTTAGATGAAGGATTGATTTCGTTAGATCCTAGACCAGATAATAACCAAATTAATGGCGCAACTGTTGATGTGAGATTAGGTAATTCTTTTCGCGTATTCAAAGAACATACTGCTCCTTATATAGATCTCAGTGGACCTAAAGAGGAAGTTTCTGCTCAACTAGAAGCCGTAATGAGTGATGAGATCTTAATTAAAGATGATGAAGCCTTTTTTCTACATCCTGGAGAATTAGCATTGGCGACAACGTTAGAAGAGGTGAAATTACCTGCTAATATAATTGGTTGGTTAGATGGGCGTTCTTCACTGGCTAGATTAGGTTTAATGGTGCATGTTACGGCTCATCGTATTGATCCTGGTTGGGAAGGCAAGATTGTTTTAGAGTTTTTTAATTCAGGTAAACTACCTTTAGCATTACGACCGAATATGGTAATAGGGGCGTTGAGTTTCGAGATTTTAAGTCGAGATGCGGTTCGTCCTTATAATGCCCGCCAGAATGCGAAATATAAAAATCAACAAAGTGCGGTAGCAAGCCGAATTGATAAGGATAAATAACCTTATGAGAAAATTTGCCATTATCTTTTTTATTCTAGTGGTGGCATTCTTTTCTTTCAGTTATTTACAAATAGATAAAATACGTACTCAGCTTACTAAATCATTGGTTGAGAACGAGATCGCTTTTTCTAAAATAGAGATCAATTTATTTCCCTTACCTACGGTTATTATTCAGCAACCTCAATTTATTTATGAAAAAGATAGGATTTTTTTTCATTATGCCAGATTTGATTTATCAATACCTTCACTACTATTTGCTGAATTAGCTTTTAAATATATTTCTTTTTCTAATGGAATTAATTCATTTTATAATATTAATGGATTAAATATTAATCTGTCAGAAACCGATTTGAAATTAGATGAATTAATGGTGTTGATTGATAAATTTAAAAAAAATCAAATTTTTGACCGCACTTTAAAACAAAATTATTTTAATTTAGATATCAGTTTTCGTAACAATTCAAAGAAAATGATTCATTTCTCTAGTCATATTAATCTTGATAAAACAATTAATTTTAATCAGGCAAGTCTGAGTATTTCATCTGATAATCTATCAAAGAAAAATATTATAAAAATAAATCAAGGGATAATTTATCGACAAGATGATTTAAACTATAAGTTATTAGTAGGTGATTTGTGGGTGAATGAAGGGCATTTTGTGGATACAACGGTATTTTTTCGGCTACCCCAAAATAATGAACAAAATTATTATTTGACTATTAATGATAAAAATAATTATGTAAAAATCAATGTATTTCAAGAAAATGAAATAAATCAACTACTTACTCTAAATGTTTTTTTATCAATGGAATCCTCTGATTTACTTAAATCGTTGCAATTACCGATGATATCTTCTGGTAAATTAAAAGCAAAAGCTAATATCAATATCAAAGATGGTACTATTTTAGATAGTAATTATCTCTTAGCAGCTGAAAAGGGGACTATTTATGGATTGAATTTGCTCTCTATTATTAGACAATATGTACCTATTAATTATGATGAAGATTCACTTAATAACAAGAATATTAATACTTATTTTACTAACCTTTATTTAAATGGTCATTATAGAGATAAGCAGTTTTTATTTTCTGAAATATCATTAACTATGGATGACCTTATTGCAACAGGTCAAGGACGTGCCACATTATTAAATTCTGAATGTGATATTAATCTGGAATTTGCATTAAATCGAAATAAATACTCAGAATATACCTCGTTAAGACTACCGGTTCATTTTTTTGGTCAATGTGATAATCCTCAGTATAAATTACAAGTCAATCAACAGCTATTACGTCAACTAAAATCATTATTATTGAAAAAATTTAGACATTAATATATTTGTCAAAATAAAAAAAGTAGCGTTTAACGCTACTTTTTATATATACCTATTCTTTATTTTTTACTCTTTATTGATTCTTCAGGTAACACTAAATTAAGAATAAGAGCAAGTATTGAGCCTACGGTTATTCCAGAACCAAATACTTCTTTAAAAAAGTGCGGTAGTTTATCTAACAGTTCTGGGCGAGTAGTAACCGCTAGTCCACAACCAATAGAAATGGCAATAATTAATCCATTACGTTTAGAATGTTCTACTTTATCGAGCATTTGGATACCTGCAGCAATAATCATTGCGAACATCATTAATCCTGCACCACCAAGTACAGGTAATGGAATGGAAACAATTAATGCACCAAATACAGGAAATAAACCCGCTAGTACTAATAATCCGCCAGTAAATGCAACAACATAGCGACTTGCGACACCAGTTAGTGAAATCACACCAATATTTTGTGAAAAAGAAGAAAAAGGTGTTGTTGACATTATCGCAGCCAATGCCGATCCTAGTCCATCACAAAGCACTCCACCACGTAGATGTTTACCTGTAATTTCTGTTTGTGTTGCATTACCGAGTGCAAGGAAATTACCATTAGATTCTACAATAGTGACGAGATATGCGATTGACATACCGATAATTCCTGAAATTGGAAAAGCTAAACCAAAATGTAATGGTTGTGGTAATGCAAATACTTGTGCGGTTTTTACTCCGTCAAAATTAACCCAGCCTAATAGTAAAGCGATGATATAGCCAGTCATCATTCCAATTACGATAGCCGCGGCAGAAAAAATGCCTTTTCCCCATTGTACAAGAGCGACAACAATGATTAATACAAAAGTTGCCATTGTCAGATTTTCAGGTGTAGCATAATTCGCATCAGTGGGTTGTCCACCAGCAAACCAGTCAACTGCAACAGGAATGAGGCTTAATCCTATCATCATAACGACTGTTCCCGTTACAACTGGTGGAAAAAGTTTACGAATATATGGCATAAAAAAGCTACCGATAATCATAACGATAGAACCAATTAATGATGCACCTAATATACCAGCAACACCTGATTCACTAAACCCAATAGCTAATGCGGCTGCCACAAAAGTAAAGCTAGTTCCCATTACACTTGGTAGGCGAATGCCTATTGGTCCTAGCCCTCGACATTGTATGATTGTTACAATTCCAGAGACTAATAATGCGGCATTAACAAGGATAATGGTATCGGTTGTCGGAAGCTTTAGAACATTTCCAATGACTAATGGAACGGCAATTATACCGCCTAATGCGGCAAGTAAATGTTGTGCTGCAAGTAGAAGCGTTAAGCCTAAAGGTGGTTTATCTTCTACGTTGTACAATAAGTTATTATTCATAAGATACCCTAATTTAGTAAAAAGAGTGCGAATTATACTTGAATTTTTATTTTAAGAAAACGATTGCGTCATAGGATAGATGGATAAAAATCATAAAAAAAGCGAACCTCGTAAATAAGGTTCGCTATTATTTTTTAGATGATTTTATTAACGTTCAAGATGTAAATATTGCATATGACGTTCATATTGATTCAGAATATCGACTAATACTTGTTCTTTGGTATAACCGACTAAGTCGTATTCTTGCGATCCTTCATCAAGGAAGACCTCTGCTCTGTAATAGTATTCTGCATGAGTAGTTTGCGTATTTAAGGTAAAACTTGGACGTTCAGCCTTAACTAGATAAACTTCGTAAACAAAATCAGTTTCATCGCCATGACCTACTTTTAGGCTTAATCCTTTAAATCCTTGATGTTCAGCGTTTTCAACTAATCTTGTTTGCAGTCCACCTGTTTGTAGCTCTTTTGATACTTCTTGCATTGCGGTTAATACAACAGATTGCATAAACACTTCTACTTGATTTTTATTTGGGAAGTTGACGATACGTTGTAATCTCGCTTTCCAATTTTTACCACTATTAATCACATTGGCAGTATCGGTTGCATTGGCTTTACGTTTATTACCCTCTTGTTTGAGCGACTTCCAAATGGATATCATATATAAGATTAAAATGATTGAAAATGGTAATCCAGCGATAACAGACACTGATTGTAATGAGCTAAAACCACCAGCAAATAGTAATCCTAGTGTGATTGCTCCTGTTGCAGATGCCCAAAATAATCTTAACCAAATTGGTGCGTCCGCATCATTTTCTAATCCACGAGAGCTTAAATTAGATAATACTAATGCACCAGAGTCAGCGGAAGTAATAAAGAATATTAAACCGATAATGACACCAGAGAAAGATAAAATATTACTATAAGGGTAGTATTCAAATAAGGCAAACATACCCATTGCAGCATTATTAATTGCGGTTTCACCAAGCTCTTTTGCACCACCAGCAACGAGATCAATCGCTGAATTTCCAAAGATTGAGAACCAAGCAAAGATGAATCCAAGTGGGATAAACATTACACCAAATACAAATTCTCTTAAGGTACGGCCACGACTAATTCTTGCAATAAATAAGCCTACGAATGGAGCCCAAGCTACCCACCACGCCCAGAAGAAAACTGTCCACCAAGATTTCCATTCTGCACCAGATTTGCCTTCATAAGCATAGACATCAAATGTTTTTACTAAAATTGATTGGAAATAATCACCAATATTTTGAGTAAAAGCATTAAATAAGTGAACAGTATTACCCATTACTAAAACAGCAATAAGCAGTAAAATTGCGGTAAACATATTAAATTCAGATAGTCGGCGAACGCCTTTTTCAACGCCTGTCATCGCGGATAAAGCTGCCGCTATTACAACAGTGATGATAATAATACTTTGTACTAATTTACTGGATTCAATACCAAAAACGTGTGTTAAACCTGCATTTGCTTGTAATACACCAATTCCTAAACTGGTGGATATTCCCATTAATGTACAGACAACACCAAAGGTATCCACACTATCGCCTAGCCAACCTTTCACCAATTTTTCACCAAAAATAGGTGTTAATGCACTACGAAGTGCTAATGGCATATTTTTTCTATAAGCAAAGTAAGCTAATGCCATACCGATTAGGGCATAAATTCCCCAACCGTGCAATCCCCAGTGGAGAAATGCTTGTGGTATTGCTGCTCGCATTGCTTCTGCACTTGCTGGTTCAATGCCTGCGTGTGGCGTTAAATAATGCATTAAGGGTTCTGATGCACCAAAGAAAAGTAAATCAATACCAATACCAGCGGAGAATAGCATTGCCGCCCAAGCGAGAAATGGAAATTGCGCTTTCTCTTGGTCTTGACCTAGCTTGATATTACCATAGCTTGATACACCAACAAAAATAGCAAAGATACTATAAGCCGCAACAGCTAGCATATAATACCAACCAAAATTATCGGACACCCAAGTCATTCCTGAACTAAGTAATGCTTGGCTATAATCTGGAAATAGAATTGTCCAAACTATTAATATAATTGAAATAATCGCAGAACCAAGAAAAACAGTTTTGTTTAATCTTAGTACTTGTGTTGTTTCATTATCTGAAAAAGAATTATTCATAATAAATCTCTGTATTAAGTTAATATTATTTTTAATAAGGTTTTAATTTACCAAGTAGCGAAGTAAAACCTTATCAAAAGTTAAAAAGTGCGGTTATTTTTTAGGTTGATATTTTCTAAGTGGTGCTTTACGTAATGGTGCACCATTGGCAACAAAATAGTCCGCTGTTGATCGAGGTAATTGAATGCCTTTTATTTTATCGGCAATTTTTTCTGCCATCATTACAGTCGTTGCGTTTAAGTTACCACTAATAATATTTGGCATAATAGAGGCGTCAACGACTCGCAAGCCCTCAATACCATGCACAAGTCCTTCACCATTTACCACTGAATTATTATCTTCACCCATCGCACAAGTACAAGATGGGTGGTAGGCGGTTTCTGCATGGTTACGTACATAGTCATCTAATTGCTCATCGGTAACGACATCTTCTGAAGGGGATAATGCTTTACCTCGGAAGGGATCAAGTGCTGGTTGATGCATAATCTCTCTGGTAATACGCATAGCTTCCCTAAATTCTCTCCAGTCTTGTTCATGAGACATATAATTAAATAAAATACTTGGGTGAACTGTTGGATCAATAGATTTTAATTTAACACGCCCACGGCTAGGTGAACGTAATGAACCTACATGAGCTTGGAAACTATGTGAATCACTTGCATTGGTTCCATCGTAACGAACTGCTAATGGCAAAAAGTGATATTGGATATTTGGATGTGTAAATTCTTCGTGAGTACGAATAAAACCACCGCCTTCAAAATGATTAGTTGCACCTAATCCTGTTCCTAAGAATAGCCATTCTGCACCAATAGGTGGTTTATTCCACCATTTATTTGCAGGAGCAATAGAAACAGGTTGAGTACATTCATATTGCATATAAAGCTCTAAATGATCTTGTAAATTATTACCTACACCTGGTAAATCAAGTATTTCATTTATACCTAATTCTTTAAGCCATTCTCCAGGCCCTATTCCTGAACGTTGTAATAATTGCGGTGAAGCAATAGCACCAGATGAGACGATAACTTCTTGTGTCACGTGGAAAGTTTTAATTGTTCCTTTGTGTAACACTTTTACACCAACGGCTCTTTTTCCTTCAAATAAGATCACATCAGTTAATGCGTGCGTCAAAATAGTTAAATTTTCACGAGGTTTGGCGAGATCAAGATAACCACGAGCAGTAGAGGCTCTGCGACCTTTTGGTGTTACGAAGCGATCCATTGGACCAAAGCCTTCTTGTTGATAGCCATTTAAATCATCTGTTCTTGGATAACCTGCTTGCACGCCTGCTTCGATCATTGCTTCATATAATGGATTTTGATTTGGTTTAGCTGTAGTCATTTCAACTGGGCCACCAACGCCGTGATAGTCATTTTCGCCAGCATCTCTATTTTCAGCCTTTTTGAAATAAGGAAGGCAATCTAGATAAGACCAATTTTCAAGTCCTTTTATTTTTGCCCAATCATCAAAATCTAAAGCATTACCACGAATATAGCACATACCATTAATTAATGATGAGCCTCCTAAGCCTTTACCACGACCACAATCCATTATACGATTATTCATATGTGGTTCAGGATCGGTTTTATAACCCCAGTTATACATTCTTCCTTGTAATGGCATAGCCAATGCAGCTGGCATTTGAGTTCTGAAATCAAAACGATAATCAGGATGTCCAGCTTCTAATAATAAAACTTTTGTATTAGGATTTTCGGTTAAACGAGTAGCAAGCACATTTCCTGCTGAGCCAGCGCCGACAATAATATAATCAAATTCTTTTTTTTCTGTCATAATTAGTTTCCTTGTTATTCTTTATTTTATTCGTGTATAGTTATTAGAATACTGATTCAAATTTTCCCAATTCGACTTGAATTGATTTAGTTTGTGTATAATGAAGTAATGTTTGTATGCCATTTTCTCGCCCTATACCTGATTGCTTGTAACCACCAACAGGCATTTGAGCCGCTGATTCTCCCCAAGTATTAATCCAACAAATTCCTGATTCTATTTGTGCAATAATACGATGTGCTTTTATTAGATCTTTAGTTACTATGCCAGCCGCTAATCCATATTCTGTATTATTTGCACGTTGAATCACTTCTTCTTCTGTGTCATAGCCTAAGATTGACATCACTGGTCCAAAGATTTCTTCTCTTACTATTTCCATATCATCAGTACAATCTGTGAATACGGTAGGATAAACAAATGCGCCTTTTGATAATTTAGTATCGGTTGTTTTTTTTCCACCACAGAGTAAACGAGCTTTAGATTGTTTACCTAATTCAATGTAATGTAAGACTTTTTCCATATGTGGAAAACTTGCTAATGGCCCCATATTAGTATTTTCATTCATTGGATCACCAATGTTAATTCGTTTTACTTTTTCTATGATTTTATTTTCAAAGGCTTCTTTTATAGAATTTGCTACGAATACTCTTGTTCCATTGGTGCAGACTTGTCCTGTGCTATAAAAATTCGCCATCATTGCAATATCTGTTGCAAGTTCAATATCGGTATCTTCACAAATGATTAATGGTGATTTACCGCCAAGTTCCATCGTAACATCTTTTAAAGAAGAGCTTGCTGCAGCACTCATTACTTTTTTACCTGTTGGTACACTTCCAGTAAAAGAGATTTTAGCTATTTCAGGGTGATTTGTTAAAGCACTACCTACTTCATGATTTCCTTGAACCACATTGAAAACACCATCTGGTAATCCTGCCTCAGTAAATATTTCCGCTAATTTTAAAGCAGATAGTGGCGTAACCTCTGATGGTTTAAAAATCATAGCATTACCAGCCGCAAGAGCAGGGGCTGCTTTCCACATCGCAATTTGTATAGGATAATTCCAAGCACCGATACCAGCTACAACTCCTAACGGTTCTTGGCGAGTATAAACAAAACTGGTTTCTCTAAGGGGAATTTGTCTGCCTTCAATGGCTGTCGCTAAGCCAGCATAATATTCAATCACATCAGCTCCAGTAACAATATCAACATATTTTGTTTCAGAAATTGCTTTCCCTGTATCTAAGGTTTCAAGTATTGCTAGTTCATCATTTCGATTACGTAAAATTTCTACTGCTTTTAACAAAATTCGACTACGTTCTACGGCAGTCATTGTAGCCCAAATTTTTTGCCCTTTTTGTGCGGCTTTTACTGCTTCATTGATTTGTGAAATGGTGGTTTGTTGAATAGTTGTTAATACTTGGTTATTTGCGGGATTAATACTCTGAAAAGTGGGAAGTGAATTATCTACGGGTAAATATTGACCATTGATATAAGCGGTGGGGGTTTGATTAAAATATTTATTAATCATAAGTTCTCCTAAATTAATATTTAATAATGGAGCCCTGATAATATAGATGATGTTAGTAGTAAGTAGTGTTTTATTATTAACAATAAAGGTAGAAATTTGTATATTTCATATGATGTACTCTTTTTTATCAGAAATGTATCAATGCGGCAAATATAGTGTGATTTCTTTATATACAGGACTTTTCTGTCTTTCTAATATACGCTTTTAGAAATAGGAAATCAAATTTTATACTGATTTTTATTTGTTTTATATTATATTACTTTGGTGATTTATCTTTTTCACTATTATTATACTAATTTTTAACAAAAAAATAATATTCTATTAAACTATCTAAAAAAAGACCGCACTTTTAGGATTGGTGCGGTCTTTTTCTGTAAGTCAAATCTTAGTTAAATTAGACGTTAAATCTAAAATGCATTACATCGCCATCTTGAACAATGTAATCTTTTCCTTCTAATCGCCATTTTCCAGCTTCTTTTGCACCATTTTCGCCTTTATATTGAACAAAGTCTTCATAAGCAATTACTTCTGCTCGAATAAAGCCCTTTTCAAAATCGGTATGAATGACCGCGGCTGCTTTAGGTGCTGTTGCGCCTATGGCAACAGTCCAAGCTCGAACTTCTTTTACACCAGCAGTAAAATAGGTTTGTAAGTTGAGTAATGAATAGCCAGCTCGAATAACACGGTTTAATCCTGGTTCTTCAATACCAAGATCTTGTAAAAACTCTACTTTTTCTTCATCATCAAGCTCTGCTATTTCTGATTCAATAGCTGCACAAACAGGAACAACGACCGCACCTTCTTTCTCTGCTATTTCACGCACACGATCTAAGTAGGGATTATTTTCAAAGCCATCTTCATTAACATTAGCAATATACATTGTTGGTTTTAAAGTAAGGAAATTATAGCTTTTAATAGCGTGTAATTCGTCTTTATCTAATCCTACGGATCGGATCATTCCAGCATTTTCTAATACAGGTAAGATTTTTTCCATAATAGATAATTCAAATTTAGCTTCTTTATCACCACCTTTTGCACGTTTTTGTAAACGTTGGATTGCACGTTCACAACTATCTAAATCAGATAAAGCTAATTCTGTATTGATAATTTCAATATCAGAAGCTGGATCAATTTTCCCCGCTACGTGGACAATATCATCATTTTCAAAACAGCGTACTACATGACCAATAGCATCAGTTTCACGAATATTAGCTAAAAATTTATTTCCTAATCCTTCACCTTTACTTGCTCCAGCGACTAAACCTGCGATATCCACAAACTCCATAGTGGTAGGTAAGACACGTTGTGGGTTAACAATTTCAGCAAGTGCATCTAATCGAGGATCAGGCATTGGTACGACACCAGTGTTGGGTTCAATGGTACAGAAAGGGTAGTTTGCCGCTTCAATACCAGCTTTTGTTAATGCGTTAAAAAGGGTTGATTTACCAACGTTAGGTAAACCCACGATACCACATTTAAATCCCATAATATTTTCCTTTGTAGTTGTTTGGCTTTTTCTTTAGTTGCCAGTAAATAAATAATCTGTTATTCAGCTTTAAAGCTATTTAAACGATTTGTTGCTTTGTTAATTCCATCTTTAATGAGTATTTCTATACATATAGTTGCTTCATCTAATACTTTATTTATCAGTTGCCAATCAGTCGGAGAAGGTTTACTGAGTACATAAGAAGATACTAAGTTTTTGTCGCCTGGATGACCAATTCCTATGCGTAGTCGGTAGAAATTTTTATTATTGCTAAGTTGAGCAATGGTATCCTTTAATCCATTATGACCACCGTGCCCGCCGCCTTGTTTAATTTTTGCGACACCAGGAGGAAGATCAAGTTCATCGTGAATAATTAAGATTTCTTCTGGTGAAATACGATAAAAATTAGCTAAAGTAGCAATTGATTTACCACTTAAATTCATAAACGTAGTAGGTACTAGAAAGCGGATCTCTTTTCCATTGACTAAAGTGCGGGCAGTTTTCCCAAAGAATTTATTTTCTTCTTTTAAATTAAAATTAAATTGTTTGCTTAATTGATTAATCAACCATTCACCTGCATTGTGGCGAGTTTCTGTGTATTTATCACCGGGATTAGCTAGCCCAACAATTAATTTTATTTCTGACATTTCTGTATTTCCAATAATATTAAAGATGTATTTAGCTTATTAACAGCTAAAAAATAGCTATACATTGTATCGGAAAAGAAATCGTTACTCAATTATAAGAGAAGAAAAGAACGGATTGTTAGGTAATAGAAAATAATAAATTAATATGCTTAATATAACAAAAGCACCTGATAAGGTGCTTTTATGTTTAAATTTGATAAACAATTAAGAGTAATACATCTCAAATTCAACAGGATGAGGCGTCATATTAAGACGTTCCACTTCTTTGCGTTTCATCGTAACAAAAGCGTCAATAAATTCTTTACTAAA
Source organism: Bisgaardia hudsonensis (assembly GCF_004345785.1). Lineage (GTDB taxonomy): Bacteria > Pseudomonadota > Gammaproteobacteria > Enterobacterales > Pasteurellaceae > Bisgaardia > Bisgaardia hudsonensis. The sequence goes on from NZ_SLXI01000001.1 coordinate 259,700, forward strand.
TACATTACCTTGAATGAGGAAGTCATAATCTTTTTCAAGTGAATTGAGTGCTTCTTCTAATGAACTTGCCACAGCTGGAATTTCTTTTAATTCTTCAGGTGGAAGATCATAAAGATTTTTATCCATTGCATCGCCAGGATGTATTTTATTGCTAATACCATCTAATCCAGCCATTAATAATGCAGAAAATGCAAGATATGGGTTTGCCATTGGATCAGGGAAACGTGCTTCTATACGAATGGCTTTTGGTGTAGTTACCGCAGGAATACGAATAGATGCAGAACGATTGCTCGCAGAATAGGCTAATAAAACAGGTGCTTCAAATCCAGGAACTAAACGTTTATATGAGTTCGTTGAAGGATTGGTAAAGGCGTTTAATGCTTTTGCGTGTTTAATAATACCACCAATGAAATAGAGTGCGGTTTCAGATAGTCCTGCATATTTGTCGCCTTGGAAAAGATTTTTTCCATCTTTGCTTAATGACATATTACAGTGCATTCCTGAGCCATTATCGCCAGTAATAGGTTTTGGCATAAAGCAAGCGGTTTTACCATGTTCATAAGCCACATTTTGTACGACGTATTTATAAATTTGTGTTTCATCGGCTTTTGATACTAGCGTATTGAATTTAGTCGCAATTTCATTTTGACCAGCGGTAGCAACCTCATGATGATGCGCTTCTATTACTAATCCCATTTCCTCTAAGATTAAACACATCTCAGAACGAATATCGTGAGCAGTATCATTTGGCGCTACTGCACAATATCCGCCTTTTTTGAGTGGGCGATAACCATTGTTACCATCTTCGTAGCGACGGTTGGTATTCCAAGCTGCTTCTATGTCATCTACTTCATAAGAATTACCATTTGATGAAATACCAAAACGTACATCATCAAATAAGAAAAATTCAGGTTCTGGACCAACAAAAGCTTCATCTGCTATGCCAGTAGAACGCATATAAGTTTCTGCACGAATGGCAATGGAGCGAGGATCTCGATCATAACTTTGCATTGTTGTTGGTTCATAAATACTACAACGAATGGAAAGGGTTGGAATTTGAGCAAAAGGATCGACAACAGCTGTTTCTGCAATAGGCATTAACAGCATATCTGCTTTATTGATTGCTTTCCAGCCTTCAACAGAAGAACCATCAAACATTTTCCCATCTTCAAAAATGTCTTCATCAATTAGACTTGCAGGTAAAGAAACACCATGTTCTTTTCCTTTTATATCCGTAAAACGCAGAAGAACAAATTTGATATCATTTTCTTCTATGAGTTTAAATACATTCGCAATAGCTGCTGCATTTGGCATAAATTAAGACCCTCTGTTTATTCTAGTGAATATGGTAAAGAAGTTATTATAAATCAAGTTACTCAAAATATCATAGAATAAAATTATTCAAGAATAAATTTCTTTTTATAGTTTAATTGTTGAAAAAGTAGTATAATCAGCCCCCTTTCATATAGTATTGTAGAAAAGTTATTCGATTTTTCTACATATATGATAAGACTACTTATATATTTATTAAAAAGAAAATTCAAATGACAAATAAAATTGATACAAATAAATTGCGTAATATCGCAATTATTGCTCACGTTGACCATGGTAAAACTACACTTGTTGACAAATTATTACAACAATCTGGTACTTTTGGTGAAGTACGTGGTGAAGCTGATGAGCGAGTAATGGACTCGAATGATATTGAGAAAGAACGTGGTATCACGATTCTTGCAAAAAATACGGCAATAAATTGGAATGATTACCGAATTAATATTGTAGATACACCAGGACATGCTGACTTCGGTGGCGAGGTTGAGCGTGTACTTTCAATGGTGGATTCTGTGTTATTAGTTGTTGATGCGTTTGATGGTCCAATGCCACAAACTCGTTTTGTAACACAAAAAGCATTTGCACATGGTTTAAAACCAATAGTGGTAATTAATAAAGTGGATAGACCTGGAGCGAGACCTGACTGGGTAGTTGATCAAGTTTTTGATCTTTTCGTTAATCTTGGTGCAACTGACGAACAATTAGATTTCCCTATTATTTATGCTTCAGCATTAAATGGTGTGGCTGGGCTTGAGCACGAAGAATTAGCTCCAGATATGACACCATTATTTGAAGCAATCGTAAAACACGTTAGCCCACCTGATGTACATTTAGACGCCCCATTCCAAATGCAAATATCACAATTAGACCATAATAATTATGTCGGTGTTATTGGTATTGGACGTATTAAACGTGGTTCAGTTAAATCCAATCAAGCGGTAACATTAATTGATGAAAATGGTAAGACACGTAATGGACGTATCGGGCAAGTATTAGGACATTTAGGTTTACAACGTTATGAAGTAGAAGAAGCCTTTGCTGGTGATATTGTTGCGATTACAGGTCTTGGCGATTTAAATATTTCAGATACTATTTGCGATATTAATAATGTAGAAGCACTACCACCATTAACCGTTGATGAACCAACTGTAACAATGTTTTTCTGTGTTAATACTTCACCATTCTGTGGTAAAGAAGGAAAATATGTCACATCTCGTCAAATCCTTGAACGTTTGAAGAAAGAATTAGTACATAACGTTGCCTTACGAGTTGAAGAAACAGAAGATCCTGATGCATTCCGTGTTTCTGGTCGTGGTGAATTACATCTATCTGTATTGATTGAAAATATGCGTCGTGAAGGCTATGAATTAGCGGTATCTCGTCCGAAAGTTATTTTCAAAGAAATTGATGGACGTAAACAAGAGCCTTACGAACAAGTAACTATTGATATTGAAGAACAACATCAAGGTTCAGTAATGGAAGCGTTAGGGTTACGCAAAGGTGAAGTACGTGATATGGCACCAGATGGTAAAGGGCGTACTCGCTTAGAATATGTCATTCCAAGTCGTGGATTAATTGGTTTCCGTAATGAATTTATGACGATGACTTCAGGTACGGGATTATTATACTCAAGCTTTAGTCATTATGGTGATGTTAAAGCTGGTGAAATTGGTCAACGAATGAATGGCGTATTAATTTCTAACGGGACAGGTAAAGCATTGGCTTATGCTCTATATGGTTTACAAGATCGTGGTAAATTAATGATTGATCACGCTGTTGATGTTTATGAAGGTCAAGTTATTGGTATTCATAGTCGTTCTAATGATTTAACTGTCAATGCGTTACAAGGTAAAAAGTTAACAAATATGCGTGCATCAGGAAAAGATGAAGCATTAACATTGACTACACCAATTCATTTTACTTTAGAACAAGCATTAGAGTTTATTGATGATGATGAGTTAGTGGAAGTAACGCCTGTATCTGTGCGTATTCGTAAGCGTTTATTAACTGAAGTTGAACGTAAGCGAGCAGGGCGTACTACAACAAGCACAAGCGTGCGCTAATTAATTATTAGTGATATAAAAAACACCGCACAGTTAAAAGTGCGGTGTTTTTTTATTTAGGAAAATAAGTTTGCTAATTTTTAAGAAAATAACTTGCTAAACCAGCTACCACCTTTTCCCATCAATGCTTCAAAATCAGTACAGCCACCAATATGTTTTTCATCAATAAAGATTTGTGGAACAGTGGTAACTGTTTTACCTGCTAGCACAGATAAATCATCTTTTGTCATTCCTGCTTCATTAATATCTGTATATTGATAATCAAAATCAGATGCTGTATTTTTCAATTCTTCAGCTAAATTTTTTGCTCTTACACAGAATGGACAGCCAGCACGACCATAAATTTTTACAAACACGATAAACCCCTTTTTTAAATTTAAAACACACCGATTGTACCTTATTTTGTCGGAAAGCCTAAAACGTTTTTCAGGATTGCTGTGATTGGTATAATCATTTCTAAATTATCTTGATGAAAAACTAAATTAATTTCCACCGCTCTTTAGTGGTCTGTTATAATTCAGATTAATAGCATATGATTAAATTGAGAATATTAATGAAACAACTTTTTGCTACCACCTCTCGTGGTTTTGAAGAATTACTAAAAGTGGAATTAACAGAGCTTGGTGCAACAGAATGTCGTGTTGTACAAGGTGGTGTTCATTTCCAAGCAACAGATGAAATACAGTATAAAGTATTACTTTGGTCAAGATTAAGCTCAAGGATTTTATTACCTCTAGTTGAAACTAAAATTTATAGTGATCTGGATCTGTATTCCACGGTTATTAGTCAAAATTGGTTGGAACTTTTTGATGAGCGAACCACTTTTTTAGTGGATTTTAATGGAACAAATCAAGATATTCGCCATACCCAATTTGGGGCAATGCGAGTAAAAGATGGGATTGTTGATTATTTTGAACGTAATGGCAAAGCTCGTCCGACAGTTGATAAAGATAATCCAGATATTCGTATTCATACTTATTTAAATCGTGAAAATTTAATTGTTTCTTTAGATTTAAGTGGCGATGCGTTACATATTCGTGGTTATCGAGAAGAAACGGGTAAAGCGCCTTTAAGAGAAACCTTAGCTGCCGCAATTGTGTTACGTTCAGGTTGGCAACAAGGCACGCCTTTGTTAGATCCAATGTGTGGTTCTGGTACATTGCTAATTGAAGCCGCACAAATGGAAGTCAAAATTGCACCGCAGTTATATCGTTTACGTTGGGGATTTGACTTTTGGAAAGGGCATAATCAAGATGCTTGGGACAAGGTAAAAAAAGAAGCGTTATCTCTCGCAGAGTTCGAATGTTCTAAAAATACTCAAGCACATTTTTATGGATTAGATTTAGATCATCGAGTATTAGAAAAAGCGAAAAAAAATGCTAAAAGTGCAGGTGTTGCTCATCTTATTCAATGGAAACAAGGGGATATTGCTAGCTTGCAAAATCCATTTGATAAGGAAAGTATTGGTACAGTTATTTGTAACCCGCCTTATGGTGAACGTATTGGTACGACCCCTGCATTAATCGCCTTATATTCTGTATTTGGACAACGTCTAAAACAGCAGTTCGTAGATTGGAATGTATCTATTTTTAGTGGCGAACCGACATTACTAGATTGTTTACGTTTACGTTCCCATCGTCAATTTAAAGCCAAAAATGGACCTTTAGACTGCGTACAGAAAAACTACCGTATTAGTCAGCGTAAATTATCAGATAATGCAGATAAAAGTGCGGTAGAAAATTCGCTAGAATTTAATGAGAATAGCGTACAAATGGCACCTGATTTTGCTAACCGTTTACAGAAAAATATTAAAAAAATTGAAAAATGGGCAAAACAACAAGGTTTAGATGCTTATCGTTTATATGACGCGGATTTACCTGAATACAATTTAGCGGTCGATCGCTATGCGGATAATATTGTTATTCAAGAATATGCAGCCCCAAAAACGATTGATGAAAATAAGGCACGCCAACGTTTATTAGATGCCGTGAGTGCTACATTAGCAGTAACAGGAATTGAAACCAATAAATTAATTTTAAAAGTACGTCAAAAGCAGAAAGGTACCAATCAATATGAAAAATTAGCACACAAAGGTGAATATTTTTATGTAACAGAATATGGTGCTAAATTGTGGGTAAATTTGACGGATTATTTGGACACAGGATTATTTTTAGATCATCGCTTAACACGTAAAATGCTTGGCGAAATGGCAAAGGATAAAGATTTTTTAAATTTATTTGCTTATACGGGATCGGCTACTGTTCACGCAGCATTAGGGAAAGCAAAATCAACAACCACAGTGGATATGTCGAATACCTATCTTAATTGGGCAGAGCAAAATCTTTTACTTAATGATATTGAAGGTAAGCAACATAAATTGATACAAGCGGATTGTTTACAATGGTTAGAACATTGCGATCGCCAGTTTGATTTGATTTTTGTTGATCCGCCAACATTTTCAAATTCAAAGAGAATGGAAGATAGTTGGGATGTACAGCGTGATCATATTAAATTAATGAGTAATTTAAAACGTATTTTAAGAAAAGAAGGGACGATTGTTTTTTCCAATAATAAACGTGGTTTTAAAATGGATTTTGATGGATTAGCTACATTAGGACTAACTGCGGTGGAAATTTCAGCTAAAACCTTACCATTAGATTTTCAACGTAATAAACAAATTCATAATTGTTGGTTAATTACATTGAAGGCATAATTCTTAATAATAAAATAGGGCATATATGTTACAAGCAATACCGGCATTAACAGATAATTATATTTGGGTATATGGTCGAGAAAATTTACCCGTGATCATTATTGATATACCAGAAACGGAAAATTTATTTCAGTTTATTACGGCTAATGGATTAATGGTGGAAGCCGTATTACTCACCCATAAACACGCCGATCATATTGCTGGGGTAGCAAAGTTTAAAGCGCGTTATCCTAATGTTCCTGTGTTTGGACCAGAAGAATGTGCAACTGAAGTTACCCATATCGTAAAAGAAGGGCATTTTACGACAAATAATTACCATATTGATGTTTTAGAAACAGGTGGTCATACCGAACAACATATTAGTTTTATAGTGGACAATCATCTATTTTGTGGTGATGCGTTATTTTCAGCAGGTTGTGGGCGTGTATTTACAGGGAATTATCAGCAAATGTTTGATTCAATGCAAAAATTTAATGGATTACCTGATGATTCGATTGTTTGCCCTGCTCACGAATATACCCTAAGTAATTTACGTTTTGCAGAAACAGTTGTTGAGGATAAAAGTGCGGTACAAAATTATTTAGAAAAAGTTGAAGCATTACGTTCTAAAGGATTGCCAAGTTTACCGACTACACTTATTTTAGAAAAAAAGATTAATCCCTTTTTGCAAGCTAAAAATCTAGAAGAATTTATTATATTAAGAAAGGCAAAAGATAACTTTAAATAAGGTAATGCTATTGCTGAAATAGTCAATCTTATTTGCTGAAATTGAAACTTTTAATTAGAATAGGCACTCTTTTATTATTTTATTTTCTTGTGGGCGAATTTATTACCGTATCTTAGGATATTATCCTTATTTCATAGGTATTTATTCATTGTATTATTGAGTTAGATTGCGGTATTTATTGTTATGACAATTCTCGTATTAGGTATTAATCACAAAACAGCACCTGTTGCTATTCGTGAGAAAGTTGCGTTTTCAGATGAAAAACGTTGTTTTGCATTGCAAAATATTCACGAATTAGCCTTAGCAGATAGTGCCGTAATTTTATCTACCTGTAACCGAACCGAAATTTATTTTCATAATAAAGGTATCGCACCAGAAGAAACAGATTGTTGGTTAGATAAAATAATACAATGGTTTGCAACAATCCATCATCTTGAAGTCAATGAATTAAATGATTATCTTTACAATAGACAGAATTTACAAGCTACACAACATTTAATGCGAGTCGCTTGTGGATTGGATTCGTTGATTTTAGGTGAACCACAAATTTTAGGACAAGTAAAACAGGCTTTTCAAGTTGCAGAGGCATTTTATCCGGCTAATCAATATCCTTTTTCTAGCGAACTTTCTCGATTATTCCAAAAAGTATTTTCTACCGCAAAACGTGTAAGAACTGAAACGAATATCGGCGAAAGTGCGGTTTCAGTGGCTTATGCCGCTTGTAGTTTAGCTCGTCAGATTTTTGATAGCTTACGTACGTTAAATATTTTACTTGTCGGAGCAGGGGAAACCATTGAATTAGTAAGTCGCCACTTGTTACGACACGGAGTGAAATCATTAACGATTGCGAATCGAACCTTAGAAAATGCGAATAGTTTAGTCGATAAATTAAATACGGATAAGGGCATTAATATTATACCTTTATCAGCGATTTCGGAAACATTAGGAAAAGTGGATATTATTATTAGTTCGACTGGTAGCCCTAATGTATTAATTACTCAAGAAATGGTTATACAAGCTCAGAAATTACGCAAGAATACGCCAATGTTAATTGTGGATATTGCCGTCCCAAGAGATGTAGATGAGTCTGTTAGTGAATTAGAAAGTGTGTATCATTATACGGTTGATGATTTACAAAATATTATTCAACAAAATTTAAGTAATCGTGAACAGGCAGCAGAACAAGCAGAGCAGATTATTCAACAAGAGAGCGTTGATTTTTTTGAGTGGTTGAAGGTTCGCCAATTCTCTGGACTTATTCGTACTTATCGTAGTAATGCGGAGCAAGTTCGTCAAGAATTGTTAGAAAAAGCATTACAATCTCTAAATCAAGGTGAAAGTGCGGAACAAATTTTACAAGAATTGAGTTATAAGTTAATGAATAAATTAACCCATCAACCGACACAAGCTATGCAAGCGATGGTAAAAACAGGAAATTCAACAGGATTGAGAGCATTCTCAAAAGTAATTGATAAATGATTACATATTAGAAACTAATATAGTTCAGAATTAATAGGGAGAATTTGGAATATGCAAAATACAAAAATTATTTATTTAGCGGGCGGCTGTTTTTGGGGAACAGAAGCCTTTATGCAACGTATTAATGGCGTGATTGATGCAGAATCAGGTTATGCTAATGGTAATACCTTAAACCCAACCTATCAAGATGTATGCAGTAATAGCGGACACGCTGAAGTGGTTAAAGTTACTTACGATAATACCCAAATTAGTTTAGAAAAATTATTGGATTATTATTTTAAAGTGATCGATCCAACTAGCCTAAATCAACAAGGTGCAGACAAAGGCGTACAATATCGAACAGGTGTGTATTATGTGGATCCTAATGATAAGCTGATTATTGAAAAATCCTTAGCTGATCTACAAAAACAATATTCTCAACCTTTGGTAGTAGAAAACTTGCCACTAGAGCATTATTTCCCAGCGGAAGCATATCATCAAGATTATTTAGATAAAAATCCAAATGGTTATTGCCATATTGATATTCAATTAATGAATGATCTGCTTAAAAATCAATAAATATTAATCTTTTCTATATTTTCTATTTATAAAAGTGCGGTATATTTTTTTAATTTTTAAAAAATACACCGCACTTTACTTTTACTCAATTAGCTTAATTTGACTTATATCCAAAATTTCTTTTACGTCTTGTTGCTTTATTAATTTAAGCCATTCAATGTGATCAATTTTAATATCAATCATAAAATCGCCATTATCAGAAATGATTTCCTGTTGAATACAATTTAATTGATAAAGTTTATGGCGTAATTTTCCAGCTTGTGGTGGTAATAATAGCCTGAAATAAGACATTTTGTTTCGCAATTTTTCTATTATTGCTTTAAATAGTAGATCGATGCCTTGATTATGATGAGCAGAAATATAAACAGCTACAGGGATATTTTCATCATCATATTCAATATGTGGCATAATTGTATCAAGTTGGTCAATTTTATTATAAACAAGTAGTAATGGTATTTTATCAGCATTAATTTCGGCAAGTACTTCATTGACGGCTTGGATATTTTCAAGTTTTCTTGGATCTGAGGCATCGACAACGTGCAGTAATAAACTGGCTTCGATGGTTTCTTGTAACGTGGATTTAAAAGCGGAAACGAGATCGTGAGGTAAGTCTCTAATAAAACCGACTGTATCCGCAAGAATGGTTGTACCGACATCTTGAATTGATAAGCGTCTTAAGGTAGGGTCAAGCGTGGCAAACAATTGATCAGCCGCATAAACATCAGCACTGGTTAAGCGATTAAATAGCGTCGATTTTCCTGCATTGGTATAACCTACAAGAGAAATAGTGGGAATATCTGCTTTTTGACGAGTTTGACGATTTTGATTACGTTGTTTATTGACTTTTTCTAAACGGCTTTGTAACTGACCGATACGCACTTTGATTAAACGTCTATCTGTTTCTAATTGGGTTTCTCCGGGGCCTCGTAAACCCACCGCCCCTTTTTGTTGATCTAAGCCTGTTTTTCGGCGAATTAGTTGTGTAGAAAGGTATTTTAATTGTGCGAGTTCAACTTGTAACTTTCCTTCGTGTGATCTTGCTCGTTGTGCAAATATATCTAAGATTAAACCAGTACGATCAACCACTCGACATTCACATAGACTTTCAAGATTACGAGTTTGTGCTGGCGTTAGGCTATGATTAACAAGAATAACATCGGCTTTTAGTGCTTTTACTGTTTCCGCGATTTCTTCAGCTTTTCCTTTTCCTACAAAATATTTTGCTTGTGGTGTAGTACGAGAAGTGGTAATTGTAGAAAGAATATTGACATTAGCTGATTCTGCCAATAATTTAAATTCTGTTAAGTCTTCAATATTTTTATTTTGTAAAAAGAAGGTATGAACGATGATGGCATTGTCTTGGGTATTTTCTTTATTATTTAGGGATATATTATTTTCAGATTGCGATGACATATGGTAACCAAAGGGTATAGGATAATACCACTACACTTGTATTATTGTGTTGAGTATTATTGTGGTAAGACAAATTAGCCTCTATATTATAATTCTATTAATTTTGTTTTACATAGAGGCTATGTTGATTAACGGATAATTACTCGCTTTTATCTTCTTCAGCTACACTAGGAACATCTTGTTGATGAGTTTGATGATATTGTTGCTGATTTGTTTGTCCATTATGATGAGAAACAGTACGAGCAGGTACGACTGTTGATATTGCGTGTTTATAGACCATTTGATTAACGGTATTTTTTAGTAAAATAACGAATTGATCAAAAGATTCTATTTGACCTTGTAATTTGATTCCATTGACTAAATAGATTGATACAGGGATACGCTCACGACGTAACGCATTTAAGTAAGGATCTTGTAACGATTGTCCTTTTGCCATATTAAGTTTCCTTTTAAATTTAGTTATAGTTATTAATTTATAATGATATTGAATACTATAATAAAAACTTATAATATATCTTAATCAATATAACAATAATTTATTAAAATGTCATCTCTGACCATAGATTATTTTACTATTTGTATTATTTGTTCTGTCGCTTTTTCTATATTTAAGCTATCTAACCATTGAATCGGGCTATTCCAACCTCTTAACCAAGTGATTTGTCTTTTGGCGAGTTGCCTTGTTGCACATATCCCTCTAAAAACCATTTCATTATGGTCATATTGACCTTGTAAAAATTCCCACATTTGACGATAACCCACACAGCGAATAGAGGGTAAATTAATATGTAGATCGGGACATTGATACAATTTTTCGACTTCTTGTTGAAAGCCTTGTTCAATCATTTTATAAAATCGTTGTTCTATTCTTTGATGTAGAACTGAACGATCTTCTGGGGCAATAGCAAATTGGTAAATATGGTAAGGTAGTGTTTCTCCCTTTTGTTCCGTTAATTCAGTCAGCGATTTTCCTGTAATATAGAATACTTCTAATGCTCGATTAATACGTTGACTATCATTTGGATTTATACGCTGTGCTGATATTGGATCAATTTTTTTTAATTCTTGATGTAATCCAGCCCAGCCTATTAACTTGGCTTTATTTTCTATTTGTTCTCTGATTTTTTCATCAGCAGAAGGAAGTGGTGAAAGCCCCTCTAATAATGCTTTATAATAAAGCATCGTACCACCAACTAGGAGTGGGATTTTTCCCTGCTCCGTTATGTTCTGCATTTCAATTAAGGCATCGTTGCGAAAATCAGCGGCAGAATAACTTTCGCTGGGATCTTTTATATCAATTAATCGGTGTGGGGCTAAAGCTAATTCTTGCTTGCTTGGTTTTGCTGTGCCAATATCCATTCCTCGATAAATCAAGGCTGAATCAACACTTATTACTTCGATGGGTATTTCTTGCCTTAATTTTATAGCGAGATCAGTCTTTCCTGAAGCTGTTGGTCCCATTAAAAATAATGCTGTTGGTTTCTTATTTTTTATCATTTTTATAGTTTTTCTAAGTAATTTTGCCAGTTAATTGGTATTAATAACGTGTTTAATTGAATATTGTTTTGTTGATTAATACGCTGTTCGACTTCAGTTAATAAATTAATGGCATCAGCAAAAATTAATATATCATCTAATTCAATAGCTTCACTAAGTGCGGTTAATAATTCTGATGTTTTTGTGATATTTTTAGTGAGAATATAGGTGATTAATTTTTGTAAATTTTGACTACGTAAACAAGTTGGAACAGCCATTAAAGTGATTCTATGTTGCTTTTGATTCTCATTAAACTCAAATCCTAGCGTTTGAAATAAAGGCTGTTGTACTTGCCATTGTTGGTATTGATTATCATCAAGGTGAAACATTATTGGCATCAGTAAAGGTTGTTGAGTTGGATTTACACATAAACTGAGTTCAATTTTTAACTGTTGCAATTTTTTGATAGACAGTAAGTAAAATTGCTGATTTTGTTGTAATAATAATGCCTTATTTTCTATCAATGCTAATGTTTGTAACATTGAGGACTGAACTTGAGGTTGCTCATTTTTTTGGATCACAAGTGGTGTCGCTTGTGTTTGTAATGTTTGTTCTATTGGTTGCTGAATTTTATTGTTTTGTATTAAATCAGTATAGGCTTGTTTCTCTATTTTTGTGGGTAAATCTTGATGATATTGAGATTGAAAATAGGCCTTTCCACTCTGATTATTTGGTGTATTGACTCTATTATGAGAAAAAATATTTTCTCCCGCCGCGGCTCTGTTTGGCTTATTTGTTGATGATGTTGACCATTGGGCTATTGGCTCTGCAATTTTATCTGAAACAGTAGATTCAGTTTGGTTATTATTGTAAAAATCTAGTTGTTGATGATTAAGTGCATTACTGATCCCTTGATAAATAAAATCATGAATTAAACGAGCTTGATGAAAACGAACTTCATGTTTTGTTGGGTGAACATTTACATCTACTTCATTAGGATTAAGATCGATAAAAATCACAAAAGCAGGGTATTCATCTTGAGATAAATATTCAGCATAGGCTTGGCGAATAGCATGGTTGATGACTTTATCTTTGACCATTCTGCCATTAATATAACTATAATTTAAATCATTTTGATTTCTTTTAAAACTAGGCGTTGTTACCCACCCATATAAATGCAGATCATTATGTTTCCAATCAATTCGTAACGCGTGCTTTACAAAGTCTTCCCCACAAATTGCACTCAGGCGTTTTTGCTCTTGTGTTTGATTAGTTGCATTTCGGTATTGTCTTAGGATTTTTCCATTATGAGTAAGCGTAAAAGCAATGTTTGGTTTCGCTAAAGCAATACGGCGAATGACTTCATCAATATGAGTAAATTCCGTTTTTTCAGTGCGTAAAAATTTACGGCGAGCAGGGGTATTAAAAAATAAATTCGCCACCTCGACTGTTGTTCCTACTGGGTGAGAAGTAGGTTGAATAGTGGTTTCCATATCTCGCCCTTGTGCATAAACTTGCCAAGCTTCCGTTTGATTTTCTGTTTTTGAGCTTAAGGTTAAACGAGAAACAGAGCTGATACTAGCAAGGGCTTCCCCTCTAAAGCCAAGGCTTAAAATAGTTTCTAAATCTTCAAGACAAGTTATTTTACTTGTGGCATGACGGGCTAAAGCAAGTGCGAGTTCATCTTTTGAAATACCGATGCCATTATCTCGGATACGGATAAGGGTCGCTCCACCATTTTCAATATCTACTTGAATACGTGTAGCACCTGCATCTAAGCTATTTTCTACAAGTTCTTTGACAACTGAAGCTGGACGTTCAACCACTTCACCTGCCGCAATTTGATTCGCTAATTGTGGTGGTAAAATTTTAATTGTCATTTTATATCCTAGTCTTGTAGTTTTATTTTCTGTCCCACAAAAATATGACCATTTTTTAGTTTAGGGTTTAACTTTAATAAATTATTTATAGGAATTTTATATTCTCTTGATATTGCATATAAAGTCTGATCCTTTTTTACTATATGGTATTTAGGACTTGTTTTACTATCACTTTTATTCAAAGTGCGGTTATTTTTTTCTCTTTTTTGCGTATTGGTATTTTTGCCATTATCTGGAATTTTAATCGTTTCACCAATCCACAATGTATTTCGCTTGAGATTATTTAGCGTTTGAATATCTTTCATCATTACGATGTATTTATCCGCTAATCCACTTAAGGTATCGCCTGATTGTACTTTATGGCGAATACCACTATCTTTAACATTGCTAGTTGCAGTTGAGGTAGTCGCATATTTTTTTTCTGATTTTATATGAGCCTTACGGTATTCAACCAAGCTATCGTAGATGACTTTAGCTAATTTTTTACGATAATGGCGATTATTTAATTTTTTTTCTTCCTCTGAATTTGATAAGAAACCTGTTTCTACCAAAATAGAAGGAATATCTGGTGAACGCAGTACGCCGAGGCTAGCATGTTGTGGGGTACTACGACTTAATGTGGCTATTTTCGCAAAGTGTTTTAAAACTATTTCACCCAATTCATAACCTGCACGCTGACTATGCCCAAATTGGAGATCAAGTACAGTTTGATCGAGATATCTTTCATTATGCGAGGCTAATACATTTCCAGCACCACCAAGTAATTCAGAGCGTTTTTCATGATCTTCTAACCATTGCCCCATTTCACTACTGGCTCGTCTGTTGGATAATACCCAAACAGACGCCCCTCTCAATAAAGAGGATTCCGATGAATCAGCGTGAATGGAAACAAGATAATTAGCTTTATGTTTTCTTGCTATTTCTGAACGATGTGGTACAGAAATAAAATAATCATTACTACGAGTTAATACGCCACGGAAATTAGGGTCCTTATCCAAATATGCTTTTAATTCTTTTGCGATGGAAAGCGTAACATTTTTTTCATAAATATTTAAATTTCGGCTAATTGCACCAGGGTCTTTCCCTCCATGACCAGGATCTATTGCGATAGTCCAGACTGCCGCAAATGCATTAGGAATAGCAAAGAAAGAAAGTAAGGTTAAAATAAGTTTATATGCTTTTTTCATTAAGTTAATATCGTTTTAAGTATGCTTTAATTGTTGGATAATTTGTTCACCATGTGAGTTTTGGCTCATAATATGAATTTGACGTGCATCATCAAAATAATCAATATTTATGATTAAATCAGCTTCTTGTAAAAATCCATTTCCTTTTTCTGACCATTCAATCAAGCAGATGCTATCTTGATTGAAATAATCACGAATCCCCATAAACTCAAGCTCTTCGGGATCACTTAGACGGTATAAATCAAAATGATAAATATTTTTTTGAGCAAGATGATATTCCTCAACTAGTGTATAGGTGGGGCTTTTTACATTTCCTTGATAGCCCAAGCTTTGGATCATACCTCGAGTTAATGTTGTTTTACCGGCACCAAGATCACCATTAAGATAAATTGTTGTGCCTTTTGCATTTTCAGCATTACAAATTGATTGCATTAATTTTGCCCCAAAGCGACACATTGTATATTCATCAGCAATATAAATTGAATAATCCATATTTTTTCTTTTTGTTAAAAATTTTAAAAAATTCTACCGCACTTTCTTATGATTATACAGTTTAAATCAAAAAAATCTGTATCTTATTTCATTGAATTTTTTCAACTTATTAGATACAGATTTATTGTTTATCTTTAAAGTATAAATAATTATTTTACTGTAATACGAGCAAATTTACGTTTACCTACTTGATATACCGCCGTTGATGTCTTAATTATTAATTTTGTATCATCAACTTTTTCGCCGTCAATTTTAACCGCTCCTTGTTTAACCATACGCATTGCATCAGATGTTGAATTGACTAAGTTGGCTTCTTTTAATAAGTTAGCTAATCCGATTTCACCCTCAAAGGTAAATTCTGGCATTTCATCGGGTATTGCTCCCTTTTGGAAGCGGTTAATAAATTCTTGTTCTGCTGCATCGGCATCGGCATCGGAGTGGAAACGTGCAATAATTTCTTTAGCAAGTAGAATTTTTACATCACGAGGATTGCGTCCATTTTCTACTTCTTGTTTTAACTGCTCAATTTCTGTTAGTGGACGGAATGAAAGTAAATTATACCAGTCCCACATTAAATCATCAGAAATAGACATTACTTTACCAAACATTTCTGATGGGATATCGTCAACGCCAATGTAATTTCCTAATGATTTAGACATTTTTTTCTCGCCATCTAACCCTACTAACAGTGGTAAGGTAATGGCAACCTGTGGTTTTTGTCCTGCTGATTTTTGTAATTCGCGTCCCATTAATAAATTAAAGGTTTGATCTGTTCCACCGAGTTCAACATCGGCTTCTAAGGCAACGGAGTCTTGACCTTGTAGTAATGGATAAATAAATTCGTGAATAGCAATTGACTGATTATTCGCAAAACGTTTTTTAAAATCATCTCGTTCTAGCATTCTAGCTACGGTATAGTTTGAGGCTAAACGAATCATACCTACTGTACCGAGTTCATTTAACCATTCAGAATTAAAGACTACTCGTGTTTTTTGAGGATCAAGAATTTTAAAAATTTGTTCTTTGTAAGTTTCGGCATTACGTAATACATCTTCACGAGAAAGCGGTGGACGAGTGGCATTTTTACCAGAAGGATCGCCTACTGTTGCAGTAAAATCACCAATTAGAAAAATAACTTCGTGACCAAAATTTTGAAATTGACGTAATTTATTTAAAACAACAGTGTGTCCTAAATGAATATCAGGCGCAGTAGGATCTGCTCCTAATTTTACTCTTAGTGGGCGATTTTCTTTTAATTTTTCGATCAGATCTTGTTCTGAATAGATTTGATCGGTGCCACGTTTTAATTCCGCAAGAACAGTATTAATATCTGTCATTTATAAATTCCTGTTTATTTGTAATATTTAGTTATTGTGCTTAGTATTATAAGGATTATTAATAAAATGAAAAGTAAAGATAAATTTGTTTTAGGTGAGATATGAAATTATCTACTTTTTCAAGTGAACTAAATAAAAAAAAAGCACATCTTTTGTGGGGGAGATGTGCTAAAAATGTTGGAGTGATTATCTATTGTTATTTTGATGTGTTTATGATAATCATTATCAAATTATCTGTCAATATCTAAATGCAAATAATTCTCAATTATTTTTCTTTGATACATTTAATGCTGAAAATGTCTGAGCAGTTGGCATTATTTCTATGCTATTAATATTGACGTGAGATGGCTGTTGATTAAGCCACAACACAATATTAGCTATATCCTCAGGTTTTATATAATTTACATTTTCATATAAGTTTTGTGCTTTTTGCTCATCACCTTTAAACCTAACTAAAGAAAAGTCCGTTTCGCCACATAAACCAGGTTCAACATTGGATACCCTGATATTTTTGCCTGCAAGATCGGCTCTTAAATTAAGAGAGAATTGTTTCACAAAGGCTTTAGTTGCTCCATAAACATTACCACCAGGGTAAGGATAGGTCCCTGCGATAGATCCTATATTGATAATATGTCCTGTATTGCGTTCGACCATATTGGGTAGCACTAATCGAGTCATAAACATTAATCCTTTGATATTTGTGTCAACCATATTTTGCCAATCGTCAAGATTTGCTTTATTCGCTACTTCTAAACCTAATGCAAGTCCAGCATTATTTACTAACAAATCTATATTTTGATATTCTTGGGGAATAGAATTAAAGGCTTGCTGTGTTTCTGGTAGATTTTGAATATCAAAATTTAAAGGAATAAATTTTTCTTGAAATTGTTGCTTTAATTCATTTAATTTAGGTAAGCGTCGCCCTGTACCAATAACGAGATAACCATTGTTAATTAATGTTTTGGTAATTGCTAATCCAAAACCTGATGTAACCCCTGTAACTAATGCAATTTTTGACATAATTAACTTTCCTTATTGCTATAACTTAAATACAAAACTGAATATGATTTAAACATATTTTTTATTTATTCTACAAATGGTACAAGCTTAGTTAGAGAAAGTGCGGTCGGTTTTTCTTGAGAAAATTCAAATTCCCCTGCATAGGCATAAGCTTCCACCCCCTCTTGTATTGCTTGCTTTAATAATTCTGCATATTTGGGATCAATATATTCTGCCGCCTTAAAACAATCAAAACCATTGTGTAATCCTGCAAAAAAAACCACCGCTCTATGCCCTAATTTTTTCATTGCCATTAATTCTCGCAAATGTTTTTGACCACGAGTAGTAACCGCATCAGGAAACATACCAATAGTATTTTTAACTAAAGTAATGGATTTTACTTCTACATAACAATCTGGCAGATTCTCGCCTTTTAATAAAAAATCAATACGACTATTTTCTTCGCCATATTTTACTTCAGGGTAAATTTCATCATACATTGCTAATTCTTTGATTTTTTTATTTTCTAAGGCTTCTTGAGTAAGTTGATTTGAACGATGTGTATTAATACAGACCATATTGCCATTTTTTAACTGGGTAAGTTCCCAAGATTGTGGGTATTTTCTTGTTTTACTATCAGAGGTTGAATACCAAATGGTATCGCCTTTTTCACCACAGCCCGTCATTGCTCCTGTATTTGCACAATGGATTGTAATTATTTCGCCATTGCTTAATTCCACATCAGCGAGAAAACGTTTATAACGGCGAATTAATGTTGCCGATTTTAATGTTGGGAGTTGCATAACGCGTCCTTTTATTATGAGAAATAAAATTATTCTACTATATAACCAATATATTTGGTTTGGTAAAGCCGATTATAAACATAGTACAAAAGTATTAAAAAATATATACATTTTATCCTATCACATTGAAAATTATAAATTTACCAATTTTGTTAATTTACCCTTGATAATGATAATGATAATGGTTATTATCACTACTTTTGTAGCTATTAAGGATAAAAGGTATGTTGAATAAAAAAATTGCACTAAGTTTTATTATTACTGCATTTTATGGATATTATGGCATCGCAGCAGAAACTCAGCTTAGCGATGTATATATTCAAGGAGCTAAAAAAGTTCATAAAAAATCTACTGAACTGACTGGTCTTGGAAAAGTGGTAAAAAATTCTCAGGATTTAGAAAAAGAAATGGTATTAAATATTCGAGATCTCACTCGTTATGATCCGGGTATTGATGTGGTTGAACAAGGTAGAGGAGCATCAAGTGGTTATTCCATTCGGGGTATGGATAAAAACCGTGTAGGGATAACCGTTGATGGAATTCCACAGTTATCACATTATAAAGTTGAACAATCTGGTAAGTATGCCGCTAATGATATTTTCAGTGGCGCAATAAATGAAGTTGAGTATGAGAACATCAAGAGTATTGAAATCAGTAAAGGGGCGAGTTCTTCTGATTTTGGTAGTGGTTCGCTTGGTGGTAATATCAAAATGCGTACTAAAAATGCTGATGATATTATCCAGTCAGGAAAAAGCTGGGGAACAAATCTTAAATCGGCTTATAGCAGTAAAAATCGTAATTTTACCAATTCTGTTGCCTTTGCTACTCGTCATAAAAATGCAGATTTTCTTTTAATTCATACTCAAAAGAAAGGAAATGAAACGGCTGTACATAAAGATGTATTAGATGAATCATATGATGTAACCCATTCTCGTTACTATTTGGTTCCTAAGGATTATGATGAGGCGGGGAATGTAACGAAAGATGATGTAACAAGATATTATGTACTTGAAGATGAAAATGGTCATCGTTCTGAACTTATTCCTGACGTACATATTAGCCCTTCTAATATTGTTTATGACAAAATTAAACTTAATCCACCAATACATAAGACAGATCGAATAGGGAGAAAGCTTTATCATGTATGTAACCCTGAAAATTGTTCACCTGAAGGTTTAAAAGCTTCTACGCCTTATCCAGAAGGAGAACAGAATAATTGGCCATATTGGATTGAATATGAACTTGATCGTAGCAATCCCAAAGTGGTTGATATAGAAAAATCAGTAAAAGAAAAAATAGCAGCTAAAGATTATACAGGGACAGATAGCCCTGTGCCTGATAAATTAGATTATGGTTCAAAATCTACTTTGGTAAAATTGGGTTACCAATTAGAAAGTGATAAACGCTTTGGTGTTGTTTATGAAAATACTGAACAAAAATATAATATTAGAGATATGAGAACTCCTGCTTTTTGGGCGAGTGACGATGAAAAATTAAAAAAGAAGAGTCGTATAAACCCACATTATCATTCTATTAATGCTGGAGATAATCTTATCATTCCAATTAGTATGAATTTTGGAAGATTGGGTTATAACGAAAATAATCGTTTAAAGGATCCTACGAATCCTGTGGTTATCAGAACTTTACCATATGGTGGTGGAGAAACCCGAGAGTTTTTATATCTTCCTAGTTCTGTGCTAAAAGATGGTGAACGTATTCGCCAGTATGGAACAGAGTGGGATGATGGAAAAGAATATCTTGTAGTTGAGGGAGCTAGTTATCCTAATTACGGTAAAGTTATGAGACGCGTAGAGATAAAGGCAGGAGAAGAGATTAGATTGACGGATAGCGAAGCGGCTCAAAGCAATGATGGAGGACGAGTTCGTACAGGTACCAATTATCGTTATACTCGTTTAAGATTTATTGATGAACAGCATAACAAGGAAAGAATTGGGGTAAATTATCAACAAAAAGATATGAAATTCCTTGATGATTTAGAATTGGCTTATGATTTTCAACGTATTAAAACTAAAACTACGGAATATAATCTCAATTGTTCTGTTTATCCTAAAGTAGATAAAAATTGTCGTGCGAGCATGAAAAATCCCTATTCATATTATGAAACGCAAACTCATATTTACAAAGAAGAACACCATATTGTTAAACTTGATATGAATAAAGCATTTAACACAGGTTCTTGGAAACATCGTTTAAATATGTTAGTGGGCTATGATGTGGCTTCTGCTCATACACAACGAACTAATTATTTTTCTGAAAATGCTGTATTGACGATGAAATGGATTGGCGGTGAAGCTACAAAAGCAGATCCTCATATTAGAAAAATTGATAAAGGCAGATCGGGAATTTTTACTAATCTTAATTGTGGTGATAGTATCGGTTTGGAATGTGTTCCATACAATTTAACTTCAAAAAATCTGTTTATTGGTTTTAATGATAAAATTAAAATTAATCGATATCTTGATCTAGGATTAGGATTGCGTTATGACCAGCATAAGGTTAATTCTAAAGAGGGCTGGAAAATTAAAGCTAATTACGAGAATTTATCTTGGAATATCGGTACGGTTGTTAAACCAGTTAAAAATGTTTTCCTTTCTTATCGTGTATCCAGCGGTTTTCGTGTGCCAAGTTTTCACGAACATTTTGGTTATACTCCTCAAAGAAAATTCCCTTACTCAAGTCGTAACCTTTCTCCAGAGAGAGTGGTAAACCAAGAGTATGGATTAGGTTTCTATGGTGATTTTGGTTCTCTTGAAGTGAACTATTATCGAAATAAATATAAAGATCTTATTATTACTTCTCGATATACAGGTCTTGATGTTGAGAAAGATGAGGCTGCTGGCTTTAACTATCGTAACGCAGAAAATGCGATTTTAGAGGGAATAAACATCTATGGTCGTTTAGACTTTAATGGTGTTTATAATAAAATTCCAGAGGGGCTTTATTCGACTTTCCACTTTAACAAGATAAAAGTAAAAAATCATTACTATAGTGCATTAAATAAAGAGAGTACTGAAAATGGTAAGGTTGTTAAGCACGAACTAGATGCTTTGGGGTCTTCTTTTGAAGCCATTCAGCCATCTAAATTTACCCTTGGTCTTGGCTATGATAGTCCTGATGAAAAATGGGGTATGCAAGCAATAATGGTACATTCAAAAGCGAAAAAACTAAGTGAGATAATTTCTACTCGTAGTGGATTATCCGTAGTGAATAACTTGCCTAAAGCGTGGACAACTTATGACTTAATTGGTTACTATAAACCACTTGATTCAATTACTCTCCGTGCTGGTGTATTTAATATCTTCAATAAGAGATATACGACTTGGTCTTCTATGCGTCAAGTTTCGCAAAATGCTACCCATAATTTAAATATTGGTAATTATGGTTCTTTGACATCTCCAGGGCGTAACTTCTCTCTTACTATTGAGGCTAAGTTTTGATAGATTGATGAAGCTATTATTTTAGTATTTAAAATTGAATTAAATTATTTTTAAATGTAAAAATCCCTTATTTTTCTAACCAATGTTATTTATTAGAGAAATTTGGGATTTTCTTCTTTTTTCTATTAAAAAGACAAGGTATAGTTAGCTTGGTTTGACTCTTGTCAATGGGGAGTAAGCAAACTGCTTATTTTTTGATTTATAATTTTGAGGAAACATTATGTTAATTGGTGTACCTAGAGAACTGCTTGATAATGAAAGTCGAGTGGCTGCAACGCCAAAGACTATTCAACAAATTTTAAAGCTTGGCTTTGATGTGATTGTTGAAAAAGATGCTGGCTTTAGAGCAAGTTTTGAAGATCAAGCTTTTATTGAAGCTGGTGCGAGTATTGGCACAGTAGCAGAAGTTTGGCAATCAGATATTATTTTTAAAGTGAATGCACCGACAGATTCAGAAATAGAATTAATTAAAGAAGGTGCTACTTTAGTGAGTTTTATTTGGCCTGCGCAAAATCCACAATTAATGGAGAAATTATCCGCTAAAAAGATTAATGTGTTAGCAATGGATGCGGTGCCTCGTATTTCTCGCGCACAATCTTTAGATGCATTAAGCTCTATGGCAAATATTGCGGGCTATCGTGCAGTTGTTGAGGCCGCACACGAATTTGGTAGTTTCTTTACTGGACAAATTACTGCTGCAGGGAAAGTGCCGCCTGCAAAAGTGTTAGTTATTGGTGCTGGTGTTGCTGGTCTTGCTGCGATTGGTGCAGCAAATAGTTTAGGGGCTATTGTTCGAGCTTTTGACTCTCGTCCTGAAGTGAAAGAGCAAGTTGAAAGTATGGGCGCGAGCTTCCTTGAAATTGATTTTAAAGAAGAAGGCGGTAATGGTGATGGCTATGCGAAAGTGATGTCTGAAGAGTTTAATCGCAAAGCATTGGAGCTTTATGCTCAACAAGCCAAAGAAGTCGATATTATTATTACTACTGCATTAATTCCAGGAAAACCTGCTCCACGATTAATTACTAAAGAAATGGTTGATTCTATGAAACCAGGTAGTGTGATTGTGGATCTTGCCGCTGCAACTGGTGGTAACTGTGAATATAGTAAAGCAGGTGAAGTTGTTACGACAGAAAATCAAGTAAAAGTAATTGGTTATACGGATTTACCTAGTCGCTTACCGACACAATCTTCACAACTTTATGGTACTAATCTGGTTAATTTACTGAAACTACTTTGTAAAGATAAAGACGGTAATATTCATATTGATTTTGAAGACGTGGTATTGCGTGGTGTAACCGTTATTCGTGAGGGTGAGGTTACATGGCCTGCACCACCAATTAAAGTTTCAGCACAACCACAACAAAAAGCAACGAAACCTATTGAGAAAAAACAAGAGAAACAGACTGATCCTAGAGTGAAATATGGGATTATGGCTGGTGTGGGGGTTGCTTTCTTATGGTTAGGTTCAGTAATGCCTGCTGCATTTTTATCGCATTTTACTATTTTTATCCTTTCTTGTGTAGTGGGCTATTATGTGGTTTGGAATGTTAGCCACGCATTACATACGCCATTAATGGCAGTAACTAATGCTATTTCGGGAATTATTATTGTCGGTGCATTATTGCAAATATCACAAGGTATTTTCTTTACTAGTTTATTGTCTTTTATTGCTATTTTGGTTGCGAGCATCAATATTTTTGGTGGTTTTAAAGTAACGCAACGTATGCTTTCAATGTTTAGAAAAGGTTAAGGAGATAACGTATGTCTGAAGGATTAGTTCAAGCGGCTTATATTATCGCTGCATTACTTTTCATTATGAGTTTAGCAGGACTCTCTAAACACGAAACTGCTAAAGCTGGTTGTTGGTATGGTATTGTCGGTATGACAATCGCACTAATTGCGACCATTTTTGGACCGCACTCTGAAGGAACATTTTGGATTATTATCGCAATGATCATCGGTGGGGCGGTTGGTATTCAAAGAGCATTAAAAGTTGAAATGACCGAAATGCCAGAACTTGTTGCTATTTTGCATAGTTTTGTTGGCTTAGCGGCAGTTTTAGTTGGCTTTAATAGTTTTGGTTTACATATTCCTGCCATTTTTGAAATGCCTGAAGGTGTAGAATATGTAACAGAAACAGCAAAAGCTGCTTTAGAAGCGAAAAAAATTGCTTTTGAGGAAGAACAAGCGGTATTAGCAAATATTCATAACATTGAAGTATTTTTAGGAATATTTATTGGTGCGGTAACTTTTACTGGTTCCATTGTCGCCTTTGGTAAATTACGTGGCATTATTAATTCTAAAGCATTAATGTTACCACATCGTCATAAATTGAATTTATTAGCATTAATCATTTCTTTCTTATTAATGATTTCTTTCTTAAATGAGCCACATAATATTTTCCCTATGTTAATTATGACGATTATCGCATTAGCATTTGGTTGGCATTTAGTTGCCTCAATTGGTGGAGCGGATATGCCAGTTGTGGTTTCAATGCTAAATTCTTATTCTGGCTGGGCAGCCGCGGCGGCTGGTTTTATGCTTAATAATGATTTATTAATTATTACTGGTGCGTTAGTTGGTTCATCTGGTGCGATTCTTTCTTATATTATGTGTAAGGCAATGAACCGTTCGTTTATTAGCGTTATTGCTGGTGGTTTCGGTAATGATGTTGTTGCTTCATCTGATGAAGAACAAGGCGAACATCGTGAAACCTCTGCAGAAGAAGTAGCTGAATTATTGAAAAATGCTAATTCAGTTATTATCACGCCGGGATATGGAATGGCAGTTGCACAAGCACAATATCCAGTTGCAGAATTAACTCAAAAATTGCGTGATCGTGGTGTGAATGTACGTTTTGGTATTCACCCTGTTGCGGGACGTTTACCGGGACATATGAATGTGTTGTTAGCGGAAGCTAAAGTGCCTTATGATATTGTATTAGAAATGGATGAGATTAATGATGATCTTTCTAGTACTGATGTTGTTTTGGTTATTGGTGCAAATGATACAGTTAATCCTGCTGCAATGGATGATCCAAATAGCCCGATTGCTGGAATGCCAGTATTAGAAGTATGGAATGCAGCAAATGTTATTGTATTTAAACGTTCAATGGCAGTAGGCTATGCAGGTGTTCAAAATCCATTATTCTTTAAAGAAAATACACAAATGTTATTTGGTGATGCAAAAGAAAGAGTTGATGATATTTTAAAAGCTCTCTAATTTGTCAACATTAGATATTAAAGTAAAACCACACATTTTAGGATTCATACCCTATTATGTGTGGTTTTTGATTATTAATTAAAAGTGCGTAATTAAAAGTGCGGTATTTTTTTAGTGAGTTTTTATAAAAAACAACTTATTTTAACAAGCTCGCTATTCACAAATTTCTTATTGTGATGCTTTTAACTGTTGATAATACGCTTCATAATATTTGACTGCTTCGCCTACATCATTTTGCCAAGGGTAATTTTGTAGCATTTCTGATGTTGGATAAATAGCAGGATCTTTTGTAATCTCATCAGGAAGTTGCTTTAATGCTTCAATATTTGATGTTGGATAACCAATTTCTTTAGTTAATTTTGCAGCTATTTTTGCACTTAACATATAGTTAATTAGTTTGTGTGCTGCATCTGGATTTTTAGATGTTGAGGTAATGGCTAAATTATCTACCCATAATATCGTCCCTTCTTTTGGAAAGACCATATCTAGTGGTGCTTGTTCTTTTTTCGCTATACGAACAGAACCATTCCAAAGTTGTCCGACAGATACTTCACCAGAGATAAATGAATTAGCGGGATTATCTGAATTAAATGCAAGTATATTTGGGCGTAGTTTTAATAATTCTTGATAAGCTTGTTCAATTATTTTTGGATCTTGTGTATTTGGATCTTGTCCTATTTTTAATAATGCAATGTTAAATACTTCTCGAGTATCATCAAGTAATTGGATTTTACCAGCAAACTCTGGTTTCCATAAATCACTCCAAGATGTAAAATCTTCGCCTTTATAATCATTCGTATTGAAGGCAATCCCCGAGTTTCCTAAAAATTGTGGTAAAGAATACTGATTTCCTTTGTCATAAGGTTTATTTAACCAATCAGGGTTTAATTCTTTTATAACAGGTAATTTGCTATGATCTAATGGCATTAACATACCTTCACTTACCATTTTTGCTACAAAATAGTTAGTCGGTGCAATAACATCATAACCACCATTTTCACCTTGTGTTTTTAGTTTTGCGTACATTGTTTCATTTGATTCTAAGCTTGAAACAATAACTTTAATTCCTGTTTCTTTGGTGAAATCATCTAACAAACCATCGGGAACATATTCTGTCCAAGTATAAAGATAAACAGTATTATTTGTTGGGGGGGATGTTTCAGATAATGTAGTTTCATTAGTTTTAGTTTCTTTATCGTTACATGCGGTAAGAGAAACTGCGATCATTCCTAGTGCGAAAAGACCTGCAAATTTTTTCATTAATATCATTCTCCTGTTGAGTGGCAATTAGTTTTTATAAATATATAAAAATAAAAACTCTTGTCATACAAACAAGAGCCACTTCATTCTATGTGTTATAGTTGGATTTGTGAAGTATTATTTTTTATAAGAGGAAAATGAAAATAATGCCTCATTGAGAGGCATTATGAATTAGTAGATTATTGTGCTGCTTTTAATTTTTGGTAATACTCTTCGTAATATTGAACTGCATCACCAACATCATCTTGCCAGTAGCTATTATTTAAGATTTCTGACGTAGGATAAATTGCAGGATCTTTTGTAATTTCTTCTGGAAGAAGTTTTAATGCTTCAATATTAGAAGTTGGATAGCCAATTTCTTCTGTTAAGCGTGCTGCAGTTTTAGCACCTAGCATATAATTAATGAGCTTATGTGCACCATCTGGGTTTTTAGAGGTTTTAGGAATTGCTAGAGTATCGACCCAAAGTACAGGACCTTCTTTTGGGAAAACCATATCTAAAGGCGCTTGTTCTTTTTTCGCAATACGTACGGAACCATTCCATAATTGCCCTACGTTAACTTCACCAGCGATAAATGAATTAGCTGGATTGTCAGAATTGAATGCTAGAACGTTTGGACGTAGTTTTAATAATTCTTGGTAAGCTTGCTCTATAATTTTAGGATCTTGAGTATTTGGATCTTGACCTAATTTTAATAACGCAATGTTAAAGACTTCACGTGCATCATCAAGTAATTGAACTTTTCCAGCAAATTCAGGTTTCCATAAATCACCCCAAGCAGTAAAATCTGATCCCTTGTATTCATTAGTATTAAATGCGATACCTGGCGCACCAAGCAGTTGTGGTAGTGAATACTTGTTGCCTTTATCATAAGGTTTATTTAACCAATTAGGGTTTAATTCTTTAATAACAGGTAATTTGCTATGGTCTAGTTCCATCAGCATGCCTTCTCGAGCCATTTTTGATACGAAGTAGTTAGATGGTGCAATTACATCATAACCGCCATCTTCGCCTTGTGTCTTGATTTTTGCATACATTGTTTCGTTTGATTCTAAGCTTGAAACGATAACTTTAATTCCTGTTTCTTTGGTAAATTCATCTAATAAACCATTTGGAACATATTCTGTCCAAGTGTAGAGATAAACAGTGTCATTAGCTGGCTGAGCGATTTCCGGTGCTTTAGTTTCAGCTGTTTTAGTTTCTTTATCGTTACAAGCTGTAAGAGAAACTGCGATCATTCCTAGTGTGAAAAGACCTGCAAATTTTTTCATTTATATCATTCTCCTGTTAAGAGTAAAAATTTAACTTATGTAAATATAAGCCACAAAAAAGCCTTGCTCTTAAAATACAAGGGCAAGGCTAATTTTATTTGGAATTCACTTATTTGTGAAGTTTTATTTTTATAAAGCTATTTTTCTTTTCTCGCAATCAACTGGCTTAATATTACAAGTGTTAATGAGAAGATGATCATAATTGTTGCTAATGCATTTACTTCAGGTGTTACACCTGTTTTTACTAAAGAGAAGATTCTCAGAGGTAAAATTTCATAGCTTACGCCACTAACAAACGATGAAACAACTACATCATCTAGTGAAATAGTAAAGCTCAGCAACCAGCCGGAAACAATGGCAGGCAAGGCTAAAGGAAAAATGATTTTTCTTAGTATTGTAACTTCAGGTGCTCCCAAATCCTTTGCCGCTTCCAGCATTTTTGAATCGAACCCTTTTAAGCGAGAGTACACGCTAACAACCACATAAGGTAAGCAGAATGTCACATGAGCTAAGAGTAAAGACCAAAAACCAAGTGCAATACCTGCAATCATAAACAATGCTAATAGTGATACAGCCATCACGATATCTGGCGACATCATTACAATAAATAGCATACCATTTACAGCTTGTTTACCACGAAAACGATAGCGATATAATGCTATTGCCGTAAGTCCACCTATAATCGTTGCCAAAGTAGCAGCACCAAATGCGATGGTAACCGAGTGGATTGCCGCTTGAATTAAGGTGTCGTTGTTAAATAAACGCTCATACCAATGCCAACTAAATCCTTTCCAATGTAATCCATAACGATCTTGGTTAAACGAATTTGTGACGAGTATAATAATGGGGATATACAAATAAGCGTATACCACAAACATAAATATATTACGTAGGAAACGACTCATTATTCTAACTCCATTTTTTTATTCAATAATTTACTGGTTTTATAGTAAATGAAGATTAACAATGCCATTAGAATGGTTAAGGCTATGCTGATAGCTGATCCAAATGGCCAGTTACGTGAGATAAGGAATTCACTTTTAATTACGTTACCTACAAGCAATACTTTTGCACCACCTAATAAGTCTGCCACATAGAACATTCCCATTGCTGGGAGCAGTACAAGCAAACAACCCGCTACAATGCCTGGCATTGTAAGAGGGATAATGACTTTTAAAAAACGTTGAAAACCATTTGCACCGAGATCTTTAGCAGCCTCAAGCAAACGGTAATCTAATTTCTCAATAGAACTATACAAAGGTAAAATCATAAAAGGTAATAATAGGTAAACCAAACCAATAATCACAGCTACTTCCGTATTTAAAATACGAATAGGTTCATCAATAATACCAATCGATAGTAATGTACTATTTAGAATACCTTTTACACCTAAGAATATTTTCATTCCATAAATTCGAATTAAGGAATTTGTCCAGAATGGTAGTACAACTAAAAATAATAATAACGGGCGATATTTGGGATTAATTTTAGACATCATAAATGCAAAAGGATAGCCAACAATCAAACAAATGATTGTGGCAATACCCGACATATATAATGAATTCCATACAACTTGGGCGTATAGAGGCTCAAATAAACGTGCATAGTTTTCTAATGTAAAGGGAAGTGCATAGAAATCGCTACTATCCCTTGTTAAAAAACTAACAACGAGTACCAAAATATTTGGTGTTAGAACGAAGAATAGTAACCACGCAAAAATAACAAAAATGGTTACATTTTGAAATTTATTACTGGCTATTTTCATCGTTGAGTACAACCTCCCACCCTTCGTGCCACGTTAATGCCACTTTTTGACCAACAGAATGATCAATGTGAGGATCATCTTCATTAAAGAACTCACTAACTAAGACTTTCATATTATTATGATCCAGAATTACAGTGGATTCTAATGTCATTCCTTTATAGCTACGATCAACAATATGTCCAATAATAGCTTTAGAATTTTCATTTTCATCAAGTTCTTCAATTACAATATCTTCAGGACGTAATAAAACTTTAAGTTTTTGATCCGCACTTACATCCATATCGGTGTCAATTTCACAAATACGGCCTTCCACATTTGCAATGACTTTATTTGCCGTTTTACGTTCAATAACTTTTGCATCAAAAATGTTAATTTCACCGATAAATTTTGCAACAAAAAGATTCTTAGGGTCTTCGTAAATATCTCGTGGAGAACCATCTTGCTCAATATTACCTTTATTCATTACAATGATTCTATCTGACATTGTTAATGCTTCTTCTTGATCATGGGTTACGAAGATAAACGTAATTCCTAATTGGCGTTGTAATGCTTTTAATTCATTTTGCATTTCTTTACGTAGTTTATAATCAAGAGCGGATAAAGATTCATCTAATAATAATACTTCTGGTTTGTTCACTACAGCACGAGCGATAGCGATACGCTGTTGTTGTCCACCTGACAATTGAGCAGGTTTGCGTTTCGCCATATCATCTAAGCGAACCATACGTAATGCTTCCATTACACGAGTTTGAATCTCATCATTTGGTACTTTTTGCATACGTAATCCAAATGCAACATTTTCAAAAATCGTCATATGTGGAAAGAGTGCATAACTTTGGAATACCGTATTAACGTGACGTTTCTCGGCTGGGACGTTGGTAATATCTTCCCCATTGAGAATAATGGAACCTTCATCGAGTTCTTCAAGTCCTGCAATTAAACGTAAAACAGTTGTTTTACCACAGCCAGAAGGACCTAGAATTGTTAAAAATTCACCGTTGTTAATTGCGAGGTTAAAATTATTAATGATATTTTTATCACCAAAAGATTTACTTAGAGAACGAAGCTCAATTATTGGCTTGCTTTGAACAGATTTTTCCACTAGCTTTGGTTTTCTCCCTAATGAACCTAGAAATAGGTATTGAGTAGAAATAAAATACTTACAACATATTCTGTAAGTAACCATAAAAATTAGGGCTCTAATGATATAGTGATTAAAGCATAATTAAAAGTAATAATTTGACTCTATGTATATTTTGATTGTTTTTTAATCTTTTATTTTATGTGGTTATTCATTGAAATTAGTGGGATTATTTTGTTATATATCAATGTATTGTTTTATTAGTAGAATTAGAATGTAAATCAAACTTTAATTTAGTAAGAGGATCGTATGAACAATATTAATTTAGATAAAAAGCGATTGCTCGAATCTTTTTTACATTATATTAGTTATGATACACAAGCTAAAAATGGAGCCAAAAAATCACCTACATCAGTTGGACAAGCAAGGTTAGCTAAGCATATATACCAAGAGTTATCTGCATTAGGTTTAAAAAATATAGAATTAAATAAATTTTCTGTATTAACCGCTTTCTTGCCCTCTAATGTTAATCCTAAAACACCAACGATAGGGTTTATTATGCACCTTGATACGCCAACAGAGTGTAATTGTAAAAATACCTATCCAGAAGTAATACCTGAATATCGAGGTGGTGATATTTCTTTAGGTGTGGGTGATGAATACATTAGCCCTGTTTATTATCCTTTTTTGCAACGGTTGATAGGAAAAACTCTGATTGTTGGAGATGGCAAAAATCTCATTGGAGTAGAGAATAAAGCGAGTATTGCTGAAGTCATTAATGCATTGACTTATTTAGTACAAAATAATATTCCGCACTGTAATATTCAAATTGCGATTATTCCGGATAAAGAAATTGGGTTAGGATTAAATTTATTACCAATTGATAAACTTTCTTGTGATTGGGCATATAGCTTTAATGGCGGTGAAATAGGTAATGTATATGATGAAAGTTTTTATAGTGCAGAGGCGCTAATTACCCTTTATGGCTCTCATATACATACTGATATTGCAAAGGGACGTATGCAAAATGCGTTAGCACTTGCTTGTGAATTTCAACAAGGTTTTCCTAAAGATGAAGTACCTGAAAAAACAGAAAATAAAGAAGGTTTTTTTCATTTAGTTAATTTTGAAGGAGACGTGGAGCAAGTAAAATTAAATTATTTAATTTGTGATTTTGATTTGGTGAGTTTTGAACAAAGAAAGGCTTTTTTAGCAATGATGGTAGTAGATTTTAACCGCCATAAAAAATTGTTTAGACGTGCTGAAATTGAATTAGTCGATCGCTATGTGAATATTGCAGAACAGACCTGTGATTTTTCTCAGTCTATTCATTTAGCAAACAAAGCTATAAAAAGTTGTAATATAGAACCTAAAAATAAACCAATTAGAAGTAATGCTTTAGGGTCTATGTTATCTCAAAAAAATATTGTATGTCCTAGCCTTGCAACTGGTGGATATAACTTTCATAGTAAGCATGAAGTGATTACTTTAGAGGATATGGAAAGCGCTACCAAAATTATTATTGAGATAGCAAGACAAGCAGTGGATATGTTGAAAAAATAGTAACTAAAATGCCTAGAAAATAATAATTCTAGGCATTCTATATTGAGTTTTTACTAAATAAAACTATGGTAATTTTGCTATGACAGCATAACCCATTTCGATACTTGATATTTGGTAATTTGTGTTAGCACTGATAAAGACTGATTCTCCTTGTTGTAGAGTAAATGATGTATTTTCTGTTTTTATATTTATTTTTCCTTGCATTACCAGTAGTATCTCTGCATCTTTTGCATTTAATTCATAGAGTTCATTTTGTGTATAATTAATATTTGTTAGTGCAAAATCGGTTGCAGGAGTAGTATAGGTAAAAATGCCCTCATCGGGTGCAGATGGGATTATTTGTGGTGTGATTTCTTCACAATTTATTATTTTTAAAAGTTCAGGAATATCTATATGTTTCGGCGTTAATCCACCACGAATAACATTATCTGATGTTGCCATTAATTCAATATTTTGACCTCGTAGATAAGCGTGTGGGATTCCCGCATCTTGATAGATTCCCTCACCTTTTTTCAGATGAACAATATTAAATAAATAAAAACAAATTAAGCCTGCATCTAGCTTATCCATAGCAATGTCCATTGCTTCTATTGTGTATAATAACCAATAGTCAGGGTTTTCTAATCCAAGTTTATTCTTTTGATATAAGTCTTGATTCGCTTTTATAATTGGCAATATCCATTGACTTAACTGTTGTTGGTTAGCTTGCATAATCTCTGCATAAAAATCTGCTAAATTTACTTTCTTTAGTTTTTCAGCGAGTGTTGTTAAAGAAGGGCGAGTATTTAAGGTTTCAATAATACTTTCTTTATTTTTAAAGCCGTGTAATAACCAAAAATCAGAAAGTGCAATCATCATTTCTGGTTTATGATTTTGATCTTTATAAGTTCTGGTTGGGGCATCTAAATTAATGCCTTTCTGATTCTCTAAATCAAAACCAATTTTAGCTTGTTTTTTCGTTGGATGTAGTTGTATAGAAAGTGGTTTTGCAACATCTAAAATTTTTAGTAAGTAGGGAAGTTCTGGTTGATTATTTTCTTGGCTAAGTGCGGTTGGATTTTCAGATAAAAATGTGAGTAATGATTTTTCTTGCCCATCAACATTGATTATTGAAGGTGCTAAACGGTGTGTACCTAACCACCATTCCGCGTAATATTGATTTTCTTCTTTTTCTATTTGTAATAGATCGGGTATATAATTTTTGCCGCCCCATACATAGTTTTGCAACTTTCCTTTTAGTTTATAAATAGCTTGCTTCATTTATTGTCCTTATTTTTTATATCCACCGAAAAAATTGACGATTTTTTCTATATCTTGAGTGTTGTCAGGGATTATGCTTAAATGTTTTGTATTCTTTAAATCAATCACAATAATATGGTTATCTGCGAGATTAACGGCTTTAATTTTATCATAGGTAATGTAAATATTTTCATAGAAGAATCCTTTTTCTTTAAACAATATTTGTGGATAACGAATAAAAGCAATATAAATACTTAAAACAATCGTCATTGATAATAGATAAATGGTAACGGTTGGAATGTTAGCTTTAGTTTGATAAAAAATGATAGCGATTAATCCTATAAAAATCAGTGAATCAATTTTTGCTCGTTTTTTTAACCGCACTTTTAATTTATTTTTTCCTTTGAGGTAATCCATACCAAATTGATCATAAAATGCGTATAAGAAGAATAAAAAGATACTAGAGAGAATAAGAATATTGATCATAATAATTTAAACTTAATAAAAAAACAGCCTTCCAGTTGTTTTACAAAAGGAAGGCTAGGATTGTGATATAAATAGATTAAGCTAGTACACCTGTTGCGGCACCTAAAATACCGAT
Organism: Bisgaardia hudsonensis; assembly: GCF_004345785.1. Taxonomy (GTDB): domain Bacteria; phylum Pseudomonadota; class Gammaproteobacteria; order Enterobacterales; family Pasteurellaceae; genus Bisgaardia; species Bisgaardia hudsonensis. The sequence continues at coordinate 293,619 of NZ_SLXI01000001.1, forward strand.
AACAAAGATACCTACGATAATCCATAAAGCATTAACACGATTGCGTAACAACCACATACAAGCAAAAGTACAAAGTAATGGTAATAGACCTGGCATTAAGCTATCTAGGATATTTTGTACCGTAGTTATTTCTAATGTGCCATCTTGTTTGTGAATTTCAGACACTACTAATGGAACAGTAATACTTGTCCATTTTTGTACTAAGGCACCCATAATAAATAAACCAAGTATTGAAGCACCTTCAGTTAATTTTTGTAGTAAACCACCGCTCATATCTTTTACTACATCTAATCCTTTCTTATAGCCATAAGTTACACCATAGTAACGAGTTGCTAAGCGTACTGCGTTGAATAAGAAAAAGAATAATAAAGGACCTAAAAGGCTACCACTAAGTGCAATACCTGCACCTAATGCTGCAAATACAGGACGTGCAGTTCCCCAGAAAATTGGATCACCTACACCTGCTAATGGTCCCATTAGACCAACTTTAATACCATTGATTGCCGCATCGTCAATTTCTTTACCGTTTGCACGTTCTTCTTCCATTGCGATAGTTACACCTAATACTGGTGCTGCCACAAATGGTTGAGTATTAAAGAATTCTAAATGGCGTTTAATCGCATCTTTGCGTTCCTGAGAATTTGGATCTGGATATAAACGTTTAATTACTGGTACCATTGAGTATGCAAAACCAAGAGATTGCATACGTTCAAAGTTCCACGAACCTTGGAATAGGTTAGAACGTATTACTACGGCATTTAAATCACTTTGTGTTATTTTTCTATTTTCTGTTGTCATTTTTTTATCCCTAATTAGTCTAATCTGTTATCAAGATTGTTATTGCCATTTGATACAACTTGTACCACTTTACTTTGATTGTATTTAGGGTGTAGTTGGATATATAACGCTGCCATAATCGCACCAAGAATACCTAATGCAACAAGGTTGAAGTCTGTAAATGCTGCAACAACAAAACCTGCATAGAAGAATGGCATTAAATGGCCTGCACGCATCATATTGATAACCATTGCATAACCTACAACAGCGATGATACCACCGGCAATTTTAAGTCCCATAGTTACTACAACAGGAATAGCACCCAACATTGCTTGTACTGTGTCAGTTCCTGCGGTTAATGCAACGATTAATGCGGGAATTGCGATACGCATTGCTTGTAGAATTAATGCACTACGATGAATCCAATCTAAGCGAGTTAAGTTACCATCTTCAATGGATTTATCTGCAGCATGTTGGAAACCAACTGTAATAGCACGAACAACATAAGTTAATACTTGTCCTGCAGCTGCAAGTGGGATAGCAATCGCAATACCAGTTGAGATATCTTGACCACCAACAATAACTAAAATAGTTGAAACTACTGAGGCTAATGCTGCATCAGGTGCTAATGCTGCACCGATATTCATCCAACCTAAAGCAAGAAGTTCTAATGAACCACCTACGATAATACCTGTTTTCATATCGCCTAATACTAAACCAATAAGTGTACAGGCAATTAGTGGGCGGTGAGTTTGAAATTCATCAAGAATAGAGCCCATACCCGAGATACAAGCTACAAGGAATACAAGAACAACTTGTAATACTGAAATTTCCATAAAATAGTTTCCTTAAATTAGATTATTTTTCTTTAATAGATCCATCATATATTGACGGCTATCATTTGATACTTTACGAACATCAAGCTCGATACCCATTGCATCAATTTCTTTAAATGCTTCAATGTCTTTATCATCAACGGATACCGCACTGGTAATCATTTTTTTACCATCTTTATAGGCAATACCACCAATGTTGATAGACTTCATATCTACGCCAGCTTTGAGTAGTTTGACTACATCAGTTGGATTAGTAAAAAGTAACATCATTCGTTCATCAGCGTACTCTGGATTGTTATAAACACGAATCATTTTTTCAACCGTAACAACATGAGCAGTTACACCAGGAGGCGCAACACTTTTAAGCATACTTGAACGCACTTCATCTTTTGCTACATCATCATTTACAACAACAATGCGTTTTACTCGGCTTTCTTTTGTCCAACGGGTTGCGACTTGACCATGGATTAGACGATCATCAATACGAGCAAGACCAACAACAAGGTTACCTTCTTTTGCAGGCTCTGTTTGTTCCACTTGATTTTGCGTTTGTTCTACGACTGGTGCTGTTTCTATGGTTTTTTCTTCATATTTTAATGCTCTAACACCCATACGACCTGTCTCAAGAGCTATATTTACTAGCTCTTTTAGCGTTGGTTTATCATCACGTCCCATAAATGTTTCTACTAGCATTGGAACATTGACGCCTGTTACCACGTCCATATTCTCTTTACCTTCTGAAACTCGATTTGCTGCGTTAAATGGACTGCCACCCCAAGTATCAACAAGAAATAAAATTTCATCACAATGTGATAATGTGTTATCAAGTTTTTCTTGATATTTTGAAATGATTGTTTCAGCATTTTCTCCTGAAACAAAGTCAATAGTAGCAACATTATCTTGCTCACCTATTAACATCTCAGTTGTCTTAAGCAGTTGCTCTGCTGCGACACCATGAGTAGCTATGATAATCCCTATAGTCATTAAGACTCCTTATTATTGAGATAGTTACTTGAAATATTTTATATAATTAAAATAAACAAAAGGGGTGTATTCTAAAGGATATACAAATAAAATAATGTGATCTGTATCACAAAAAACTAGTTGCAATCTTTTTATTTATTTTAAGAGGTGAAAGTTTAGCCAAATGAAGTGAATTTAATATGTAAAAGCGATAATTTTAAAATTATCGCTTTAATATATTATTTCATTACTTTTGAAAATAATTCAGCATGCTCTTTTTTCTTATCTTTCATTTTTGCACTAATTTCACGGCGTTGTTTAGAAAGATCAGCGTTGCGGATTGCGTAATCATCAACACGGTTTTCGTAATCATCACGCATATTTTCGATAATTGCACGAACATCATCAATTGTCATATCATTGCGTATGTATTGATTAAGATTATCTAATAATAAAATACGTTTTTGGTTATCTCGAATTTTTCTATTATTATCCTCAATATCACGACGTAGTTTATTTTTTTGTCTATACATACGCACATACTCCAATACTTCTTGGAAAGATTGTTTATTCACTGCTTCCATATTTTTCTCTCATCTAAGTTGATAAAAACAAACTCCGTATAATTTAGTCGTTTTTTCTCTAACCGTCAAAGTATTCATTGTATTTTTGAGAATAAAATCAAAAAATACCATAATTTGAAAAAATGAAGTTGATTAGCATTAGTGTAAATGCTAAAAATAACAAATTAATTTGATAAATATTAACTCAATATTAGGAAGTAAAGAATGACACAAGTATTCAATTTTAGTGCAGGTCCTGCAATGATGCCCAAAGAAGTATTACAACAAGCTCAAGCAGAATTGTTGAATTGGCAGGAACAACAAACTTCGGTAATGGAAGTGAGTCATCGTGGTAAGCTTTTTATGGATCTTATTACGCAAGCAGAACAAGATTTTCGTCAACTTTATTATATTCCTGAGAACTATAAAATTCTGTTCTTACAAGGAGGGGCAAGAGGACAATTTGCAGCCATTCCAATGAATTTAATTGGTAAGAAAAATAAAGCACTTTATTTAACAAGTGGGCATTGGTCAGCAACTGCTGCTAAAGAAGCACGCTTATTTTGTGAAATTGATGAAATTAATATTTTAGATCAAGATCCAGAATTAAAGATTAATCGCTTAGATTTCTCGGATATTGCCGAACAGTATGATTATGTTCATTACTGTCCAAATGAAACCATTAGTGGTGTAGAAATTTTTGATATTCCTAAAGTAGGCAATACAACATTGGTTGCGGATATGTCTTCCACCATTCTTTCTCGTAAAATAGATATTAGTCAGTTTGGAATCATTTATGCTGGAGCTCAGAAAAATTTAGGACCAGCAGGGATTACTATTGTCATTGTGCGTGAAGATTTAATTGGTAATGCTCGTCAAGAAACACCATCAATCTGGAATTACGCAGTGCAAGCCAAAAGTGATTCAATGATTAATACTCCACCGACATTTGCGTGGTACTTATGCTCTTTAGTATTCAAACATCTTCTTAAACAAGGTGGATTGGAAGGCGTTGAAAAATGTAATCAAGAAAAAGCTAATTTACTTTATCAATATTTAGATGAAAGTTCATTTTACAAAAATAATGTGGTAAAAAATAACCGCTCTTTAATGAATGTTACCTTTACTACTGGCAATGATGAGCTTAATGCCAAATTTGTTGCAGAAGCCACAAAAGCAGGATTACAGGCATTAAAAGGCCATAAAGTATTAGGGGGTATGCGAGCTTCTATTTATAACGCAATGCCAATTGAGGGGGTTCAAGCATTGATCCAATTTATGAAAAAATTTGAGGCGGAAAATAATTAGAAATAGGTTATTATCAGATAAATCAGGACACAATGATTTGTGTCCTTTGTTTTTATAGAGAAATGGGGAAATAAGATGAGCTATAAAAATAAATCATTATGTCGAGTAAGAACTATCACACTTTTTTTATCGTTAACGAATAACCGAGATACTTGGGAAACTATATTATATACAGCAAAAAAAGAATTTGATTTACTTGTGCCTAGCATTCAGCAAAAAGGTTATGAGGTTCAAACGATTCGTATTGTTACGAATCCCTTTGGCGAATATTTAAATCTTAGTTCTTTAGAAACGGCAAAAAGTGATCTTGCTTATCTTAAATCTTTACTCTCAAAATTAAATGAACGTGGACTAAGAGTGCGATTTGCTATTGGAGAAGCTAAAACTTCTCAAGAAATAGCATTATTACCCGAATTAATTAAAGATTATGGCGATCTCTGTAATGCTTGTGTAAATATAGATATTGATGAGAATGGCATATTAAATGATCAGTTCATTAAGCAATCAGCTCAAGCAGTAAAAAAAATTGCCGAGATAACACCGAGAGGGGAGGGAAATTTTAATTTTACAGTTAATTTTAATTGTAAACCCTTTATCCCTTATTTCCCCGCGAGTTATCATCGCAGTAATCTTGAAAATGGCTTTGTTATTGGATTTGAAACACCGGATCTTTTGGTTAAGGTATTGAAAGATATTCCCAAAGATAATCATAATAAGTTCTTAAAGGAATGTTATGAGAAGATGTTAGAAGCTTTACAATATCATATTGATGAAGTGCTATCTGCTATAAATGCGGTTAAATTATCGGGAAATTTTAAATTTGTTGGAGTTGATAGCTCTGCTGCACCATCGAAAAATTGTGCCTCAATGACAGAAGTATATCAATTAATGAATGTACCTTATTTTGGTGCGGCTGGTACGGTGGAGATTTCTTCATTATTGACGAAGGTATTTAAATCAATTCAGAATACCCCTCTGGTTGGTTTCTCTGGATTAATGCTTGCAGTAGTTGAAGATATAGGATTAGCAACTGGTACAGAAAATTCTCAATTTGATATTCGATCATTATTAACTTATAGTGCTGTTTGTGGTATAGGATTAGATACCGTGCCTATTCCAGAAAATACTTCTGCTGAAAAAATAGCGGCGTTAATGCGAGATACTGGGACGATGGCATTTCGTTTAAATAAACCTCTTACTGTGAGACTTTTTCCTATCCCAAATCGACAAGCTGGGGAAATGACTTATTTTGAGAGTGATGATTTATGTAATAGTCGTATTTTATCTGTTCCATAATATCTTAAAAAACATAATATCTTTAAAAAGTAATCATCATATAAAAGAAAATACATTATAAAAATAAAAAAGGAATAAATATGCAATTTATCAACATCGCCAATGAGGGCGTTAAATCGCTTTCTCCTTACCAAGCGGGCAAACCAATAGAAGAATTAGAAAGGGAACTTGGTATTCAAAATATCGTTAAACTGGCTTCGAATGAAAATCCATTTGGTTTTCCTGAAAGTGCGAAACAAGCTATTATTCAACAATTAAATGATCTTACTCGTTATCCTGATTCAAATGGTTTTGAGTTAAAAAAGGCTATTGCGGAAAAATTTGATTTGGATATGAGTCAAATCACCTTAGGCAATGGTTCAAATGATTTACTTGAATTATTTGCTCATACCTTTGCAAGTGAACAAGATGAGATTATCTATTCTCAATACGCATTTATTGTTTATCCTTTGGTGACGAAAGCGATTAATGCGATTGCACGAGAAGTGCCAGCAAAAAATTGGGGTCATAATTTATCTGGATTTTTAAAAGTAATTAATCAGAAAACAAAATTAATTTATATTGCAAATCCAAATAACCCGACAGGCAATTTTTTAAGCCAATCTGAAATTGAACATTTTTTATTTCAAGTACCTGAGCATATTATCGTGGTATTAGATGAGGCTTATACAGAATTTACCGCACCTGAAGAAAGAATAAATTCTTTCGCTTTAGCTAAACAATACCCTAATTTGATCATTTGTCGCACTTTTTCTAAAGCTTATGGTTTAGCTGGATTGCGTATTGGGTATGCGGTATCTCACCCTGAAATTGCAGATTTACTGAATCGAGTACGCCAACCATTTAACTGTAATTCATTGGCATTAGCCGCTGCGATAGCAGTCATTAATGATAATGAATTTGTGAAAAAAGTGGCAGAAAATAATCGTCTTGAAATGAAACGTTATGAGGATTTTTGTTTAAAACATCAGTTGCACTATATCCCGTCAAAAGCTAATTTTATTACTATTGATTTTAAACAACCTGCTAGCAAAATTTATGAGGATTTATTACGTGAAGGGGTGATTGTAAGACCTATTGCGGGTTATGGACTACCTAATCATTTACGAGTGAGTATTGGTTTACCAGAAGAAAATACGAAATTTTTTACCGCACTTACTGCAATTTTAAAAAAAATAATTATTTTAGCAACGCAGTAAAGCAAAGATTAATCATAAGGAAACGATAATAATGGAAAAAATCAAATTAGCACCAATTTCAAGAATGGAAGGAGAAATTAATTTACCGGGTTCAAAAAGCCTGTCTAATCGGGTGCTACTACTATCTGCTCTTGCTAAAGGAACAACAACAGTAACAAATTTATTAGATAGTGATGATGTTCGCCATATGCTTAATGCCTTAAAACATTTAGGGGTAAATTATCAACTTTCTAAAGATAAAACTACCTGTGAAATTGAAGGAAAAGGTGGTGTTTTGCAATGGCAAGATGGTGTTGCATTGTTTTTAGGAAACGCAGGAACCGCAATGCGTTCTTTAGCTGCCGTATTATGTTTAAAAGGGCATACCCCTAGTGAAATTATTTTGACGGGCGAACCTAGAATGAAGGAACGGCCAATAAAACATCTTGTTGACGCATTACATCAACTTGGCGCTAATATTGAGTATTTTGAAAATGAAGGTTATCCACCAGTAGTTATTCGTAATACAGGTATCCAAGGGGGAAAAGTACAAATTGATGGTTCAATTTCTTCGCAATTTTTGACCGCACTTTTAATCGTTTCTCCTTTGGCTGAAAGTGATCTCGAAATAGAAATAAAAGGCGAGTTAGTGTCTAAACCCTATATTGACATCACTCTAGCGATGATGAAAGATTTTGGGATAGAGGTAATTAATGAAAATTACCAACGATTTTTTGTCAAAGGTCAGCAATGTTACATTTCTCCGAAACAATATATGGTAGAAGGCGATGCTTCTTCTGCCTCTTATTTTTTAGCCGCTGGTGCGATTAAAGGGAAAATAAAAGTGACAGGAATTGGCAAAAATTCAATTCAAGGTGATAAACAATTTGCGGATGTATTGGAAAAAATGGGGGTAAAAATCACTTGGGGAAAGGATTTTATTCAAGCGGAGAAATCAGCACTCAAAGGCATTGATATGGATATGAATCATATTCCTGATGCGGCAATGACGATTGCAACTACGGCGTTATTTGCAGAAGGAGAAACTGTGATTCGCAATATTTATAACTGGCGAGTAAAAGAAACAGATCGCTTAACTGCAATGGCAACGGAATTACGTAAAATTGGTGCAGAGGTAGAAGAGGGGGAAGATTTTATTCGTATTCAACCACTTGAGTTAGATAGATTTAAAGAAACAGAAATTGAAACCTATAATGATCATCGAATGGCTATGTGCTTTGCTTTAGTGGCATTATCCAATACTTCGGTTACTATTTTAGATCCAAATTGCACTTCAAAAACATTCCCAAGTTTTTTCGAAAAGTTCTTGGGAATGGTTGTGTAGAAATGAAAGTTTGTTAGGCAACTAAATTTAATAACTCTTCCGCATTTGCTAATGCACTTTCTGTGATTTTACTACCACCGAGTAATTTAGCGAGAGCTTTTACTCGCTGTGGTTGTGAAAGTGCGGTCATTTTAGTTTCTGTTTTATTATCAACAGTTAGTTTCTCTACTGAAAAATGATGATGTCCACAAGAGGCGACTTGCGGCAGATGGGTAACACAAATAACTTGGCATTTTTCACCTAAATGGCGTAATAATTTTCCGACGACGTTTGCGGTAGCTCCACTTATACCGACATCAATTTCATCAAAAATTAAGGTTGGAATAGAGGATTGATCCGAGGTTAATACTTGAATGGCTAGTGCAATACGAGAGAGCTCGCCACCAGATGCGACTTTTGCGAGTGGTTGTGCTGATTGCCCGAGATTACTACGTAAATTAAAGATAATATTATCAGCACCATTAGCGGTAATTTTACTATTATCGGTATTTACAGCGATTGAAAATTCTGCATTTTCCATTGCCAATTTTTTAATTGATTTTGTTACTTGTTGTGCTAGTTTCTCTGCACCTTGTAAGCGACTTTTATAAAGATTTTCGGCATTTTTTTGCATTGCTTTATAAGCCTGTTGTTCTTGTTTAATTAGTTTTTCTTCGCTTTCTGAAAAATCAATAAGAGAGTTAAGCTGATCTTTAAGATCTTGATGAAATTTAACAAGATTTTCTGGTTTTATATTGTGTTTTTTAGCTAATTGAATAGCTTGTCCAATACGTTGTTCAATTTCTTGTAATCTCGTTGGATCTTGTTCAATATTAGCTGATAAATGTTGAATTTCGCTAGTGGCTTCTTGAATTTGAATAAGGGCCTCTTCCAGCATTTTTTGTGCATCAGAATAATTTTGATCTAATAGACATAATTCAGTGACATATTGAGCTGTTTTATAGAGTAGTGTATCAATATTGACACTTTCATTTTCACTTAATAATTGCAAGGCTGATTGTGATAAAGCAGTAAGTTCTTCACTACTTGAAAGTCGAGTATGCTCTTCTTCTAATTCTAGGTATTCGTTTTCTTTTAAAGCGAAATGATCAAGTTCTTCTACTTGATATTGTAGAAGCTGTTTTTTAGCTTCATTTTCAGCACATTTTTGTTGGAAAGTTTTCACTTGAAGTTGTAAATCTTTCCAAGTGCGGTAGCTTTCTTGCATATTTTTTATAAGGTGATTATGTGCACAAAATTTATCTATAAGTTGTAGTTGATGATCATTTTTTAATAGTTGCTGAGAGGCGTGCTGACCATTGATCTGAATGAGAAATTGTCCAATTTCTTTGAGTAAATTTACTGAAACTGGAATACCGTTAATGAAAGCTTTCGAACGCCCATCTGAATTAATAATACGACGTAAAATACAGTTTTCGGGAATTTCTGTATCTTGTAGTTCATGTTCTTGCAGCCATTGATAAGCTGGATTATCCGTTTTTATTTGAAAACTAGCACAAATATCGGCTCTATCTTGCCCTTCTCGTAACATTGAACTTTCAGTACGTTGTCCTAAGCATACACCTAAAGCATCAATGGCAATGGATTTACCAGCTCCCGTTTCCCCTGTGATAACAGACATTCCTTGAGATAATTCAATATTTAATTGGCGAACAATAGCAAAATTATTAATAGTTAATTGTGTAAGCATAACTACTCCTTTACTGTATATGATGACAGTTTACAACTGTTTTTATATACAGTAAAGTTTTTTTTATAATTTTTATGCTCCGTGTTTTAGCCAGCCTAATTTACTACATAATACATTGTAATAATTATAATTTTTTAAGTGTAATAGGCAAAGTTTATCATTACTTTTTTTAATATGTACAATATCATCAGGTGTAAACGGAAGGGTGATTTGACTATCGCAACCTACTTCTAATTGTGATGAGTTATATTCTGCAAAACGAACAGAAATTTGACTATCTCCATCAATCACTAATGGTCTTGATGATAAGGTATGAGGATACATAGGAACAAGAGAAATGGCATTAAGTTTTGGGGTTAAGATCGGTCCACCAGCAGATAAGGAGTAAGCTGTTGAGCCTGTTGGCGTTGAGATAATCAGACCATCTGATTTTTGTGAAAATGCAAAATTACCATTGATATAAACATGAAAATCGATCATATGAGCAATTTTAGCTGGGTGAATAACCGCTTCATTTACAGCATTACCTGTGGCAATAATTTTACCTTCTCTTTCGATACAAGCTTCCAGTAAGAAACGTTCTTCTACAAAAAATTCACCATCCTTTAGACAGGATTCCAGTTGGGCATAAGCATTTTTAGGATCAATATCAGTTAAAAAACCTAAATTACCACGATTAATTCCGATCAGTGCTATGTTATATTTTGCTAAGATTCTAGCTCTTCCTAGCATATTACCATCACCACCAATGACGATAGCAAGTTGAGCTTGTTCACCTATTTGTTCAATACTCGCAAGATGTTTTTCTGGCAAGGATAACATTTTGCCAATTTCGTATTCTACGAGAACTTGATAGCCTTTTTCTGAAAGCCATTGAAACAAATTCTTGTGCATTTGTAAGGTTGTATCTCGGCGTGGTTTACCAAGAAGTCCTATTGTATGAAAAGAAATATGTAATTCGTTATTATTAAAATTATGCTTAAGCATATTAATTCCACATTATAGTAGATGAACTACTCTTGAATTAAGAAAATTAGTCGTTATATTACACATAAAGCATATCAGTTTCTAGTTATTCTGAATGATGAAACTGTTAATTTTTATGTTTTTTGTTACAATACCTCAAATTTTTTGATAAATGGAGAAAAGAATGTCAGAACAAGAGCAAAAGATTGATAATGAAAATAATTTAGATCTTGAACAAGAAAATAATCAAAGTGAGGCAATGGAAGCTGTTGAAAGTGAGGTTGAAGACACTCAAAATATTGATGTTCAAAATGATGAGGAACAAGATGTTTTGGAAGAGGCAATTGCTCGTGTTCAAGAATTAGAAGCACAATTACAAGAAGCGAGCAAGAAAGAGCAAGAAATTGTACTGAGAACAAGAGCTGAGATTGATAATATGCGTCGTCGTGCCGAACAAGATGTGGAAAAGGCACATAAATTTGCTTTAGAAAAATTTGCTAAAGATTTATTAGAAACGATTGATAATTTAGAAAGGGCTTTAATGACCGCTGAAAATGTAGAAGGTGAAGCGATTAAAGCTTTGGTTGATGGAGTTGATTTAACCTTAAAAGGCTTATTGTCAACAGTAGCGCGTTTTGGTGTAGAACCAGTTGGTATTGTTGGTGATGTGTTTAACCCAGATCTACATCAAGCGATTTCAATGCAACCAACAGAAGGTTTTGAAACAAATCAAATTACTACTGTGTTGCAAAAAGGCTATTTGTTAAATGGTCGAGTCATTCGTCCTGCAATGGTAATGGTTGCAGCATAGTTATTCTTTTATCATATAAACATTAGAAAAAAAGAACCGCACTTTAGGCGGTTCTTTTTGTTTTACTGTTATTTTGAAAAGTAACTATTCTTCAAAAGGATCTCTCAATATCATTGTTTGTACACGATCTGGACCAGTTGATAAAATATCAACAGGTACACCAGTCACTTCCTCAATACGCTTAATATAATTACGAGTATTTTCTGGAAGAGCATTGACATCTGTAATACCAAAGGTATTTTCTGTCCAACCAGGTAAGGTTTCATAGATCGGCTCAACTCCTTCCCAGTCTTTTGCTGCTAGAGGAGCATATTCAACAATTTTTCCGTCTGGCATTCTATAACCGACACATATTTTGATTTCATCAAATCCATCAAGCACGTCAAGTTTGGTCATACAGAAACCTGAAATAGAGTTTACTTGAATAGCTCTACGTATTGCGACAGCATCAAACCAACCGCAACGGCGAGGGCGTCCTGTTACTGCCCCAAATTCGTTACCTTTACGAGCGATTTCTTGTCCTACTTCATCAAATAATTCTGTAGTGAATGGTCCGCCACCGACACGAGTACAATAGGCTTTTACAATACCTAGAACGTAATTAATATGACGAGGCCCTAATCCTGATCCGGTAGATACGCCGCCAGCGGTAGTATTTGAACTAGTTACATAAGGATAAGTACCTTGATCGATATCCAACATTGTGCCTTGAGCACCTTCAAATAAGATGTTATCGCCATTTTTACGAGCGGTATCAATAATTGTTGTTATATCTGCTACCATTCCAGTGATGATATCCGCAACAGCAAGAACTTCATCTAGTGTTTTCTGATAATCAACCGCTTCAACTTTGTAATAATTTACAAGTTGGAAATTATAGTATTCTAAAATATTTTTAAGTTTTTCAGCAAATGCTTCACGATCAAATAGATCACCAACACGTAATCCACGACGAGCGACTTTATCTTCGTATGCTGGGCCAATACCGCGGCCGGTTGTACCAATTGCTTTTTTACCTAAAGCGACTTCACGGGCTTTATCCATTGCTACATGATAAGGAAGAATTAGAGGGCAGGCTTCTGAAATTAGTAAGCGTTCACGTACGTTTACGCCACGAGCTTCTAGTTCCCCCATTTCTTGCATTAAAGCAGATGGAGAAAGTACGACTCCATTGCCAATTAAGCAAGTAACATTATCTCGTAAAATACCTGATGGAATAAGACGAAGAACCGTTTTTTCGCCATTAATAATTAGTGTATGTCCCGCATTATGACCACCTTGATAACGTACTACATATTTAGTACGATCGGTAAGTAAATCAACAACTTTGCCTTTACCTTCATCACCCCATTGAGCGCCTAAGATAACAACATTTTTTCCCATATACTCCGCCTTTTAGCTTTGGTTTATTTAGTAATAACGAACAATCGGCTACTTTACTATTTTCCGATATGAATCTCAACGTAAAAAATCATTTTCTTCGCATTTTATCTGATAAAAAGCTATCTATTCTAGTTAGTTTTTATTAAGAATTATAGCGTATATTATTCAAATAATTTTTTGTGTAATATACGAACAATATCATCAGCTTCGCCGCTAGAAACTAGAGTGCATACATTATTTGGGCTTGCTCCGTAGCTTATCATCCTTACATTATATTGATCTATAGCATTAAAAATTTGTTTTGCAATTCCTATTGATGTATGCAAATTATTTCCAACTAAAGCAACCAAAGCGAGTCCTGTATCAATATTAACGTTAGCCACTTTTTCCAACTCTAATAATAATTCAGGAGAAAGTAATTCCGTTTTAGAAGATGTTGAACCTTTTAGATCTAATGTCAAGGCTACACTCACTTCTGATGTTGTTATAGTGTCAACAGATATTTTATGTTTTGCTAATATTGAAAAGATATGTGCTATAAAACCTTGAGCATGTAGCATACTCAAACTTGTTAATGTAAGTAATGTTTGTTCTCTTCTTAATGCGATAGCTCTGAATGTTGGTCTTGGTTGTGGATCGCTAATCACCCAAGTTCCCCCTTCTTCTGGAGATTTACTTGAACCAACATAAACAGGAATATTACTTCTTACCGCAGGTAGTAATGTTGCTGGGTGTAAAACTTTTGCTCCAAAAGTAGCCATTTCAGCAGCTTCAGAAAAACTTATAGTGTCTATTTTTTTGGCATTTTTAACAATTCGTGGATCAGTAGTGTATATACCCGCAACATCAGTCCAAATTAATACATTTTTTGCATTAAGCACTTCAGCAAGCAATGCTGCCGAGTAGTCACTTCCACCTCGACCCAAGGTTGTCGTTTTTCCTTCAGAGTTTCTACCTATAAAACCTTGTGTAATGATTAATTCACCTTCATTAATTAATGGTTTTAAAATAAGATCACTGTTTTTCTGTGTGACTTCATCATTTGGAACTGCTTTACCAAATTGGCTATCAGTTGTAATGATTGTTCTTACATCAATCCAAGTAGCTTTAATGTTAAGTTCTGCAAGTAATTGAACAAAAATTAAGGTTGACATCATCTCACCTTGACTAATTAATTCATCAGTAAGTGCGGGTGATGTAGCAAGATTTGCCGCTTCAGAAAGGTTTTCGATAGTTTTTAAGATAAGGTCAATTTTAAGCTTTATTTTTGAACTATCTTTTAATTTAATTAATATCGCTTCTTGAATTTTTGTTATCTCTGATATTAATTGTTTTTGTTTTTCTATGTCGCAGCCTCTAGCAAGCTCTACGAGTAAATTTGTTACACCAGCAGAAGCAGAGAGTACTACTACACGAGTATTCGGATCAGATATAATAATTTTTGCACAGGATTGCATTGCTTCATAATCTGCAACACTAGTCCCTCCAAATTTAGCCACAGAAAGAGCAGACATAATAATTGTTTCCTTAATTTTTAGATAATAAATATTGTGTAACTAGTTTATAAATAACGATTAATATAAGCTTTGTCAAATAAAAAATTATTTTAATAATTAATTATTAAATTTTTTAGAAATTATATATCAAATACAATTTTTTATTAGATAGATGATCTAAGTTCTAATCGTATAATTTCCAATACCAACCCATTTATATGAGGTTAACGCTTCTAATCCCATAGGGCCTCTTGCGTGTAATTTTTGTGTGCTTACAGCGACTTCAGCGCCTAATCCAAATTGTCCGCCATCGGTAAATCGGGTACTAGCATTTATATAGACTGCCGCAGCATCAACTTGCTGAATAAATTGATGAGCGAGTTGTTGTGATGATGTTAGAATCGCTTCGGAGTGTTGTGTTCCATATTCAGAGATATGTTCAATAGCTTGATTAATATCTTTTACAATAATTACATTAAGATCCAAGGAACCCCATTCTTGACGTAATGCTTGTTCTTCAATTTGAGAAACTGGAGCATTTACGCTTTGTAGAATTAAAAGTGCGGTCTTATCTGCGTGAAATTTTACATTTTTATCTTTTAATGATGCGGCAAGTTTAGGTAAGAATATATTAGCTATGTTTTCTTGAACTAATAACGTTTCCAATGTATTACAAGTGCTTGGACGTTGCGTCTTTGCATTTTTTATAATATCTAAGGCGCGCTCTAGGTCAGCACTCTGTTCTACAAATGTATGGCAAACACCAACACCACCAATAATTACAGGTATGGTTGAATGCTCTTTACAAAGTTTATGCAGTCCTGCTCCACCTCGAGGAATAATCATATCAACATATCGATCTAATTTTAATAATTGTAATACAAGCTCTCTATTAGAATCATTGATTGATTGTACTGCATACTTCGGTAAGTTTGCTTGTTGTAATGCATCTTGAATGACTTCAACTAATACTTGATTTGAGTATTTTGTTTCTTTTCCACCACGTAAAATAACAGCATTTCCTGTTTTTAAACATAGTGCTGCAACATCAATAGTTACATTAGGACGAGCCTCATAGATTGTTCCTATGACACCTAAAGGTACTCTAATTCTTTCTATTTTGAGTCCACTATCTAATGTACCGCCATCAATAATTTTGCCAACTGGATCGGTTAGTGAAACAATATGACGCACATCATTCGCGATATTTTGTAAACGTTCAGTGGTTAATAATAAGCGATCAATTAATGCGTCTGATAATTTATTTTCTTTCGCTATTTTTATATCTTTTTGATTTGCTAAAAGAATTTTTTCAGCTTGTTGTTCTAGCTGATCGGCGATAATTTTTAATACGTTATTTTTTTCTTTCTCAGAAAGTTGAGCTAATATGAATGCTGCTTTTTTCGCTTGTTTTCCTATATCAATGAGATTAATCATTTTTTAACCTTATTATCTATAATTTTTATTAATCAGAAGAAATTTTATTATTAGTTAGATGAGTATTTTAGAGGTCAATAGCGTAAAATACTACCAAAAGATTAAATAAAATTATCTTAATTTTGACCAATAGCATAAATTTATTACATAATAGACCATCACTATAATTAAATTTTTAATTTGGAAGGAATATGTTTGAAGAAAAAGGTCATAAAAAGCTCATTATGTTATCAATTTTACCCGTTTTTATTATTTTAGGTATTGATATTTTTTCAATGATTTTACAAGGTCAGCCAAAAGCACTTTCTCATCTGAATGTCGCAGTACTTACTGCTCAATGGATTTGTCTTTTGGTCTTTATTAAAGGTGAAATCTGTAATGGGCAAAGGGCAAGGCTTATAAATATTAATTTATATTTTCTTATTTATTGGACCGTTTGGCTGATCTTGAGTGTATTTTCCAATTATCACTATATTTTAACTGATATTGTTAGTTTATGTGGTATTGCAACAATAATTGCAATCTGGCAACAACCAACAGATCCTCAAATGAGGAAGTCAATTTTAGTTATTGGTGTACTATTAGCTGGATTAGCTACCATTACTTCATTATTTATATTTATTGAATTACCTATATTTTATGGAATATATTATAATGTTTTTGCTCAAATTTTAACGGGTATTATTTTAGCAAATTTAATGTTAGTGATTTCAAAAAATCGTTTACAGGGGTTTATTTCTTTATTATCTATTGCAATAATCATTGGCTTACTTGTAAATGCAGTATTTATATTAGGTATGCTTGGATATGCATACATTAATAACTTTAATTTTATTAATGAATTTGCTTGGGTCGTTTATTTCTTATTTCATTTAATGATAGCTTGTATTGTAGGAATGCATATTTTCAAAGGTATTAGATTAGAATACTTAACATTAATCATTTTACTGTTTATTAGTGCTAATTTACCTATTTGGGGGATTTTTTCTTCGATTAAGTAGTCTATATAAAAAAGCATTCAATATATTGTCCTTTTAACCAATCATTTATGATCATAGATTGTATTATTTTGCAGTATGTTAGCGTAATTATAAAAATTATTCTGTTTTTTAGTAGATAAATTGTTAAAAAGTAATGTTTTTATTATATATCAATTAATTTTTTGAGGTATAGCTGTAAATTTCTTAGAAGAATTAGAAGAGATAGTTTTGAGGTGATGGGGGAAATCTCTTCAGCGATTAGAATTAACGCTGACCACTGAGGAGATTTATATTTAGATCTTAAACTATTTATTTTTAGAAAAAGCTTTTTCTATATCTTCAGGAGTTGTAATAACAAGCTTTGAATCATCCGCAAATATTATTTTTCCTGCTAATGTTTTTGATTTAAGTTCAGTTTTTGGATTCAAAATCAATTTTCTTACATTTTCAGGATAATGAATTGCTAATTTAGTTAATGTAATTTTTTCGGAAGAATTTGCTTGTAATGTTTTTTCGAATACTGCGGGAACATTTGTAATATCAATAATAGTTGATTCGGCGGTTAAAATATTAAACCACTGGATTTCTTTTATTGCTTTATTACTAATATTTTCCAACGTATAGGCAAAAGAAACAAAATCGTTACCTTTTTCATCTTTTCCTATAAAACGTTGTTCTGGAAGAATCCTTACGGTCATGTTAAAAAGTTGAAGTGCTTGGTCTTTTACTCCTTGAGATTGAACTGGTAAATTTTGTTGTTTCTGACTATCTTTATCATAACAAGCAGTAAGTAAAGTAGCACAAGCAATTAGTGTAGTTGATAAAATTGTTTTTGTTAATTTCATAAATAATGACTCTTTTGAATATTGTTAATAATTTAGTCCTTATGACAATAGATAATGATAGAAAATATTTGATACAAGGTCAAATAAAATACTTATATTGAGAGGTGCTTTACATTAGATATACTTTTGATGGTAAAGTCTAGTTATTTATATATTTTTTAGAAAATAATAATTTTTTTAATACACAAACTACTATTTTAGTTATACTATCAATTAGTTAATAAAATTTATAAACAGAATGCAAAATTATGCTAAAAATCAACCAATCTTCTTTAGTTTCTTATAGTGCTGATAAAATGTACGAATTAGTTAACGATTATGAAAAATACCCTGAATTTGTGCCAGGTTGTATTGCGAGTAGTACGATAAATAAAACTGATTCAGAGCTTATCGCAGAGCTTGTAATTAAGAAAGTAGGTATTTCTCAATCTTTTACTACTCATAACAAAATGAAAGAGAATACCTCAATTACAATGCAGTTAGTTAAAGGTCCTTTTAAATATTTACAAGGTCAATGGTTATTTGAGGAAATAGATGAATATTGTTGTCGTATTAGTTTAGAGCTAGAGTTTGAATTTTCTAACCCTATTATTGATGTTACATTTAGGAAAATTTTTACTGATTTAACGAGCAAGATGATTGAGGCATTTAAACAGAGAGCAAAAGATGTGTATTAATCGACTAAGTAAAAAGGAATTCAATTGTGGCAAAAATTAATATTGAAATTGCTTATGCTTATCCTGACCATTTCTATTTGAAATCATTTAAAGTAGAAGAGGGGACAATGATTCAACATGCGATTTTACAATCCGGAATTTTAGCTCAATTTACGGAAATTGATTTGCGAGAAAATAAGGTAGGTATTTTTAGTCGTCCAGCTAAGTTGACTGATTTGCTTCAAGAAGGGGATCGCATAGAAATTTATCGCCCTTTACTTGCGGATCCGAAAGAAATTCGTCGTAAACGAGCTTTAGAGCAACAGCAAAAACAAAAAGAACAAGAAAATATTAAAAGAGCAGATAAAAAATTAGAGAAAGATCTACAAAGAAAATCTTTAAAAAAGGAATTGAATAATGACTAAATTTTGTTTACCGGATCATATTACACCAGAAATATTTTTGCGTGATTATTGGCAGAAAAAACCTTTATTTATTAAAAATGGGCTTCCTCAAATTGTTGGATTGTTTGAACCTGATGATATTATTGAATTATCACAGTCTGAAGATGTAACATCAAGATTGCTTAAACAGATTTCAGAAGATAAATGGACTTTAAAAATAAGTCCTTTAAATAAAAAGGATTTTCGTGATTTACCTAAGAAATGGTCTGTTCTTGTTCAAAATATGGAACAATGGTCAACTGAATTAGGCGAGTTATGGAATGCCTTTGGATTTATTCCACAATGGCAACGGGACGATATTATGGTGTCATATGCACCAAAAGGTGGTTCAGTAGGAAAGCATTATGATGAGTATGATGTTTTTCTTGTACAGGGTTATGGACACCGACGTTGGCAATTAGGAAAGTGGTGTGATCCTAGCACTTCATTTAAAGAAAATCAGCCAATACGTATTTTTGATGATATGGGTGATATTATATTTGATGAAATAATGGAACCTGGAGATATTTTATATGTACCGTCCCGTTTATCTCATTATGGCATTGCTCAAGATGATTGTTTAACATTTTCATTTGGGTTGCGCTATCCTAATTTATCTTCTTTATTAGAAAATATCAGCGATATTTTTACCCATCAGAATTCTCATGTTGACTTGAACTCATTTAATATACCTTTACGATTGACTCCTAATCCCCAAGATACGGGTATGTTAAGTGAAAGTATGATTAGCCTGATGAAAAAGCAGTTATTATCACGATTAATTGAATCTTCGGAATTTGATCAGCTATTTTCTCAAGTTGTTGCAAAAACGGTTAGTAGTCGGCGTTACGAAGTTTTACCAACAAATGAAATGGTTGATATTGATGAAGTTCGTTTTATGTTAGAAAAAGATAATATGATCCTAAAACAAGATAATAATTGTAAGTTGCTATATAGGGAACAACCTTTAGAAATTTATGCAAATGGTGAGTTATTAGATGAACTTAATCCTTTAGAGTCCGAAATATTGAAAAGATTGTCTAATGGTGAAACGATTTCTTTTGAGGATTTAAATAAACTGGCTTTAGATACAGAAGATCAAGAAACAACAATCGCATTATTATTAGACAGTATTTGTAATTGGATTGATGATGGCTGGGTTTTATTAGATGAGTGAACAACTAATTTATTCTGTAACGCAACTGAATCAGTCTGCAAAAAGAATGTTGGAAACGCAATTCGGGTTGGTTTGGTTGACGGGAGAAATTTCTAATTTTACTCAACCAGTTTCAGGGCATTGGTATTTAACTTTAAAGGATGAAAACTCACAAGTGCGTTGTGCGATGTTTCGTATGAAAAATGCTAGGGTACTTTTTCAACCTAAAAATGGTATGCAAGTCTTAGTAAGAGCTAATGTGAGTTTGTATGAAGCAAGAGGCGATTATCAACTGATAATCGAAAGTATGCAAACCGCAGGGGAAGGCCTATTACAACAGAAATTTGATGCGCTAAAAATGAAGTTAGCGAGTGAAGGATTATTTGCACAAAATTTGAAAAAAAAACTACCGCACTTTGTAAAAAAAGTAGGTATTGTTACCTCTAAAACAGGGGCTGCGTTACAGGATATTTTAAATATTTTAAAAAGACGGGATCCCACGTTAGAAATTATTATTTACCCTACTTCAGTTCAAGGAAAAGAAGCTACAGCAGAAATAGTACAGATGATCGAATTAGCAAATCAACGTGAAGAGGTTGATGTATTGATTGTTGGACGCGGTGGTGGCTCTTTAGAGGATTTATGGTGCTTTAATGAAGAAAGTGTTGCCAGAGCAATATATAATTCTTTTTTACCTATTGTGAGTGCAGTTGGGCATGAAACAGACATTACTATTGCTGATTTTGTGGCAGATATGAGAGCTCCTACACCTTCGGCTGCTGCTGAATTGGTTAGCCGAGATAAAAAGGAATTATCGCAACAAATAGTCTATTATCAACAACGTTTAGAAATGGCGTTAGATCGTATTTTTAATCATAAATTACAAGATTTAAAACAAATCCGATTACGTTTACAAAATCAGCATCCTTTGCGACAGTTACGTTTCCAACAAGATTATATGCAACAACTTACCTATCGTTTGAATACGGCTATCAAATATTTATTAGAGAAAGAAAATTATCAATTTACTACGTTAAATGAACGGTTATTGAAAAATCCTTTACAATATCGATTACAGAAAAATAAACATAAGATTGAAATACAGCAAGAGCGATTATATAAAATACCGTTGTTTTACTTTATTCAACAACAACGACAATATTTATTACAATCAAAAATACGATTAAACACATTAGTTAAAAATAAGATTGATAAAGAACAATATACTTTGTCTAAATTATGTGCAAATTTAGATGGCTTAAGTCCATTAAAAATACTGTCCAGAGGATATGCTATTGCCGAAACTAAAAAGGGGATTATTATACGCAATATTAATCAAGTTAATGCGAATGAAACAATAAGAACTATTATTTCTGATGGGATAATTATTAGTAAAATAGACGAAATTAGACAGAGATAACAAGATTGTATTGAGCTTTGCTACAGGATATTCGTCGAGGAGTTATTCATAGAAAGTTTAAAAGAGTTGTGATATAGTCGCTACCAAAATATTATGGAAAAAATAATTCAAATATAATGATAGAATTAGATACAAATAATATCCCTAAGCATGTTGCGATTATTATGGATGGTAATGGTCGCTGGGCGAAGAAGAAAGGAAAAATGCGTATATTTGGGCATAGAAATGCCTTAAATGCTGTACGAGAAGCAGTTTCTTATGCTCGAAAAATTAATATTGAAGTGCTAACACTGTACGCATTTAGTAGTGAGAATTGGAAAAGACCCGCTCAAGAAGTTGCAGGGTTGATGACTTTGTTTATGCAAGCCTTAGAAAAGGAAGCAAAAGAATTAAATAGCAATGGAATTAAGCTAAATATTTTAGGGAATAAATCTCAATTTAGTGATAATTTACAAGTAAAAATTACGCAAGTTGAAGAATTAACGAAAAATAATACAAAATTAATATTAAATATTGCCGCTAATTATGGTGGTATGTGGGATATTACTCAAGCGACAAAACAAATTGCTACAGAGGTAAAAGAAAATAAGATATTAGTCTCTGATATTAATGAAAGTTTATTGCAACAGTATTTATGCACACAACAACAGCCTAATGTTGATTTACTGATAAGAACAAGTGGTGAGCAAAGAATTAGTAATTTTTTATTGTGGCAAATCGCTTATGCTGAATTATATTTTTCAGAGGTGTTATGGCCAGATTTCAATGAACGAGAGTTTAGTCAAGCGGTGCTGGCATATCAACAACGAGAACGTCGTTTTGGCTGCTCAGAGTAATAAGTAAAGGAGTTTTTATGCTTAAAGAGAGAATATTTTCAGCAATTATTTTAATTATCACAGTATTAGTTGCTTTATTGCTGTTTTCTCCTTTTTATTTTGCATTATGCGTTGGAGCTATTGTTACCTTAGCTGTATGGGAGTGGACTCAATTTGTTCAGGTAAAAACTGGTATTTTTCGCTTTTTAATTAGTGGATTAGTTGGCGCTTTCCTTTTTCTTTGGTTATTTGGTGACATACAATATTTGAATGCTGGACGGGTTTTTATTGATTATGCTCAACCTTTACTACTTGCATCTATCATTTGGTGGAGCATAGCATTTTTATTTGTGATAACTTATCCACGAACAGCAAAAATTTGGAATAAATCTGTTATTTTACAGATCGTATTTGCATTTTTGACATTAATTCCTTTTCTCATTGGTGTGTTACATCTACGTCTAGATAATTATACTGAAGATCATTATCATGGTGTTTTATTATTACTTTATGTTTGTATTTTAGTTTGGTCGGCAGATTCTGGCGCATATTTTGTTGGTCGCCAATTTGGAAAGCATAAGCTTGCTCCAAAGGTTTCACCTGGAAAAACCTGGCAAGGTGCTATTGGTGGATTGGTTACGGCTGGAATTATTGCAACTATATTTATTCAATTTACATCAGAAACATTATTCTCAATTTCAACCTCCTCATTTATTTTACTTTCTATCTTTACGGTGGCTATTTCAATTTTAGGTGATTTGACTGAGAGTATGTTTAAACGAGAAGCAGGAATTAAAGATAGTAGTCAATTAATACCAGGTCATGGTGGGGTTTTAGATCGCATTGATAGCTTAGTTGCGGCAATACCATTTTTTACATATTTTTATTTCTATGTTTTTTAAGGCTATATAATATGTCGTTTTTTTGGTCTTTAGGCTCTTTTATCATCGTTATTGGTGTGCTTATTGCCGTACATGAGTTCGGTCATTTTTGGGTAGCAAGAAAGTGCGGTATAAAAGTACATCGTTTTTCATTGGGATTTGGTAAAGTTATCTGGTCTAAGGTTGATAGGCAAGGAACAGAATTTGCGATATCAATGATCCCGCTTGGGGGCTATGTAAAAATGCTTGATGAACGCTCAGAAATAGTTCCTGAACATTTAAAATCACAATCATTTAACAGTAAATCTGTTCTGCAACGAGCATTAGTGGTAAGTGCTGGGCCTATAGCTAATTTTATTTTTGCTATTATAGCTTATGTTGTTATTTATACTATTGGTATTCCAACGGTAAAGCCTGTAATTGCAGACATATCTGCCTCTTCGATCGCGGCACAAGCTCAACTTAAAAAAAATTTACAAATATTAGCAATTGATGGTACGTCTGTGTCTGATTGGGAAAGTATTAATATGCTTCTTGCTACGAAGATGAGAGAACCTCAAGTTATTTTTACAGTTGAAGAATTTGGTTCAGATATTGAACAAGAAAAAATATTAGATTTGACTAAATGGACATTTAATCCTGAAAAAGAAACTGCATTTGAATCATTAGGTATCATTCCTGAGCGAACTAAAGTGGAAATGGTATTGTCTAAGGTACTAGATAATTCTCCGGCAGCAAAATCAGGCTTAAAAGTTGGCGATAAAATTTATCATAAAGATGGTTCATTAATAGTATGGCAAGAGTTTATTTCTCTTGTTCAACAAGGGGTTCCGATAAAATTAAAAGTTGAACGAGATGATTTGGTTTTATCAAAAATATTGGAGCCTGAGCAAAAGGATGGTAGATGGTTTGTTGGAATATCGCCAACAATACAATCTCTAAGTGATGAGTATCGAACAGAATTAAAATATGGTATTTTTGAATCATTGCAAAGAGCAGTTGAAAAAATATTTCAATTATCTTGGCTAACGATCAAAGTGATAGGTAAGTTACTTATAGGTGATTTATCATTAAATAATTTAAGTGGTCCTATTTCTATTGCGAAAGGTGCGGGTGTATCTTCTCAAATTGGATTAACTTATTACTTAAGTTTTATGGCATTAATTAGTGTAAATTTAGGTATTATGAACTTATTACCATTACCGGTTTTAGATGGTGGACATTTACTATTTTTATTTATAGAAGCGATAAAAGGTAGACCATTATCGGAGAATATACAGGATTTAGCGTATAGAATTGGTGCAACTTTGCTATTGATGTTAACAGCATTTGCATTGTTTAATGATTTTTTACGTTTATAATCAGTTAATGTTTTTATTACAGGATTAAATTAACAATGAAAAAACTTTTAATTACGAGTCTATTATTTAGCTCAACAGTTGCATTTTCTGCTCCTTTTATTGTACAGGATATTCGAGTGGATGGTGTTCAGGCAGGAACAGAGAGTAAAATATTATCAGGATTGCCTGTTCGAGTAGGACAAAGAGTGACAGATAATGATATTGCTAATGCTGTTAGAATTCTGTTTATTCGGGGGTATGATAATGTTACAGCTAATCGTCAAGGTAATACTTTAGTAATTTCTATTCAGGAGAATCCAGTAATTGCAGATGTTATTTTGGATGGAAATAAAACTATTCCAGATGAAGCATTGAAAGAAAACCTTAACGCTAATGGATTTGCTATTGGTGATGTTTTAAATCCCAATAAATTAGAGGAATTTAGAAAAAGCATTGAAGAGCATTACAGAAGTGTTGGTCGATATAACGCAAAAGTGGAAACCGTTATTAATACTTTGCCAAATAATCGTGCAGAAGTTAAGTTACAAATTAAAGAAAATGATGTGGCTTTATTAAAATCAATTACTTTTGAAGGGAATGATGCTTTTTCTGATAGTAAATTGCAAGAGCAAATAGAACTCCAACCTGATGCTTGGTGGAAATTATTCGGTAATAAGTTTGATAATACCCAATTTTCAAAGGATATGGGTACATTGCTTAATTATTATCTCGATAGAGGTTATGCAAAAATAGAGATTAAAAATACAGATATTCAATTAAATGATGATAAAACGGAGGCGAGAGTTGTTGTCAATTTACAAGAAGGAAATAAATATACAGTAAGTAGAGTTCGTATTGTTGGTAGTGTAGGTGGAATTGCTGATGAATTATCGCCATTATTAAAAAATATTTATATAGGTGATACGTTTAATCGTAGCGATGTTGCTAATGTTGAAAATTTAATTAAAGCCAAGTTAGGTGAACAGGGATATGCAACAGCACAAGTAAATGTTAGTCCTGTATTTGATGATAAGGAGAATACAATTGATATTACTTTTGTTGTTGATCCGGGGCGTCGTTATTCCGTAAGAGAAATTCGTTTTGAAGGCAATACCGTTACTGCAGATTCCACATTACGTCAAGAAATGCGTCAACAAGAAGGTACTTGGTTATCTTCCCAACTAGTAGAAATTGGTAAGGTACGCTTGGAGAGAACAGGATTCTTTGAAACAGTAGAGTCTAGAATGGATACTTTACAAGGTATAGATGATCAGTTAGATGTGGTTTATAAAATTAAAGAGCGTAATACTGGTAGTATTAATTTTGGGATTGGCTACGGTACAGAAAGTGGATTTAGTTATCAAGCAAGTATAAAGCAAGATAACTTTTTGGGAATGGGATCATCTGTTAGTTTATCTG
Source organism: Bisgaardia hudsonensis (assembly GCF_004345785.1). GTDB lineage: Bacteria > Pseudomonadota > Gammaproteobacteria > Enterobacterales > Pasteurellaceae > Bisgaardia > Bisgaardia hudsonensis. Next base: position 319,623 of record NZ_SLXI01000001.1, read on the forward strand.
GAGCTCGTAGTGATTTTACGACTAGTTTAAATTTAAATTATAATGAACCCTATTTTACTAAAGATGGCGTTAGTTTAGGTGGTGGAATTTTTTACGAAGATTATGATAACTCTAAGAGTAATACTTCTGCTAGTTATAGCAGAACGAGTTATGGTGTAAATGGCACCTTAGGCTTTCCTGTTAATGAAAATAACTCTTATTATTTGGGGTTAGGTTATCGATATAACAAGTTAAAAAATGTAGCCAAAGAGTTTAATCGAAACTTATATAGATTGTCGATGAATTATGATAATTCTTGGAATTTTAAATCAAATGATTTCGAATTATCATTCGGATGGAATTATAATAGTTTAAATAGAGGTTATTTCCCAACATCTGGTGTCATTGCTAATTTAGGCGCTAAAGTAATGCTTCCTGGATCAGATAATAAGTATTATAAAGTGAGTTCTTCAGTACAAGGTTTTTATCCGATTGATAGAGAACATAATTGGGTATTATCTGGAAAGTTATCTGGATATTATGCTAATGGTTTTGGCGGTAAGCGTTTACCATTCTATGAAAATTATAGTGCGGGAGGAATTGGTAGCCTAAGAGGATTTGCCTCTGGCGGTATTGGTCCTAAAGCTATTTATCATAGAGATAGATGTAATAAAAATGCATCCAGTGAATATGTGTGTCCAAGTGAAGATGTTATTGGTGGAAATGTAATGGGATTAGCTAGCCTTGAGTTAATTGTCCCTACTCCGTTTGTAGCAGATAAAAATCAACGCTCAGTAAGAACTTCAGTATTTGTTGATGCTGCGACAGTTTGGAATAGTAAATGGAAATCTGACGGTAAATCCATTTACCCAACTTTACCTGATTATGGTGATCCTAGTCGTATTAGAGCTTCCGCGGGCGTTGCTTTACAATGGAATTCACCAGTTGGTCCTTTAGTATTTTCTTATGCTAAACCAATTAAGAAATATGAAAATGATGAAATAGAGCAATTTCAATTTAGTATTGGCGGAACTTTTTAGATTTTTTATCATCTAAGTGAAGACCTACCATATTTGTGTAGAATAAATTAATTTTTAAATATAAAAGGAAAATTTAAAATATGAACAAAATAGTACAGTTAGCAACACTTTCTTTAGCATTAAGTTCATCTATTGCAATGGCGGAAGAGAATATTGCATTTATTAATGTAGATTATTTATATGTAAATCATCCAGCAAGAATGGTTGAATTGAAGAAATTAGATGCTGAATTTAAAGAACCAGCAGATAAGTTAAAGGCAGAAGAAAAAAAACTTGCAGATAAAAAAGATGCACTTGAAAAAGAGATCGAAGATAAAGTAAAAAAATTAGAAAAAGAGGCTCCTAAACTAAGAAGTGCAGATATTAAAAAACGTCAAGATGAAATTACTAAATTGGCGGAGAAAAGTGATGCTGAATTTAAAAAATTAGTGAGTGAACATCAAAAGAATGTTGCTGATTTTCAAGCTCAGGGTCAAAAACGTGAAAATGAGATTAACCAGAAGTTATTGGCTGATATTCAGTCTGCAACTAATAGCATAGCTAAAGCTAAAAATTATACTATTGTTCTTGATGGAAAAACCGCAATTTATGCAATAGAAGGTAAAGATATTACTGAGGATGTATTAAAAGCCATCCCAGAGCCAAAGACAGCAGAAAAACCTGCGACAAAATAGGTTAAATAATGAAACAGTATTCTTTGAAAGAATTAGCTGAACAAATCGGTGCTACTATTAGAGGTAGTGCCGATACCTTTGTTTATAAAATTGCTTCTTTAGATAAAGCGACTTCAATGGATTTAACCTTTATTTCTAATTCTAAATTTAGAGATTCTTTATCCACATCGTCAGCAGGAATTTTAGTTGTGTCAGAATCCGATGTTGAATTTTGTTCTGAAGATAGCAATTTACTTATTGTAGAAGACCCATATTTAGCTTATGCCATTTTAGCTCAGTATATGGATGTTACCCCAAAATCAGCCTATGATATATCGCCGTCTGCTGTTGTTTCAGATAAAGCAACTTTAGGGGATAATGTTTCTATTGCGGCTAATGCTGTTATTGAAGATGGTGTTGTATTAGGAGACAATGTTTCTATTGGAGCAGGCTGTTTTATTGGGAGAAATGCTAATATTGGCTCTAGTACTCAATTATGGGCAAATGTTACTGTTTATCACGATGTTATCATTGGAAAAAATTGTTTAATTCAAGCAAATACTGTGATAGGTAGTGATGGTTTTGGGTATGCAAATGATAAGGGGCGTTGGGTTAAAATTCCTCAAACTGGTTCAGTTATTATCGGAAACAATGTAGAGATTGGGGCTTGCACTTGTATTGATAGAGGGGCTTTGGATTCTACTATTATTGAAGATAATGTGATTATTGATAACCTTTGTCAAATAGCACACAATGTTCATATAGGGACTGGAACTGCTATTGCTGGCGGTGTAGTTATGGCTGGAAGTCTAAAAGTTGGGCGTTATTGTCTGATTGGTGGAGCAAGTGTGATTAATGGTCATATGGAAATATGTGATAAAGTAACTATTACTGGTATGGGGATGGTTATGCGACCAATTACTGAATCTGGTATTTACTCTTCAGGTATTCCATTACAGACTAATAAGAAATGGCGAAAGACTGCTGCATTAACGTTAGATATTGATAATATAAATAAAAGACTGAAATCTTTAGAAAAAAAATTAAAATAATAAAATGTACCACTTCAAGTGGTACATTTTGTATTGATGTATGAAATAACGTATAATTATTCTCAGTTTTATTTTATAGTTTATTATTTTAAAAGGTATATATTATTGTGAAAACTGAAAATACAGTTAACAAAGTTATTGAAGCAAATGAGATTATGCAGTATTTACCACATCGTTATCCGTTTTTATTAGTGGATAGAGTGGTTGATTATGAAGCGGGTCAATGGTTAAAAGCAGTTAAAAATGTCACGGTGAATGAGCCTTGTTTTACAGGGCATTTCCCTGAACAACCTATTTTCCCTGGTGTATTAATATTAGAAGCTATGGCTCAAGCAACTGGCGTATTAGCTTGTGCTACACATGGATCGTTAAATGACGAGCTATATTATTTTGCTGCTATTGATAATGCTCGTTTTAAACGTCCTGTTTTACCTGGTGATCAAATTGTTTTAGAAGTTCATTTTGTTAAAGAGCGTCGTGGTATTACACGCTTTACTGGTGTAGCTACTGTTGATGGTAAAGTTGTTTGTGAAGCTGATTTAATGTGTGCACGTCGTCCAAAGCAATAATGTAGGGAGTTTTTTTATATGATCCATCCAAGTGTAAAAATTCACCCATCTTCGATTGTTGAAGATGGTGCTAAAATAGCTGAGAATGTTATTATTGGTCCATTTTGTATCGTGGGTCCTAATGTCGAAATTGGAAAAGGAACAGTTTTGCATTCTCATGTTGTTATAAATGGTATGACAACCATTGGCGAAGATAATCAAATATTCCAATTTGCAAGTATTGGTGAGGTCAATCAAGATTTAAAATATCAAAATGAACCAACGAAAACAATTATAGGTAATAGAAATCGCATTCGTGAAAGTGTTACTATTCATCGCGGTACTGTACAGGGCGGTGGGGTGACTCGAATCGGCGATGATAATTTATTTATGATCAATGCACATATAGCTCATGATTGTCAGGTTCGTAATCGTTGTATTTTAGCAAATAATGCAACTTTGGCTGGCCATGTTGAATTAGATGATTTTGTTATTGTTGGTGGAATGTCTGCTATTCATCAATTTGTAATTGTTGGCTCTCATGTGATGCTTGGTGGCGGATCTATGGTTAGTCAAGATGTTCCTCCTTATGTTGTTGCACAAGGAAATCACGCTCAACCGTTTGGCGTTAACTTAGAAGGTTTAAAACGTCGAGGCTTTGAAAAAGCAACTATGCATGCAATTCGTAATGTGTATAAGTTAATTTATCGTAGCGGTAAAACCATAGAACAAGCATTACCAGAAATAGAGCACTATGCAAAAACAGAAACTGCAATTAGTTTATTTTTGGATTTTTTCAAGCGATCCACTCGGGGAATTATTCGTTAATATATAAATTATCTGGAAAAAAGACCGTACTTAATCAAAGTGCGGTCTTTTTTTATGATAAACTTTATCTAGTCTTGGTTAAGTAAAATAGAGAAATTAACGATATGCAAGAAATTAAAATAGGTATTGTCGCAGGTGAGGTTTCTGGTGATATTCTCGGTGCTGGATTAGTCCGCAGTTTAAAACAGTCTTATCCTAACGCAAGATTTTTTGGAATAGCTGGTAAACAGATGCAAGAGGAAGGCTGTGAAACACTGATTGATATGGAAGAAATCTCCGTAATGGGATTGGCTGAAGTAATTAAACATTTACCAAAATTACTAAAAATTCGTCGTACGGTTATTGATAAAATGCTGTCAGAAAAACCAGATGTATTTATTGGTATTGATGCACCTGATTTTAATCTTGATATTGAAATGAAGTTAAAATCTCAAGGAATTAAAACTATTCATTATGTTAGCCCTTCTGTCTGGGCTTGGCGTCAAAAACGTATTTTTAAAATTGAAAAAGCAACAAATTTAGTGCTAGCTTTTTTACCTTTTGAGAAAGCGTTTTATGATAAATTTAATGTGCCTTGCCGTTTTATTGGACATACTATGGCTGATACTATTGCATTAAAACCTAATCGTTTAGATGCTTGTAAAATTTTAAATATTGATCCTGAATTACGTTATATGGCGATATTAGTGGGGAGTAGGGGCTCGGAGGTGGAGTTTCTAACTGAACCATTTCTTAAAACTGCATTATTATTAAAAGAAAAATATCCAGATTTACATTTTTTAGTCCCATTAATTAATCAAAAACGCCGTCAGCAATTTGAAGAGATAAAATCAAGAATAGCCCCAGATCTCGATCTGATCTTATTAGATGAAAATGCCCGTCAAGCAATGATTGTTGCCGAAGCTACATTATTGGCTTCCGGTACTGCTGCACTTGAAGCAATGTTATGTAAATCACCAATGGTTGTTGGCTATAAGGTGAAACCGATAACATATATGTTAGCCAAACGGTTAGTTAAGGCGAAATATGTTTCTTTGCCTAATTTGTTGGCTGATGAATTATTAGTGCCTGAAATGATCCAAGATGATTGTACACCAGAAAAATTAGCTCAAGCATTATCTGTGTATTTAGATTGTGAGGAAAGTGCGGTACAAAAAAGGCAACAATTAATCCAAAGATTTACAATGTTACATAAATCAATTCAATGTGATGCAGATTTGCAAGCTGCTCAAGCAGTTGTCGATATGATTGAAGATAAGGATAAAATGGAGAATGTTGACAATGAGTAATTTTATTTATCCTGATTATGATGTTATTGCGGGCGTTGATGAAGTAGGACGAGGACCTTTAATTGGAGCAGTTGTTACTGCTGCGGTAATTTTAGATCCTAATAATCCAATTGAAGGATTAGCAGATAGTAAAAAGTTATCTGAAAAAAAACGCTTAGTCTTAGCTGAGGAAATAAAAGAAAAAGCACTTGCTTGGAGCCTAGGGCGAGCAGAGCATCTTGAAATTGATGAACTAAATATTTTAAATGCAACGATGTTAGCGATGCAACGTGCAGTAAAACAATTAAAAATTCAACCGCACTTTATTTTAGTTGATGGAAATAAAAGCCCTGATTTTGATATTCCTTCTCAGTGTGTGGTTAAAGGGGATAGTTTAGTTGCTGAAATTAGTGCAGCCTCAATTTTAGCAAAAGTAGCAAGAGATCAAGAAATGCTAGAGTTAGATAAACAATATCCAGAATACTGTTTTGCTCAACATAAAGGGTACCCAACAAAATTACATTTAGAGAAACTCAATAAATATGGTGCACTAGATCAACATAGACGTAGTTTTTCTCCTGTTAGAAAATTATTAGAACAAGTATAATACTTTCATTTGGAGTATGGTCGCTAAAATTTAAGAGAGTAAGTAAACTATGTTGTTTAAACCAAGTGAGTTTTTTTCAAATACGCCTTTATTAGTAACATTAGGCTTTCTAGTTATTGCAATATTCTTGTTTGTTAGAAATAAAATTCGTATGGATGTAGTTGCACTACTCGTTATTTTATTATTTAGTTTAAGTGGAATTTTAACATCAGAAGAAGTGCTTGCTGGTTTTAGCGATCCAAATATTATTCTTATTGCATTGCTTTTTATTGTTGGAGAGGGACTCGTTAGAACTGGTGTTGCCTACCAAGTCAGTGAATGGCTAATTAAAGTCTCTAAAAATAGTGAAACTAGGGTATTAGTTTTACTGATGCTTGTTGTTGCAAGTTTAGGGGCTTTTATGAGCTCTACGGGAATTGTTGCTATTTTTATCCCTGTTGTATTAGTTATTTGTCGTCAAATGAATATTTCACCTAAGCAGTTAATGATGCCATTAAGTATGGCAGGCTTAATTAGCGGTATGATGACGCTGATTGCTACTGCGCCTAACCTAGTTGTGAATTCGGAATTAATTCGAGTAACCGGAACGAAGTTAAACTTTTTCTCTTTTACACCTTTAGGCATCGTCATTTTGATTGCAAGTGTTTTGTATATGTTAGTTGCGCGAAAGTGGCTGAAAGGTGATATTAATGATATAGAAAATCAAAAAGATAAACATTCGATTCAAGATTTAATTGAAGAATATCAATTAAATCAAAGGATTAAACGTTTTGTGGTTAAGTCAGGATCGCCTTTTATTAATCAAGTAGTTGAAGAATTACATTTACGTTCTAATTATGGGTTAAATATTTTAGCTATTGAAAGGTGGAAACGCCTACGTCCTGTATTTCTTTCCACTTCTTTAGGAAAAATAGAAATAAGAGAAAAAGATATTTTATTAATTGATGTGAGTAATCCAGAATTATCATTAGATACATTTTGTGAGGATTATCATTTAGAATTAGCTGAAATTAAGCAACAAAATTTTAATCAACAGAGTAAATCATTAGGAATGGTAGAAATTACACCAACGCCTAATAGTGATTATTTAAATAATACGATAAGTGAACTGCGATTTCGCTCTCGCTATGGATTAAATATTATTGGTATAAAACGAAATCAGGATATTTTACAAGGTAATATAGTTGATGAGCCTGTAAAGGCGGGAGATTTACTTCTTGCTACGGGTGATTGGAAATCAATTCAGGAATTACGCAAAAAAACAAAAAATTTCTTTGTATTAGATTATCCTACAGAAATTGAACGAGCGGTGCCTGCTCAAAGTCAAGCACCTTACGCAATTTTGTCAATTATTACAATGGTAATACTAATGGTTACAGGTATTGTTGCCAATGTCGTTGCTGCATTAATTGCTTGTTTAATGCTAGCTAAATTTCGCTGTATTGATGCCAAATCAGCTTATAATTCAATTCAATGGTCGAGTTTAATTTTGATTATCGGTATGATGCCTTTTTCTATAGCATTACAAAAAACAGGTGGCGTGAATTTGATTGTTGACTACTTATTAAGTATCACAGGAAATTGGGGAACACATACATTACTTATGGGGTTATTTATTATTTGTGCTGTTATTGGACTGTTTATTTCCAATACTGCAACCGCTATTTTGATGGCACCGATTGCTATTGAAATTGCACATTATTTGCACGTATCTCCTATTCCTTTTGCTATGACAGTAGCAATCGCCGCATCAGCGGCATTTATGACACCAATATCATCGCCCGTTAATACTATGGTGATTGGGTTTGGAGATTATAAATTTAGTGATTTTATAAAAATAGGCGTCCCTTTTACAGTTATCGTAATGTTAATTACAGTATTTTTAGTTCCTATATTATTTCCGCTATAAGAATATTGAGATAAAGGGATTTTTGTTATAAATAATTTTGGTTTAAATTGAGGATAAAATATGAGTATTTATGATCTTAAACCTAAGTTTCAAAATATTTTACGTCCGACCGTAATTAAATTAGAAAAACGAGGAATAACAGCCAATCAAGTTACTTTATTTGCCTGTAGTATTTCTGTTTTTGTAGGTTTATTTTTGACATCTCTTTCTTCTTATCACTGGTTATTTATTTTAATTCCTTTTTGGCTATTTTTTAGAATGGCACTCAATGCAATTGATGGAATGCTCGCCCGTGAATTTAATCAAAAATCTCGTCTTGGAGGGTATTTGAATGAAATCACTGACGTTGTTTCTGACGCTGCATTGTATTTACCTTTCGCTTTTATATTCCCTTTCTCTGCATTACAAGTAGCCCTGATTATTTGGCTTGCCGCACTAACAGAGTTTTGTGGTGTACTAGGTCAGATACAGGGAAAAACTCGACGTTATGATGGACCATTAGGTAAAAGTGATCGTGCTTTTTTATTTGGATTACTGGGTTTAGTTTATGTTTTTGTGCCAGTATTGCCTACGTGGCTATATTGGATTGCTTGGTTTGTTATTTTATTATTGATAGTTACCTGTGCTAAACGTGTTCGCTCAGGCTTATCTGAGATACTTTTAGAGGATAATAATTCTATAAATACATCAGAAAAAACAACCGCACTTAATACGGATTCTAATTAGTAAGGATAATATTATGTTAGCTAGATTAGTAGATTTTATATTATGCCGTTTTACCTCATTCATTACTGGTGTCAGACCGCATAGAGGTATTTCAGCACAATCAGGTAATAAAAACTGTTTATATTATGCAAATCATAATAGTCATGGCGATTTTATTTTACTTTGGGTCTCGTTGCCTTATGATGTACGTAAAAATACTCGTCCAGTTGCAGGAGCTGATTATTGGAATAAAGGTAAAATTCGTCGTTTCTTAGCAGAAAAAGTTTTCAATATGTTATTGATTGAAAGAGGAAGTGGGGATCCACAAGAAACAACAAATAGAATTAATGAAGCACTTAAAGAAAGTTCATTAATTATTTTTCCTGAAGGAACAAGGAAAACTGATGATGATTTACCATTACAACCGTTTAAAAGTGGCTTATTTTATTTGGCAAAGCAAAATCCTCAGTTAAAATTAATACCAGTTTGGATCAGCAATATGCAAAATGTGTTACCTAAAGGATTTATATTGCCGATACCTTTACTTTGTGATTTATATTTAGGTGAGTCTTTGGTGTATCAGGATAACGAAGATAAAGTGGATTTCTTAAGCAGAGCGGAGAAAGCATTATTAAGTTTAAATCCTAAAAATAAAGGGGAATAAAATGGAAATGTGGAAACTTTTTTGGGGATTAATTTTTACACTTATTATTGCCTCATCGATTGGGTATGGACTTAAATGGAAGGTGGGGTTTTCAACACCACACAATGTAATTGATAATCTGAATGCACGCATTAATGCTTGGTGGATAATGATCCTAATTATTTTCTTTGCGGCATTTATGGGGTTTTATTGGGTTATTGGTTTATTTTTTATTATTTCATTTATGGCACTTCGTGAGTTTTTATCATTAATTTATATTCGTCGTGGCGATCATTTTGCATTAGCTGCCTGTTTTTATGTAATTTTACCCTTGCAATATTATTTTGTGGCAACAGATTGGTTTAGTATGTTTACTATTTTTATACCCGTTTATGCTTTCTTATTTTTACCAATTTTATCCGCATTATTAGGTGATCCTACTCATTTCTTAGATCGTTCTACAAAAGTACAATGGGCAATTATGATTTCAGTCTTTTGTATTTCGCATATTCCAGCAGTATTGACTTTGGATATTGAGGGATTTGAAAGCAAAAATTTATTATCAATGATTTTCTTAATTTTAGTGGTACAAGCGAGTGATGTATTACAATATATTTGGGGTAAATTATTCGGAAAGCATAAAATAGCGCCGACATTATCACCTTCAAAAACAATAGAAGGTTTTATTGGAGGAGTAATTAGTGCCTCAGTTTTAGGTGGTTTGTTATATTGGCTAACACCTTTTACACCTGTTTATGCTGTATTGATCAGTTTACTGATTTGTTTAATGGGATTTTTAGGAGGTTTGGTTATGTCGGCAATTAAGCGAAGTATGGGCGTAAAAGATTGGGGAAATATGATCAGTGGGCATGGTGGAATGTTAGATCGTATGGATAGTTTGTGTTTTGCTGCACCGATTTTCTTTCATATAGTAAGATATTATTGGGCTTAATTATAAATAAATAGAGGTAAAAATGACCGCACTTTTGAAAATTGGTTTGGTTTCTGTATCGGATCGTGCATCACAAGGTGTTTATCAAGATCAAGGTATCCCAGAATTACAAAATTGGTTAGGAAAGGCACTTTGTGATCCTTTTGAAATTGAAACTCGCCTAATTCCAGATGAACAAATTGAGATTGAAAAAACATTATGTGAATTAGTAGATGATTGTCACTGCCATTTAGTGTTAACAACTGGTGGAACAGGGCCTGCAAAAAGAGATGTAACACCTGATGCAACCTTAGCTATTGCCGATCGCGAAATGCCTGGTTTTGGTGAACAAATGCGTCAAGTGAGTTTACATTTTGTGCCTACTGCAATCTTATCTCGACAGGTAGGCGTGATTCGGAAAGAGAGTTTGATTTTAAATTTACCCGGACAGCCAAAAGCGATAAAAGAAACGCTAGAAGGAGTAAAAGATAATGATGGAAATGTTGTTGTAAAAGGTATTTTTTCCGCAGTACCTTATTGTTTACAATTAATTAATGGAATTTATATTGATACAAAACCTGAAGTGATTTCAAGTTTTAGACCCAAATCAGCAAGAAAATAGAAACATAAATTAAGGGACTTTATATGAAAAAGATAGAAGCAATTATTAAACCGTTTAAATTAGATGATGTACGAGAAAGTTTATCAGATATTGGTATTACCGGAATGACAGTAACCGAAGTTCGCGGTTTTGGTCGTCAAAAAGGACATACTGAGCTTTATCGTGGTGCGGAGTATATGGTTGATTTTTTACCAAAAGTAAAAATGGAAATAATTGTTCCTGATGATATAGTGGATCAATGTGTAGAGGTAATTATTGATACGGCACAATCTGGAAAAATTGGTGACGGTAAGATATTTGTTTATGATGTAGAACGAGTTATTCGTATCAGAACTGGCGAAGAAAACGAAGAAGCTATTTAATTTTATTTAAATTGAGAAAATATGAAAAATAATACCGCACTTTTTAGAGTATTACTTGCCTGTGCTGCATTAGTTGTTATTTTTGCAGGGATAAAGCTCGCAACAGAAATCGTTGTTCCTTTTTTACTTGCTTTATTTATTGCTATTATTTGCTCGCCGATTGTTGATTTTATGACAAAACGTAAAATACAACGTTGGTTGGCAATAACAGTACTTTTTTGTCTAATATTGGTCGTTTTCTTTTTCTTAGTTGGGCTTATTAACGGTACGGTTAGAGAATTTACTCAATCTATTCCACAATATAAAATATTATTATCACAGCGTTTGAATGATATTTGGGCATTAGCACAACGATTTAATATTCCTTTGCATATTTCAAAAGATACTATTTTGGATAATTTTGATCCGAGTATTGTGATGAATTTTGTAAGTAAATTATTACTTGGCTTTTCTGGCGTAGTTACTAATGTTTTTGTATTATTTCTTGTGGTAATCTTAATGCTTTTTGAAGCACCTACTGCGAAACATAAATTTGCGGTGGCATTCAGTGCAAATAATCAAAATATTGAACCTCAAGAATATTATATCGATCGTATTCTAAAGGGCGTAATTAGTTATTTAGGAGTGAAAACCTTAACCAGTGCAATTACAGGAATATTAGTTTACACATTACTTAAAATAGCTGGCGTACAGTACGCTATTTTGTGGGCAACATTTAGTTTTTTATTTAATTATATTCCTAATATAGGATCGATTCTCGCCTCTATTCCTATTATTGTTCAGGCATTATTATTAAATGGTTTTACTATTGGATTTTTTGTTACCATTGGTGTTGTAATGATTAATATGATTGTAGGGAATATTCTTGAACCTAAATTGATGGGGAGAAAATTAGGTTTATCAACATTGGTTGTTTTTCTTTCGCTATTATTTTGGGGATGGTTATTGGGAACTGTTGGTATGTTGTTATCTGTACCGCTTACTATGACATTAAAGATTGCTTTAGAAGCGAGTCCTAAAACAATGAAATATGCATTACTATTGGGTGATATTTCTAAAAAAGTAGATTGATAATAAAATCTATTAAAAAATAACCGCACTTTTTATTGTTTTGCGATCGGAATCGTAAATATAACGAGTATTTATTTATTCTATTTGTGAATACGAAAGAAAAGCACTAGATTAATAGGCGTGGAATCTGTACAATCACGCCTCTTTTTATGTAACTATTTTATAATAAGCCATAAGGTGTAATAACGAGGCACAATGTCAGAAAAAATTAATTTAATGAATTTAACTCGTCAAGAAATGAGAGCATTTTTTGAAGAGTTAGGTGAGAAGCCATTTAGAGCAGATCAATTAGTGAAATGGATTTATCATTTTGGCGAAGATAATTTCGACAATATGACAAATATTAATAAGAAACTAAGAGACAAACTGAAATCTGTTGCGGAAATTAAAGCTCCAGAAGTGGCTGTGGAACAACGATCTTCAGATGGTACGATAAAATGGGCAATGCAAGTGGGCGATCAGCAAGTCGAAACGGTTTATATTCCAGAAGCTGATAGAGCAACGCTTTGTGTTTCATCACAAGTTGGTTGTGCTTTAGCTTGTACTTTTTGCTCTACGGCACAACAAGGGTTTAATCGTAATTTAACTGTTTCCGAAATTATTGGACAAGTATGGCGAGCCTCAAAAATTATTGGTAATTTTGGGGTAACTGGAGTTAGACCTATTACTAATGTTGTTATGATGGGAATGGGAGAGCCGTTGTTAAATGTAGCGAATGTTGTGCCAGCAATGGAAATTATGTTAGATGATTTTGCTTATGGTTTATCAAAACGCCGAGTAACATTATCTACTTCTGGCGTTGTTCCTGCTTTAGATAAATTAAGTGGTGTTATTGATGTCGCATTAGCTATTTCATTACACGCTCCAAATGATGAATTACGAGATGAAATTGTACCAATCAACAAAAAATATAATATTAAAATGTTGATTGATTCGGTTAATCGATATTTAAGTGTATCTAATGCTAATCACGGTAAAGTAACTATTGAATATGTTATGTTGAATCAAATAAATGATTCGATTGAACACGCTCATCAATTGGCTAAGGTGTTAAAAAATACACCTTGTAAAATTAATTTGATTCCTTGGAATCCATTCCCAGAGGCTCCGTATCAAAAGAGTTCTAATACGAGAATAGATCGTTTTCAAAAGACTTTGATGGAGTACGGATTTACTGTTATTGTGAGGAAAACTCGAGGCGATGACATTGATGCGGCTTGTGGACAGTTAGCAGGAGATGTAATTGATCGAACTAAGCGTACGGTTCAGAAAAAACGTTTTGGTGAAACTATTTCACTAAAACAAGTTAATTAATAGACTGACTTTGATAATCAAGGAGAAAAATAATGCGGTACATTAAATGGATTAGTGCAATTTATTTTTCTTTTTTATTATCCGCTTGTGTATCAAATACACAATCTAATAATAGCTTTAATAAAGAATCTGCAGCAAAAGCGAGGGTAGAGTTAGCACTTGGATACTTATCCTTTCATAACTTTACTCAAGCAAAAGCAAGTTTAGATAAGGCTCTTAATTATGCGCCAAATTATTTTTTAGTTCATTCCGCATTTGCTTATTTCTATCAATTACAAGGTAATATAGTGGAAGCTCGGAAATCTTATGAAAGCTCAATTGAGTTAGATGATAAAAAAGGTGATGTGAAAAATAATTATGGTGCTTTTTTATGTGGTCAAGGTGAGTTTGATTTAGCGTTTCAACAATTTGATAATGCTTTAAAAACTGATGGTTATCATAATCAAATTGATACCTATGAAAATATTATACTATGTGCTAAAGCTGCAAATAATCTAAATCGTTATAATGAATATTTAATATTGTTAAAGAAAGTCGCACCAGAGAGAGTTCATCGTTTATCTAAATAAACTTATCTTTCTATTTAAGGTATGTTTTACAATTTAATTACACATAATCTCTTGCAAAAGAGGTTGTACGTCTTTAAACTTTGGTTCTTATAGCTTTTATAAATAATTTAAAATTAACTTAAGAATTAAATATGACAAATAATCAACCACAACAAATAGAATTACAAGATAAAATTGATATAGGACAGCAATTTCGTCAAAAAAGAGAAGAATTAAATTTATCATTAGAAGATGTTTCAAAAGAAATAAATTTAAGACCCTCCGTGTTATCTTGTATTGAAAATAATCAACTTGATATACTATCCCTTTCGCCTACCTTTGTTAAAGGTTATGTCCGTAATTATGCTCGTTTTTTAAATTTACCCAATACTGTTTGGGAGCCGATGTTATTTACATTAGGTACATCTTTAAAAAATAATTTAGGTAAAAATATTGCCTCAATTTCTCAGGTTAATTTAAATACATCAAATCATCGTTGGATAGGCTATATTACGGCACTAGTGGTTTTTATTGTTATTAGTATGACTGCATTGTGGTGGTGGGAGAATTATCAACATCTTAATGAAGAACGTGATACTTTAGTGAATAGTTATGTAAATGGATCTACATCGAAATCTGCCAACCAAGAAAAAGAGAGTATCAGTAAGGGGACGGCACAGGATAGTCCAATAACTATTATCGAAAAGCAACAAGATAGCGTAAAAGATATATCATCGCCAGTAGCAACAAGCTTAGAAAATAATAGTCTAAAAACAGTAGATAATGTTGATTTGAATATTATTAAGGCTCAAAAATCAACTGATTTGATGACAGAAGAAAATAATTTAACGATTGTAAATGATAAAAGTATTGTCAATACCGAGACTAACCTAGAAAGTTTAACTTCTGCTCAAATTTTAGAAAATGAAATTGCAAAAGTAAAACAAGAACAGGATAACCAATTAGACAAAAATGTACTTGAGGCGAATTCTGAGGCTCAGATGAATTATGAGTTAAAAATTGAAATTACAGGCCCTAGTTGTTGGTTAAGTGTTAAAGACAGTAAGCGTAATATATTAGCTCAAAAAGAATATAAGCAAGGAGAAATCCTAACTTTTGATAAAGGTATGCCTTATTCATTAATTATTGGTGCGCCAGCTAATGTTAAGATTACTTATAAAGGTGAAAATTATCCTTTGACAGTTGATGGTCGTGTCGCTAGATTTAAATTACAATAGATCAGAGTGGAAATAATGTTGGAAAAACCTGATATTAAACGTCGTGAATCGATAAAAATTTTTGTGGGAAATGTGCCTGTTGGTGGTGATGCGCCGATAGCTGTACAATCGATGACGAATACAAGAACAACTGATGTAGAAGCAACGGTTGCGCAAATCAAGGCATTAGAGCGTGTTGGTGCTGATATTGTTCGTGTTTCTGTCCCAACAATGGATGCAGCAGAGGCATTTAAGTTGATTAAGCAACAAGTCAAAGTGCCTTTAATTGCAGATATTCATTTTGATTATCGTATAGCCCTAAAAGTCGCTGAATATGGGGTTGATTGTTTAAGGATCAATCCTGGTAATATTGGCCGTGAAGATCGAATAAGAGCCGTTGTTGATTGTGCGAAAGATAATAATATTCCCATTCGTATTGGTGTGAATGCAGGATCTTTAGAAAAAGATATACAAGAAAAATATGGTGAGCCGACACCACAAGCATTGCTTGAAAGTGCATTGCGTCATGTAGAAATATTGGATCGTCTCAACTTCGATCAGTTTAAAGTAAGTGTAAAGGCCTCTGATGTTTTTCTTGCTGTAGAAAGTTATCGTTTGCTTGCTAAAGCAATCAAACAGCCTTTGCATTTAGGCATTACTGAGGCTGGAGGTGCAAGAGCTGGAGCTGTCAAATCAGCGATTGGATTAGGATTACTTTTATCAGAAGGAATTGGCGATACATTAAGGGTTTCTTTAGCTGCAGATCCGATAGAAGAGATAAAAGTAGGCTTTGATATACTGAAATCATTAAGAATTCGTTCTCGAGGTATTAATTTTATTGCTTGTCCTACTTGTTCTAGACAAGAATTTGATGTAATTGGTACAGTAAATGCTTTAGAACAACGTTTGGAAGATATTATTACACCAATGGATGTATCCATCATCGGTTGTGTTGTAAATGGTCCTGGAGAAGCATTAGTTTCAGATCTTGGCGTAACAGGTGGTAATAAGAAGAGTGGTTACTATTTAGATGGGCAGCGCCAGAAAGAGCGTTTTGATAATGATAATCTAATAGATCAATTAGAAGCAAAGATTCGTGCTAAAATCGCACAAAACGATCCAAAAAATCGAATTATTTAAAGGAAAAAAAGAGTGGCAAGGACAATTCAAGCAATCCGAGGTATGAATGACTGTTTACCATCGGAAACGCCTTTGTGGCAATGGGTAGAAAATAAAATTCGTCAAACTTTAGCAAGTTATGGGTATTCAGAAATACGTATGCCTATTGTTGAAAATACACCATTATTTGCACGAGCAATTGGTGAAGTAACCGATGTTGTTGAAAAAGAGATGTTTACTTTCAACGATCGTGATGATGAGAGCTTAACTTTACGTCCAGAGGGGACTGCTGGTTGTGTGCGTGCAGGTATTGAGCACGGGTTACTTTACAATCAGGAACAGCGTTTATGGTATATGGGGCCAATGTTTCGTTATGAACGCCCTCAAAAAGGACGTTATCGTCAATTTCATCAAGTAGGTGTTGAGATTTTTGGTATTAGTCAACCTGAAATTGATGCTGAACTGATTATGTTAACTGCTCGTTTGTGGAAATCATTGGGTATTTTTGAACACGTTACTTTACAATTAAACTCTATTGGTTCACTTGAAGCTAGAAGAAGTTATCGTCAAGCATTAGTTGATTTTTTACAAAACCATTTGGATGTTTTAGATGAAGATTGTAAACGTCGTTTGACAACTAATCCATTACGTATTTTGGATAGTAAAAATGAAAAAGTACAAGAAATTTTGAATAATGCACCAAAATTACATGATTATTTAGATACAGAGAGTCTTGAACATTTTGCTCAGTTATGTGAATTATTAGATGCTGTAGGAATTAAATACGAAGTTAATCAAAAATTAGTTCGTGGTTTGGATTATTATAATAAAACAGTATTTGAATGGGTTACTTCAGCACTTGGCGCACAAGGAACTATTTGTGGTGGTGGACGCTATGATGGTTTAGTGGAGCAACTTGGTGGGCATTCAACAAGTGGTGTTGGGTTCGCGATGGGGTTAGAACGTTTAGTTTTATTGGTTCAAGAAGTTAATAATATTGAGTTGCCAAGTGCGGTGGATATTTACATTGTTTATGTAGGAGAAGGGACTAGATTATCCGCATTTACTGTCGCTGAGAAATTACGTTCAGAATTGTCTCACTTACGAACAATGGTACATTGTAGTGGTGGAAACTTTAAAAAACAATTTAAACGAGCAGATAAAAGTGGTGCAAAATTTGCGTTAGTTATTGGTGAAACTGAGCTTCAGACTAATCAGGTTGTTGTAAAAGATCTATTGGGAAGAGCAGACCAGAAAACTATATCTTTTGATAATATTACTACTTATCTCAGTAGTGTATTTTAAATTTATATTTTATTTAAAAGGAAATCAAGATGGCTTATACAGTTGAAGAAGAGCAAGAGATTAATAATTTAAAAGCTTGGTGGCAAGATAACTATAAATCTATTATTATTACTTCGGTATTAACTTTTGGTGCGGTATTTGGATGGCGTTATTGGCAAGATTATCAAGAAAAAAAATCACAAGCATTATCCGTTCAATATGAACAACTAATCTCTATAGATGATACATTAGGTGAAGAAAAATTTAAGCAATTTGTTACGGATAATAGCAAAACGAGTTATGCCGTTTTAGCATTGTTAGAGCGAGCAAGGTTAAATGTAGATACAAAAGAATTTGTTCAAGCAGAAATATTATTAACGCAGGCATTATCACAATCTTCTGATGATCTTCTTATTTCTATATCTGCTCTTCGCTTAGCAATGGTTCAGTATCAGTTACAGAAATTTGATAGTGCTTTAAGTTCTCTGGATAAAGTGAAAGGAAAAAGTTGGGATAGTCGCAAATTACTTCTAAAAGGTGATATTCTTCTTGCTAAAGGCGATAATATATCTGCAAAATCAAGTTTTGAAGAAGCCTTAAGTAGTGCAAGTCCTTTAGAAAAATCTTTCATACAGATGAGATTAAATAATTTATAATTTAGAATAAATTAGCGCCTTGGATATTCCAAGGCTTTTTATTAGTTAGTAAATAAATGAACTCAGTAAAACTTCCTCCTCCAGTTATTTTTATTGTATGTATTCTGATAATGTACATTCTACCTAAATTTTATCTTTTCGATAGATACTTGTATTTAGTGGTTTCTTCTTTGCTACTTAGTAGTGTTTTTGCTATAACAAGTGTGTGCCAATTTATTATAAATAAAGCTAATATTAGCCCGATTAATTTAAATACAGATAAGTTTATTACTACAGGCATTTATCGATTTACTCGAAACCCTATGTATTTGAGTTTAGTGCTTGCTTTAGTAGCTTGGTTTTTTTGGCTAGGTAATTTGTTGGCAATTTTCGGGATCGTATTATTTGTTATTCTTATTAATTACTTACAGATTAAGCCAGAAGAAAAAGTATTAGAAAAAATATTTGGGCAAGATTATTTAATCTATAAAAAGAAAGTTAGGCGTTGGATTTGATAGTTTAAAACTAATTCATTTCTGTTATAAAATAATGTGGTAATTTTGAATTGGTAGATGCCATAATATATTGATTATGGCATCTTTTACTTTATTATTGATTATTTTCGTAAGCAGTTAACGTATTTTCCATCAGCATTGCTACTGTCATTGGTCCAACTCCACCTGGAACAGGCGTAATAAAACTGGCTTTTTGAGCGGCTACATCATACTCAACATCACCTTGCAATTTACCTTCAACTCGATTTATACCTACATCAATAACAATAGCTCCTTCTTTGATCCAATTACCAGGAATAAATTGTGCTTTACCGACAGCGACAACTACAATGTCAGCTTGGCGTACATAATTCTCTAAATCTTTTGTAAAACGATGTGTAACAGTTGTTGTACAACCTGCAAGTAATAACTCTAGTGCCATTGGACGCCCTACAATATTTGATGCACCAACAATAACAGCGTGTTTACCATGAAGATCAGTATTAGTTGTTTCAAGGAGTTTTATTATACCATAAGGTGTACAAGCTCGTAGTTTTGGAATCCGTTGACAAAGTCTTCCAACATTATAAGGGTGGAAACCATCAACATCTTTATTTGGGTTTATTCGTTCAATTATTTTTGTTGAATCAATATGTTTTGGTAATGGAAGCTGTACTAGAATTCCATCAATTTCAGGATCAATATTTAATTTATCAATTAATTTTAGTAATTCTTCTTCTGAAGTTTCAATAGATAAATCATAGGACTTAGAATGAATACCTATTTCATCACAACTTTTTCTCTTACTGTTTACATAAACTTGAGAGGCAGGATCTGAACCGACCAAAATAACCGCTAATCCTGGGGCTCTTTTTCCTTCAGAGATAAATTGTTGAATTTTTTTTGATACTTCAGATTTTATTTGTTTAGATAATTCCGTGCCTGAAATAACTTGTGCGGTCATTCGTTTTTCCTTTTATATAATGATACAACTAGTTGATATGCTAAGCATATGGAGTTTAATAAAATAAAGCTTGCGTATTTTCTCAAAAAAATTCATTTAATGTAAGCATTAATTGGAAAAAAAGTGAGCGTTTGAAATAAAAAACTAAAAAAAGAATTGACTGTATTTAAAAGGAAACTATAATGCTTGCATACTTCGGCGAGTAGCGCAGCTTGGTAGCGCAACTGGTTTGGGACCAGTGGGTCGTAGGTTCAAATCCTATCTCGCCGACCAATTCTCTAAACTGTCTATTTTCAATGCGCCCTTAGCTCAGCTGGATAGAGCAACGCCCTTCTAAGGCGTGGGTCAAAGGTTCGAATCCTTTAGGGCGTGCCATCTCGGCTTTATGTTTCAATAAATCGTAATTAGGTTATAAAATACAAAAGTGTCTTTCTATTTTGTGTCATAAAAATGAGACTTGAAACGAAGTTTGTTTGTATGAGGTAATAACTAATTACTATCAAGATAAAGATTATTTTTGAAATATAAAAAATAAGAGTTCATTATTAAAAAAATAATGAACTCTTAGTGTTTATAATTGATTTGCTTTTAAGAACGATGGTTTTTCCAAGCTTTAATTAATTTTCTATATCTTTCTGATACATTATTAATTAATTGTTCATCGTTAATTTTTCCTGATAACCAATTTAAAGAAGCTTCACCAAAAATGGTTCTACCTACTGCAAATCCTTTCACAAGTGGAATATCTGCTGCAGCATTGAATACTTCTTCAAATTGCTCTATTGGTGAATCAAGGCCTAATATTAGAATTCCACGACAATATGGATCGTTTTCTTCTATTTTTTTACTAATATTTAACCAGGTTTCTTTTGATACTCCTGGTAATTTCCACCAGTCTGGTTTTATTCCTAAAGCGTAGAAGTGAGATATGATTTCTACATAATAGTTTTCTGATTGTTCCATATCAGAT
Source organism: Bisgaardia hudsonensis (assembly GCF_004345785.1). Classification (GTDB taxonomy): domain Bacteria; phylum Pseudomonadota; class Gammaproteobacteria; order Enterobacterales; family Pasteurellaceae; genus Bisgaardia; species Bisgaardia hudsonensis. The sequence continues at coordinate 340,386 of NZ_SLXI01000001.1, forward strand.
GGTAATATTACTTCAAGTAACAATTCATGACCTGTTCGGCAACAACTTTGGTAAATTTCTTGAATTTTCTCATCTTGCTCTTGTTTTAAATTTAATTTATCTTTTGGATGATAGAATACTAGGCATTTTACCACATGCTCTTTTGGCCAAGAAGTAAGCTGGCTACCAAGGTCACCATGCTCTAATCGTAGTGGACGAGATGATGGTAATTCAATTGGGCGACCAATCCACCAATTTTTACCTGTAATTTCGTTTAAAGCAGCTTGACCAAAAGTTGTATCAGCTAAAATACCTGCATTTCCATCATAGATATTTTCTTCTTTTGCTGTTTTTTCTGCAGCTGTAAGTAATAGTGTCTTTAGTTTAGGTATTAATTCTATATTTGCACCACATTGATTTGCCATATCTATAAGCTGTTTACGATGATCAAATGCAAAAATACATAGGTTCTCCCATTGTTTTTTTCTTGTCGTTACTCTATGTAAATGATTAAGTTTTATATCTAAATCTGGTCTAGGTACAGATTCTGCTCGTGATAAGTAATCATCTAATTCTTCTTTAGTCGGCATTGCTGGCGCACAACCATGACGAGAGACTACTAGAGCACCACAAGCATTTGCATAACGACAACATTGTTCCCAACTTTCACCATTTATATAGCCACGGAGAAGCCCTGACATAAATGCATCTCCAGCTCCTAAAACATTTAAAACTTCAACACGAACACCATAAACATTTATCCCCCCATCTATATGGTCTGGTATTTCTCCTTCAAACACAGAACAACCTAAAGCACCACGCTTACAAACTAGTGTTGCATTACTTACTTTACGTACATTTTTCAATGCAGTAAGCGTATCCGTTGATCCTCCTGCTATATGAAACTCTTCTTCAGTACCTACTAGAACATCAAAATGATGTAATACTTCTTGTAGAGATGCTGTAACTGCTTCTGAATCAATGAAACGTGTTTCCCCATCACCAATAGAGGTTAATCCCCAAAGTACAGGCCTATAGTCAATATCTAATAATCGTTTAGTATTATTTCTTCCTGCATATTCCAATGCTGTGAGAACGGCATTGCGAGTTTTAGGATTTGATAAATGTGTTCCTGTGATTGCTAGAGCTTTGGCTGATGCAATATATTCTTCACTAAAATCCTCTGATGTAATTGCCATATCAGCACAATTATCACGATAAAATATTAATGGGAAAGTATCTTGATCTTTAATACCTAGAATGACTAATGCAGTTAAGCGTTCTTTATCTGTAATTAAATGGCTAGTATCCACTCCTACTCGTTGTAATTCTTCGCGTAAAAATCTTCCCATATGTTCATCACCAACTCTGGCTAACATAGATGATTTCACTCCTTGAACCGCTGTACCATAGGCAACATTTCCCGATGAACCACCTAAGTATTTAGCAAATGAGCTGGCATCTTCTAATCTATCCCCAATTTGTTGAGAATATAAGTCTACTGCGACCCGACCTAAACAAATAAGATCTAATTTTTTCTGAATTGTGTTCATATTATTTTCCTTAGTGAGAATGTTTAAGTATATTTACGCCTATGAATTATACATCAATATTGAAATATTTGTTTCAAAAAATGCAATATAAAATTTATATTTTAGATGTAGATCACAAAAAGATGAATAACTTATTCTATTTGAGTTAGTAACTATTTATAAAATCCAAGTACCTTTTGAATGCTAACCAATATTTCATTATGAAAATTTTTTTATTAAGTGGTAGAATATCTGCACAATTAAATGATAAAAGTTATATAAAATGCAAAAAAATTCACAAATTTTAAACCTACAAAATGAAATTCGTTTGCGATATGACAGTTTGAGTAAGCGTTTAAAACAAGTAGCGCGGTATGTTTTAGATAATCCGAACAATGTTGTTTTTGATACTGTAGCAACTATTGCAGAACAAGCTGATGTACCTCCATCTACATTAATTAGATTTGCTAATGCTTTTGGTTTTAGTGGATTTAATGAAATGAAACAAATATTCAAAGAGAATTTAATTGAGGAAACTGCTAATTATACTGAAAGACTTCAATTATTTCGTCGATTAGAGCCTTCTCAAGATTATCAAGAAAGTGCAATTGATATTTTAAATATATTTTCTCAGGCTAATGCACAAGCCTTATATCAGCTTGATCATCATATAACCTCTGAGCAATTACAACAAGCTGTGAATATTTTACGAGATGCAAATAATATCTTTATTATTGGGCTGAAACGTTCATTTAGTGTTGCTTGTTATTTGGATTATGCATTACATCATATTGACTGTCGTTCCTTCATTATCAATGGATTAGGTGGGATGTTTGATGAGCAATTAAGTCAAGTCAAAGAAGGAGATGTTGTTATTGCGATTAGTTTTTCGCCTTATGCAAGAGAAACATTGGATATTATGAATACAACATCAAGAAAAGGTATAAAACAGATTGCGATTACAGATAGTCAGATTAGTCCATTAATTGCCTTTAGTGATGTTTCTTTTGTTATAAAAGAAGCTCAAGTGCATGGTTTTAGATCACAATGTGCAACGATGACACTTGTTCAAACTCTTGCAATTGCCTTGGCATTAGAAACAGAAAAAAGACTTAAAACAAAAAGTTAAATTTAAAGTGCGGTATTTTTTACCGCACTTTATATTAGTAATAGGATTTATTTAAATTTATCGGCATAAACTTGACTATTTATCCATTGATGATCTTCTTCCCACGAAAAACGCCATTTACGAACAGGTCCAGCCATAACATTTAAATAGTAATTATTGTATCCGGCAATTGTTGCAACAGGATGATATCCTTTTGGCACTTGAACTACATCTCCGTCATATACAGCCATACATTCATCTAAGGATCTATCGTCCGTATAAACTCTCTGCATTGCAAAACCTTGTGATGGCTCAAAACGGTGATAATAGGTTTCTTCTAGGTAGGTTTCAGTTTCGCTATTTTTCTGATCATGTTTATGGCTTGGAAAAGAGCTTGTATTTCCTTCATCTGTAAAAACCTCCACAACGAGTAAAGCATCGGCGGGCTCTGTTTCAGGTAAAATATTATGAACAAGCCTTTGGTTATTTCCAAAGCCTCGTTTTTCTACACCAACATCATCAGGTGTAATTAAACGAACAGGGAGGTTTCCATTACTTGGTGCTCTACATACCGCTAGCTCTAGATAGCTTTCAGCTTTAATCGTAACTTTTTGGTGATGTGGCACATAGACAGAATAGGGAGGGATTCGTTCAAAAGGTGTAGAACGATTACCTATATTTTTAAATACTTGTTCAGAAACAGAAATGGTTGCTTTCCCTGATACTAAAACAAAACATACTTCAGTATTATCTGTGTTAAAACTTAATATTTGATTTTCTTTTAAATGATACATTTCAAAACCGACATATTCCCATCCTGCACTTTGGGGTGTGATTTTTTGAGTTTGACCATTTTCAGCAAGTGTGTTTTTTGCGGATTTTGATAATAAATGACTCATATAAATCTCCAATTCTAATTTAGAAAATATTCTATTATCTATCATAACTTAATTAACTCATTTGACCATGAAAAATTATTAAATATCCAACATGGATCACAAAATGAAATAAATTTTTCAATATTTATCGTGAATGAATTGAAATATTTATTTTATTGTTCTAATCTAGCTAAAGGCATAAATTGTTATTTTGTTTACAGGTTAAGGAGCAAAAAAATGGAAACTGTTTTAAATTTTATTAATGGTAAAAAAGTTGAAAGTAAAGGAGAGGTTATTTCTCCAATTTATAATCCAGCGACAGGGCAACAAATTCGTCAAGTGAGAATGAGTACAGCTGAAGAGGCTATTGAAGCTGTTGATGTAGCACAAAGCGCTTTCCCTGCTTGGGCTGAAACATCTCCACTACGTCGTGCTCGGATTCTTTTTAAGTTTAAAGAATTATTAGAAAAAAATTTTGATTCACTTGCTCGTTTAATTACAGAAGAGCATGGAAAAGTATACTCTGATTCAATTGGGGAATTAACTAGAGGATTAGAAGTAGTCGAATTTGCTTGCGGAATACCACATTTATTAAAAGGCGAATTTTCAGAGCAAGCTGGTAGAGGGATAGATATTCATTCTGCTATGCAACCTTTGGGAGTTTGTGTCGGGATTACGCCATTTAATTTTCCTGCAATGGTTCCTATGTGGATGTTTCCTGTTGCTTTAGCTTGTGGCAATACATTTATTCTTAAACCATCTAAAACTGATCCTTCATTATCAGTGAGATTAGCTGAATTATTGAAAGAAGCTGGATTACCTGATGGTGTATTCAATGTTGTTCATGGTGAGCGATATGATAACGAAATTTTGTTGAAAGAACCTCGAGTTAAGGCTGTTAGCTTTGTTGGTTCAAGCGCTGTTGCTGCACAAGTATATAAATTAGGCTCGGAATATGGAAAAAGAGTTCAAGCATTAGGGGCAGCTAAAAATCATGGTCTTGTGATGCCTGATGTTGATATTGAAGCCACTGCAAATTCTTTACTTGGAGCTGCTTTTGGTGCCGCTGGAGAGCGTTGTATGGCATTACCGATAGCGGTAACGATTGATGATGAAACTGCAGATAAATTAGTTAATGCTTTAAAACCTAAAATTGAAGCACTTCGTTATGGTCCAGGGCTATTAAAAGACGGTGAAAAAGAAATGGATTTTGGACCATTAATTACACAACAACATCTTAATAATGTAACGAATTATATAAATAAAGGAGTGGAAGAGGGGGCTACTTTAGTTGTAGATGGTAGAGGTAAAAAACCTAATGGTTATGAGAATGGATATTTTATTGGTGGTACCTTATTTGATCGCGTTACGCCAGAAATGACGATTTATAAAGAAGAAATTTTTGGCCCTGTTCTTGGTATTGTCAGAGCAAAAAGTTTTGATGAAGCATTGGATCTTATTAACAAACACCAATTTGGAAATGGAACAGCAATTTTTACTAATAATGGTGCAGCAGCTAGAGAGTTTACTTATAAAGTTCAAGCTGGCATGGTTGGGGTTAATGTTCCAATTCCTGTTCCGATGGCATTTCATTGTTTTGGTGGATGGAAAGACTCGGCATTCAGTACTTTAAATGTATATGGACCAGATGGTGTTCGTTTTTATACAAAAATGAAAACAGTCACTACTCGTTGGCCTGAGGTTAATGTTAATTCAAAAGCTTCTTTTGCTATGCCAACATTATAATAAATTGTCAACAAAAATAGGCGTCGAAAGACGCCTTATTTTTATGAAAATTAAGGAGATTATATGAAAAAAATTAGAATAGGATTAATTGGAACTGGTTACATTGGAAGATGTCATGCTATTGCTTATTCACAAGTATCAACGGTTTTTTCGTTAGATGCTGAATTAGAACTAGAATATTTAGCTGAAATTACACCTGAATTAGCGATTCAAAAAGCAAAAGAATTTGGATTTAATCGTTCTACTGGAAATTGGAGAGATGTAGTTTGTGATCCTAATGTTGATATTGTTGATATTTGTACACCTAATTTTTTACATAAGGAAATAGCACTTGAGGCAATTAAGGCAGGTAAACATATTTATTCAGAAAAACCTTTAGCGTTAGATGCTAAAGATGCAAAGATAATGTATGAAGAAGCACAAAAAGCAAAAGTAAAAACACTCGTTGGTTTCAATTATATAAAAAACCCAACAACCCAATTAGCTCGTGAAATTATATCGAAAGGAGAGATTGGTGAAGTAGTTCATTTTTATGGTACACATAATGAGGATTATTTAGCTGATTCTAATACACCTTTAGATTGGCATTGTATCAAAGAAAAAGCAGGATTAGGTGCATTAGGTGATCTTGGTGCTCATATTATTCAAATGGCACAATTTTTAGTAGGAAGCGATATCAAAAGAGTGATTGGAGATATGGAAACTGTAATAAAAAAACGACCCAATCCAAATGATATAGCAGAACTACTTGATGTTGAAAATGAAGATCAAGCAAGTGCTTTAATTCGCTTTGATAATGGTTGTATGGGGAGCATTGAAACATCTAGGATAGCCTGTGGTCGTAAAATGGGATTAAGTTATGTTATTACTGGTACAAAAGGTAGTATTGTATATACACAGGAAAGAATGGCGGAATTAAAACTTTATTTACATAATGAAGAGCCTGCTCGTCAAGGGTTTAAAACAATTTTAACAGGACCATTACACCCTGATTATAAAAATTTTTGTATTAGTGCTGGACATGGTATTGGTTTTAATGACCAAAAAACGGTTGAAATTCGGGATCTGATCAACGGTATAGCGAGTGATTCTATCATATATCCTGATTTTGAAGAAGGATTTAAAGTATCGAGAGTGCTAGATGCAATTGCATTATCTCATCATAAAAAATGCTGGATTGATGTTGATTCTATAGCATAGTAATTATTCAGTAAAATATGATATTCAGTTGCAAAGTATTTTACTGAATAAATTGAAATTATTTATTTTAAAAATAAAATTAATGAAATTTTTAATCCAAAGTGAGATCTATTTCACAAATATTTAACTTCCTTGTTGTGTATAAATTACCTTAATGTTACATATATAACAGAAGATAAATTTCAAAAATACATCATTTGAAATTTGTATTTCTATTTGTTTTGTTGCCTATTTCTAAGGTAAATAATTAATTCCAATTTAAAGGAGTAGCATTATGAAAAAAACATTATTAGCGGCATTATGTGGAGGGTTATTACTTATCTCTCAATCTTCTATGGCAAAGAATTTAGTTATTGGTGCCCCGATGGTATCCTTTGCAGATAAATGGCAGACCTATGTACAAGATGCTATTCGTAAATTTGATGAAGAGCATGATGATGTAGAAATTAAACTTTCTGATGCTAACGCAGATCCTTCTCGTTTATTAAATGATGTTGAAACTTTTATTGACCAAGGTGTTGATGCATTATTAGTTGTACCAACGGATCCTAATATTGTTAAAGTCATTGGTCGTAAGGCTAAGAAAGCTGGCGTTCCTTTAATTATTGTTAATCGTAAACCAAATGATGAAGATATGAAATATGTAACTAGTTATGTTGGTTCTGATGAAGTTGAAGGTGGAAAAATTCAAGCTAATTACATTGTAAATAGCTTAAATGGAAAACAAGGAAATACCCTTATACTTCTTGGACCACTAGGCCTTGATGCAGTAACTAAACGCACCGAGGGTAATAAAAATATTTTTAAAGATCATAAAAATATTACTGTTGTAACAGAGCAAGAAGGTAAATGGGATAGAGCAAAAGGGATTGAAATTGCAGAAAATGTTTTAGCCGCTAAAAAGGAAATTAATGTGGTTGTGAGTAATAATGATGAAATGGCTATTGGCGCAATATTAGCAAGTCGTAAGTTGGGTCTAAAAGATGAAGATTTAATCATTGTTGGACTTGATGCGACACCTGATGCACTTGAATATCTAGGACAAGGCCTAGATGCTACTGTTTTCCAATCCGCACAGGGACAAGGTTATACTGGTGCTGAAATGGCATATCTTGCTGCTAAGGGACAAAAAGTACCAGAAGTTAAATGGGTTCCTTTTGAATTAGTGACTCCAGAGAATAAAGAAGAATATCAAGCAAAATATAAATAATTTGTGTCTATTGAGAGCAATATAGAACTATATTGCTCTTTGAAATAGTCTCATTTTATTTTTGATGAATTTAAGGAGTTATCAATGAAAGAATTAACCCCTTCTCCCTATATTTTAGAAATGTGCAATGTTTCTAAAACATTTCCAGGCGTAAAAGCCTTAGATTGTATTAATCTAAAAGTTAAACGAGGCACTGTTCATGCTCTTATGGGAGAAAATGGTGCAGGAAAATCTACATTAATGAAAGTGTTGTACGGTATTTATATCCCTGATGATGGAGGAGAGCTTATTCTTGATGATAAGCCTTTTAAACCACGCCGTCCGATTGATGCAATTAATAGTGGTTTAACGATGGTTCCTCAGGAGATTTCTCCTGCTGCTAATCTTAGCATTGCTGATAATTTTTATTTAGGTCGAGAAATTACAAAAAATAAATTTTTTGTTAACCAAGAAAAAATGAATAAAAGGGCGGCAGAAATTCTGGAAGAACTTGGTGTGCCAATGGATGTTACTGTTAAAATGGCAAATGTTTCTGTTGCCAAAGCTCAGCTAGTTGCGATTGCAACTGCTGTTTCTAATGACGCCAAAATTATTATTATGGATGAACCTACTACAGCGTTAACAGAAACTGAGGTAGAGCAACTATATAAGATTATTGAAACGGTAAAGCAACGTGGTATTGCTATTATTTTTATTTCTCACAAACTAGATGAAGTTTTTAAGGTATCTGACGAAATAACCGTTATTCGAGATGGGCAATATGTTGATACAAAACCAACATCAGAAGTAACAAAAGATGAATTAATTTCGATGATGGTTGGTAGGGATATGTCAGAAATGTTCAAAAGAGAGCGTTTTGATTTATCAGATGAAATAATGCTTGAAATAAAAAATTTTACTCGGGAAGGCAAATATTACGATATTAATTTTTCTGTTCGTAAAGGTGAAATTTTTGGCATAGCAGGCTTAGTTGGTGCGGGTCGTTCAGAAATTGTTGAAGGGTTATTTGGATATAAACCAGCTGATTCTGGTGATATTTATGTCAGAGGAGAAAAGGCTGAGATTCATAATCCACTTGATGCAATGAAGTATAAAATTGGTTTTGTAACGGAAGATAGAAAATTAACAGGGCTCTTTTTAAATTTAAGTATTACCGACAATATGATTATGCCTAAGATGTCTCCCTATTTGGAAAATTTACTTGTTTCAGTTACAAAAGCTAAAAAAATAGCAAATTTGCAGAAAGATAAATTAAAAATTAAGACACCAAATGTGGATGTTATCACAAATAATTTATCTGGGGGCAATCAACAAAAAGTTTTACTTGCACGTTGGTTACTTTTGGAACCTGATGTTTTAATTCTTGATGAACCGACTAAGGGGATTGATGTTGGAGCTAAGGCTGAGTTATATAAACTTATGGTGGAGCTATCTAGACAAGGTAAAACGATAATTATGATTACATCAGATATGCTTGAGTTATTGTCTATGAGTGATCGTGTTATGGTAATGCACGAGGGGCATCAGGTAGGAATTATTCCATACAACGAGTTAACTCAAGAACGTGTGCTTGAGCTAGCGTCAGGTTAGTTATTTTGAATTAAATAGTATTTAACAAAAATAAATGAGGTATCTATTATGTCACAGGTTACATTAAGGAAGATATTGAATACTTATGGAATGGTTTTTATTCTTATAGGATTATTCTTAGCATTATCTGTTTCCATTGATGGTTTTTTCTCTCCACGAACAGTATGGAGTATTGTTGAGCAAGTTTCTATGTTTGGTATTATTGCAATTGGTGTTACTTTTGCGATTGTTACTACTGGTATTGATTTATCATCAGGATCAATGGTTGCATTAACTGCGGTTGTATCTGCGTCTGTTGTTACAGGAGGGGATACGGTTAGTGCTGCGATACTTGCTTTTGCTATTTCTATTGCTTTAGGGGCATTACTTGGAGCAGTTAATGGTGGATTGACAGCCCTTGGAAAAATACCACCTTTTATTGCTACTTTAGGTATGATGATTATTGCTCGTGGTGCAGCACAGCTATATTCTGAAGGTCGCCCTATTGATGCTTCTTCAGAGGCATTTACTTGGATTTCGGATGTTGATTTCTTTGGCTTACCAGGTTTAGTTGTTTTATATGTGATTATTGTTATTGGTTCTCATATTCTTCTAAGTCGTTCAACTTTTGGTCGTCATGTGTATGCAGTAGGCGGAAATCTAAATGCAGCTAAAATATGTGGTATTAACACAACCAAGACATTAATTTGGGTTTATGTTGTTGCTGGTGCGTTATCAGGGCTTGCGGGGGCTTTACTCGCTTCTAGAACTTATGCTGGTAATCCTTCTTATGGATTAGCTTGGGAGCTTGATGCGATTGCGGCGGCGGTTATTGGTGGTGTTTCTCTTAGCGGCGGATTTGGTACTATTCCTATGTGTGTAATAGGTGCATTGATCATAGGTACCACAAATAAAGGGCTTAATATGCTAGGTGTAGATCCTTACTGGCAACAAATAGTAAAAGGATTGATTATTGTTGTAGCTGTGTTGTTGGATACATTAAAAAGACGTAAAAAAGCGAGCTAATTGAATAGGAATAGGGCAGCAGATTATGTAATGTTGTCCTATTTTTATATATTTATATCTTATCAAAAATCAATATTTATATTCTATCACTGTTCTTTATTTTCAAAAATGTGATCTATTCCATAAAAATGAAATTTATTTTTCATTTTTGTTTATTTTGAAATTTTTTTGTGATTATATGTTCAAAGAATTAGGATAAATCGGAGAATATAGAAATGAAAACAATCCGTTTAACAGTGGCGCAAGCATTAGTTAAATTTCTAGATAATCAGTATGTTGAATGTGATGGTCAAATTACGAAATTTGTAGAAGGTATATTTGGTATTTTTGGGCATGGAAATGTACTAGGATTAGGTCAAGCATTGGAACAAGATTCTGGAAATTTAATTGTTCGTCAAGGGCGTAATGAACAAGGTATGGCACATGTGGCCATTGGGTTTGCTAAACAAAATTTGCGTAAGAAAATTTATGCTTGTACTTCATCAGTAGGGCCTGGGGCGGCTAATATGATTACTGCTGCCGCAACAGCTACCGCAAATAGAATACCACTTCTTTTATTACCTGGTGATGTGTTTGCGACAAGGCAACCTGATCCAGTTTTACAACAAATAGAACAATATCATGATTTGAGCATTAGTACTAATGATGCTTTTAAAGCAGTAAGTAAATATTGGGATAGGGTTAATCGCCCAGAACAATTAATGAGTGCCTGTATTAATGCAATGAGAGTATTGACCGATCCTGCAGAAACGGGAGCTGTAACTATTTCACTTCCTCAAGATGTTCAAGCTGAAGCCTATGATTTTCCAGAATATTTTTTACAAAAACGCGTTCATCGTATAAATAGAATACCTGCAACAGATACTATGTTACAGGAGGCTATTAGATTAATTCAAAGTAAGAAAAAACCTTTGATTATTTGCGGTGGTGGTGTTCGTTATTCACAAGCTACAGAACAATTGAAAGTTTTTGCTGAAACCTATCATATTCCATTCGCTGAAACTCAAGCAGGAAAAAGTGCGGTTGTTTCTGAGCATAGTTTTAATGTCGGTGGTGTTGGTGTTACAGGTTGTTTGGCAGCAAACCTATTAGCGAAAGATGCGGATTTAATTATTGGCATAGGAACAAGATATACTGATTTTACCACTTCATCTAAGTGGATCTTTAAAAATCAAGATGTCGATTTTTTAAATATTAATGTTGCTCGTTTTGATGCTTATAAGTTAGATGGAATACAAATTATTGCTGATGCTAAAGAGGCATTAGGTCAATTAAATCAATTACTAGCACCAACAAATTATCAAGCTCAATGGGGAAATAAGATTGTAGAAGCTAAAGAAGCGTTAAAACAGGAGTTAGAAAGAATTCATAATGTAACTTATACAGGAAAAGATTTTATACCTGAAATTGATGACCGTTTGGATCGTGAGCGTGTTTATGATGAATTTATCCGATTGACAAATTCTTGTTTAACGCAAACAAAAGTACTAGGTATTTTAAATAAGCATTTAGATAAAAATGACATTATTGTTGCTGCTGCTGGAAGTTTACCTGGTGACTTACAGCGAATTTGGCAAACAAAAGGAGAAAATACTTATCATTTAGAATATGGTTATTCTTGTATGGGATATGAAGTAAATGCTGCTTTAGGGAGTAAGTTAGCTAATCCAGATAAAGAAGTTTATGCTTTACTTGGTGATGGCTCTTATATGATGCTTCATTCTGAATTAGTTACATCTATTCAAGAGAATAAAAAAATCAATATTATTCTTTTTGATAATATGGCAAATGGTTGTATTAATAATTTACAAATTGGTCATGGAATGGATAGCTTTGTAACTGAATTTCGCTTTAGAAATACTGATACGAATCAATTAAATGGTGGATTGATTCCTATTAATTTCGCTATGAATGCCGCGTCTTATGGATGTAAAACTTATCAAGTTACCACAGAGGAAGAACTGCTTTTTGCCTTGAACGATGCAAAAAAACAATCAGTATCAACCTTAATTGATATTAAGGTTTTACCGAAAACAATGGCAAATGGTTATGACAGTTGGTGGCATGTTGGGGTACCAGAAGTATCGGACAAAGAAACGGTGCAACAGGCTTATAGCACATCAGTTGTAGAGATTGATAAAGCTAGACGTTATTAGTGTTAGTCATATGGTTATATTAATTAAGCATTATTATTTTAGTAAAAAGGAAAAAGTATGAAAGCTGAAAATGTAAAATTAGGAATTGCTCCTATTGGTTGGACTAATGATGATCTTCCTGAATTAGGAGCGGAAAATACATTTGAACAATGTGTGAGTGAAATGGCATTAGCAGGCTATACGGGGTGCGAAGTTGGTAATAAATATCCTCGTGATGTTGCAGTGCTTAAACATAAACTAGACGTACGAGGTATTCAAATTTGTAATGCTTGGTTCAGTACCTTTTTTGTAGATGGAAAAAAAGAAGAAACAATTAAAGGATTTATTGAACATCGTGATTTTTTACATGCTATGGGGGCTAAAGTTATTGGTTGTTCAGAACAGAGCCGTAGTATTCAGGGTACATCAAAATCTATTTTTAAAGAAAAAACAATTTTTACTGATAACGAATGGCAACTTTTAGCTGAAGGTTATAATGAATTAGCAAAACTTGCAGCAGAAAAGGATATGAAAGTTTGCTTACATCATCATATGGGAACAGGCATTCAGACACCTGAAGAAGTTGATCGCTATATGAATGTTGTTAATGATGATGTTTATTTATTATTTGATTCTGGTCATCTTTATTACTCTGAAGGTTCACAACAAGCAATGTTAGATGTTTTAGATAAATATATTGACCGTATTGTTCACGTTCATTTAAAAGATGTAAGAGATGAAGTTGTAGCTGAAGTGAAAAATAATGATCTTAGTTTTTTAGAGGGTGTTAAAAAAGGGACTTTCACTGTTCCTGGTGATGGTGTTATTGATTTTAGACCGATTTTCGATATTTTAGAAAAACATAATTATAAAGGATGGATGGTTGTTGAAGCAGAACAAGATCCTGCATTAGCTAATCCATTTGAATATGCTTTAAAAGGCCGTAAATACATTAAAGAAGTAGCAGGAGTTTAATATGATTAAAGTTGGTATTATTGGTGCTGGACGTATAGGTCGAGTTCATTCTGAAAGTATTACTAAATATGTAAAGGGTGCTGAAATTAAAGCAATTTCAGATATTCGTGTTACAGATGAGTTAAAAGATTGGGCTAGAACAATGGGGATTCCAAATGTTTATGATGATTATAAACAGATTCTTCAAGATCCTGAAATTGATGCGGTGTTAGTTTGTTCTTCAACGAATACTCATGCACCAATATCAATTGAGGCCGCTCAAGCGGGTAAGCATATTTTCTGTGAAAAGCCAGTTGATGCAAATGTCGAAAGAATTAAAGAGGTGTTATCTGAAGTTGAGAAGGCTGGAGTTAAATTCCAAGTCGGATTTAACCGCCGTTTTGATCATAATTTTAAGGCTATTAAAGATCATGTCGTTTCAGGTAAAATTGGAGAACCGCATCTTATTCGTGTTACTTCAAGGGATCCAGATGCTCCGCCTATTGAATATGTAAAAGTTTCAGGTGGTATGTTTTTTGATATGACAATTCATGATTTTGATATGATTCGCTATTTATCTGGTAGTGAAGTAATAGAAGTATATGTGGCTGGTGGTGTTTTAGTTGATCCTGAAATAGGAAAGGCAGGAGATATAGATACAGCCGTTATTACATTAAAACTTGCTAATGGAGCTATAGGTGTGATTGATAACAGTCGCAAAGCTGTTTATGGATATGATCAAAGAGCGGAGGTTTTTGGTTCAAAAGGAGCCGTTCAAACAGCAAATGATACAAATTCAACTGCTATTTATTCTAGCGATACTGGTGTAATTGCTGAGAAACCAAAATATTTCTTTTTAGAGCGTTATATGCAATCTTTTGCCGATGAGATGATTTGTTTTGTCGATTCTGTTGTAAATAATAAACCAACATTGGTAAATGGTAATGATGGGTTACAACCAGTTTTAATTGCTATTGCTGCAAAAAAATCATTAGATGAAGGGCGTCCAATAAAACTTAGCGAAATCATTTAATCTTTTCGATAATATAGATAATTAGTATGAAGTCGGATTTAATTATTCGACTTTTTTATTTCTGTTTGCTGTATTAGAAGTGTTAGTCTAAGATAAAATTATTATGATTTTAGGCAAGCAAAGTATTATAGCTATATGTATATTTTATTGATTTAAAAGTTACTATATGGCTTAAAATTTAGAAAAATTTTAGAATTTTGTAAAATTAAGGATTAATTTCGGTTGAATTTTAGGCGGGCGTAGCTTTTTATATGTCATTCTCTCGACTGATAGTAAATGTATCGTTATAATTCAAGGTCTTTAATCTAGATTTATTTAATAACGTGTTCGGTGCGTGTGTTTCGCCGAGTGCAAATTCATTTTGAGGTAACATAATGTCATTTAATATTGAAACAACTCAAGGGCTTGAGCGTCGTGTAAACATCTCTGTTCCAGCTGAAACAGTAGAGCAAGCCGTTCGCGAAGAATTAAAACGTGTTTCTAAAAACGCTCGTGTTGATGGATTCCGTAAAGGTAAAGTTCCAGCTCAAATTATTGAAAAACGTTTTGGGGCATCAGTTCGCCAAGATGTGTTAGGTGATTTATTGCAAAAACATTTTTTTGAAGTAATGTTTGAAAATAAAGTTAATCTAGCTGGTCGTCCAACATTTTCTGTTGAACAATTTGAAGCAGGTAAAGAATTAAAATTTACGGCAACATTTGAAGTATACCCTGAAGTAAAATTACAAGGTTTGGAAGAAATTAAAGTAGAAAAACCAGTTGTTGAAATTGCTGATGCTGATATTGATAAAATGGTTGATGTGTTACGTAAGCAACAGGCTACTTGGGCAGAAAAAGCTGATATAGCTACGGCTGAAGATCGTGTTGTTATTGATTTCTTAGGCACTGTTGATGGTGAAGCATTTGATGGTGGAAAAGCAGAAGATTTCACTTTATTAATGGGACAAGGTCGCATGATCCCTGGATTTGAGGAAGGCATTGTTGGTCATAAGGCTGGTGAACAATTTGATATTGATGTTACTTTCCCTGAAGAATACCATGCTGAAAATTTAAAAGGTAAAGCTGCTAAATTTGCTATTACATTGAAAAAAGTTGAGGTAATGGTATTACCAGAATTGACAGATGAATTTGTTGCTAAGTTTGGTCCAAATACAAAGACAGTCGCTGATTTAAGAGTTGAAATCGCAAAAAATATGCAGCGTGAATTAAAAACTGCTTTAGTTTCTAAAGTAAAACAACAAGTTATTGATGGGTTATTAGCTCAAAATCCGATAGATGTTCCTACTGGTGCAATTGAGCAAGAGATTGAAGTTTTACGTAACCAAGCAGCACAACGCTTTGGTGGTAATAAAGAACAAGCAGCTCAATTACCACGTGAATTATTCGAAGCTGATGCAAAACGTCGTGTGCAAGTTGGCTTGTTATTCGCAGAAGTGATTACTTCTAACGAATTAAAAGCAGATGAAGACCGTGTTAAAGCAATGATTGAAGATATTGCTTCAGCTTATGAACAACCATCAGAAGTTGTTGAATATTATTTGAAAAACAAAGAGTTAATGAATAATATCCGTAATGTTGTGTTAGAAGAACAAGCAGTTGATGCTGTTTTATCAAAAGCGCAAGTTACTGAAAAATCTGCGACATTTGATGAAATTATGAATCCAAAAGCATAATTAATTATTTTTGTAAGTATAAAGTGCGGTCGTTTTATAAATAAAACTGACCGCATTTTTGTTATATAGTAAGTTTTAAGTGCTTTTTAGCGGTATTTTAAGTTAATATAGAAGTAGTGTTGTCTTTATAACAAATAATAATAGAAAGGGGTTAGTTATGAGTGTTATACCTATGGTTGTAGAACAGACATCTCGTGGAGAGCGTTCGTACGATATTTATTCTCGCTTATTAAAAGAGCGTGTAATTTTTTTAAGTGGTGAAGTTGAGGATCGTATGGCGAATTTGATTGTTGCTCAACTTCTTTTTTTAGAATCTGAAAGTCCAGAAAAAGACATTAGTATCTATATTAATTCCCCTGGTGGATCAGTTACTGCTGGAATGGCTATTTATGATACAATGCAGTTCATTAAACCTGATGTGAGAACATTATGTATCGGACAAGCTTGCTCTATGGGAGCATTTTTACTTGCGGGTGGTGCAGAAGGAAAAAGAGCAGCTTTACCTAACGCAAGAGTAATGATTCATCAACCTTTGGGTGGTTTTCGTGGACAGGCATCAGATATTCAAATTCATGCACAGGAAATTCTTAAAATTAAGCATACATTGAATGAGCGTTTAGCTTTTCATACGGGGCAATCTCTTAAGAAAATTGAAAAAGATACAGATCGTGATAATTTTATGTCTGCGGAAGAAGCTAAAAATTATGGGCTTGTTGATAAAGTTTTGGATAAAAGATAAATATTGGACGATATAATGACAAAAGAAAAAGATTTACATTGTTCTTTTTGTGGTAAAGAACAAAAAGAGGTCGATAAATTAATTGCAGGTACTGATGGTTATATTTGCAATGAATGTATTGAACTTTGCCATAATATGTTAGTTGATGTAGAAGAAGATGGGGAATCAGCAGCGATTGAGTCAGTAGAGACAAAAAAAGAAGAAAAATTATTGACTCCTCACGAGATTCGAGCACATTTAGACGATTATGTTATTGGACAGGATTATGCTAAGAAAGTATTGGCAGTTGCTGTATATAATCATTACAAACGTTTAAGAAAAACAGAAAAAACAATTGATGTAGAGCTAGGCAAGAGTAATATTTTATTAATTGGTCCTACGGGAAGTGGTAAAACATTATTAGCTCAGACATTGGCTAGAATGTTGGACGTGCCATTTGCTATGGCTGATGCAACAACCTTAACTGAAGCTGGTTATGTTGGAGAAGATGTGGAGAACGTCTTACAAAAATTACTTCAGAACTGTGATTATGATGTAGAAAAAGCGGAACGAGGCATCATTTATATTGATGAAATCGATAAAATTACTCGTAAATCAGAAAATCCATCAATAACAAGAGATGTATCTGGTGAAGGTGTACAACAAGCATTACTTAAATTAGTCGAAGGTACGGTTGCTTCAATACCACCACAAGGTGGTCGTAAGCATCCTCAGCAAGAAATGTTGCGATTAGATACATCAAAAATTTTATTTATTTGTGGTGGTGCTTTTGCTGGATTGGATAAAATAGTTGAGAAGCGTACAGCTAAAGGAAATACTGGGATTGGTTTTGGTGCAGATGTAAAAACAGAAGAGAATCAAGTTAGTTTAAGTGAACTGTTTAGTCAAGTTGAGCCTGATGATTTAATGAAGTTTGGTTTAATTCCAGAGTTTATTGGACGTTTACCCGTTATCGCACCATTAAGCGAACTTGATGAAAAGGCACTTATTCAAATTTTGACTGAGCCTAAAAATGCTTTGGTTAAGCAGTATCAAGCATTATTTGATTTAGAAGATGTTCAATTAGAGTTTACTCAAAAAGCATTAGTAGCAATGGCGAAAAAAGCACTTCAACGTAAGACTGGTGCTAGGGGGTTGCGATCAATTCTTGAAGGATTATTACTTGATACAATGTATGATTTACCTTCTTTAAACAACTTGAAAAAAGTTGTTGTTGAAGAGAAAACAATTACTAAAAATAAAGCACCTAAATTAGAATATCATTGATAATTTTATAAAAATAAAAAATGTGCGGTATTTTGTCCGCACTTTTCTTTTATTACTTGATATTAGTCACTCCTAACCCAATATAACAATTAATAATAATTTTACTAAAAGAGAGTATATATGAACGCAAAACGGAGTAAACAAAAGGTCATTCCTGTTCTACCATTGCGTGATGTGGTAGTTTTTCCTTATATGGTTATGCCATTATTTGTTGGTAGACCAAAATCTATTCGTAGTCTTGATGAGGCAATGGAAAATAATAAACAGCTATTGTTGGTATCTCAAAAGCAAGCCGAATTAGAAGATCCTACAATAGATGATATTTATAATGTTGGAACAGTAGTTAATATTATTCAATTATTAAAGTTACCTGATGGTACGGTAAAAGTATTAGTTGAAGGACAATATCGAGCAAAAGTTAATTCTTTGAATGAAAATGATGATTTCTTTTCTGCCAATATTGATATTATTAAAACTGAATTTAATGATGAGAAAGAATTATCAGTATTGAAAGATACGGTATTGGCTGAGTTTGAAAAATATGCAGAGTTAAATAAAAAAATTCAACCTGATGTGGTTTCTGCATTACAACGTATTAATGATTTTGATCGTCTTAGCGATACAATTTCAGCTCATATGCCAATTACTGTAAAGCAAAAACAAGAGTTGCTTGAATTACCTAATATTATGGATCGTTTTGAGCATTTACTTACGTTAATGGCGGTAGAAGCAGATATTTTGCAAATAGAAAAACGAATTCGTAATCGTGTTAAAAAACAAATGGAAAAAAATCAACGCGATTATTACTTGAATGAACAAATCAAAGCATTGCAAAAAGAGCTTGGTGGCGAGGGGGATAATCCTTCCGTTGATGAGATTGAGCAGCTAAGTCAGAAAATCAAAGAGGCTAAAATGCCAGTTGAAGCTCGTGAAAAAGCTGAGTCTGAGTTACAAAAATTAAAAATGATGTCTCCAATGTCTGCTGAAGCAACTGTTGTTCGTAGTTATATTGATTGGATGTTACAAGTTCCCTGGTATAAACGTAGTAAAGTAAAGAAAGATCTTGTGAAAGCAGAAGCGGTTTTAGATGCAGATCACTATGGTTTAGAACGTGTAAAAGAGCGTATTTTAGAGTATTTAGCGGTACAGGCTCGTTTGAATAAATTAAAAGGCCCTATTTTATGTTTAGTGGGACCACCAGGGGTAGGTAAAACATCATTAGGTCAATCTATCGCAAATGCGACAGGGCGTAAATATACTCGAATGGCGTTAGGTGGTGTTCGTGATGAGGCGGAGATTCGAGGACATCGTAAAACTTATATTGGTGCTTTACCAGGTAAGTTGATTCAGAAAATGGCAAAAGTAGGCGTAAAAAATCCATTATTTTTGCTTGATGAAATTGATAAAATGGGAGCCGATATGCGAGGAGATCCTTCTTCTGCTTTATTGGAAGTTCTTGATCCTGAACAAAATACTAAATTTAATGATCACTATTTAGAAGTTGATTATGATTTATCAGATGTGATGTTTGTTGCAACTTCTAACTCGATGAATATTCCAGGACCATTGCTTGACCGTATGGAGATAATTCGTCTTTCTGGTTATACGGAAGATGAAAAATTGAATATTGCTTTAAAACATTTGTTGAGCAAACAAATGGAACGAAATGGTTTGCAAAATGGGGAGTTATCAATTAAAGAAAGTGCAATTCTTGATATCATTCGTTACTATACTAGAGAAGCTGGTGTTCGTGGGCTTGAGCGTGAAATATCCAAAATTTGCCGTAAAGCTGTGAAAAATTTACTTTTAGATAAAAAATTGAAATCTTTAAAAGTTGATTCAAGTAATTTACAAGATTATTTAGGTATTAAACGCTTTGATTTTGGACAAGCTGACTCTAAAAATCGAATTGGTGAAGTGACAGGACTTGCTTGGACAGAAGTAGGTGGAGATTTATTAACTATTGAAACCGCTTCTGTCGTAGGTAAGGGAAAATTAACTTATACTGGTTCACTTGGTGATGTGATGAAAGAATCTATTCAAACTGCAATGACTGTTGTCCGTTCTCGAGCTGAAGGGTTAGGTATTAATAATGAGTTTCATGAAAAACGTGATATTCATATTCATGTTCCTGATGGAGCAACGCCAAAAGATGGTCCTAGTGCGGGGATTGCAATGTGTACCGCTTTAGTTTCTTGTTTAACTGGAAATCCAGTTAAATCTGAGGTGGCAATGACAGGGGAGATCAGTTTGAGGGGTAAGGTATTACCTATTGGTGGGCTGAAAGAAAAGTTATTGGCTGCACATCGTGGTGGAATTAAAACAGTTATTATTCCAAAGGAAAATGTTAAAGATTTGGAAGATATTCCAGATAATGCTAAAAATAATCTTGTAATTCATGCAGTGGAAACTATTGATGAAGTTTTAACGATAGCATTAGAAAATCCACCGTTGGGTGTAGAGTTTGTTAAATTATCACCAATTAAGAAAGTGAAAACTTCTACTGCCCGTAAGCCAAGTTCTAGAACTCGTTCTATTAATTAAAGTGCGGTTATTTTTTTAGCCAGATTTTTAATTTGGCTTTATTTTATGGTGCGATATATTCAATTTTAGATTATAATTCATCAAGTTAAACTTAACCTAAATTTTGTAGGGTAACAACAATGTTAATGGAAAAAATTCATGCTGCTTCAAACAGCATTATAATTAAGATTATTTTTGGTTTTATTGCAGTATCATTTGTACTGAGTGGTGTTGCGGGATATATGTTCACCCAAATAGATACTTCAGTGGCAAAAGTTAATGGGGAAGAAATTTCACAGCAGACTTTTTCACAGCAATATAATAATGCTTATCAGAATGCGAGTCAGGAATTAGGCTCTCAGTTTGCCGCCGTTGCCGATAGTCCCGAATTTATTAATTCATTAAGAATGCAAGTCTTAAATCGCTTAATTGATGAAGAATTATTGCGTCAATATACTAATGAATTGAAGTTAGGGATCAGTGATGATCAAATTAAGCAAGAAATTGTTAAGATTCCTTCTTTTCAAAAGGATGGAAAATTTGATAATGATCTTTATAAGCAGTTTTTACAAATAAACGGTATATCATCTAATACTTATGCTAGTTATATTCGTGAAGCATTAAAGGTCTCACAAATTCAATCGGGAATCGCACAATCTGATTTTTTAGTTCCTTCACAGTTTCAAAATTTAGAAAATCAATTTTTTCAAAAACGCCATGTTCGTTTAGCTACCTTACCGATAGAGCAGGAGATTGACAAACAAGTAGTATCAGACAAAGAAATTGAAGATTATTACAATGCAAATAAAAATGCATTTTCTGTACCTGAATTGGTAAAAGTACAATATCTTGATTTAACACAAACTGTGGCAGAAAAAAATGTTAAGGTTTCAGATGTCGAAATTGCACAATATTACCAAGATAATAAGCCACAATTTATTACTCAACACCTTTCTCATATTCAAGTTGCAACAGAAAATGAAGCAAAGGATATTTATAATCGTTTACAAAAAGGTGAAGAGTTTGAAAGTTTAGCTAAGTTATATTCAATAGATAAATTGTCAGGTAAAAATGGCGGTGATCTTAACTGGATAGTATCGGGTATGATGCCAGCTACATTTGAGCAAGCGGCAGTAAGCTTATCTGTAGGGGAGTATTCTCAACCTGTAAAAGTTGATAATGCCTACCATATTATTAAAGTAAATGAAGTAAAAACACGTGACTTAGATGAAGTTAAAAGTGAAATTGAACAAATTGTTAGGAACACATTAGCAGTGAATGAGTTTTATTCAATGGAAAAAATTGCTAATGAAAAAGCATTTGAACATCCTGAATCTTTGTCTGAAGCTGCAAAAGCTGTTGGTGTGGATATACAAGAAACAGATTACTTTTCTCGTAAAGATTTACCGAATGCATTGAACTATGCTAATTTAATTAGTACTATTTTTGATTCAGATATTTCTCAAGGTGGCGTTAATTCAGAGGCTATTAATGTTGGAACCCAGCATTCAATCATAGTGCGAGTTTTGGAGCACAAGCCTCAAGGTATTCGTAGTTTAGAAGATGCTAAAACAGATATAATTACTTATTTGAAAAAACAGAAAGCTGAATTGATGCTTTTGAGTCAAGCAAAAGAAATAGCAGATAAACTTACATCAAATTCTAAAGATTCAGCCGTTAATATTCAGTTTGGTGAATTGGAAACTTGGGTATATGCAGAAAATAAAGATAGTTTATTAAATCAAGCTATTTTCTCTATGGTTAAGCCAATCAATAATTCGGTGTTCTCTGTTTCAAGAGATTCTTTAGGCAATGTGGTTATTATTGAATTAACTAATGTTGAAGATCAGATCAGTGTTAGTGAAAATGATTTGCTTGCTTTTAGAGAGCAATTAAAGAGAGTAAACCAATTAGAGTTGGTCTCCACCTTGTCTAAAGCATTAAGAGAAAAAGCAAAGGTAGAAATTAATGAAGATTTTATGAAAGATCTTCAAGAATAATTATTTTTGTTCATAAAAATTTAGGTGCTAGCATTGTTGGCACCTTTTTTCATAAAATTTTCTAGTTTTTGAGTCTATTTTATGATATAAAACGCAAGTTATTTTGAGTCTTTCAAGATAATAAATTTTAATACTAAATCACACACATACTCTTTAGAGTAAATCGGGGTGCCAAACGGTCGATTTACTTAGTATGTGGAGGCTAAACCCAAAAAAAGGAAAACATATTATGGCACAAGTTTCAATGCGCGATATGCTACAAGCAGGCGTTCACTTCGGTCACCAAACTCGTTATTGGAATCCAAAAATGAAACCATTTATTTTTGGACCACGTAATGGTGTTCACATTATCAACTTAGAAAAAACAGTTCCTATGTTTAATGAAGCATTAGTTGAATTAAACCGTATTGCTAGCAATAGAGGAAAAATTTTATTTGTTGGTACAAAACGTGCAGCGTCAGAAGCAGTAAAAGCAGCGGCATTAGATTGTAAACAATTTTATGTAAATCACCGTTGGTTAGGTGGTATGTTGACAAACTGGAAAACTGTTCGTCAATCAATTAAACGCTTAAAAGATTTGGAAGCTCAATCTCAAGATGGTACTTTTGATAAATTAACCAAAAAAGAAGTATTAATGCGTACTCGTGAGATGGAAAAACTTGAGTTAAGTCTTGGTGGTATTAAAGATATGGCTGGTCTTCCAGATGCAATTTTTGTTATTGCAGCAGATCACGAGCATATTGCTATCAAAGAAGCAAATAATTTAGGCATTCCTGTATTTGCAATTGTTGATACAAACTCAAATCCAGATGGTGTTGATTTCGTTATTCCTGGTAACGATGATGCGGCTCGTGCGATTCAACTATATCTTTCAGCAGCATCAGCTGCCGTTAAAGAGGCGAGTAATCAAGAATCCGTAACTGAAGAAAACTTCGTTGCAGTTGAAGAATCTGCAACTGCAGAAGTTGTTGCAGAATAATTCAGGTAAATAAAGGCGTGAGCCCTTATTAATCATAACGATTAATTAGTAGCAGGGGGCTCTATATGCTCCCTGTTTTTTTATGATATAAGTAAAAGTGCGGTAGTTATCGTACGAGATTAAATGGATAGAGGATTTTAATATGGCTGAAATTACAGCAAAATTAGTAAAAGAACTTCGTGATCGTACTGGTGCAGGTATGATGGAATGTAAAAAAGCATTAGTAGAAGCGAATGGAGATATTGAATTAGCAATTGATAATATGCGTAAATCAGGTCAAGCGAAAGCCGCTAAAAAAGCAGGGCGTGTAGCTGCTGAAGGCGTGATTATTTCTCGTTTAGCTCAAGGTTTCGGTGCTTTAGTTGAAATGAACTGTGAAACTGATTTCGTTGCAAAAGATGCTGGATTCTTAGAATTAGCAAATGAAGTTGCAGATTATGCTGTAGCAAATAAAGGTGTAACGATTGAAGCATTACAAGCTCAGTTTGAAGAAAAACGAGCTGCACTTGTTGCTAAAATTGGTGAAAATATGACAATTCGCCGTGTTCAATTTTTAGATGGTGATGTTTTAGGTGCATATTTACATGGTGCCAAAATCGGCGTTTTAGTTGCTGGTGTAAATGCTGATGAAGATTTATTGAAAAAAGTTGCTATGCACGTTGCTGCAAGTCGTCCTGATTATGTTAAACCTGAAGATGTGCCAGCTGATGTTGTTGCTAAAGAACGTGATATTCAAGTAGCGATAGCAATGGAATCAGGTAAACCTCGCGAAATAGCAGAGAAAATGGTTGAAGGTCGTATGAAAAAATTCACTGGTGAAGTTTCATTAACTGGCCAACCGTTTGTAATGAATCCTTCTGAATCAGTTGGTGATTTCTTAAAAGCAAATGGTGCTGATGTTACTAATTTCATTCGTTTAGAAGTTGGTGAAGGTATTGAAAAAGCAGAGTCTGATTTTGCTGCAGAAGTCGCGGCAATGACAAAATAATGATCTGATTATTTAAATTAAAAAACAGGCTTTAAGCCTGTTTTTTATTGGGTTAATTTATATCTAAAATGTGCGTAAATTAGTATTTATAGATAAGTCTTTATATTATTGTTGTGGATTATATCCTATATCTGGCTGTGTTGGATGTTCTGCGCCTTTTCTTGCAAGTTGATCGCAGATTTCATTCTCCTTATGCCCATTATGCCCCTTTACCCAAATCCATTCTATTGAATGTAGGCTAGTTAATTTATCTAATTGGAGCCATAAATCTTGATTTTTAACTGGTTTTCCATTGCTTGATTTCCAGTTATTTTTTTTCCAATTAAAAATCCATTTTGTGATACCATTTTTCATATATTGACTATCACTATGTAAATGGATTAAACAAGTCTCTTTTAAACTATTTAGTGCCTCTATTACAGCCAATATCTCCATTCGATTATTTGTCGTTTGAAAATAGCCTTTTGAAATTTGTTTCTCATGTTTTTGATAACGTAATAAAATACCTATCCCCCCTGGTCCAGGATTACCTAAACAAGAGCCATCAGTAAAGATTTCAACATTTTTTTGCATATTTTTTCTATTCTTTTTTATTAAATGAGGCGATAATACCTTAAATTCTACAAAAGAGATAGTATGAGAATATGACAAAAGAAAAAGATATTCAAAGACAAATTGTATTGGATACTGAAACCACAGGGATGAATGAATTCGGTGCTCATTATGAGGGGCATTGCATTATTGAAATTGGTGCGGTAGAGATTATTAATCGTCGCTATACTGGAAGAAAATTACATTTATATATAAAACCAGACCGATTAGTCGATCCAGAAGCCATAAAAGTACATGGAATTACAGATGATTTTTTAAAGGATAAACCAACATTTTTGGAAATTTCGGAAGAGTTTATTGAGTTTATAAAAGATGCTGAACTCATTATTCATAATGCTCCATTTGATGTGGGTTTTATGGATTATGAATTTAAAAAGAATAATATTAACTTAAGAACGGAAGATATTTGCTTTGTTACCGATACATTACAAATGGCAAGAAAAATGTATCCAGGAAAGCGAAATAGTTTGGATGCACTCTGTACAAGATTACATGTAGATAATACAAAAAGGGAATTACACGGTGCTTTACTTGATGCGGAGATCTTAGGTGATGTTTATTTGACAATGACAGGAGGTCAGAAGAGTTTATTTGATGAACATGATGTTCATCAATCTTCGGAATTAGATGTAAATAAAGTGAATGGGATATCACGTACAGATGTAGTCGATAGCGTTAAAGATATTATTATAGAAAGTCGGGAAGATATAAATGATTCGCTTGTGGAACATAATATTATGGATCTGAAATTAATTCTACCCACATTAGAAGAACAGGAGGCACACCAGAAACTCTTGAAAGATATTAATAAGAAAAGTAAAGGGAATTGTTTATGGGTGAATTTGTTAGAGGAAGAGAATATACATTAATGACTAGCAATTAATCAATTAAATAGTAAAATAAAAAAATGCCTTGACCTTTGGTCCATTCAACATTATTATTCGACACACAAAGCGGAGTGGTAGTTCAGCTGGTTAGAATACCTGCCTGTCACGCAGGGGGTCGCGGGTTCGAGTCCCGTCCATTCCGCCAATCAATTCTAATTCGGAGCGGTAGTTCAGCTGGTTAGAATACCTGCCTGTCACGCAGGGGGTCGCGGGTTCGAGTCCCGTCCGTTCCGCCATTTTTCTTTTAAATTCTTTATTTTACAATAGTATAAATAAGAGCTTTTTTACCTAAAGAACAAAATTATTTTTTAAATGGTAGTGTTTTATTAATTACTACATGATTTTGTTTTTTTATTCTCTATTGTTATGTATTTAGGTACTTAACAACCTCTTCATATTAAAATACCCCTTTAATTAAATCAACAATAATAACTATTTTAAATTCATTATATTCATTATTTTGAGATATTTTTTCCTTAAAATTAGACATTAAGTGCTAATTAAGGATAAATATAGTCTTTTAAGTGCATTGTATGACAGTGATTCATTCCTTTAAAAAATGTTTTACTTTAAATTTATTTTAATTTTTATCTATTAAATTTTATGTAGTTAATAGTATTTATAAAAATGTATAGGTCAAATTATGAGTACAGCTAAAATCATCTCTTTCATTTCCACAAAAGGTAGCGTAGGTAAAACTTCACTTACTATTCATATGGCTGGTTACCTTGCTTCTTTAGGTAAAAAATTCTATTGATTGATGCTGATTCTCAGCAATCACTATCTCGTTTTTTCGATATAGACAACCACTTAGAATCTAATAACGGATTTTCATTATTTCTTATGGGTAAATTATCTGCTGATGAGGTTATTCATAAAACAACGAATCATCAGAATATCGATATTATTATTAATGATGATCCTAATAAGCTATTGGTTGCTCATTTTTAAGGAATAGTTCTGATGGTGTTTTTAGGTTGGCTTTTTTATTAGAGCCTTTAAAAGATAGGTATGATTATATATTTATTGATACAGAAGGTACTGATGGTCGTTCTGTACAAAATGCAGCATTACTTGCACGTCCAGATTTAGTCCTTTCTGTCACTAAACTTAAAATGCTTTTTGCAATGGAAACAGCAAGAGTTGTTGATGTATTTAATTCAGCGATTAAAGAATATGAAAATATTGGTAATCCTTATCCTCCTTCTTTAACCTTTATCATTAATGATTTTGATCGCAGTTTAACAACAGATAGTTTATTACTTAAAGAATTACAGACTGCTTTTATTAATGATGAAAATTTAAAAACGACACATTTATTACAAACCGTTGTACCCACCAAACGTAAATTTTTTGAATCTTATTTTTTAATGAAAACATTTGCACATCAATACAAAGATCCTAATAAGTATGACCATTTAAATATTGTTATCCAATCTTTATATAAAGAAGTCTTTCCTGAATTAGTGGAGAAGAAAAATGAGTAGTGGTTTTCTCAGTTTTCATAAAAATAAAGCATCACTTTCTACAGATGAGATTAAGAATACACCTATTGATGGACAAGTATTTATGCTTGATATTCTAAGTATATTACCCTCTCCGCCTTAATCCTAGACAAACATTAGGAATGAATTATCAAGAACATTATGAAAATCTTAAAGAGTCTATAAGGAATATTGGATTACAGTCTATCCTTACAGTAACAAAGTATCCTAATAACGATAAATATGAGTTATATAACGGTGGAAATACACGTCTTAAAATTCTGACAGAACTTTATCAAGAGTATCAACAGCAAGGTGAATTAGATAAGGCTTGAGCAATTTTTAGATCAAAGAATTGTATTTACAGCAATATAGTAATGATGATATTTCAAATAGAAAGCTTGCTGATCTGATTAGCCAACTAGGTTGGTCGAGTGTTAAGCATCAGGTAATAACAGAGTTAAGTTTTGCTTTTGAAAAATTGGATTTGGTTATACCACTTGCTTTAAATAATGGAATGGGAAGACCTAAAGTTAAGCAGTTACGACAGTGGCTTAAAAGTAATAAAGGGTACGATATCGATTTTAATGAAGTGGAAACGCTTTATTTTCAGCTTCTAAAGCAATTTGATGATGATATTGATCCAATTAATTTAGACATTTTTTATCAATTATTTCTTTTTCAACTATCAGATTATTTAGCTAATTTTGATGCAACTATTAAAGCAGAACCTACTACATTTGTAATAAGTAATCTTAGTGAATTTGGTTATATTCCAAGTTCTGTATTACCTAAAGAGAATACCTCTGTAATATTTGATACAGAGAAAAACATTCAAACAAAACAAGATACATCCAATCATTTAGATGCTCCTATTAATAGAGGAACTGAGTCTTGGGAAGATTTAAAAGACTTTTAACTCCCCCCCCCTCCAAGCCTAAATAACTATTTAACCCTCCTCATGAAAACCTAATTAAGTATTATTTGACTTCTTGTAAAATGAACTGCGAAATAGATCACAAATTTAAAAACCTCCTCTTTCCCAAATTTATTAGATATGCTATAGATAAGAAAAATTTTAACGACCTATTCACATTGTAATTAACCTATGAAACTTGATAAAAAGAAAATAACAAAGATTGGGCTATTAAAAGCTGTTGTTTTATTAGTCTATATCGCTCTTATTTTTCTTATACAAGACGATAATCCATCAATTGTGGAAAGAAGAAAAATGCACTGCGAAAGAATTGAAAGAGACGAAGAATATAGATTAAAAGCTGCGATTAATTATTATTTTAGAGATATTTTTTTGAAACTCAAAAAAGATAAAGACAGCTATCAATGTAGACTCAGCCCCAACAATAAATTTCCTGAACTTATGGATTGTGAATTATCTATTACCAGAAAAAATATTGATGAAAATGTGCTTAATAGCTTTATTGGAAATCTTATTTTACAACATCATATGATGGCATCATCAGCAGATTTAGATGATACTTTTGTACAATATAGTGAAAATATATTATCTCAAATGGATCCTGTTGAATTTTGGAAACTAGATTTTATGGAGATTCTAAAGAATCATAATATAATGTATCTTTTTTATGGTACAGAACTTTCTTTATATGAAAAATCTTCCTTTAGCTTAGGAGGAGAACAAAAAAAACAGTTGATTATTCATTCGAAAGTTGGAGGTTTCTCTGATAGTCAATATATGTGGAATACGATAAGAAGAACTAGAGTAGATAGATATAAAATAGAAGAGTGTGGCGTATTGACTTATTTATTTAATCTAGATTAAGTAGGAGATTAATATGAGTGAAAAATTTATTAAACTAAATGTAAATGATGAAAATTTGGTTGCTAAAGTTTTAGATATTAGAGAACTAGGTCATCATGTTGAAATTTCTCAATCTGATTATTTTAAATACACTGCAGCTAAAAACATTACTGCTGCCTCTTTTCACAAGCCTTGAAACGGTTTTAAGTGCGAATTGGAGATAATTTACTTCTTGCAATAAAAAAACGTGAGGCGAATCACAAATTTAAAAACCTCCTCTTTCCCAAATTTATTAGATATGCTAAAGATAAGAAAAATTTTAACGACCTATTCACATTGTAATTAACCTATGAAACTTGATAAAAAGAAAATAACAAAGATTGGGCTATTAAAAGCTGTTGTTTTATTAGTCTATATCGCACTTATTTTTCTTATACAAGACGATAATCCATCAATTGTGGAAAGAAGAAAAATGCACTGCGAAAGAATTGAAAGAGACGAAGAATATAGATTAAAAGTTGCAGTTAATCGTTATTTTAATGATATTCTCTTAGACATCAAAATGGATAAAGACAGGGATTGGTGTGATCCTGATCCTAATGATAAATTTCCCAACCTTATGGATTGTGAGTTAGCTATTACTGGAAAAAATATTGATGAAAATGTGCTTAATAGCTTTATTGGAAATCTTATTTTACAACATCATATGATGGCATCATCAGCAGATTTAGATGATACTTTTGTACAATATAGTGAAAATATATTATCTCAAATGAATCCTGCTGAATTTTGGAAACTAGATTTTATGGAGATTCTAAAGAATCATAATATAATGTATCTTTTTTATGGTACAGAACTTTCTTTATATGAAAAATCTTCCTTTAGCTTAGGAGGAGAACAAAAAAAACAGTTGATTATTCATTCGAAAGTTGGAGGTAACTCTGATAGTCAATATATGTGGAATACGATAAGAGAAACTAAAGTAGATAGATATCAAATTGAAAACTGTGGTAATTTAAGATATTTATTTAACTTAGAATAAATAAGGAATTAATTATGACAGATAAATTTATTAAACTAAATGTAAATGATGAAAATTTGGCTGCTAAAGTTTTAGATATTAGAGAACTAGGTCATCATGTTGAAATTTCTTAATCTGATTATTTTAAATACACTGCAGCTAAAAACATTACTGCCGCCTCTTTTAAAATTCTGTCTCGTTTTTTCTCAGGAGTTGATACTGAGGGTAATAAAATAGACTTTTCTGCTTATAAAGGAAAAGAAATTAGTTATGAAAAAATAGTCAAGCTTATCTATAAATATCCATCAAATCCTCTGTCAGTAAAAAATATACAGACTGGCTATGAATTTGCAGCTATAGCTAATCAAAAGGAATATAGAGGCTATTTAGAGAAAAAATCTTTGCATGATAAAGCCCTGAAGGGAGAACTAGCATTATCTCACTACGAAACAAATACTAATGATGATAAATATGCAACTAATGCTTTGATTTTTGGTTCTGCTAGTATTGCAATTGAAAAAGAAATGGTTAAATTTTATATTGATGAAAATGGAAGACCAAGTGAGGTTCGCAACTTTTCATTTAAAGCTCAAGAAGATAACTATGATTATAGCAGTAAAAACATATCTTGGTTAACCAATAGAATAGTTAAGTATACTCTAAGGGATACCTCTGATGCGACAACAAAAATTCATATTACTGAAGACAGAGGTAATACTCGTTTTACTACGGTAAATCGCACAGAATTTGACAAGCTTAAACGCAATACGCCTCAAATTAATAATGAAAGCATGAATATAGATAAATTTATTACTGAGGCAGATAAAATAGTTAATGCTAGATTTTACACAGGCTCAAGTATTATCCCTGCAGTTGGATATATTAGAAAACCCAATATGTTTAAGAATTTTTCAGAGCATACTTCTGATACGCCTACTGTAACGTTCAAACCGACAACTTTAGCTGAAATATCTCGTAAACAAGCTAGATTTATCATTGATCAATTAAGTAGATCTCATATAGAAAATACTGATGAAAACAAAACCCCAACCAATAAATTCAACATCTCCACTACCCCAATCCTAGATAAAAACTCTGATAATGACGCTGTTTCTCTTTCTCCTGCACTCTATGCTTTACTAAATAAAGATATATTAAATAAACATAACGATCCGTTTTCAGTTTCCATGTCACATATTACCACTAATGGTTTTAGAGCATCTAACTATAATCTCTCCAAAGGTATTTTTGACAATGATAATAAATCCGTTCTTAATGAAAAATTTTCTTTTATTAAAGATCCAAAACTGCTTAATAAAGTAAAAGGTTTTGGCTATTCTCGCTTACCTGTCGATCCGCTTATCTTAGATTTAAACGGCGATGGGGCAAGAGCGGTGAGTTATAACGAAAAATCGGTGTTATTTGATATTGATAATGACGGGGGGGCTTTGGAGGAAACCGGTTGGGTAAATAATCAAGATGGTTTGTTGGTGAAGGATTTAAATAACAACGGCAAAATCGACAATATGTCAGAAGTGTTTTCTGAATATTATGCTGGCAAAGCAGGACGTAATGGCGAAGCGGGAGAAAAACGTTTTGCTAATGGTTTTGAAGCATTAAAAAGTTTAGACAGCAATAAAGATAATGTATTTGATAAAAAGGATAGGGATTTTAATGCTGTACGAGTATGGCAAGATAAAAACCATAATGGCGTGACGGATTCTGGGGAGTTAAAAACCCTTAAACAATTAGGTATTACTGCTATCAAATTAGATTATGAAGAGAAAGGCGGACAACTTTTTAATGGCAATGAATTATTAGCAAAGGGCAGTTTTACTCGTAAGGGGAAACAACAAGAAGTGGTGGCGGTGAACTTTTTAGCCAATCCAAGAGGGCATCGTATTAGCAATGCTAATGGGGGTAAGAAAACAGTGACGGAAGCCTCTGGTTTAATTGAGAGCACGACAGGTTGGACAGCTGTTGATGATGTGAATCGGGATTTAAGTGTGGCTAAATTAGGCGTTGAAAATATCCAAGCTGGTAATGGTAACGACACGCTACGAGGCGATGGGCGAGATAACTGGCTTGCTGGTGGAGGCGGTGCCGATATTTTCTTTGGCGGCGATGGTAATGATGTGTTACTGATTGATGGTGATGATTTGCCAGAGAATATTCACGGTGGCAAAGGCGATGATATTGTACAAGTGGTGGGCAATAAAGGGGTCAGTTTAGACCTTGGTGTCGCTGAAATTGAAATCGCTCACGGAGGAAGGGGCAATGATGTATTTGTTTCTTCAGGCAACAGCTCTATTTTTGTGCGTGGAGGCGATGGCGACGATGTGATTGTAGGCAGTATTGCTAATGATGCCTTATCGGGCGAAAATGGCGATGACTTTATTTCAGGTAATGCAGGTAAGGATTTAATCCGAGGACATCGAGGCAATGACCGTTTATTTGGTGATGAGGGCGATGATGTGCTTTTCGGTGGCTCTGATGATGATATGTTATACGGTGGCGAAGGGACAGATACCTTGCTTGGCGAGGGGGGCGATGATTATTTAGATGGCGGTGAGGGTGAAGATATTGCTGAGTTCTCAGGTAATTTTGCCGACTATAAAATCACTAAAATGGGCGGTGGTTTATTAATTAGCGACACCAAACAAGGACGAGATGGCACGGACTTTTTACGCAATATTGAGAAGTTGAATTTTAAAGATTTGACTAACTATGCTGCACCTTCAACAGAGACAGAATGGGAAAACCCAATGCCTGTAGAGGATATTCTTTATCAAGACAGCAAAGGGCGACGTTTTGACGGCTCACGCCCTTACATTATTAAACAATCTCAACTCTTAAAAAATGATATTGATGTTCAAGGCGATAAAATTAGTATCTATCAAGCTTTCAATATTCGAGGTGGTTCGTTAAGAGTATTAGATAATGGTGATATTGAATTTACGTCGACCAAAGGGTTTAAAGGGATTGCCAGTTTTGAATATTCCATTCGGGATGCCAAAGGTATTAAGGCAATTAGCACCAATGGTAAGGGAGAGCTAACAGGAAAAGTCTATTTAGTCCCACCGCACTTACCGCAAGACCCCGATATTATTCGTCAATATTATTTGGAAGCAGATAATATTCTGCCTGTTTGGACAAATTATACGGGTAAAAATATCCGCATTGGGCAGTTTGAACCTAGCGGGCCTTTTTCTGTGGCAGAAGAAGTAGCGGATTATCGTCACCCTGAATTACGCCACCAAATGGATAAGCAGTGGTTGCACGATTACGAATATAAACGCCAAGAAGATGATAAGGTGTTCAGCAAGCATGCCACGGAAGTCGCGGGTATTATGGTGGCGGAGCGTAATGGTGAAGGTGGAGTGGGTGTTGCCTATGATGCGAGAGTGGCTAGCCATTGGGTCGGAGAAAATATCACCAGCTTAAATAAAATGAAAAACTATGATGTAGCCAATCACAGCTGGGGGCATAAACAAAACTTCGTTCAACAAATCAACTTTACTGATAAAAGTAAAACCCTGTTTGATATTTATAAACCTGCTTTAATGGAAGGACGTAATGGACTCGGCACGGTAATTGTTAATTCTGCTGGTAATGAACGAAGTGCGGGCGGAAATACCAATTATTCTGAACTCACTAATGTACGTTATGGTATTGCGGTTGCCTCTGCTCAACAAAATAGTGCGTTTAAAACCACTATTGCACCTTATTCAAATCAAGGTGCTAGCATTTTGGTTACGGCACACGGTTCCAATACTTACTCAAGCTCTCGTGAAATTGTCAATGAAAATGGCTCAACATTAGGGAATGAATATGCTCGCAATAATGGTACGAGTTTCTCTGCCCCTGTTGTTTCAGGCATCGTTGCCTTGATGTTAGAAGCCAACCCTTATCTTGGTTATCGTGATGTACAGGAAATTCTTGCCCTCACAGCTACCACAAAAGACATTACCGACAGTCAATGGCAACGTAACGGGGCGAAAAATTGGAATGGTACAGGGATGCACGTCAGCCACGACTATGGTTATGGTGTTGTTGATGCACAAGCAGCGGTGAGATTAGCCCAAGATTGGCATACGCAACACACTTATGAAAATGAAGTGAAATTAGAGGATATTTATCAATCTGGTAATATCAACCAAGCTATCGAGGATAATAATGGTAGACAGTTCTCTGTTAATGTTGAAAGTGCCACTTTACAGCTTGAAAATGTTTCTGTAAAAGTCAATTTAACCCATTCTCGTGCTAGTGATTTAATCATTAAGTTGATTTCCCCCTCAGGAACAACCTCTTTATTAATGAATAGACCTGGAAAAAATCCAAATGAAGAGAAGGCTCATGGGGATATTAAATTCGGTGAATCCAATACCTTAGATTACCGTTTTAACACAGCACTTTTAAAAGGTGAAGACCCTAATGGGCAATGGAAATTACAGGTTTTTGATGTAGCAACAGGGCAAACAGGGACATTAAATCATTGGTCATTGAGTTTTTATGGACGGGTTTATGGCACAGGAGATACTTACGTCTATACTAATGAATTCCATAATCATCAAATGGGTAATACGCTTAATGATACCAATGGAGGAATAGATACTATTAATGCTGCAGCAATGAATGGTGTGATTGAAGTTAATCTTTCCACTGGCAAAGCGAATTTAGCGGGAAAAGCCTTAACCATCAATAATCCAGCACAAATTGAAAATGTTACAGGGGGCGATTATAACGATAAGCTGACTGGGAACAATGCTATTAATGTGCTTATTGGTGGACGTGGCGATGATACATTATCTGGACTAGAAGGGAATGATATATTGGCGGGAGGTTTAGGGAATAACCGCTTAACGGGTGGTCAAGGTAGCGATACTTTTATTATTGATAAGAAATCAAATAGCCAAGATGTGATTACGGATTTTACGGTGGGGCATGACCGCCTTGTTTTCACAGGCTTTAACGCTTTTTCTTGGACTAAGCAACAACAGGGATCTGATACCCTGATTTCTTTAGGTAGTGGGCAAACAGTTAGATTAAACAATATTCAAGCCAGCCAGCTTACTGATAACAATATTGTTGTTACTGCGGAAGTATTTAAACCTTATTGGTTAAATCAAACGGGTGGCTATGGATTTTCGAATAGCAATGAAGAGGTTGCGTTACCTGACTTTGGGGTAGCTTTCTGGGGAACAAGAGGGGAAGATAGGATTTTCGGTGGTAATGGTAATGATATAGTTAAAGGTGGGGCGGGTAATGATGTTATTGTGGGAGAACACTCATCAAATTCAGTAACTGGCGGAGACGATATTTTGTATGGCGGTAGGGGGAATGACCAGCTTCTAGGGGGAGGCGGTAATGATACACTCTATGGCGGTGAGGGTGCGGATTATCTGTCAGGCGGTGAAGGCAATGATGTACTTTATTTAGAAGGTGATGAATCTGCAGAGTCCACGAGTTATCATAACCAGCAATATATAAAGTTAAATCAATACCATAATGTCAAAGTCAATGAAGCAAGAGCTGAGGGTGGCAAAGGTAGTGACCGTTTTGTGGTGGTAAAAGATAGCTCACCAAATGCCTCTCAAGGTCTATTGAAAAATCTGATTTGGGACTTTGATATCAATGACAAAAACGAGAAAATTGATATCTCTCAGTTTAATGGTGTGAATACTATCAACTTCTCTAGTTTCTCAGTCAATAATGAACTTTACACAAGAGTTTGGTTAGGCGAAGCTAAAGCAGGTACTCAGTACATCACGTTAAAAGGTGTGAGAACTGATAAGCTAAAAGCTGATATGTTTATTTTCTCCAAAGAACAAGCGGATTTACCGCAGCTTAAGCAAGTGATTTTAGGTAGTAATAGCAATGACAGATTAAGAGGTAATGCGGTTGGCAATCTGATTGATGGTAAAGTCGGTGCTGATACAATGTCAGGTGAGTTTGGTGACGACACCTACATTGTGGACAACGCAGGCGATAAGGTCATTGAAATCAAAGATGGTGGCTATGATATTGTGAAATCTTCCGTCAGTTATACCCTATCAGCACATACCGAAGAGCTACAACTCACAGGCTCAGCCTCAATCAATGCGGTAGGTAACAGTGAAAATAACCGATTGGTAGGGAATTCAGGTAATAACCGTTTAGACGGTAAAGCAGGGTTTGATACCATGATTGGCGGTTCCGGAAATGACACCTATATAGTCGATTCTCATCTTGATAAAGTGATTGAGAAAGAAAATCAAGGTACAGATAAAGTAATTTCATCGGTTTCCTACACCTTACCTGAAAATGTAGAAAACCTCCAACTTAACGGCAGTAATCCTATTTCAGGAACAGGTAATGATGGCAATAACTCATTGAAAGGAAATGCTGCTAATAACCGTTTAATTGGCTATGGTGGAAATGATACCTTAAATGGAATGAAGGGTAATGATTTCTTGATGGGGGGTAAAGGTAACGATACTTATCTGTTTAATCGAGGGGACGGTATTGATAGCATATATGATGAACAGGGTACAGATACCTTACGCTTCAGCAATGTTAACCATAACCAACTTTGGTTCCGTAAGCTAGATACTGACTTAGAAATAAGTGTAATTGGCACCGAAGATAAAACGATTATTACTGATTGGTATGGTAAAAACTACAAGCTCGAAAAGATTGTAGCGTTCAATAATAAATCCTTAACGCATAGTAATGTGGATAAATTAGTGAGTGCGATGGCAGCATTCTCGCCACCTGCGGCAGGGCAGATTTCATTACCAGCAGCACTTAACACAAGCCTTGAAACGGTTTTAAGTGCGAATTGGAGATAATGCCTCGGTTCTTAAAGCCTCACTTTTCATCATAGATGAGTGAGGCTTTTGAGTGTTATATAGTTGCGACGTAATGATTAAATGACGAAGTTTTGTAGGGATACCACGCTGGTATCCGCATTTCTGGTATTTATTAATAGGTTTATGTTATGGATAGACAAGATTTAGCCCTTTCTGCTTTGAATATATTTGCTCAGTTACACCAAATTCCAATGAGTATTGAGCAAATTAAGCATAAATTTGCCATACAAACCCTAATGAGTAAAACACAGCTTTTACTGGCAGCAAAAGAAATTGGCTTTAAGGCAAAAGCCACCGAAAAGCCAATATCACGTTTGGCATTTGTTCATTTGCCTGTATTGGTTTGGTGTGATGATGGTCAGCATTTTATTCTAGCTAAAATTGATAATGAACATCGTCGCTTTTTGATCCACGATTTGGCAACAAATCAGCCTTTAGTTCTCTCAGAAGCAGATTTCAACGCAAGATATTCGGGCGAAATTATTCAATTTGCTTCCCGTGCGAGCCTAATGGGACAACTGGCTAAGTTTGACTTTACATGGTTTATTCCTGCGGTAGTCAAATATCGTAAGATTCTTGTTGAGGTGCTATTTGTTTCTGTTATTTTGCAAATTTTTGCCTTAATCACACCGCTCTTTTTTCAGGTTGTTATGGATAAAGTCCTTGTCCATCAAGGTTTTAGTACGTTAAACGTAGTGGCTGTGGCACTTTGTATCGTCATTCTTTTTGAAATTATCCTTTCCGCTATTCGCACTTATGTGTTTTCCCATACAACCAGCCGAATTGATGTTGAACTCGGTGCAAAATTATTTCGACATTTGCTTTTACTGCCAATCGCCTATTTCGAAGCAAGACGTGTTGGTGATACAGTAGCAAGAGTGAGAGAATTAGAGCAAATTCGTAATTTCTTAACTGGGCAAGCATTAACCTCTGTATTAGATTTGCTCTTTTCATTTATCTTTTTAGCGGTAATGTGGTATTACAGCCCTTGGCTAACCTTGGTTGTCCTGATCTCATTGCCTTGCTATGCACTATGGTCAGCATTTATTAGCCCTATTCTCCGTCGACGGTTAGATGAAAAATTTGCTCGAAATGCAGATAATCAAGCATTTTTGGTAGAAAGCGTGGCGGCGATGAACACTATCAAATCTATGGCAGTTGCCCCTCAAATGACAGAACATTGGGATAAACAGCTTTCTGGCTATGTGCAAGCGAGCTTTAAAGTAACAAAAATTGCAACTATTGGTCAGCATGGCATTCAGCTTATTCAAAAAATTGTGATGGTGGTAAATCTATGGCTAGGTGCTCATTTAGTCATTAGTGGCGATCTCACTGTTGGTCAGTTGATCGCTTTTAATATGTTAGCTAGTCAAGTGGCTGCACCTGTTATTCGTCTAGCTCATCTTTGGCAAGATTTTCAGCAAGTAGGTATTTCGGTAAGTCGTTTAGGCGATATTTTAAATACTCCAACAGAAAACCCACAAAATAAATTAGTGCCACCTGAAATTAAGGGGGATATTAGCTTTAAAGAGGTTAGCTTTCGTTATCGTCCTGAAGGTAAAA
Organism: Bisgaardia hudsonensis; assembly: GCF_004345785.1. GTDB lineage: Bacteria > Pseudomonadota > Gammaproteobacteria > Enterobacterales > Pasteurellaceae > Bisgaardia > Bisgaardia hudsonensis. The sequence continues at coordinate 379,122 of NZ_SLXI01000001.1, forward strand.
ATGTATTAAATCATGTTTCATTATCCATTAAGGCTGGTGAAATTATTGGCATTGTCGGGCGTTCTGGTTCAGGTAAAAGTACACTAACAAAATTGATCCAACGTATGTATGTCCCCTCTCAAGGTAATATTTTTATTGATGGTAATGATATTACATTGGTAGAGCCATCTTGGTTACGTCGTCAAATTGGCGTGGTGTTGCAGGATAATATTCTGCTTAATCGCTCAATTCGTGACAATATTGCACTTACCAATCCAGCGATGCCAATTGAACGAGTTATGCAAGCCGCACAGCTTGCTGGTGCTCATGATTTTATTTCCCAGTTACCTGAAGGCTATGACACCTTAGTAGGAGAACATGGAGCCAATCTATCTGGTGGACAAAAGCAACGTATCGCTATTGCTAGGGCTTTAATCAATAATCCTAAAATCCTTATTTTTGATGAAGCAACTAGTGCTTTAGATTATGAATCTGAGCATATTATTATGAAAAATATGCAACATATTTGTCGTCACCGAACAGTGATTATCATTGCTCACCGCTTATCCACAGTAAGTCAAGCTCATCGTATTATTGTCATGGATCAAGGGGAAATCGTTGAACAGGGAAGTCATCAAGCGTTACTAGAGGCGAAAGGGCTTTATCACTATTTGTATCAACTTCAGGCGACGACAGGGAGGGGATAATGCATTGTTTGACTGGACTTTGTGGATTAATTAAAGGCTATATTCGAGTATTTCGAGAAACGTGGGAAGTAAGAAAATCACTAGACACACCTTATCGGCAAGAAGATGAACATGCCTTTTTACCTGCTCATTTAGAATTAATTGAAACGCCCGTTTCTGCTTTACCAAGATGGATCGGGCGGTTGATTATTTTATTTTTATTGACCGCTCTTTGTTGGTCATATTTTGGAAAAGTTGAAATTGTAGCTGTTGCAACGGGGAAAATTTTACCTAGCGGGAGAAGTAAAATTATTCAACCGATAGAAACGGCTATTGTTAAGCAATCCTATGTAAGAAACGGGCAGGTAGTAAAAAAAGGAGAACTGTTACTTGAATTAACCACCTTAGGGGTGGAATCTGATTTATCTAAAGCCAAATCAGCACTGAAATTAGCTAGTCTTAATCAGCTACGACAAGAAGCGATACTGTTAGCCATTCAGGAAAACACTGTTCCGCAACTAAAAAATAGTAATGAACAAGTTACTTTTAATATTGAAGATAGATTATTCAAAGGTGAGCAACAGTTAGCATTGAGTCAATATCTGACATGGGTTGCAGAAAAGCAAAAATTGTCAGCGACAATTCTCCAAAAAGAGACGGAGAAAAAGACGATTAATATCCAAATTCAAAAGCTCATCGCAATGCTAAAACACGAAAAAGAACGTCGTAATGATATATATGGCTTATACAAAAAGGGACATGTTTCAAAACATGAATATTTTTCTCAGGAAAATCGGGTGATTGAGCTAGAAAATGAGAAGAATATTCAACAGAGCAAAATCTATGAATTGGAGGCTCAGTTAGAACAGGTGCACAAAGAATATAAAGTCTTTGAGCAATCTTTCCAACGCAATGTGTTAGATGAGCTACGCAAAGCTAATGAGCAAGTTGAGCAATTCATCTTAGAGGTAGAAAAAAGTCAGCAACGTCAAACATCAAGTAAAATTTATGCGCCTGTAGATGGAACCGTTCAGCAATTACAAACTTATACTATCGGTGGGGTTGTTACTACTGCTCAGCCACTAATGACGATTGTTCCACAAGGAGAACAGTTCGAAATTGAAGCGATGTTATCAAATAAAGACATTGGCTTTGTAAATGAAGGGCAAGATGTCACTATTAAGGTAGAGGCTTTTCCATATACTCGTTATGGATATATCAAAGGTAAAGTCAAATATTTCAGTTTTGAAGCTATACAGGATGAGAAATTAGGATTGGTATTTCCAGTAACTATTTTGATGGATAAAAGTTACTTAAATATTGATGGGAGGAGTGTAGAACTTATCGCAGGGATGGCTGTATCGGCAGAAATTAAGACGGGAGAAAGACGAGTAATTGATTATTTATTAAGTCCATTAAAAACAACTTTGGATGAAAGTTTTAAAGAACGGTAAAATTTAAGGGCTAATGGAGTAGATAGGATCCTATCCAACATTCTGTGTAAACACTCATTTCAACTTAGAGACTCCACAACGTAAAAACTATAAAGAGCGTTTTTTACTAAAAATTAGCTGTAGAAGATCAAACTCATCTAATAATCCATCAGGTAGCTCACTTTCTGGTTTTATAGATAAAGTTTTATGATTTTTAGGTTTTGGCTCTTTAATTAACCTAATCAGTTTCGTCAATTTTTCGATATATTCGTTGGATACATTAATTACTTTAGATAGAAATAATATGTATTCTGAAAGCCTTATTAGTCTATTATATTGATGACTACGAGATACAGAAGAATAAATATCAATAAATTGAGTTCCGTCCTTCATTAACACACTTTTTTGTATTGATTACATTCTTTTGCTTTTTTACATTTATTCTCATATGTCGAATAAGAGATTCCAATTGGTTTTCTGTTAAGAGTATTTCTCCATGAATTAGATCACTAATAACAAGATTATTATGTTTTTCCCAATTCATTATCCATTGTATAGTTCCCAGCTTATTTCTAATTGTATTTACTGCGGGTTGATTACGTAGTTATACAGTTACCCATAATGTTGAATAAAAATCAAGAATACCAGTTTCCTCATTAACTAATAGAGGAAAACGTTCTCCATTTGAAAAAAAGGATTGTTTCTAGTCTATGCATACCTATTTAGTTTTACAAAACTTCCATATATAAATACTAACAAATTAAGTTTTTAGCGTTAAAAAAATGTAAAAAAAGAGAGACCTTAAAATAAGGGACTCTCTGTATTATAGAGGTTTATATTTTACATTTTTAAATTATATGTAACTCAAAATGGAATATCATCGTCCACATCAAATATTGCAGGCTCGGATTGTTCCATTTTTGGTGCTGGCTTAGGTTGATTATTATATGATGGCGTAGGGTTTGGATTTACTTGTGTATTGTAACTACCAGTATTACTATAATTATTTGCTTGGTAGTTATTAGCTGTACGTTCTGCTCGACTGTCTAACATTTGCATCACATCACCGATAATTTCGGTAGTATAACGATCTTGACCACTTTGATCTTGCCATTTACGGGTTCTTAAACGACCTTCCACATATACTTTTGAACCTTTGCGTAAATATTCACCAACAATTTCAGCTTGACGACGATAGAATACGATTCTATGCCACTCAGTAATTTCACGGCGTTCATTTGTATTCTTATCTGTCCAACTTTCACTCGTTGCAACGCTAATATTAGCTACGGCTTCACCATTTTGCATAGTACGAATTTCAGGATCATTACCTAAATTTCCAACAATAATAACTTTGTTTACTCCAGCCATAATATTCCTCTAGCTTATTTTATATAAAATGTTTATTTATGATGTTTATTTTGCCTTAAATTTTTAGAAAAATCTATATATAAACTGGATATTTGCACAGTTATTTGAGAATGTGCGATAATGATCGTATATATTAAATAATGGTACTTAATTTTAGAAATTTATGGAAAATATTGATGTTCGTGGGGCGAGAACTCACAATTTAAAAAATATAAGTTTAAAAATTCCAAGAGATAAACTTATAGTAATTACTGGATTATCGGGATCGGGAAAATCTTCTTTAGCATTTGATACGTTGTATGCAGAAGGCCAGCGTCGTTACGTTGAATCTTTATCGGCGTATGCTAGACAATTTTTATCTTTGATGGAAAAACCAGATGTGGATCATATTGAAGGATTATCTCCAGCAATTTCTATTGAACAGAAATCAACGTCGCATAATCCACGTTCTACCGTAGGGACGATTACGGAAATTCATGATTATTTACGTTTGCTGTTTGCTCGAGTTGGAGAGCCTCGTTGTCCTACGCATAATGTACCACTATCGGCACAAACGATTAGTCAAATGGTTGATAAAGTATTAACGTTGCCGGAGTCCAGTCGGATGATGATGTTAGCACCAATAGTGAAAGAGCGTAAAGGTGAGCATATTAAGGTATTGCAAAATATCGCGGCACAAGGTTATATTCGAGCAAGAATTGATGGTGAAATTTGTGATTTGTCCGATCCTCCTACTTTGGAATTACAAAAAAAACATACTATAGAAGTTGTTGTTGATCGTTTTAAGATTAGAGATGATGTAGCTACAAGATTAGCTGAATCCTTTGAAACCGCTTTAGAACTTTCTGGAGGAGTGGTTGTTGTAGCCTCTATGGATGATCCTAATGCTGAGGAATTAATGTTTTCAGCCAATTTTGCTTGCCCTCATTGTGGTTATTCTATTCCTGAATTAGAACCTCGTTTATTTTCGTTTAATAATCCTGCTGGTGCTTGCCCTACTTGTGATGGATTAGGGGTTCAACAGTTTTTTGATGAAAATAGGGTGATTCAAAATGCTTCCGTTTCTTTAGCTAGTGGGGCAATAAAAGGATGGGATAGACGTAATTTTTATTATTATCAAATGCTTACCTCTTTAGCAAAACATTATAATTTTGATATTGAAACACCATTTGAGGATTTACCTAAGAAGATTCAAAAAATTATTTTACATGGTTCTGGTAAAGAAGAAATAGAATTTCAATATGTTAATGATAGAGGTGATGTTGTATTAAGACATCATACTTTTGAAGGTATTTTGAATAATATGGCTCGTCGTTATAAAGAAACAGAGTCAAATTCGGTGAGAGAGGAGTTAGCGAAAAATATTAGTAACAGACCTTGTGAAGATTGTTGTGGATCGAGATTACGACCTGAAGCAAGACATGTTTACATTGGTGAAACGAATTTACCTGAGATTTCAGAAAAAAGTATTGGGGAAGCTTTAGAGTTTTTTGAGCATTTAACGCTAACAGGACAACGAGCCAAGATTGCTGATAAAATTTTAAAAGAAATTAAAGAAAGATTACAGTTTTTAGTTAATGTTGGATTAAATTATTTATCTCTTTCTCGATCGGCCGAAACATTATCGGGGGGAGAAGCACAGCGTATTCGTTTAGCAAGTCAGATTGGTGCTGGATTAGTTGGTGTAATGTATGTGTTAGATGAGCCTTCAATTGGTCTACATCAGCGTGATAATGAAAGATTATTAAATACTTTGGTTCATCTTAGAAATTTAGGTAATACTGTCATTGTTGTAGAACATGATGAAGATGCGATTAGAGCGGCAGATCACATTATTGATATTGGTCCAGGTGCAGGGGTACATGGTGGTGCGATAGTTGCGGAAGGAAATGCTGAGGAAATTATGGCAAATCAGTCTTCGTTAACTGGAAAATATTTATCAGGTGAAGAGAAGATAGAAATTCCGAAAAAAAGAACCGCACTTGATAAGAAAAAAATTCTAAAATTAAATGGTGCAAAAGGGAATAATCTTAAAAATGTTAATCTTGAAATTCCAGTTGGCTTGTTTACTTGTGTTACTGGAGTATCTGGATCGGGTAAATCGACCTTAATTAATGATACGTTATTTCCTCTTGCCCAAAATGCATTGAATCGAGCAGATAATACGCAATATGCACCTTATGAGTCTATTGAGGGATTAGAATTCTTTGATAAAGTAATTGATATAAATCAAAGCCCTATTGGACGTACGCCACGTTCTAATCCTGCTACTTATACAGGATTGTTTACACCTATTCGTGAATTATTTGCAGGAGTGCCAGAATCGAGAGCTAGAGGTTATAATCCAGGGCGTTTTAGCTTTAATGTTCGAGGCGGACGTTGTGAGGCTTGCCAAGGTGATGGTGTTATCAAGGTAGAAATGCACTTTTTGCCTGATGTGTATGTGCCTTGTGATCAATGTAAAGGGAAACGTTACAACAGAGAAACCTTAGAAATACGTTATAAAGGTAAAACAATTCATCAAGTATTGGATATGACGGTAGAGGAGGCAAGAGAATTTTTTGATGCTATTCCAGTTATTGCTAGAAAACTCCAAACCCTTATTGATGTGGGGTTATCTTATATTCGTCTTGGTCAGTCTTCGACAACATTATCTGGCGGTGAAGCACAACGAGTAAAACTTGCAACTGAGCTTTCTAAACGAGATACAGGAAAAACCTTATATATTTTAGATGAGCCTACTACAGGGTTGCATTTTGCTGATATTAAGCAATTATTAGCCGTGTTACATCGTTTACGAGATCAAGGTAATACAATAGTTGTTATTGAACATAATTTAGATGTAATAAAAACAGCAGATTGGATTGTTGATTTAGGTCCAGAAGGGGGCAGTGGAGGTGGAAATATTATTGCTGTTGGAACACCAGAAAAGGTTGCTGGAGCAAAAGGATCGCATACAGCGAGATTTTTAAAATCTATATTAAATAAATAATTTTAATTATTGTTTTTTTATATAGGATAAGGATTTTTTCTATTTTTTACTTAGATGTCTAAAAAAATCTGTTATAAAGTGCTTTTTTTTGTTACATTTAACACAATTTTCTGGAACTCAATACTGAGTTTTTTATATACAAATTATTTTATGGAATTCCTATGTTATTTAAAAAAATTCGCGGTTTATTTTCTAATGATCTTTCTATTGATTTAGGTACAGCAAATACACTGATTTACGTGAAAGGGCAAGGTATTGTTTTAGATGAACCATCTGTTGTCGCTATTCGTAAAGATAGAAGCGGTTCATTAAAAAGTATTGCTTCTGTCGGTCGAGATGCAAAATTAATGTTAGGGCGTACACCAAAAAGTATTGAAGCGATTCGTCCTATGAAGGACGGCGTAATTGCTGATTTCTTTGTAACAGAAAAAATGTTGCAATATTTCATTAAGCAAGTCCATAGTGGCAATTTTATGCGTCCTAGTCCGCGTGTTCTAGTTTGCGTACCTGCTGGAGCGACACAAGTAGAGCGTCGTGCTATCCGAGAATCAGCTATTGGAGCAGGGGCTCGTGAGGTGTATTTAATTGAAGAACCTATGGCTGCTGCTATTGGTGCAAAACTTCCCGTTTCAACGGCAACAGGATCAATGGTTATTGATATTGGTGGTGGTACAACAGAAGTTGCGGTTATTTCATTGAATGGTATCGTATATTCTTCTTCTGTTCGTATCGGTGGCGATCGTTTTGATGAAGCGATCGTTTCTTACGTACGTCGTACGTTTGGGTCGATTATTGGCGAGCCAACAGCAGAGAGAATCAAAAAGGAAATAGGTCTAGCTTACATTCAAAATGATGATGAAGTGCTTGAGATGGAAGTACATGGACATAATTTAGCTGAAGGCGCACCTAGAACTTTTAAATTAACATCTCGCGATATTTTAGAGGCATTAAAACAGCCGTTAAATGGTATTGTTACGGCAGTTTCTACTGCGTTAGAAGAATGTCAACCAGAACATGCAGCGGATATTTTTGAGCGTGGTATGGTATTAACTGGTGGTGGAGCATTATTACGCAATATTGATATTTTATTATCTAAGGAAACAGGGGTTCCTGTTATCATTGGTGAAGATCCACTAACTTGTGTAGCAAGAGGGGGCGGAGAAGCTCTTGAGATGATTGATATGCATGGTGGTGATATCTTTAGTGATGAAATTTAGTAATAACATTGTTTATGATATATCTGTTATATCATCATGATTAAGTTAGTATAAGCTATTATGAAACCCATATTCGGCTCGGATTCACCCTTAGGGCTTCGTTTAATTATTGCCGTTATTTTTTCTATTTCATTAATTATATTTGATGGAAAAAAGACTGACACAATGATTAAATTACGGAGTTTTTTGGAAACTTCGGTAAGTAGTTTATATTACTTTGCAAATGCACCAAGAATAGTATTAGATGGTTTGTCAACTAATTTAGTTGATACTAATAAATTACAAATTGAAAATGAAGTATTAAGAGAGCAGTTACGAAAAACAAATGCCGATCTTTTAATTCTCGATCAACTAAGTGTAGAAAATCAACGTTTACGTTTATTGCTTAATTCCCCTTTAAGAACAGATGAATACAAGAAAATAGGTGAGGTTTTAACTGCTGAAACAGATATTTATCGTCAACAAGTTATTATCAATCAAGGGGAAAAAGATGGGGCTTATGTTGGCCAGCCAATTATTGATGATAAAGGGATTGTCGGACAAATAATCTCGGTAGGACGTGATACAAGCCGAGTGCTTTTATTGACCGATATTACCCATTCTATTCCAGTACAAATATTACGTAATGATGTACGAGTTATTGCAAGTGGTACAGGTCGTAGCGATGAATTAACATTAGATAATGTTCCGCGTTCTGTTGATATTGTTAAAGGAGACCTTTTAGTTACTTCTGGATTAGGTGGACGCTTTTTAGAAGGTTACCCTGTCGCTATTGTCCAAAGTGTTTCTCGTGATGGTAATAATTATTTCGCAACAATAGTGGCAAAGCCTTTAGCTTCTCTTGATAGATTGCGTTACATTCTATTATTATGGCCGACTAAAGAAGATATGCATAAAGCTCAATCTATTACCCCTGAAATGGTACGTGAGGCCGTTCAACAGCGTTTGGAGCTTCAAGGTTCAGAGGGAAATAGGGTTAAAAAAACGCTAGTTTTAGAGGAAAATAAAACGAATGTGCCACAAATTTCAGACTCTAAAGAAAATAATGATACAGAATTTACGCCAGTAGAAGATATTATACCTTCTAATATTGATAATAATATACAACAATATAGAGAGGAAGATTAGTGAAAGGGCATTCTTTAATTCAACTTTTTGTTGTTGTAAGTCTTTTTATTATTACCTTAGTTCTTGAAATTGCACCTTGGCCTATTTCTTTGCATAATTTTAAACCATCTTGGTTGATATTAGTTTTAACTTATTGGGTATTAGCTATTCCTAATAGGCTAAGCATTGGTACTGGATTTATTTTAGGTATTCTTTGGGATGTAACATTAGGTTCTGTTCTTGGCGTTCATGCTTTAGTTTTATCTATTTTTACATATTTAATCGCAAAAAATCATAGAATATTACGCAATATGTCTTTATGGTTTCAAAGTTTATTGATGATATTATTTGTTTTTATGCTTCGTTTTAGTATTTTCATGATTGATTTGTTTTTAAATAACGCATTTTTTGAGTGGCAAATTATTTGGGGAGCAATGATAAGTGGGCTTCTCTGGCCTTGGATTTTTCTACTATTAAGAAAGATTAGACGTTATTTAAATTTAAGATAAATTAATCCTATGTAATTTTCTTGTTACATATATTCCGATAATATGCTGTATTATCCATATCACTATTAATAAATATAATGGAATATTGCCTAGTACTGAATAAGGCGTTTTTCCCTTTGTTGTAAAGATCTCATGAGTTAAACTTGTTTCGATAAATTGTGGTGCTTGAGATATTATTTTTCCTTGGGCATTGATAAATGCAGTAATTCCTGTATTTGTTGCTCTAATTACTGGTTTCCCTAGTTCTAAAGCACGCATTCTTGCCATTTGTAAATGCTGCCATGGACCAATACTGTCACCAAACCAGGCATCATTGGATAAGGTTAGAATAAAATCGCTATCTTTTGTGATATTTTCTTGTAATTGTTTACCAAAAATTATTTCATAACAAATAGCTGGGGTAAATTTAAAGTTTTTAGCTAAGAAGTGCGGTTGAATTTCACTACCACTTTGAAAGTTTGACATCGGTAAATTAAAGACATTCCCTAATGGTCTTAGGATTGTTTCAATAGGGACATATTCTCCAAATGGCACAAGGTGATGTTTGATATAGCGATTTTCTGTTGTTAAATTATAAGGTAAGTCTTGTTTGCCAATATTTATCATGGAATTAAATAATTTATTAGTTGTTGTATTATGATAAATAGATCCAATAATTATTTCGGTGTTAGACTTTTCAGCTGCCTCTTGTAATCCAGTTAAAAAAGGCTGAATATTATTTTCAGTTGTTGGAAAGGCTGCTTCGGGTAAAATGATGATATCAGTCTTTCCGAGTGAATTGGCTATCAATCTTTGATATATATCCATTGTATTAAAAAAGTATTCTGGATCCCATTTTAGTTGTTGCGCTATATTGCCTTGTAATAGTGTTACCTTAGTACTTTTTTGTTGATTTTCTTCTGTAAATTTTATTGAAGAAGAAAAATATGCACTTGTTACCACCAAGAATAAGATAACAATATGTGTTAAAATAATAGGATGTGTTTTAGGATTACTTATTATAGAGGTGCAAAGTTGTAATAGGACAGCACTGACCCATACAGTAAAAAATGTTAATCCTTCTACACCAAAAATTGGTGCGATACCATTGAAAGGACTATCAATTTGTGTATAACCAAATTGTAGCCAAGGAAATCCTGTAAATATTGTGCCTCTTAGGTATTCTGTAATAATCCAAACAGAAGGGATAAGAGCTAAGTTATTTATTTTAAATTTTTGGATGATATAGGTAAATAACAGAGGATATAGTGAGAGATAAGCAGAAAGCAGTATTACTAACGCATAACTAATAAAAATAGGCGTACCACCAAATTGATGGATACTAACATTTAGCCAATTTATACCGATACTAAAGTAGGCAAGTCCCCAGAAAAAACTACCGATAAGTGCGGTCTTTTTATGAGGATTTTTAGCAATCCAAATTAACCCGCATAATGATATATAAGCAATTATCCAAATATCAAAAGGGGAGTAAGCAAAAACGCCAATTCCCCCTGTTATTAGGGCAAGAATATAAACTACGTAGGATCTCATTTATGCTTCTTTTGATTCATCAGAATTATTTTTATCTACTGCTATATCAGTAATATCGGGAATTGTTACCCGTAATTGAATAATACGGCGACTATCGGCAGCTGTAACCTTAAAATGAAAGTTTTGTATGATTATTTCTTCCCCTCGTTTTGGTAAGTAGCCAAAAGCTTGCATAATTAATCCACCAATAGTATCAACTTCTTCATCTTCAAATTGGGTATTGAATTGTTCATTGAAATCTTCTATATCAGTTAATGCTTTGATAGCGTAAGTGTGACGAGATAGTTGTCGGATATCCATTGTATCTTCTTCGTCAAATTCATCTTCAATATCGCCTACAATTTGTTCTAATATGTCTTCGATAGTGACTAAACCTGAAACTGCACCAAATTCATCAACAACAATCGCCATATGAAAACGCTCAGAACGAAAATCTTTTAGCATTCTATCGACACGCTTACTTTCAGGAACGATAACAGCAGGGCGTAGTAATTGTAATAAATTGAATTCTTCTGCATTTTTTCTTAAGAATGCAAGAAGTTCTTTAGCATGTAAAATTCCAGCAACATTATCTCTCTCATCAGTAATAACAGGGAAACGAGAATGGGCTGAAGTTATAATTGTATCAAGGCAAGAATCTAAATTCTGATTCATTTCAAGAAATACTATTTGGGAGCGTGGTATCATGATGTCCCTTACTCGTAATTCAGCAATTTCCATGACACCTTCAATCATTTCTCGGGTATTTTGATCGATAAGTTCATTCTGCTCAGAATCACGGATAACCTCAACCAGTTCTTTTCTGTTTTTTAATTCGCCTTGGAAAAATCGTCCAAAAATTGATTGTAGAAAAGATTTGTTATGATGTGATTTGTCTTTTTCAGTTGATATATCAGTTAAATTTTCTTGAGTATTCATATTTAAATATTTTCTATTTTATGTATTAAATTATTTTCAGCGAAAAATTAGCATATTTTCAAGCTAATGACTAGCATATGTTCTGCTTTTATAAAAATAATAGCGTTAATTTGTTATCTTATCGTGTTAATTCATAAAAATTAAAAGTTAATTAAAATAAATGAACTTTACTTGATGAATATCTGATAGCTCGTCCAATGGTGATATTTTTCATTTGCTTTGATTATTCCACCAAATTTATACCATTCAGGGTGATTTGGTGTATCAGGCAGTGCTTGTGTTTCTAAAGCAATACCAGAATAATCATAATAATGTTTACCTATACGGTTAATTGTTCCTTCAAGATAATTTCCGGTATAAATTTGAATTGCTGGTTGTGATGTTTTGATACAAAGTGAGATTTTTTCATCTGACGAAGTTAATTTCACACTTGGTTGCTCATGATTTTTAGCCAGTAAAAACGAGTGATCATAGCCTTTGGTAATTGTTTGCTCTTCTTTTAAAAAGTCCTGTCCTATTAATTTTTCTTGGTTAAAATCAAAACTTGTATTTTTAACTAATTTTAATGGTGCGTTAGGAATACCTTGAGAATCAACAGGCAAAAAATAGTCGGCAGATAATTGTAACTTGTGATGACGAATATCTGTTCCTTGCTCAGCGTTATCTAAGTTAAAGTAAGCGTGATTAGTTAAATTAAGTGGTGTATCTTGATCACTTTCCGCATTGAACTCAATTTTGATACCATTTTTTTCCAGTATATAGGTAACAAATACTTTTACATTGCCAGGAAAACCTTGCTCGCCATTAATTGAGAAATGTGAAAATTGTATAAAATTCTCACCGCACTTTTCTATGTTCCAACGAATTTTATCAAAGCCTTTTGGACCGCCATGAAGTTGATGCTGATCTTGATTAGCATTTAATAAATAGCTTTTACCATTTATTTCAAATTGACTATTGGCGATACGGTTTGCATAACGCCCAATAGTAGCGCCCATATAAACAGACTGCTTATCATAATTATTTGGTAAGCAACCTAACAGTATTTCTCGGTAATTTTCTTCTATTTTTACTTTATAAGAGAGCCAAGTGGCTCCCCAATCCATTACTTGAATAGATATGTTATCTAAACTAAGAGTAAAAATATTGAATGGTTTACCATCAGGTGCTATTCCTTGGTTAATTTTTTCTAGCATACAACTACTCCTTGAGATGCGGTGCATACATAGAAATCTTCTTTTAAACCTGTTTGTTTTTCATAGTTCTCGGAGATAATTTGACGAACCGCCTCTACTTTATCTAATGGTGCTAGAGCAACAATACAACCTCCAAATCCACCACCAGTCATTCTTGCGCCACCTTTATTTCCAATGACTAATTGTGCTAATTCAACAAGATAGTCAATTTGTGGAACAGTAATTTCAAAATCATCACGCATAGAATCATGAGATTCACCCATTAACTTGCCTAAGCGAGTAATATCACCTTGTTTTAAGGCTTCAACAGCTTCAAGTACGCGTTGATTTTCAGTGATAACGTGTCTTGCCCGTTTTGCCACTTTTTCATCTAAAGCGATAAGTTCATTTTCTCGTTGTTTAAAGGTTTCAATAGAAACATCTCTTAGGGCTTTTACCCCAAAAAATTTAGCGGCTATTTCACATTGTTGACGACGTTCATTATATTCGCCTGCCACAAGATCGTGTTTTACATGAGAGTTGACAATCATTACGGCAATATTATGAGGAACAGGTGTTGGGATAGTATCAAGGCTACGGCAGTCAATCATTAATAAATGATCTTTTTGACCAAGTGCAGAGATAAGCTGATCCATATTCCCACACTGGCAACCAACAAACTGATTTTCAGCCTTTTGACCAACTAAGGCTATTTCTGTATTGGAAATTGGGAGATTAGCTAATTGTTGACAAAATTTACCGATAGCGACCTCTAAGGAAGCAGATGAGCTTAACCCTGCGGAAAGTGGAACATTTCCACTAATCACTAAATCAGCACCTTGTTTAAAATCTGGACAAGATTCTTGAATAAATTTAACTACACCACGAACATAGCCTGTCCATTTTTCTTTTGGATTAACTGTAATTTCTTCTGCTAAAGAAAATTCATCAAATTGTTTTAAATCAGAAGCATACACTTTGAAAATACTATCATCACGTTTTGCTCCACTTATTGCCGTACCATAATTGATAGCACATGGCATAACAAATCCATCGTTATAGTCGGTATGTTCACCAATAATATTAACTCTACCAGGAGCGTACACATTTAAAGTAGAAGTGCGGTTAAATTTTTCTTTGAATATTTGTTTTGCTAATTCTTGTGGGCTCATACAATCTCTCCAATATAAAATTATTTTCTATAATAAATTAGTTAAGTGATTATGAACGTTCTTTATAGTGAACACCACTTAAATTTCTCAATCTTTCTGCGGCTTGTTCAGCGGTAAGATCTCGTTGACTTTCCCCTAGCATTTCGTAACCAACCATAAATTTACGCACTGTTGCAGAGCGTAATAATGGTGGATAGAAATGGGCATGTAATTGCCAATGGTTATTTTCCTGACCATTAAATGGCGCAGCATGAAATCCCATTGAATAAGGGAAGGAAGTTTCAAATAAATTATCATATTTGGTTGTTAATTTTTTGAGTATAACAGCGAGATCTTTTGCTTGCTCTTTCGTTAAATCAGTTAATCTTTTTATATGTTTTTTTGGTAATAATAATGTTTCAAATGGCCAAACAGCCCAATAAGGAACAACAACAACCCAATGTTTAGTTTCTACAACAATACGCTCTTTTTTCTCTAATTCACGTTGTACATAGTCCATGAGTAAAACAGAGCCATATTTTTGTTGATAGTTATATTGTGCTTTATCTGTACGAGCGACTTCACTTGGTAAAAAACTATTTGCCCAAATTTGTCCATGTGGATGAGGATTTGAGCAACCCATAGCGGCTCCTTTGTTTTCAAAAATTTGTACCCATTGGTATTTTTTTCCTAATTCTGTTAATTGTTCTTGCCATACTTTAATGACTTCATAAATTTCATTTTCAGAGAGTAATGGTAATGTTTTACTGTGGTCTGGTGAGAAACAAATAACACGACTTTCACCTCTAGCTTCGCTTGCTTGAAAGAGTGGATCATCAGAAATTGGTGGCGTTGGTGTATCTGCTAAGAGTGCAGAAAAATCATTTTTAAACACATAAGGTTTTTTATAATCAGGATTTTGTTCACCTGTAATTCGTTTGTTACTAGGACAAAGATAGCAAGTTGGATCATAGTTTGGTTTTTCTTCATCAGAAGTTTTTTCTTGTTGTCCTTGCCAAGGGCGTTTTGCTCTATGCGGTGATACCAAAACCCACTGTTCTGTTAAAGGATTATAACGACGATGTGGATGATCTGTTGGAATAAATATATCTAAAGAATCCATAATATCTCTCCATTTAATGTAAACGATTACAAAATTTTCTAAAATATTAACATAATATAATATATCGGATCTGTTAAGTAGATCACATATTGTAGTTGTAGTAGTAGACAGAGAGAATTTATTATGTAATAAATTGCCAAGTAATTTTTAGAAAACGTTTTCAGATAAAAGTGAATTGATTTCACGGTTTTAGTATGAGGCTAAATAATATGATAACGATACACGATGTCGCCAAAAAAGCAGGAGTTTCTGTTGCCACAGTTTCTCGTGTACTAAATAAGAACAATTCTGTTAGCGAAAAAGCATGTATTGCTGTTAAAAAAGCGGTTATTGAACTGAATTATCATCCAAATGCTAACGCAAAAGCATTAGTTCAGAATAAAACGGATACTGTTGGTGTGGTTGTTACTGATGTAGCCGATCCATTCTTTGCTATTTTAGTGAAATCTGTTGATAAAGTTGCTGATGAACATCATAAAAGTATATTGATAGGTATTGGTTACCATAATGAATTGAAAGAGAGAGAAGCAATAGAAACATTATTAAGAAAGCGTTGCACTTGTCTTGTCGTGCATTCAAAGGCACTAAGCGATCGAGAATTAGGGGAATATCTTGATAAGATACCTGGAATGGTCGTGATCAACCGTATTATTGAAGGTTATGAAAATCGTTGCGTGAGTTTAAATAATAGTAAAGGTAGTTTTATTGCTACAGAAATGTTGATAAAACAAAAACATCAGCATATTGCTTATATTGGCTCTAATCATAAGATAACAGATGAATTTGAAAGATTAAATGGTTATTTATCTGCATTAAAGACACATAATATTCCTATCGTAGAAAATGCTATTGTCCATAATACCCCTGATTTTGAAGGGGGTGAAAAAGCAATGATTGAATTATTAAGCTATAATGCTAATTTAACAGCGGTTGTTGCTTATAATGATACGATGGCAGCTGGCGCTATTTCTATTCTAAATGAAAATAATATACAAGTTCCACAACAATTTTCTATCGTTGGTTTTGATGATATGCCAATTTCTCGTTATTTAATACCAAAATTAACAACTATTCGTTATCCCATTGATTTAATGGCTACTTATGCGGCTAATCTTGCATTAAGTTTAGTTGATGAGGATATTAATACTCCTGTTGTCAGTAAATTCAACCCAACTTTAGTTAGACGTTTTTCTACTGGGATATGTCATAAAGTGTGATCTACTCTACAAATTAATTAAAATAAATGTAATCGTTTACATAAATGTGAAATAGATCACAGACTAAATGATTTTTTTCTTATAGGCTATACGTAGAGTTACTTAGGGATCAGAATTTGATTTTGCTATAGGTAATTGAAAATCACAAATTAATTCACTTTATTAGGAGAATTTTATGAAAAAGACAGTATTAAGTGCAGTCGCATTAGCTGTGGGGTTAGGTTCTATCGTATCTTCTGCTCAAGCAGCGGATCGTGTCGGTGTTACTATTTATAAATATGATGATAATTTTATGGCTCTTATGCGTCAAGAAATTGAAAAAGAAGCAGCAAATCATAAAAGTATTGAATTATTGATGAATGACTCTCAAAATTCTCAATCTGTTCAAAATGATCAAATTGATGTTCTTATTTCTAAGGGCGTAAAAACATTAGCGATTAATTTGGTGGATCCAGCCGCTGCGCCTACAATTATTAGAAAAGCAAAACGTGATGATATTCCTGTTATTTTCTTCAATAAAGATCCTGGTGAAAAGGCGATTGCTAGCTATCCAAAAGCTTATTATGTAGGAACGAATCCTCAAGAATCTGGCGTAATTCAAGGTGATTTAGTCGCTAAACATTGGAAATCTCATCCTGAATATGATTTGAATAAAGATGGCAAAATCCAATATGTATTATTAAAAGGTGAACCAGGACATCCAGATGCTGAAGCTCGTACAAAATACGTTATTGAGCAACTTAATTCATTAGGTATCCAAACTGAAGAATTATTTAATGATACAGCGATGTGGGATGCTGCGATGGCTAAAGATAAAACTGATGCTTGGTTATCAAGTTCAAAAGCAAAAGATATTGAGGTTATCATCGCTAATAACGATGGTATGGCAATGGGTGCTTTAGAAGCGACCAAGGCACATGGTAAGAAACTACCAATTTTTGGTGTCGATGCATTACCTGAAGTACTACAATTAATCCAAAAAGGTGAAGTTGCAGGAACTGTATTGAATGATGGTGTTGGTCAAGGTCAAGCTATTGTTCAGTTATCTGATAATTTAGCCGCTGGTAAGCCAGCAACTGAAGGGACTAAATGGCAGTTAAAAGACCGTGTTGTTCGTATTCCATATGTTGGAGTAGATAAAGATAATCTTTCTGAATTTCTAAAATAATAGTTGTAAGTTAACGGGGGAGAGATATCTCCCCTATTTTATGTGAGGTTGGATATGACTGTACAAACTCCAAATCAAGAGAAAGAAGTTCTGCTTCAGATGACTAATGTTTGCAAGAGTTTTCCTGGAGTGAAGGCGCTTGATAATGCAAATCTTACTGTAAAATCTTATTCCGTTCATGCGTTGATGGGGGAGAATGGAGCAGGAAAATCGACATTATTAAAATGTTTATTTGGTATTTATGCAAAAGATGAAGGTGAAATACTTTTTTTAGGTAAGCCTGTTGATTTTAAAACGTCAAAGGAAGCACTTGAAAATGGTATTTCTATGGTGCATCAAGAATTAAATTTGGTTCGTCAAAGTAGCGTGATGGATAATTTGTGGCTAGGACGTTATCCATTAAAAGCTGGGTTCGTTGATCACGCAAAAATGTATAAAGATACCAAAGCGATTTTTGATGAATTAGACATAAATGTTGATCCTAAAGAAAAAGTATCAAAGTTATCTGTATCTCAAATGCAGATGATCGAAATAGCCAAAGCATTTTCTTATAATGCCAAAATCGTCATTATGGATGAGCCAACCTCTTCATTATCTGAGAAAGAAGTCGATCATTTATTTAAAATTATCGAAAAGTTAAAACAGCGTGGTTGTGGCATTATTTATATTTCTCACAAAATGGATGAGATTTTCAAAATCTGTGATGAAGTAACCATTTTGCGTGATGGAAAATGGATTAATACTGTGTCAGTTCAAGATACCACAATGAATGATATTGTCGCAATGATGGTTGGACGAGAACTAACACAACGTTTTCCTGAAAAAACAAATGAACCAAAAGAGGTTATTTTAGAGGTTGAAAATCTGACAGCACTTAATCAACCTTCTATTCAAGATGTTAGTTTTGAATTACGAAAAGGCGAAATTTTAGGTGTTGCGGGATTAGTTGGTGCGAGACGTACGGATATTGTAGAAACTATTTTTGGGGTTCGTGAACGTCAATCAGGAACAATTAAATTACATGGTAAAACAGTAAAAAATCGTACCGCACTTGAGGCAATAAATAATGGATTTGCCCTTGTTACTGAGGAACGTCGTTCTACGGGTATTTATGCAAATTTAAGTATTGAGTTTAATTCTCTAATTTCTAATATGAAATCCTATTTAGGTAAATTTGGTTTACTGAGTAGCAAAAAAATGAGTAGTGATACTCAATGGGTAATTGATTCAATGAATGTTAAAACCCCTTCTCATAAAACGAATATTGGTTCTTTATCAGGGGGAAATCAACAAAAAGTCGTTATTGGACGTTGGTTATTGACTCAGCCCGAAATTCTTATGTTAGATGAGCCTACTCGTGGAATTGATATTGGCGCTAAATTTGAAATTTATCAACTTATTATGCAATTAGCGCAGAAAGATAAGGGAATCATAATGATTTCTTCTGAAATGCCAGAGTTATTAGGTGTGACAGATCGTATATTAGTGATGAGTAATGGAAGAATAGCTGGTATCGTGGAAACAGCAAAAACTACTCAAGAAGAAATTTTACAGCTTGCTGCAAAATATTTATAAAGAATAGAAGGAAATGTATTATGTCCAGTCTAGGAAAAAATAAATCATTAGATTTTTTTAAACAAAATGCGATTTATTTCGTATTATTAATTTTACTCGTTATCATTGTTGGTCAAGACCCTAGTTTTTTGAGTTTACGAAACTTTAGTAATATTTTGACTCAATCCTCCGTTCGTTTAATTATTGCATTGGGTGTAGCTGGGTTACTTGTGACTCAAGGTACAGACTTATCTGCTGGTCGTCAGGTTGGTTTAGCCGCTGTAGTTTCTGCTACAATGCTACAATCTATGGATAACTTTAATAAAGTTTTCCCTGATTTAGGGGAGGTACCAATCCCTGTTGTCATTTTAGTCGTTGCGGCAGTTGGTGCAGTATTAGGATTACTTAATGGATTAATTATTGCTTATCTTAATGTAACGCCATTTATTGCCACAATGGGAACAATGATTATTGTTTATGGTATTAATTCTCTCTACTATGATGCTGTTGGTTCTTCGCCAATTGCTGGATTTAATGAGAGTTTTTCTGAGTTTACTCAAGGTTTCTTCCGATTAGGTACATTTAACTTATCCTATATTACAATTTATGCGATTTTGGTCTCAGTATTCGTTTGGATTATGTGGAATAAAACTCGCTTTGGTAAAAATATCTTTGCTATTGGTGGAAATCCTGAAGCCGCAAAAGTATCAGGCGTGAATGTTGCTCGTAATCTCGTTGTTATCTATATGATTGCTGGGGCATTATATGGCTTTGGTGGTATGTTAGAAGCAGGGCGTATTGGTAGTGCGACTAATAATTTGGGTTTCTTATATGAATTAGATGCGATTGCTGCTTGCGTAGTTGGTGGAGTTTCTTTTGCTGGTGGTGTCGGTACAGTTATTGGTGTTGTAACAGGGGTATTGATTTTTACTGTTATTAACTATGGTTTAACTTATATCGGCGTAAACCCATATTGGCAATATATTATCAAAGGTAGTATCATCATTTTCGCTGTTGCGATTGACTCATTAAAATATGCGAAGAAAAAATAGTTAGTTTTAACTTAATATTTGAAAACCACCTTAATCGTGATATGCCCCCGCAAGTTGAAACAACTTTTGGGGTGCATATCAAATCGAAGGTGGTTTTTTTATAGATATATTATTGTATTAATGATAATTGGTATAGCCTAGCAATATTCTGAGCAGTGGATATTAAATTAGATTGTGCTGATTTTAACGTTTTTTCAATTGAATTTATTTCAGTAATGATCGGAAATACTGCATCAATACCATAATCATAAACAACTTCATAATCAGACCTTAGGCTACCTACAATCGCAATAACTGGTTTATTAAATTGTTTGGCTGTTTGAGCTACACCGATAGGTGTTTTTCCTTTGATAGTTTGGCTATCCATACAACCTTCCCCAGTGATAACTAAATCAGCATCTTCAATATATTTAGGTAATGCTAATATATCAGTAATAAGTTTTATACCAGATTTTAGTTTAACATTAGGTAGAATAAATAGTCCTGCCCCCATACCACCTGCGGCACCTGCTCCAGATATTTTAGCGATAGCAAAACCAAGTTGTTGTTCAACTTGATTAGCAAAATGTTGTAACCCATTATCAAGCATTTTCACCATTTCAGGCGTAGCACCTTTCTGCGGACCAAAAATAGCAGAGGCTCCCAAACTGCCACAAAGTGGGTTACTGACGTCACAAGCTACCTCAATGCTTACTTGCTTTAGACGTGGATCAAGATTAGATATATCGATACTATCAATCTTTATTAGTGTTTCACCACCAAAACCAATAGTTTGTTGTTGGTAATCTAGAAACTTTGCACCCAATGCTTGTAACATACCGACACCAGCATCATTAGTTGCACTACCTCCAATGCCTAAAATAATTTTTTGAACACCTAAATCAAGAGCTGATTTAATTAATTCCCCAGTACCAAAACTTGTTGTTTTTAATGGATTACGCTGTTCAATCGGTACTAAATGTAGCCCAGAGGCTGCTGACATTTCAATAATTGCAGTTTTCTCATCACCAGAAAGACCAATAAAAGCATTTACTTTATTACCTAATGGAGCAGTTACTTCAATGTCAATTATTTTTCCTTGTGTTGCATCAATAAGCGATTGAACAGTTCCTTCTCCACCATCTGCCATTGGAATACAGATATATTCAGCATTTGGAAATATTTTTTTAAATCCTATTTCAATAGCCTTGGCAACTTCTAATGCGCTTAAACTTTCTTTGAAACTATCAGGTGCAATAATAATCTTCATACATATCCTTAAAATTGAGAGTTATATATTAATCCAAATAAAATATATAATGATTAGAATATAATAAAAGATTATCTCAATTTAAAAATAAAATGAATGCTAATATAGTATGAAATTTTTTGATATGGTTTTCAGTGTTATTAGAAAGTAATAATTCAGATGGGCTTAAAGGAACTTCAATAATGAGAGAATTATAAAAAAGCTAGAATCTTGTAAATTCTAGCTTTAATGAACTTTTTAAAACTTTAGATTGGTGCTCTGAGCGAGACTTGAACTCGCACGTCCTACGGACACTACCCCCTCAAGATAGCGTGTCTACCAATTCCACCATCAGAGCATATTGATTAAACTTGTTTTTTACTGTGGTATATCTGAATTTTTTTGTTGTTCTAATACCGCAGGTGCTTCAGCTGGTTTTGATACGGCTTTTTCTGCTACTTCAGATAAATTATCAAAAGTATCAACTTTCACATTATTACGGTGAGCATTGATATTACCAATGACTAAACTAATAATGAAAAAAGTTGTAGCTAGAAGTGCTGTTGTACGAGTTAGAAAGTTACCAGCACCTACAGAACCAAATACTGTACCAGATGCGCCACCACCAAAAGAAGCACCTGCATTTGCACCTTTTCCTTGTTGGATTAAAATAAAGCCAATCAATACAATTGATACAATTAGATAAATAATTAATAGTGCTTGATACATTATAGCGCTCTCTTTATGTGCGAAAAAATAATTAAAATTAACGTGCGAATGTTAACGAATATCCTAGCAAGGTGCAAGTAATTTTCAAAAAAATAAAATTAATCGTTTTAAAATCAATCAATTTTTTGACCGCACTTTTAAAGAATATTTCTATAATAGATATTTAACGACTTTATCCTAATTTGGAAATCTTTCACTGCTAAATGGACTTATTCAATTTTGTGGATTTAATTATTAGGTACAATAAAAATCCTATATTTCTATATAATTTTATTAAATTTATCTTCTATTATTTTGATTCGTTATAAATATTTTTTATTTTTTTAGCGAGCTGTTTATTATGTAATTTACTTAAACTAATCAAGGCAATTATTGCTCCTAATAAGGCATATCCCATATCAGATTGTGTATCCCAAATATAACCTTGTGTTCCCAGAAAAGCTTCAGCTGAATCGCCGAAAACTATCGTAGACCACCATTCTAGTAATTCATAAAAACCACTAAAGCCCAAACAAAACATAATAACTAAAAAATATTCCCAATTTTTTGAGTTAATAATTTTCTTTCTTATGAAAATTTCTCGCATAATAATTGCAGGGACAAAACCTTGAGCAAAATGTCCTACTTTATCGTAATTATTTCTAGTTAAATCAAATATGTCTTTTAATGTATTAAAAAATGGTACTTCAGCATAAGTATAATGCCCTCCTATCATTAAGATAGCACAATGAATTAAAATTAGTGTATAAGCTAATGTAGTAAGAGGAAAGGATTGCTCTGTTTTCCATAAGATGAATACTGCAATCAGTGCGGGTATAATTTCTAAAAACCAAGTCAAATAATCCTGAGGTTCAATTATTGACCAAGTAAATAGGCTAGAAAATATTATTATCCAAATTTTTTTTAACATATTATGATTTCTTTGCTGATAAAATATTGGGATATTATCCCTATT
>NZ_SLXI01000001.1:402316-580710 GCF_004345785.1 Bisgaardia hudsonensis
TTTACTAATTTACTAATTTACTAATTTACTAATTTACTAATTTACTAATTTACTAATTTACTAATTTACTAATTTACTAATTTACTAATTTACTAATTTACTAAGCAATAGCAGATTAAAAAATATTAATATTTTAGCCGTTCTTTAATAGTAAATAGTCGATGGTTATTTTTTGATATATTTTCCCGCTAGTGAGGCACCACCACTACAGTATTGCATCATTGTAAATCGTTCTTCAAATTTTTGAGTAAACACCTCAACGGCTAGCTTATCGCTAGTAGGAATAAGAGACATTAGTACTTGGTTGTTTTTATTATTAGCAATATTGACCCATAGTATATTATTTTTTAGTTTTGCAGTGCCTGAAAATTGACAAGCTGGTTTTCCTTTTATTTTCGAAGCAGAAAAATATACGTTATAATTCTGTTCGTTTTGTATGATGGAGAGCGTTTGCCGATATTCTTCTTGGGTTTTAGTGAAGGTTTCATAATAGCCTTGATAATCAAAAGTTTGTTGATTTAATTGACAACTAAATAATGCAAGGGTAACTAGTATAGTATAAAACATTTTTTTCATATTAAGGCATATACTCGATTTGAGATTAATTTGTCTTTATATCATTATAGTTTTTAATTGTAAAAAAGAATATTAAATATTTATAACTTTTTGATTTTTAGATTATTTGCTATTACAATTAAATATGTCCTTAGAAAAAAATTATTTAATTATATGGAGTGATTATGGATATTAACAAGAAGCTAGTAGAAGAAGCACTAAAAAGTCGTAATAACGCTTATGCCCCTTATTCTAATTTTCAAGTAGGTGCAGCAGTATTGACTGAAGATGATGAAATCTATTCGGGTTGTAATATCGAAAATGCCTCATATACTCCGACAGTATGTGCGGAAAGGGTTGCTATATTTAAAGCGGTATATGATGGACATAAAAAAATAAAGAAAGTGGCTATTGTAGGGAAATTGGGTGATTATACTTTTCCTTGTGGCGTTTGCCGACAGGTGATCAGGGAGTTTTGTACCACAGATTGTGAGATTATTGTGATAAAAAATAAAGAGGAATATCAAACACTAAAATTTACAGAATTATTCCCTCATAGTTTTGGTCCTGATAGTTTATAGTCCATTGGATTTTGATGTTGAGATATTGTAGTAATATTTCAACATCATTGTATAAAAAATCTTATATCCATTTCTAAATTTATACAGATTATTCTGGAATAATTGGCATTAAAAGGCGACTTACGAAAGCAATAATCAAAAGTAATGCAAGTAAATATTTAAATTCAATTATATTTTCTGGAATAAATACACAAATTAATGATAAAACTAATAGCACAAATAGCTCTATTAGATTTGCGAGACTTTGTGCACCAAATCCAAGTGCGGTCAAAATTATCCAAAATATAGAAGGTAAAAAAAGGATAATAAGTTTTTTAAGTATAAATATTAACATTAAGTTATTCCACAGACTTCCACCATTGAGAATAGTGTTTTTTTGTATCACCAATAATTACTTCTTCACCAATCATTGGTGTGATTATTGGTAAATTTAATTCCTCAGCTTTTTTCTTTGCTCGTTCAATCGGATCTGTCCATGAATGTAGAGCAAGTCTAAAGGTTGCCCAGTGCATAGGAAGTAATTGTTTAGCTTGCACATCAACACCTGCTTGAATACTCTCTTCTGGTACCATATGAACATTTCTCCACATCTCATCATATTGACCACATTCCATTAAAGCAAGATCAAAAGGACCAAATTTATTACCAATTTCTTTAAATTGATCTGTATAACCACCATCTCCACTAAAAAATATTCGTTCTTTAGGTGAGATAATTGACCACGAACACCATAGAGTTTCCATATTATTGGTTACTTTTCTACCCGAAAAATGTTGAGCAGGTGTACAGATTAACTCTAGTCCTTTGTAAGTTATTGTTTGCCACCAATCTAGTTCAGTGATTTTCTCTTTTGTTATTCCCCAAGCTTCAAGATGAGCTCCTACACCTAAAGGAACAAAAAAGTGTTCTGTTTTATCTTTTAAACGGCGAACAGACTTGTAATCAAGATGATCATAATGATCATGAGAAAAAATAACAGCATTAATTGGTGGAAGATCTTCAATTTCAAGAGGTAATTCTATGTGATAGCGATTGCTCCCTAACCATTTGTGAGGAGCGGCAACTTTCGCCAGCATTGGGTCTAATAAAATATTTTTACCATCTATCTGCAATAAAAAAGCAGAATGTCCATACCAAAAAAGTCGGCTTGGACCTTGATAGTTTTCTACTTCTACAGGATCGAGTTTTTTTATTGGTAAGTTATGTTGAGGCGTACATTTAGGTGATTTTTTAAAATAAAATTTATAAGCTATTTTCAATTTACCAATAACGTTTGCGTGAGAAAATTGATGCATTGTTTTATTATGAAAAATCCCATCGTTAAATTGGGTTGATTGACGATATAACTGCTTCCTTTCTTTTGAAATATTAGCCCCAAAATTAGGATAAAACGTTACAAATAATAAATAAAAAAGTGTAACGAAAAGAATTAATCCAATTAGATATAGCATATTTATAGCCCTGTTTTTTCTTTATTTTTATTAATGTAATAAGTGTATTTAAAATAGTTTTTGAGTATATCACAACTAGCTAAAAAATGAGTTAGAGTAAAAAATAGCTATTTTTATATAAAAAATTAAAAAAATCTGACCGCACTTTATATCAACTTTCTCAATATTCTATTTTTTGAAAATAAATAGCTAATAATCATAGAAATAGAGAAGACAATAGAAAATTTGATAATAATTTCGATTATGATATTAGTTGATATTTGAAGTGGATATTTTTCAAATATCTTCACCAACACACTCAATACGCCAGCATGAATAATATAAATGCCTAAAGTTAGTGGTGCAAGTTTTTCAAACAATACATTTTTTAAGTTAATTTGGCTGAATATTTGGTAAAAAGCCAAAGAGCTGATAATAACAAATGGTGAAAGATAATTATAAAAATATAGGCTATTAAAATAGCTAAGCGTAAAGTAAGTTGCTATGGCAGTAGCGATACTGGAGATAATATAAATTAGGCTTAAACTTAGTACTGAAAAATAGCGTAAATCTTTTAATAAATACCCTAAGAAAAAGTACCCTAAATATTTTAACGACCATAACATAAAAAAGGTTTTATTCCCAAGCACGCTATCGTAAGTATCAAGAATCATACCAAAAATAATTAGCCCAATAGACAAGGTATAGCATTGTTTTAAGGTAAGTTTTTCTTTAATTTCTCTTAGTATCGGCGTGATTAAGTATAAACCTAATAGCATATATAGATACCACAAATGATAATAAGGTTTACCTAGAATAATATTGTTGGCAATAGTATTAAAATTGAATTTCCCAGTTACATAATAGATCCCAATAAATTGGTAAAAAGAATAAATAACCGTAGCAAAAATTAAAGGTAATAAAATACGTTGTACCCGCTTTTTATAAAAATCTTGAATAGGCTCTTTTTTATCAAGTAAATAACGACCAGAAATAAGAACAAAGAGCGGAACACATATTCTTGAAAAGGAATCAATAAGATTAGCTGTCCAAAAATTGAAGTTATATTCTTCATCACCTATGGAAACAACATAACCACCAGAGATATGTAATAGAATTACTAATATTGTAGCGATCACACGCAGTGCATCAATGGAAATATTTCTAGTCATTTGAAGTTCCTAATGCTGATATAATAACCAACACTAAAATAAATATTAAAATTTTCAACCGCAGTTTTTTGTTTGTTTTTTAATATTTTCTTTAGGTTGTAAAAATTTCCAAATGATCCACGCCCAAGCAATAAAAAGGAATTGGAATGGAACACGAATAAGTGCTAATTTGTGTGTACCGATAGCTGGATTTTCCATAAATACATCACTAATATGGATTGGTAAATAAATCCAAAACATAAAGAAAATTGCTAATGCTGCCCAAGCACTGATAGATTTACCAAATAGTTGGAAATTAAAGATTAATAGGATACCTAGTATAATTTCAATAACTCCAGAAAAGAAAACAAAAAACTCAGTGAATGGTAAAAATCTTGGTACAAATGCAAGATAAAATTCGGGTGTTAAAAAATGTTGAAGTCCTGCATTGATCATAAAAATAGCTAATAAATAGCGTAATATTACTAATAGAATGTGAGTGAGTTTTTT
The DNA here is from genome assembly GCF_004345785.1 of Bisgaardia hudsonensis. Taxonomy (GTDB): domain Bacteria; phylum Pseudomonadota; class Gammaproteobacteria; order Enterobacterales; family Pasteurellaceae; genus Bisgaardia; species Bisgaardia hudsonensis. The sequence continues at coordinate 406,544 of NZ_SLXI01000001.1, forward strand.
CATTGGATTTCTCTGTAGTTTTTGGTTTATGTTCAAAATAGCTGTATGATTTTCACATAATAATAACGGATATGCAAAAATATTCCTTATTTTCTAACCGCTCTTTTAGCTATCTTTGGTTTTCTAGTCGGTGTTTTAACCACACTTTTCACTTGACTTAACTGTCGTAACGCATTGAAGTTTACATAGCGAATAAGTTCGGGTAAAAATTGGGTTAATGTTGTAATAAATTGCTGATAACTCATTTCTTTTTGGCTGATACTGGTTAATTGGGATTCCCAGTGAGCTGTCATATCGGGTTGTGTAGCGGTATCAGGTAGGGCTTGGATTAAAATTCTGCCCGTTTCTGTACTATGGATATTACGTCCTTTTTTATATAAAAAACCTCGTTTAAAGAGTAATTCAATAATGCCTGCTCGAGTGGCTTCTGTCCCAAGTCCGTCAGTTTCCCTTAGGATTTTTTTGAGTTCTTTGTCTTGTACAAAACGAGCGATCCCAGTCATTGCAGAAAGCAATGTGGCATCGGTAAATGGCTTTGGTGGCTGTGTTTTTTTGCTGATAATCTCTCCTTTTTCGCAGAATAGAGTTTGTCCTTTTTTTACGATTGGTAAGAGAGGTTCTTGTTGTTCATTATCATCATCTTCTTTACCCCACAGTTGTTTCCAGCCCGCAATTTGTAAATTTCTTGCTTGAGCAATAAATATGCCACCGGCAATGGTTAAGGTAATCTTACTTTTACGATATTCAGCATCGGGGCAAAATTGCATTAAGTATTGGCGAACAATTAAATAATAAATTTGCCATTCTTGCTGAGTTAAATTAGTCGCTCGATTCTTTGCTGTTGGGATAATGGCGTGGTGAGCGTCCACTTTTTTATCATTCCAACAACGATTTTTTTGTTCGCTGTTGATAATTTCAGGGAGTGGTTGATAATCTTTTATATGTGTTGAAATTGCATTCAGTACATTAAAACGCTCTGCAAAATGTTCTTCGGGTAAATAACGACAATCTGAACGGGGATAAGTGATTAGACGATGTGTTTCATACAAGCGTTGGCAAGTATCTAACACATCTTGTGCAGACATTCCATAACGTTTTGCCGCATCAATTTGTAATGCTGATAAAGAATAGGGTAGTGGAGCAGTTTCTTTTTCTCTTTTATCAATATATTCTGTTACAGTAGCAGCTTGACCCGTAATTCGTTTTACTACATTTTCAGCAAGATCACGAGAAAGTACACGACCATTTTCATCTTGATAGTCTTCACAGGCTTTGCTTGGCTGCCAAAGTGCGGTAAATTTTTGTGGTGTTTCTTCTTGTGTTTCCACAAAAGCTTGTACTTCAAAATAATCTTTCGGTTGAAAATTTTCAATATCCAGATCACGTCGAACAATTAGCCCTAAAACTGGGGTTTGCACTCGTCCTACTGAAAGTACACCATCATAGCCAGCTTGGCGACCACGAATAGTATAAGCTCGGGTCATATTAATGCCATATAGCCAGTCTGCTCTTGCTCTAGCCAAAGCGGAGGTTGCTAATGGAATAAAATTCCGATTGGATTGTAATTTTTGAACGGCTTTTTCTACGGCTTTAGGGTTTAAATCGCTAATTAAGCAACGCTGAATATTATTACGTTTTTCTACGGGTAAATTAGCATAATTAAATACTTCATCCACCAAAAGTTGTCCTTCTCTGTCAGGGTCGCCTGCGTGGATCAGTTCATTTGCTTGATGAATTAATTTTATAACTGTATTAAGCTGCTTTTTGACATCTTTTCTCGGGTTTAATTGCCATTTTTCTGGAATAATAGGTAAATGCTCCAAACGCCATTGTTTGAATTTTTCATCATAGGCATCAGGTTCTGCTTGTTCTAGTAAATGACCGACACACCAAGTAACGCAATCATTTTCGCCACATTGTATATAACCATCTTTGCGTTGATGAGGTTTGGGTAATACATCGGCAATAGCTCTAGCAAGGCTGGGTTTTTCGGCTACAAATAATCGCATAGGTATATCATTATCAGAAAGTATAAAAAGGATAAATAAACGTTTCAATTCTAGCATAATTAATAAAAATTCGCTAAAATGCGAGGGTTTTTAATCAATTAACTATGGAAGAAAAATTATGTTTGGAAAAGGTGGCTTAGGCAACTTAATGAAACAAGCACAACAAATGCAAGATCGTATGCAGAAAATGCAAGAAGAAGTGGCAAAGTTGGAAGTAACAGGTGAGTCAGGTGCTGGTTTAGTAAAAATAACGATTAATGGGGCACATAATTGTCGCCGTATTGAAATTGATCCATCTTTAGTAGAAGATGATAAAGAAATGCTAGAAGATTTAATTGCCGCGGCATTTAACGATGCGGTTCGCCGTGCAGAAGAGTTGCAAAAAGAAAAAATGGCATCAGTAACGGCAGGAATGTCATTACCGCCAGGTTTTAAAATGCCATTCTAAAAAATTATAAAAATAACCGCACTTTTATTTTTAAACTAAATTTACTACGATAAGTGCGGTTTATTTTTTCACTTTTTATCTTTTAATTTATCTTAAGAAAATATGCAAACTAGCCCTTTACTTGAAGCACTTATTGAGAGTTTACGTTGTTTACCGGGTGTTGGTCCAAAATCTGCACAACGTATGGCATATCATTTATTACAACGTAATCGTAATGGTGGTATGGATTTAGCTCGAGCATTGACTGCTGCGATGTCACAAATAGGGCATTGTGAACATTGTCGTACTTTTACGGAAGAAGATGTTTGTAGTATTTGTAATAATCCACGTCGTCAAAATTCTGGCTTGCTTTGTATTGTGGAACAACCAGCTGATATTCAAGCTATTGAGCAAACAGGCCAATTTTCAGGACGTTATTTTGTGTTGATGGGACATCTTTCGCCTATTGATGGCATTGGACCCCGTGAGATTGGTCTAGATAAATTACAAAAACGTTTACAGACAGAAAAATTTGTAGAAGTGATTTTAGCAACTAATCCGACTATAGAAGGTGATGTTACCGCCAATTATATTGCTGAGCTTTGTATGCAAGCTGGTATTAAAGTAAGTCGTATTGCTCACGGTATTCCAGTTGGTGGTGAGTTAGAAATGGTAGATGGAACAACCTTAAGTCATTCTTTCTTAGGGCGTCGGGAAATAAATAATTAATTTGTAAATAATATACTTGGGTTGTTTATATTAACTTGCCCTTTCTATTGATAGAATAATGCTACTACTAATATTTTTCTAGTAGTAGCATTTGGGGTAATCATCCTATGTTTGTAATAAATATTACTTTATTTAGACCGCAGTTTGAAAAATAACCTTTTCGGCTTTTTTAGTATAGCTATTGATTTGGTCAAAATTCATATAACGGTAAGTATCTTCTTTATCATTTTGTAAATCAGATACATAGGCGAGGTATTCTTCTACCGTTGGTAATTTACCTAAAAGTGCAGAAACAGAGGCTAATTCAGCAGAGGCTAAATAGACGTTTGCACCTTGTCCTAGACGATTAGGGAAGTTTCTTGTTGAGGTCGATACCACCGTTGCTCCCGAAGCAACACGAGCTTGATTTCCCATACAAAGCGAGCAACCAGGCATTTCTACTCTTGCACCGCTTTTACCATAAATACTGTAATAACCTTCTTCTGTTAATAGTGCGGCATCCATCTTTGTTGGTGGGGCGATCCATAAACGTGTAGGAATAACCTCCTTAAATTTGGCTAAAAGTTTTCCTGCTGCTCGGAAATGACCGATATTGGTCATACAAGAGCCAATAAATACTTCATCTATTTTATCGCCTTGTACTTCAGATAATAAACGAGCATCATCTGGATCATTTGGAGCACAAAGAATAGGTTCTTTAATATCATTGAGATCGATTTCAATAACTGCTGCATATTCGGCATCCTTATCCGCTTCAAGTAATTGCGGATCAGCAAGCCATTTTTCCATTTCTTTAATGCGACGTTCAATAGTACGGGCATCGCCATATCCTTCGGAAATCATCCATTTTAATAATACTATATTAGAATTGAGATATTCAATAATAGGGGCTTTATCTAATTTAATTGTACAAGCTGCCGCAGAACGTTCCGCAGATGCATCAGAAAGCTCAAATGCTTGCTCTACTTTTAAATGTTCTAACCCTTCGATTTCTAATATTCGACCAGAGAAAATATTTTTCTTACCTTTTTTCTCTACGGTTAATAGTCCTTGCTGGATTGCATAATAAGGAATAGCATGCACTAAATCTCTTAGGGTAATACCAGCTTGCATTTCGCCTTTAAAGCGAACTAAAACACTTTCTGGCATATCTAATGGCATTACACCAGTTGCTGCCGCAAAAGCGACTAAACCTGAACCCGCGGGAAAAGAAATACCAATAGGGAAACGAGTATGAGAATCCCCCCCTGTTCCTACTGTATCAGGTAATAGCATACGATTTAGCCAAGAGTGAATAACACCATCACCGGGACGTAATGACACACCACCACGATTCATAATAAAATCAGGGAGAGTATGGTGTGTATTGACATCAATAGGTTTTGGATAAGCAGCGGTATGACAGAAAGATTGCATTACTAAATCAGCAGAGAACCCTAAACAAGCTAAGTCTTTTAGTTCATCTCTTGTCATTGGTCCTGTCGTATCTTGAGAGCCGACCGATGTCATTCGTGGTTCACAATATTGACCTGGACGAATACCTTTAACGCCACAAGCTAGCCCTACCATTTTTTGAGCAAGGGTAAAGCCTTTATTGCTTGTAGTAGAGCTTTGAGGTTTTGCAAAAACATCACTTTCTGGCAAACCTAATTCGCAACGTGCTTTGTATGTTAATCCACGACCGATAATTAAAGGAATACGTCCACCAGCACGAACTTCATCTAACAGTACATTTGTTTTTAAGGTAAATTCAGCGAGTATTTCATCTGTATTATGTTTACAAATTTTGCCTTGATAAGGATAAATATCAATAACATCACCCATATTCAAATTATTCACATCAACTTCTATGGGTAAAGCACCCGCATCTTCTAAAGTATTAAAGAATATAGGGGCAATTTTTCCACCTAATACCACTCCACCGGCACGTTTATTGGGAATATAAGGTATATCATCGCCCATAAACCATAAAACAGAATTTGTTGCCGATTTACGAGATGAGCCAGTACCCACTACATCACCAACATAGGCTAAAGGATAACCTTTCTGTTTTAATCTATCTAATTGTTTTATTGGTCCAATATTTCCTACTTCATCAGGCTCAATACCATCACGGGTATTTTTTAACATCGCCAAAGCGTGTAAGGGAATATCAGGTCTAGACCAAGCATCTTGAGCAGGTGAAAGATCATCAGTATTGGTTTCACCTGTTACTTTAAATACTGTAACGGTTAGCTTTTCTGCCAATTTGGGTTTAGATAAATACCATTCTGCATTTGCCCAAGATTGCATAATTTGTTGTGCATAGGTATTACCTAATTTAGCCTTCTCTGCAACGTCGTGAAAACTATCAAACATCAGCAAGGTTGTAGAAAGGACTTTAGCAGCAACAGGTGCTAGCTCTGAATGATCAAGTGCGGTCAATAATGGTTCAATATTATAACCACCTTGCATTGTTCCTAATATCTCAATTGCTTTTTCTGCTGAGATAAGAGGAGAAAACGCATCTTTTTTGGTAATAGCAGATAAAAAACTGGCTTTTACATAAGCAGCTTCATCTACTCCAGCTGGAATGCGATTTTCAAATAAATCAAGAAGATAATCTGCTTTTTCTACTGGTGGATTTTTGAGTAATTCGATGAGCTGAGCGGTTTGTTCGGCATCCAAAGGTTTAGGTACAACACCTTGCAACGCACGCTCGTCAACGTGCATTTGATATGTTTGTAGAAAGTCTGACATTGTATTTTCCTTATCGTTATTAGGTATTTTAATGATGCACTGAGTAGATATTGAGTATTCGCATTTAGAAAACTTTTATAAATGGCTTCACGATAACATTTTCATAGACACCAGCTGAAAAATAAGGATCTTCGCTTGCCCATAATTGTGCAGATTCTAAATTATCAAATTGGGCAATGACTGTAGAGCCAGAAAAACCAGCATCAGCAGGTGTATCGCTGTCAATAGCTGGATTAGGTCCTGCTGTGAGCAGTCGATTTTCTTGTTGTAATTGTTTTAATCTTGATAAATGTTGCTCACGAACGGCTAATCGTTTTTCTAAAGTATTAGGTTTATCTTGTGCAAAAATGACGTAATACATAATAATTACTCCTTCTTTTATTGAGATAAATAAACTATTGTTTGCTTAAAGCCAATTCTAATTCTGGGTTATTTTCTTTAGGAATTTCTCTTGGTTTATTATTCTTATCAACGGCAACAAATGTAAATACGGCTTCTGTTACACAATAGCGTTCACCAATGGGTTCACTCGCTACTTTTTTAGCCCAAACATCGACTTTAATTTGTATAGAAGAACGACCAACTCTAAGGCATTTACCATAGCAACATACAACATCACCCACTGCAATAGGACGAATAAATGTCATACTATTTACCGCCACAGTGACCACTCGCCCATGCGCAATTTCCTTCGCTAGAATAGCTCCTCCCATATCCATTTGTGACATAATCCAGCCACCAAAAATATCACCATTAGCATTGGTGTCAGAAGGCATAGCAAGGGTTCTTAATAATAAAATACCTTTTGATTGTGAATTCGTCAGCGTATCACATTGTGTCATAATATTTCCTTATTTCTTGTTTTCTTTAGGGAGATAGCGATAAATATAAATGCCAGTTATTATTGTTGCAATAAAGGTTAAACCTATAATACCGAAACTTTTAAAGTTCACCCAAGCATCTTCTGATAAGAATTGACTAATGTAAATATTTGCTAGCATACAGACAATAAAGAAAACTGCCCAACCTAAATTAAGCGTTTTCCAAACGTTATCAGGCAAGCTAATTTCTTTTCCTAATAGCTGCTTGATTAATGGTTTTTTGAAAACAAACTGACCAACTAACAGAATTAGTGCAAAAATAGCATAAACAATAGTCACTTTCCATTGTAGGTATTTTACGTCATTGAGATAAGCGGTAAGGGAGCCAAAGAAAATAACTGAAATTCCCATAAATAGCTGCTGTTTTTCAATTTTTCCATAAAATAGTTTTAGCACAACCAATTGAATGACAGTCGCAATAGTGAGCACCAAAGAGGCTTCTCTGATACCAAAAAACTTATACACAATAAAAAAGAGTATGAGAGGAATAAATTCTAGTAACTGTTTCATTGTTATATCCTATGTGTAAATACAGAGTAAAAGCGGTAAGTAAACACCAATGAAAATACGCCTATCAATGAAATAATAAATAAAGAGATAATCTCAACTATTGACGACCCACTGATTAAACGATTAACTTGATAACTTAATAAACGTAATAAAACATCATTTATTAAAAAATAGATAAAAAGAGGAAAATTTTGTTTTACGCCTAATTTCCATACATTTTTAATGGTTTCATTTAATGTGGTTTGATTTGTTAAATAATAAATAGAAGCAATATTTAATCTAACAAAAATAAACAATCCAAATGCCGTAGTTAATAGCGAAAATGGCGAACTTGGTTTTTGAGTTAAATATGACACAATCATTTCTGCCGAACCAATTAGTATAGGGATCGTAATAATTAAGGATATAAAGAAAAAACCAAGAAAACGCTTCAATGTAAATAAAAAAGTATCTATCAATGATAATTTAATTCGTTGACTTAATTGATGAATAGTAAATATTCCCCAAGCAGAGATAAAGAGATTTAAAATAACTTGAACAATTCCAAGGTAAGCGACATTACCAAAATGTGTAGAAGACATATCTAGGGTATTGATACCATTATTTAATTCATTAAGTTGAACGTCTTCAGGTAATAAATGAGAGATTAAAAAGTGAATTAACAAGGCGACAATAAAAAAATAGGCAGTAAATCGCATTACGATAGTACGTTGATTTCGCATAAAGTTTAAACTGTCGGTTAAAATTTGAGTAAAATTAATTGACATATTTTTTTCCAAACTAAAATAAATAGCCATTATACTGTATTTTCTTTTATAAATACTAAGGCGTTTTATAACATATCTTGACTACCTATCCTATACAGATTCCTTTTAATTGTGAATTTTTATATAAAAAAATTTACAACTTTTTAAAAATTTGATCTAAAACATAAAAAAATTAACCATTAAGTAGTGTATTTATTACATTGTTACTTATGTGGTAACAATATTAACGAGTGATTTTCAAACAAATGAAACTGAATATTATAGAGGAATGAAAAATGAAAAAAACAATTCTCGCATTAGGAATGGCTGCAGCATTAGCGACTGGATCAGTTATGGCACATGAAGCAGGAAGTGTTATTGTTCGTGGTGGTGGGGTTTTAGCTGCAGTTAAAGCTAAATCTACAACAAAAGTTGGTCCAGAAGTTAGATTGGATGTAAATCATAACGCACAATTAGGGTTAACAGCGAGTTATATGTTTACTGATAATTGGGGGATTGAATTATTAGGTGCAACGCCATTTTCTCATCGTGTGAGTGCTGTCGTTCCTGCTTTGGGAAATAATGGTAACCTTGGTGATGTTGTAAAAGTTAAGCATTTACCACCAAGTCTTTATGTTCAATATTATTTCTTGAATAAAGATTCGGGTTCACGTCCCTATGTCGGTACGGGTTTAAGCTACACGCGTTTCTTTGGTTCTAAAGAATTAACACCAGCCGTTCATGATCTAAGTGTGAAAAAGCAATTTTTTTACTCCAGTAGTTAATGTAGGTATTGATATTAAACTTGAGGATAATTTATATTTAAATACAGCAGTATGGTACACAAGAATTAAAACAACAGGATTTGTATCTGATACGGTATTAGAGCATAGAGTTGATATTAAATTTGATCCAATAGTGTTCTTTATGATATTAGGTTGTTGTTTTTAAGGTATAATTGATTCTTTATGAGAGTTATTCTCCTACTCTATTATATGTTAATAGGTTTTTTATATTATTTATTTATACTAATCCCTTATTTTTTGCTAAAATGAAGAAGAATTACCATTATTTATTTTATTTCTATGTTAAACGGATTAATTTTTTCTCAAGGGATTTTAAAGATACCAAATATTCAGAATTTCCTTCCTGAATATGATATTAGAAAGTTTTCTAATAAAAATTTTCAATATACATATGGTACACATGTTATTGGTTGGGGTTTTAGACCTTCTGCTACAAGAGCAAGAGAATTTGCAAAGAGTAATAAACTTCGTTATGTAGCTTTAGAAGATGGTTTTTTGCGTTCTCTTGGGCTAGGTGTTGATGGTTATCCCCCTTATTCAATTGTTTATGATGATGTGGGGATTTATTATGACACTAAGAATGTATCTCGTTTAGAAAAGCTCATTTTGGAAAATAATATTAGTTATGAATTGTTAGAACAAGCGGAACAAGCCATTCAACTAATACTTAAGCATAAATTGTCTAAATATAATCATACTTTAGATTTTTCATTGGTGAAAGATGATAACGGTCCTGTTGTTTTGGTAATAGATCAAACATATAACGATATGGCTGTTAAATATGGACAGGCGGATAGCTCTCATTTTAATCAAATGTTAGAGGCTGCGATTAAAGAAAATCCATCTCATAAAGTGTGGGTAAAAACACATCCTGATGTTCTAACAGGGAAGAAAAAAGGGTATTTAACTAATTTAGATAAATATAAGAACGTGAGAATTATTACTGATGATATTAATCCTCAAATTTTATTGCAAGATGTAGATAAGGTATATTGCGTTACCTCTCAAATGGGATTTGAGGCATTATTAGCGGGAAAGAATGTTGTTACATTTGGTGTACCTTGGTTTGCTGGATGGGGAAATACTGACGATCGTCATCCGAATGTTGAAGTATTGAAATGGGAGAATAGAAGAACTAAGCATTCTGTAAAAGAGTTGTTTTGTGTAGCTTATTTACAATATGCTCGGTATATTTGCCCATATTCAGGGGATATTGGTAATATTTTTCAGGTTATAGATTATTTACAAAAAGTAAAAACGTTAAATCAACAGTTTGCGGGAAATATTTACTGTGTTGGTATGTCATTTTGGAAAAAGAATGTGGTCAAACCATTTTTAAATTTCCCACAAACTAAGCTACATTTTGTTTCATCGTTCAAAAGATTAAAAAAACAACCTATTTCAAAATTGGATAAGTTATTACTTTGGGGAAATGGGAGTGAGGAACTTTTGGTATTTTCTAAAGAGAACCAAATACCTATTTTAAGAATGGAAGATGGCTTTATTCGATCTGTAGGATTAGGATCAAATCTGGTTTCTCCTTTATCATTAGTTATTGATGATATTGGGATTTATTTTAATGCTAAAAATCCATCAAGATTAGAGCATATTTTAGCGCATACTAAATTTACAAGTTTTGATTTAAGGTTAGCTAAATTATTACAAGAAGAACTTATCGTTAGTAATATTGGAAAATATAATGTGGGTAGAGTAGCGTTAAAGATAGATATACCCGATAATAAAAAAATTATATTAGTTCCAGGGCAGGTAGAGAATGATGCTTCTATTTGTTTAGGTTCTCCTGATATAAAATCGAATCTTGAATTATTAAAAAGGGTTAGAACATTAAATACGGATTCTTATATAATTTATAAACCTCATCCTGATGTTTTAACGGGAAATCGCAAAGGACATATTAGTAAAGCTGAGATATTAAGATATGCAGATCAAATTGTAGAAAAAGTTAATGTTTTAGATTGTATTAATAGAGTTGATGAAGTTCATACAATGACATCTCTTGCTGGTTTTGAAGCTCTATTACGAAATAAAAAAGTCTATTGCTATGGACTACCATTTTATTCTAACTGGGGGCTTACAGAGGATCTTATTAACTTGCCTCGTCGTCAAAAGAAACTCACTTTATTAGAGCTGATCGCTGGGACAATGATTTATTATCCTCAGTATATAAACCCAGAAACAGGTCAAATAATTGATGTGTTACAAGGGATTAATATTTTAAAGAAACAAAAAGAATCGTTAGCTACGGATGGTTTCCAACGCAGTTGGATTGGAAAACAAATTGGAAAATTACAACAGTTAATTAGAGTGATAAAATAAATTTATGATTTTACATAATTTAGATGATTTACTTCGTTCATCAAAAAATATCTTGTTATTACAAGGTCCGATTGGTGATTTTTTCCTCAAATTATCAGAATGGTTAACCGATCAGGGAAAAACAGTTTTTAAAATTAATTTTAATGGTGGAGATGAATTTTTTTATCCAATAGAAATAAAAAATACTTATTGTTATCAAGATAAATTTCTTCATTGGGAAGAATACCTCAAAATATTTTTAATAAAATTAAATATAGATTCTATAGTTTGTTTTGGTGATACTCGCTATTATCATAAAATAGCTAAAATTATTGCTGAGAATAAAAACATTAATTTTTGGGTTTTTGAAGAGGGATATTTTAGACCAGAGTATGTGACTCTTGAAAAAAAGGGAGTTAATGCTTTTTCTATTATACCTAAATATAAAGAGTTTTTTTTACCATTTATAGATTTACCAGAGCCTAAAGAACCTGAAAAAGTTGCTAAAGGTTTTTGGCCTATGGCAAAAAGAGCTATTTTGTATTATTGGGCGATGAATACCAATAAAGCAAATTATCCTTATTATATTCATCACAGGCATCAGTCTAATAAATATTATGTAAATTTATGGATACGTTCAGCAATAAAAAGGCTATATTACTATTTTTGTGATTATTTTTTAGCTCATATACTGAAAAAAGGGAAATTTGGTGAATTTTTTATTGTTCCGTTGCAAGTATATGATGATAGTCAAGTTAAAGTTCATTGTGATTATTCATCGGTTAGTGATTTTTTAGAACATGTATTAGTATCTTTTATTAAAAATTCTCCTAATAATGTAAAACTAATAATTAAGCATCATCCAATGGATAGGGGAATTATTGATTATAGTAGTATAATTAAAAAATATTTGAAACTATACCCTCAATTTAAAGAGCGTATTTACTATATTCATGATATTCCCTTACCTATTTTGTTGAGAAATGGAAAAGGTATGGTGTGTTTAAATAGTACAAGTGGAATATCAGCACTATTACATAATATGCCAGTCAAAACGTTAGGTAGAGCGAATTATGACTTCCTCGGCTTAACTGATCAGGGGCAGTTAGATAATTTTTGGAAAAATCCACAGAAGCCTGATGCAGATGTTTTTAATGCTTTTAGAAAGTATCATTTTTATAAAACACATTTAAATGGTAGTTTTTATAATAAGGTAATTTTAAGAAATCCTTATAACCAGATATAAAAAAGACATCCTATTATCTTACAAAACTTTATAATAGTTAATATTATAAAGGTAGGGATAGGATGTTTATGCTTTTTCATTATAATATTTATAGGCATCATCAATAGTATCAAATTGATACATTTTTCCTTGATCTAGTACCATCGCATTATCGCAATATGCTTTAATGGAAGATGGACTATGAGAAACTAAAATGATGGCACGATCTTTTCTTTTTTCAAATAGTTCATATTTACATTTTGCTGAAAATCTAGAGTCTCCAACAGCAATAACTTCATCTATCAAGTAGCAATCAAATTCAACAGATAGGGAGAGCGCGAAAGCTAATCTTGCTTTCATCCCTGAAGAATATTTTTTTACTGGTTCATAAAGATAATCGCCTAATTCGGAAAAATCTTCTGTAAATTTTTTCACGTAATCAAAATCTACATCATATAATCGACAAATAAAGCGTAAATTATCCATTCCTGTTAGGCTTCCTTGGAAAGCTCCAGAAAAAGCGAGTGGCCATGAAATATTCATATTACGCTCTATTGTTCCACTACTTGGAGGTTCAACACCACTCATTAAACGTATTAATGTTGATTTTCCTGCTCCATTACGGCCCAAAATACCTATTTTTTCTCCCTTTTTTAGGTCAAAACTAATATTATCTAAAATAGTTTTCCATCCGTATCGGGTATGATAACGCTTACTAACATTTTTTATACTAATCATCTTGGCTCAATTCCTTTACTAAAATTTTTAACCATGATTAAACCAATTAAAAGCATTACTAAATCACAAATAATAAGAAAACTTATATTTTCATAAGTAGTAACAGAATCTCCAAAATATCCATGGCGAAACATTTCAGTTCCACTAATCATAGGAATCCACAACGCATATTTTTGTACGTAAGAGGGAAGAGAGTGAACAAAAAAGAATGCTCCAGAAAGAGGTAACATAATGAAACTTAGTGTACCCCATATTTTGCCAAATGCATCTACATAGAATGCTATAGAACAAATAATAAATCCTAAACCTGTAGCAAATAATGCCATTAACAACCAAGCTAAGAGCATATAGAATATATCATGTGGAACATCTATCCAACCGATAATAATAAAAAATGTCATAATAATAATTTGAGCAATGGTTGCTCCAGATATTTCTAATAAAACTCTAGCAAAAATAGTATCAAGAACTCTGATATTTCTGTGATAAAGTAAACTTAAATTTCCTGATATTGCACCAATAGTTCTTCTTGACGCATTACGCCACATCATTGCAATAGGATACCCAGTAATGAGAAAAGCGATAATGTTTAATGTTGAATATTGATCTGCTTTGATAAATTTCCACATAACAGAAATCATTAATGTAAAGAGTAAAGGCTCCATGAATAACCATAAAAAACCTATATTATTACGACCATATCGAGTAATGATTTCACGCATTAATAAGGCATTTATCACTCTTTTTTGGATTTTTAATGAACCACTAAAGGTTGTTTTATCGCCGTATTGCATCAATTTTTATGTTCTCTGATACTTGCTATTAATAAACTAAAAATACCATATAATATTAGACCAATAATAAAAGTAGAAATAATATTATATAATCTATGAGGTTCTAATGCTAAATCTGGATTACTTGGTGTATTTATTACTTCCAAATACAGTTGTTGACGATCAGCGTCTCTTTTTGTGTTTTGTAAAGCTGTAATTGCTGTTGTGAATTGTTGCTGAGACAACGTATTATCAAGGATTAGTCTTTGATATTCAGATGATTGAGTAGCTATAGAGTTGTTATCGCCAGTAAGTGATTTTGCTTGTTGGTTGATTTCCGATATAAGATTTTTCTCTCTCGTTAATAAGGTTTTAATTTGTGGATTATTAGGAGAAATATCTCTTAATTGAGCTAATTGACTTTGCACATTTATTAGTTCACCCTTTAATTTTGAAATTAGAGTTAGTTGAACTTCTGATTGTGCAGATAAATCAAAGATATTATTTTGGGTTCTATATTCGCTTAAGGCTAATGCAGTTTCATTTACTCGTTTTTCAGCCTCTTGAACAGCTTGTTCAGCAAAGCTGATCGTATCCCTTCTTGCACGAGTATTTAAGCGATTTATAAGGTTTTCACCTTGTTTTAACAATTGAATATTAATTTTTTGGGCTTCTAATGAATTAAAGGCTCGAATATTTAACGTAGCAATTCCTGACACAGAGTCAAAATTAACAGAAACTTTATTTTTGAAATATTGGTAAAATGATTCTTGCTCGTTACTAAATCCAAAAAGATTAAATCGGCTTAATATATCACCTTTGGTTTCATAAAATTCACGTACAGGAAGGACTTGTTGCAATTGCTCTAATGCATTTCTTGAACGCATGTATTCTTGAACTGTATAAGTATCATCTTGTGAGCGAGAAAAGCCAGACCCTTGTAAAAGAGCACCTACTCCACTTAAAGAGGATTGATTGCTAGGAGAACGAACGACAAAACTTGCTTCAGAAATATAAATATCTGATGCTAAAAAACCAAAATAAACTATTGAAAATAAAGTTGGAATTAATACTGTTATCCAAAATAGAGGATTAAACTTTTTCCAAAATGTTTTTTTATTAATCATATTTATAATCCTATAAATTACCTACTGAATTAGCTGTACTCGTTATGGGCGATGTTATTGAAAAAATCATTCTCAAGAATTTTTGGAATTCAGCTAATGGCGCATTAGCAACATAAACAATATCTTTGTCTTGGATAGGAAAGCGTTGCAATACGAATAATGAATTTGGATCGAGTAAATTGACTCGATAGACAGTAGGAATCTCCATTCCCATATTATATCCCTTCATCTTCCATTTTTCTTTCTCAATATTGTTTAGCTCGTTAAATGGTATATAACGAAAGACAAATATACCACGAGGATCTGAACGTGTATCTATTAAGCCTCCCATTTTTCCGATAGCTTCAGCTAAATTGATACCTTTTGTGGAAAACTTAACGACTTTATTCGCTCCAACAGCTCCCAAACCAGTGAAACTTAACGGACTATTTAACAATCCTATAACATCACCAGGTAACAGTAAAATATTTTGTCTAGGATCTGAGATTAAGCTAGAAAATGAAATGGCTTTTACTTGTTTACCCCTTGTTATTTGAACAGTTACATCTTGAAGGTCAGATGGTATTCCACCTACAGCCGCAACAGCATCTAAAATACGTTCACCATGTGATGTTAATGGCATTCGAATACTGTTTCCTTGTCGTAAAACAGTAACATTGGCAGAATTATTTTTTACAATCCTCACTATTACTTGAGGATTATTAGAAATAGAAGATAATTTATGAATAAGCTCTCTTTGGACTCTTTCTGGGCTTTTTCCTTTAACTGAAAGTGCTCCCACAAAAGGAATGGTAACCTTACCTGTTCGACTAACCATTTGTTCGGGAAGTTTAACTAATTGAGAATTTCCTTGTCCTGAAGGTGTTAATGTTCCACCAAAAAGTACGGCTGGAGGCGCTTCCCAAATTGATATATCCAAAATATCTCCGACATCAATTACTCCAGAGTATCCCTTTAGACTATTAGTAAACTCAGAAAAATTTTGATTGATACGAGCCTGAAACAAAGGAAGGACGGAGTGTAAATCAAGTTCAACAATATTAACTTCAGGTAAGTTTTTTGAATTTGAGATATTTATAATTTTATTTTGACTTGGTCCAATAGTTGGTAATAGTGAGCATGCCGTTAAAGAGGATAGTAACATCAATATTATTAAAGTTTTTGATTTTTTCATGGGTTCTCTAAGTGTGGATCATACAAATTTTCCGTTGATTATATAATATTGTGTATGAAAATTAAATATATTTGTAAATTGAATAAATCAATATATTTTACAATTGAATTTGTTATTTATAATCAAATAATTTAAACTTAGCAACCTATTATAAGTTTGGTAGATTTGTTTTATACAAGGTTTATTTATGTTTAGAAAATTCATGAAATTAATTAAAACACCAGTAGAATTTGTTAGAGACTCCTATTTTTTTAAATGTGGGTATATGGGATTAAATTTTAAATGCGATAATTTGTTTGTCGTTTCTAATCTAGGACAATTAAATCAAGCTCATTCTTTGATAAAAAAAGAGAGGTTCAAAAACAATTTCTTACTTATATTGTATACAAGTAAAAATAAGGTTATGCCTGAAATAGTGAAAAAAAATGTAGATAGTGGTTTATTTTCTTCTTTTGCTGTGTTTCGTTTACCAAACAAACCTAGCCAAATTAATATTAAGAATGCAATATATATTAATAATTCATACAGAAATATAATAAATACTTTAAAGATAAAAAATTTATTCATTCAAAGTTTTGAACGACATTATGCTTTGTTAGCTAGTTATGCAAAATCGAAAAATATAAAGGTAAATTTAATAGAAGAAGGAACGGGAACATACAGATACTCAACTATACATGAATTTAATAGGATTTTTAAAGAAAGTTTGAGTTGGAAAGAAAGAAAACAAATGTATTGTATCAAACATCTATGTTTTTTTAAAAATATACGCCCAATGTTATCAATATATCATGATTACAATACCATATATGCTGCTTTTCCTCACTTAGTGCCTGATTTTTTCACATTTAGAAAAAAAGAATATTTTTTCTTATATGATAATATAAAAATAGGAGAGGATATTAGAGATATTAAATTAAAGTATAATATTACCTCTAACGATATTATTTTTCTTAATCAACGATATAAATTTACTTCTTTACAATGTTATGCAAAAAGTTTGCTTTTGCTTTTGTCAGAGTTTTCTCTTAAGTATAAATGTAATGTTTTTATTAAATTACATCCTAAAGACAGCGAAGAGTTTAAGGTAACTCTTAGAAATTATCTTAAGAAATATAAAATACGATCTATTATTCTAATTGATTTTTATGGATTTACTATAGAACCTCTACTAATTATGGTAAAGCCTAGATTTGTTTTAGGTATGACTTCTTCTGGACTTATATATTCTTCTTTATTATCAAAAACAATTCAGTCTGCTACTATTTACCCTATTTTACGAGAAAAAATTGATAAAGAGTTAGTTGAGGATCTTGATGGTATTGGTTTAGACGTGAATAACGATATTTTCTCTGATTCCGATAAGCATTTTGAAATTTTAAGTAAATTTCCTTCAACAAAGATTATTTCATTAATGGACGAAATTTAAGTCATGAAAAAAGTTCTTGTTATTGCTACTTATGATTCTTTCTTAAAAGTGGCTATGAATATTTCTAGGCGAATTTCCAATAGTATAATAGACGTTTCAATTCTTAAAGTAAAAAAAAATCAAATTTCTAATAAGCAATTATATGAGTCTGGTGCTAATAATTATAATTTTGTTAGTTATCAAAGTGTTTCAGAGCTACATCAGTATGATATCATAGTTTTATCTATTGGAAATATTGCATTTAGAAAATTCATTACGGAGTATTATTCTTATTATGATTTTTTTGATAAAGATAGGCCTATTATTTTAGCTATATTTTCAGGTGTTATTTTTGGTGAGCCTGATACTATTTTGTCTAGAATTAATTCAGATATTATTCTAGCGAACAATATAGAAGACCAAAATATAATATTAGAAACTGCGAAGCTTTATAGAAGCCCTGTAAAGGTTTTAAATTATGGTTTAATTAATATTAATACGGATTATCAAAATTTATATAGTGAGAGATTTCATGAAAAGGAAACGTTAGTCTTTATAGAGCAAGTTAAAATACCTTGTTCTCAAAAAGAACGTTGTTATGTTTTAGACAAATTAATTGAGATTGCTCAAAATAATCCGGACAAAAATATTATTTTGAAAGTGAGAGTGTTGCCGGGTGAAAAAACAGTACACTCCTCGCAATTTTCTTATGTATCTCTGCTAAAAGATAAATTATTACCAAGTAATTTTACTTTATCTTCGGAACCTGTTGAAGAGTTATATAAAAGAATGGATTTATGTATTACGTTTTCTTCTACTGTCGTTTTTGAGGCTCTTTATTATGGCATTCCTTGTGCAATCATCAAAGACTTAGGGATAAGAAGTGATTTAGCAAATAGGGCATTTTTAAATAGTGGGTTGTTTTTAAGTTTTGATGAAATTAATTTAGGTAAGAGAAAAAGGGTGGAGTTTTCTTGGCTTGATAAGAATATTAATTTTGATAGTGATCGAGATTTAATGTTAAACGAAACAATAGATAGCTTATTGGAAGATCAACGTACTGATTTACTTTTGTTCTCGACACTTTTTGGGGGGGGATTTAGGTTTAAAAGAAAATCCTCAATAAAAAGAAAATTTTTTAAATTTTTATTTCATCCTAAATTATTTTTTATAGATTCGAAATTATGGATGGGAATTAAGGCATTATATGGAAAAAAATGAATTGAATAGTATAGATGGATTTCTTCAGTTTCTGTTTGAAAAAGGTGATTACAAAGAAATCGTCAGGTTTGGGAAATTTACGGATAGTAATCTTTGGGATTTGAGAAGCCTCAAATTAATTGTCAGAGCTTTTTATGAAGAGAAGGATTTTTTAAATTGTATCAGGGTCGGAAAAGAATATATTAAAAGAAATCAAAATGATTATTTCATATATGAGATATTAGGTGAGTCATATCGACAACAGAATAATTTAGTACAGGCATTTGAGTCGTATTCAATGGCATTGTCTATCAACGATAGATTAGTTGCAGCGAAATTTAAGTATTTGATTTTGAAATATCGATTACATTTAAACCTTAATGAAGACGAAATATTAGAGATGGAAAATATAGCAATCAAGGCAAAGAATTCATATCGTTTACGATTAGTTTCTTATATTCAGTTCTCTGAAGGATTATTACAAGAGTCAAAAAATAACCTGATTAGAGTTTTGTCTTTAGAAAATGGATTGCAGTCTCTTGATTACCTAACTTTAAGTTTAATTGAAAAATATTTGGGAAATATAGATGAATCTGAAAAATATAATCAATTATTTGTTAAGTCATCTTTTAAATTAAATTTTGAATCTATTAATTCTAAGTCGTTATTGATAACTTTGTCACCTGGAAATGATTTTGTACTACAAAAATATAAAATGTTTGAAGCAGACATGTTAAATATAGTTGATACTTCCACTACATATTATATTCTATCTGCTGACCCTATTGTAAGTCATATAGAGAAAATGGTAAAAAAATATTCATATACTCAAATTTCTATTGTTGGTAGCTCTAAAGCTGGTACAGGGGTAGTTTATTTAATGGATATGTTACATAAAAAATATCCGAATATTAGAATAAAGGGGGTTGCCTGTTCCCCGCAAATACAATTGTATCCATTCAATAGTAATCTGATTATTCCTAGTTATAAAAGATTATCTGAATATATTTTTTGTAATAAAGAATTACAGAATAAGTTAAAACGTTTAGTTGAGATTAATGAATTACCGTTGAATGATAATTGTAGCTTAACAATTTTTTATGGTAAAAATTTTAAAATTGATTTTAATGAGATCCGTTTAGTAAATAAGAGGAAATATTTAAATATAATTGAATTAGACTACTCTGGACATGCGTCCTTAATTCCTATAACCATACCAGAGGGCGAGACAAAAGAAGAGTTAAAAGTTAAATATGCCGATCTTCCAATTGATTCCGATTTAAAGGTACTAGGGGGGGATGATTTAGTTGATATAGTTGACGAGATATATGAAATATATAAAGATCCTCAAATGAGACTTTATAAATATTTATAGCTAATTTCTAAGATAGTAAGAGTAGCGAAATAATACTTTTATTTAAAATATTATTTCGCTTCGGTTATTTTAATTTAGCTAGTTCATTAGCTCTAGTTAGATCCATATGATTATCTATATCGATAGAACGTTCATTTGGCATGATGTAGCATTGTATTGGTTCAATGAAAAAACGTTTAGAAATAAATAAATCTTCAATTTTATTGATATATATTGCCCCATTGATTCTAAATGCTTTATCCAATTGTTGTCTAGGTTTTTCGAAGTCATCTATGGTATTAATCGGTATAGGCATCCCTTCTTTACTTAGTGTAAATGCTTTATATGGGTGGTGTTCTATTTCAGATACAGAAACTACAGATTTACATTCTTTATTTTCAAATATATTTATTGCTTCCAGTATATCTGTGTGAGTTCGTAAAGGGCTTGTTGGCTGTAAGAGAATAACTATACCAGAATACATATTTAGTTCTTCTAGACAATTAAGAACCACATCTATGGTTTTTGTATCACATTCAGCAAGTTTAGAAGAGCGACAAAAAGCATAAGCCCCATATTTTTTAGCTTCTTCCAAAATATCTTCTCCATCTGAAGTGACGATGATACTATCAAATACCTTGGCTTCTTGAGCAGCTAATATTGCTCTTCCTACTAAAGAAATATTATCAACTAATTGTAAGTTTTTATTCTTTATTCCTTTGGAACCAGCTCTGGCTGGAATAATTGCTATTTTTTTCATATGATTACCGATTCTTAAAGATACAACTCATAAAAAGAAGATAGAAATAATTAAAGTACTTCTTTATACTCATATTAGGTTTTTAGTATAACATTTAAAATAAATATACTCAATATGATAGTAGTTTGCGAATAGATTTATATCAAAATTGGAGTGACAGATTATCGTTATAATTTATATATTAATTAAGTTATTTTAAATATAAGCATGGGTTGTATTAATAATTTTAAACTTAGAGTCATCTACAAAACAACCGCACTTTCTTCTTAAATTTCTTTTATCCGTGATATTCTATGGAATAGAATTAAAATTAATATTTTATCTTTTCAATATTTTTCGTTAAAATCTAGGGTTTATAATATTTTATGTGATATAAGGCTTATGATAAAAAATGCTCAGTTTTATGTGATTGAAAAGACTCAAGCAAAAAATTTACTGACTGAAGCTGAAACATTAGCTTGTGATCTGGCTGCTTCATCTTGGCGGTTAGGTAAACGTGTTCTGATCGCTTGTGAAACAGAACAACAGGCATTAAATATTGATGAAGCATTATGGCAAAGAGAACCAGAAGAATTTGTTCCTCATAATCTCTCAGGAGAAATTACAACTTATGCTACACCAATTGAAATATCCTGGGTAGGAAAACGTAATGCGCAATCTCGAGATTTATTAATCAACTTACAATCTCAAATACCTGATTTCGCAGTGAGTTTTAAACAAGTCATTGATTTTGTACCTATTGATGAAACAGAAAAAGCACAAGCAAGAGAGCGTTACAAACAGTACCGTCAGCTTGGGTGGCAATTAAGTACTGAAAAAGCTTAGGAATTAAAAATTTAAAAGATTAACTATTATTAAGAGATATAAAATGACAAAACAAGTTGAAATGGCAGACCGCTTTAATCCATCAGCCGTAGAGCAAGCACTTTATAAACACTGGGAAGAACAGGGCTATTTTAAAGCCACAGAAAACCCAGAGGTAGAAAACTATTGTATCGCTATTCCACCGCCAAATGTAACAGGTAGTTTGCATATGGGGCATGCTTTCCAACAAACATTAATGGATACCTTAATCCGTTTTAATCGTATGGAAGGGAAAAATACCTTATGGCAAGCAGGAACAGACCACGCAGGGATTGCCACTCAAATGGTAGTAGAGCGTAAAATTGCAGTGGAAGAAGGTAAAACTCGCCATGATTATGGTCGTGATGCGTTTATTGAGAAAATTTGGGATTGGAAAGCTTATTCTGGCGGTACGATTAGCCAACAAATTCGCCGTCTTGGAAACTCAATCGACTGGGAACGTGAACGTTTTACAATGGATGAAGGTTTATCCAATGCGGTAAAAGAAGTGTTTGTTCGTTTACATGAAGAAGGGTTAATTTATCGTGGTAAACGTCTAGTAAACTGGGATCCTAAATTACGTACTGCTATTTCGGATCTTGAAGTTGAAAATCGTGAAGAAAAAGGTTTTATGTATCATGTTCGTTATCCATTTGTGGATAAGTCAGAAACCTTTGGTGGAGGCTATATGCATATCGCTACAACTCGCCCAGAAACAATTTTAGCCGATGGTTGTTTAGCTGTACACCCAGATGATGAGCGTTATAAAGATATAATCGGTAAAATGGTTCATGTACCAATGACGGATCGTATTATCCCCGTTGTTACCGATCCTTATCCAGATCCAGAATTTGGGACAGGTTGTGTAAAAATCACTCCAGCCCATGATTTTAATGACTATGAAGTGGGTAAACGTCATGATATTGAAATCATCAATTTAATGAATCCTGATGCGACAATGAATGAAAATGCACCAGAACGTTATCGTGGTTTAGATCGTTTTGAGGCACGTAAAAAAATTGTTGAGGATTTAGAACATGAGGGGTATTTAGAAAAAATTGAGCCACACGCAATGACAAGACCTTATGGGGATCGATCTGGTGTGGTGATTGAGCCATTACTCACAGACCAATGGTACGTTAGCATAAAACCGCTTGCAGAAGTGGCAACAAAAGCGGTTGAAGACGGCGAAATTCAGTTTGTACCAAAACAATATGAAAATCTCTATTTCTCTTGGATGCGTGATATTCAAGATTGGTGTATTTCTCGTCAATTATGGTGGGGACATCGTATCCCAGCTTGGTATGATGAACAGGGCAATATTTATGTTGCTCGTGATGAACAAGAAGCACGTCAAAAACATAACTTAAGCGATGATGTTGTATTAAAACAAGATGATGATGTCCTTGATACTTGGTTTTCATCGGCTTTATGGACATTCTCAACATTAGGGTGGCCAGAACAAACTAAAGAACTCAAAATGTTCCACCCAACAGACGTATTAATCACAGGGTTTGATATTATCTTCTTCTGGGTTGCCCGTATGATTATGTTTACTATGCACTTTGTCAAAGATGAAAATGGCAAATCACAAGTACCATTCAAAAAAGTGTATGTAACAGGCTTAATTCGTGATGAACAAGGTCAAAAAATGTCAAAATCAAAAGGAAACGTATTAGATCCAATTGATATGATTGACGGTATTAGCCTTGAAGATTTATTAGAAAAACGTACTGGCAATATGATGCAACCACAATTAGCGGAAAAAATTGCCAAAGCAACACGCAAAGAGTTTGCTGATGGTATTACTGCTCACGGTACTGACGCATTGCGTTTTACCCTTGCTGCTTTAGCAAGTAACGGACGTGATATTAATTGGGATATGAAACGTTTAGAGGGCTATCGCAATTTCTGTAACAAACTGTGGAACGCAAGCCGTTTTGTATTGACTAATGATAAATTAGATTTAAGCGAATCAGAAGTTGAATATACTGTAGCGGATCGTTGGATTAAATCAGAATTTAATCGTACAGTCGCCACTTTCCGTGAATCTTTGGAACAGTACCGCTTTGATCTTGCTGCTGGAGCAATTTATGAATTTACTTGGAATCAATTCTGTGACTGGTATCTTGAATTAACCAAACCTGTTTTTGCTCAAGGTACTGATGCTCAAAAACGTGGTGCCAGTCGTACTTTAGTTCAAGTATTAGAGCAATTATTGCGTTTAGCACACCCAATTATGCCATTTATCACCGAAGAAATTTGGCAAAAAGTAAAAGATTTTTCAGGTGTGTCTGGCGATACCATTATGTTACAGCCGTTCCCTAAAGTAGATGAGAACAGTTTAGACGAAACGGCTGAAACTCAAATCAGTTGGATCAAAGAAGTGATTACTGCAGTGCGTAATATTCGTGCAGAAAGTAATATTGCACCAAGTAAGCCACTTGATTTATTGTTCCGTCATTTGAGTGATGAAAATCAGCAAATTTTGGCAGAAAATAATCACCTATTAAAAACCTTAGCAAAATTGGATAACCTTCAAGTTTTAGCTGAAAATGAAAATGCCCCACTTTCAGTGAGTAAATTGGTTGGTAAAACAGAATTATTTGTGCCAATGGCAGGATTTATTGATAAAACAGCCGAACTTGCTCGCTTAAGTAAAGAGATTGAAAAAGCCGAAGGGGAAATCAAACGTATCGAAGGCAAACTCAGTAATCAAGCTTTTGTTGCTAAAGCTCCAGAGCAAGTGATTACCAAAGAGCGTGAAAAAATGCAAGGCTATCAAGAAGCCAAAGAAAAACTGCAACAACAGTTTAAAGCGATTGAGGCATTGTAATTTTTAATCATTTATAATCATAAAAAGTGCGGTCAGATTTGATTATACTTATTTTATAAGATTAGATTTTATGAAAAAGATTCTCTATATTGATATGGATAACGTCATTGTTGACTTTCCATCAGGAATTGCAAAACTTGACGAAAAAATAAGAAGTAAATTTGAGAAGCATTATGATGAAGTTGAAGGTATTTTTTCATTAATGGATCCTATGCCTAATGCAATAGAATCAGTTAAGAAACTTGCTGAATATTACGATATTTACGTACTTTCAACAGCACCATGGAATAATCCATCTGCTTGGATTGATAAAATAAACTGGATTCAAAAATATTTTGGTAAAGATAGGGATTCAGTACTATACAAGCGATTAATTCTTTCTCATCATAAGAATCTCAATCAAGGTGATTTTTTAATTGATGATCGCACTAGGAACGGCGTTGATAAGTTCAAAGGTGAACATATTCATTTTGGGACAGACCAATTCCCTGATTGGCAAAGTGTAATGGACTATTTACTAGATATTTAATTAAAAATATAATCATTTTTGTACTGTAACAAATTCATAGAACTAATTATGGTAGATTGGAAAAATATAAAAAGTTATGAGAGCTCACAAAATACAGCCTTTGAAGAGGTTGTGTGCCAGTTAGCCTATAATGAAAACAAAGAGAATGGTAAATATATTAGGGTTAAAGCTCCAGATGGTGGCGTAGAGTCTTATCTGATTTTAGATAATGGTGATGAAATTGGCTGGCAGGCTAAGTATTTCTTTGATATTCAGGACAGTCAATTTACTCAGATTAAGAAATCATTTGAGACTGCTATCACTAAGCATCCAAAGCTAAAAAAGTATTATGTTTGTTGTCCAATTGATAAGCAAGATCCAAGAATATCAGGAAAGAATTATCTTCAAGATAGATGGAAGGCTTTTGTAGAAAATTGTGAAATAGTTGCGTTAGATAAAGGGATATCTGTAAAGGTTGAGTGGTGGGGAGCTTTTGAACTTAATAATAAACTTCAGAAACCTGAAAATGTGGGTATGGTTCAATATTGGTTTGGTGGCGATAATTTTTCTGATAGTTGGTTTAGCGAGCAAGTCACTACATCTATTAGAAATTTAGGACCAAGGTTTACCCCAGAACTCAATGTAGAAATACATGGAGTCAATCAATATTTTGATGCGGTACTAAAGAATGACCAAGCAAGAACCTATATATTGAAGAAACTTAATTCATTCTATAAAGCATCTCAAGAGGTTAAAGAATCTTACAACAAATATGATTCAGATATAGAAGATAGCTTCAATAACTTATTAAATTGCTTAGAAAATAGTTGGCAACATATATCAATGCAAGGCACCGATAGTATTCAACTTGATAATACTGGGGGGATATCATTTAAAGAGATAGGAGTGCTGTCTAAAAAATTAGTTAGTGAGATAAGTAGACTAGTTGATACGATTCAAAGCAATACCGATAAGAACAAGATTCAACAAGACTTGTATAAACTTAGAGATGCTATTGATGACTTTGAAAGTGATTTACAAGTATTTAGCCTATTTAATAATCCCTGTCTGATTGTTTATGGGGATGCTGGTATTGGAAAGTCTCATCTATTGGGTGATTTCTCGAACAGGTTAATCAAAGAGAAAAAAACTGGCATTTTTATTCTTGGTCAAACATTGACAGCTAGCACAAACCCTTGGACACAAATTCTAAAAGATGAGTTAAGACTTAATTGTAATGAAGATGTGTTTCTAGGTGTTCTAAATACTATAGGTCATGCTCAACGAGAAAGGGTGCCAGTTGTCATTGATGCTTTGAACGAAGGTGCTGGGCGTTTATTTTGGGAAAATACTCTGGCAGGTTTTATTGAAAAGTTTAAAAAGTACCCTTGGGTAGCTCTTGTGTTATCTGTTCGAAGTGAATATAGAGCCGGTATTTTAACTAACATACAGCAAGATATAAAGGATGGAATAGTCAGTGAAGTTCACCATAATGGGTTTCAATCTAACGTCTTTGAAGCAGTTCGTCCATTCTTTAAGCATTATCAGCTAGATTTACCAAAAGAGCCATTACTAACCCAAGAGTTTACCAATCCTTTATTTCTTAAGATTTATTGTGAGTATAGAAAACATACTCAAACTGATGTCTTTGCTATGGTATTGATAGAAGTGTTTGATCATTACTTCTCATCAATCAATGACAAACTAGCAGATGTACTTGGATATCGACCAGCTCTAAAATATGTGCAAAAAATACTAAATAAGTTGGCGGAAGAAATTTTTCATCGTAATAGTGGTGGTAGTCAATCAATATACTATGAAGATGCTATGCAGGTTGTTGCCAACCATACACATATTTCCTTAAACGCAGATAAGTTTTTGCAGAAATTGATAGATGAGAATCTATTAACCTCCTATAAAAATACAAAGGAGCATAGTGAAATATTATATTTCTCTTATGAGCGTTTTTATGACTATTTGACTGCTAAATTTATTTGTGATGACAATACAACAGTGGAGGATTTAAAACTATCTCTTAGTTGTAACCAATTTAGCGTGATGTATAAAAAACGAAGGCTATCACAAGGTACACTAAGTATATTGTCCGTATTTATTCCTATTAACTTTAAAGTTGAGCTATTTGAGTTGTTGGATAAAGACAAGATTTACCAAAATGATTCATTGGGTTCGGCCTTCATTGATGGCTTGTACTGGCGTGATAATCATAATTTTAATTTAGAAAAGTGCAGGGAGTATATAAATATTAGCATAGTGCAAGATTATAATTTGTTTGCTCAATTTATAGATTTGCACTACAAAGTAGTGGGTAAAGAAAACCATCCATTAAATGCTAATCAATTGCATGGTTGGCTGTCCAAATACAATTTAGCGGATAGAGATAGTTTTTGGACAACGCATATTAGTAGTGAGTATCTTGGTAAAGAGTCTGCTATTCACTCAATTATCGATTGGGCGAAAAAACAGGGCTTTTCAGAGGGATTGAACGATACTAATAGATATCTAGTTGGCATTGCACTTAGTTGGCTTTTTACCAGTACACATATCAAATTACGAGACAATGCTACGATAGCGTTGACTCGGCTATTGCAGAATAATATTCATGTTGCTGCTCAACTGTTGAAAACCTTTCAAAATATTGATGATCCCTATGTGTTTGAGCGTATTTTAGCTTCAATCTATGGATCAATATTGTCGTCGCAAAGCCATCAAGGAATTTATGAGGTATGTAAATTTTTACTTCATGACATTTTCGCTAAAGAAGAGGTTTATCCTAATGTTCTAATCAGAGACTTTGCTCGAAACATTATTGAATATGCTAATAGTAATAAACTGGTAGAGTTTAGTGAAAATGAGTTAGTATTAGCTAGACCACCATACAGAAGTGCCTTTCCAAGAAGTTTCCCTAGTAATGATGATATTGATGCTAAATACTCTAAAGATTATAAAGATATAAATACTCCCAAATATCATTTCGCCCAAAATAGAATTTTGCGATCGATGACAACAAAATATGGTAGAGGTATGTGTAATTATGGAGATTTTGGTCGTTATATATTTCAATCAAGGTTTGGAAATTGGGATAATATAGATATTGATAAGCTCAGTAACTATGCTATAGAGATTATTTTTGAAAAGTTTGGCTATGATGTAGAAAAGCATGGAGAATTTGATTTAGGTATATCTTCAAGTCGTGGTGAAAATAGAGTTGAACGAATTGGTAAAAAATACCAATGGCTGGCTATGTATGAAGTAGTAGCCAGAGTTTCTGATAATTTTAAAATGGTAGAACCATCAACACGATGGAATAAGGATAAAAAATATATATGGTATAATGGTTCAATAGAGCCATCCTTCAGAGATATTGATCCTACATTTATTCTTCCTGATTTAAAAAATCTTCGCATGGTAAAGCGACCTAATTATAGTGATTGGCGTGATGATTTTGAGGAATGGGTAATATCAAAGGATAATTTAATTGATTCAAAAGATATTATTGTAAATATCTTTGATAATGAAGAGTGGTTATCTTTAGATAGGTATATCAACTTTAAACCTAATCAGAAACTGGGAAATGATGAGTATTTCAGTTCTTATCAAGAGATGTGGTATTTAGTCAATGCATATTTAGTAAAAAATGAAGACTTTAGAACTGTAGTATCAAATCTAACAAATAAAAACTTTATGGGGCGATGGATGCCTCAACCTGTAGAGCGATATAACGATATTTTTAATTTAGAGTATTATTGGTCCCCTTTACTTAATATTTATGAAAATGATTATTATGGAAGCTCAGGTTGGCAGGATATCTATGAAAGAAATCTTCGTTTAACTGAAGAAAGTTTAGGAAATGTCTATGTCTGCTCAGAAAATCATAATTCAGAAGGTATTAAAAACCGTGAGTTAGCTTATAAAATAAGTGTGCCTGCTAAGTTTTTATTTGATGCTCTAAATTTAAAAAATGATAAATTTTCGGGCTCATGGATTAATCAAAATAATGATTTAGTAATATTTGATGCTTCTCTCTATGGAAATAAAGGCGGTACTAATCTTGTTGTTAAGAAGAATATTTTAGAAGAATTAGAAAAAATAACAGGATGTAAGGTGGTGTGGACAATACTTGCGGAGAAAATTGCAATGTATAATTATAGTCAGTCGACTAAGAAGAGATTACAAGTTTCAGGAGTTTATTATCTAGAGAATGGAAAGTTAATTGGTAATGATTATTTCTTTATAAATTAATGATCAAAAAATAAACTAATAATGAATATGATTATTTTATTTTTTATGGTATTTTAATTATCCAATGAGGAAATAACAAGGTAAAATGCCCCTAAAACAACACAACCCAGCCCTAATCCTTATCGATCTCCAAAAGGCGTTTGATAATGAAGCCTATTGGGGTGGTAATCGAAATAATAAGAATGCGGAAGATAATTGTGTAGCTATTTTAGAAAAATGGCGGGCGTTACAGTTACCGATTTTTCATATTGTGCATAGTTCTCAAAATCCTGAATCTTTATTATATGAATCAAATGTAGGTTTTGAAATTAAAGATCAATTAAAACCATTGGCAAGTGAGCCAGTGATAAAGAAATCTGTAAATAGTGCATTTATTGGGACTGATTTAAAAGCTAGGTTAGATAAGCAGAATATTTCTCATATTGTGATTGTTGGGCTAACTACAAACCATTGCGTTTCTACCACCACTAGAATGGCAGGAAATTATGGATATGAAACTTACCTTATCTCTGATGCAACAGCAACATTTGATCGTATTGGCATAAATGGTGAACATTTTGATGCAGAGCTTATTCATCAAACAACTTTAGCTAATTTGAATAATGAATTTGCTACAGTAATAAAAACAGAAGTGTTGTTGGATATTTTGTAAAACTACATAAGTGTTTAGTAAGACATAATGCCACATCTAAGATTTTCTTAGTGTGGCTTTTTATATATTAAAATATTTGATTAATTCGTTATGGTAGTTTTGTTTTTTAGTAGCAAGAAATGAAAAAATTTGACCGCACTTTTAGAGCGTGAAAAAATGCGAGGTTATCAAGAAGTCAAAGAAAAACTGCAACAACAGTTTAAAGCGATTGAGGCTTTGTAATGTTTAATCATTCATAATCATAAAAGTGCGGTTAAATTTGACCGCACTTTTTGTATAGCTAAGTAAAAGGAGGCATATATGGGAAATATTTCTTTTAGTTATATTTATATTGATAAAGAACCGGTAAATTTATCTTCTGAGTTGAAGTTATCGAATAAAAATATTGTTTTTCTTCATTCTGCACTAAAACAATCAACCGCAATTCATCACAGTGATAATTTTTCTAAAATAAAAGCAACTTTTTTTCATGGCAGTAGATTTGAAAAAACATTGTGTTGCGAACAATGTTTAACTGATATTTGTCAATCTAAGAAAGAATTAAACGACAAATTAACTAAACAGAAAGATGTAGCCTCACAAAATATTATGAGCAAAGTTACTGTCGTAGAGAACGTGGGAGATAAGATAGATAATATAGATGATATTATTTTTAAAAATAGCTCATGGTTTATTCGTGGGTCAGAGAGTTTAAAAAGAGAAAAGTTTTTAGCATGTTCTAATGAATTTCGCTGCATTGATGGAAGAGGAATGGCGCTTTTAACTAAGTATTCAAACAAAAATAAAGAACAGTCATCTCGAGGTATTTTTTTGGTTATGTTAGCTTTAGCATATTACCTTGCGTTACAACAAATTAGCGAGGAATTGTCATTAATGTTAAATGATACAAAAAATATTGAAAAATTAGATAAGCTCTATACAGAAGCAGCTACCTTTAATGCACGCTATTATTTTCATAACCCTATTGCATTTTCTCGTTATTCAACTTTTGAATTTTGGAATGATATAAGAGAGGTATATCAGTTGGAACAAAAAAACAACGAGGTTATTTCTCAACTATCTCAAGTACATCAAATTTTAAGTGATGCTCAACAGAAACTAGAACAGAAGAAAGCTGAAAAACGTAATTATTGTATTACTATTTTGGGTTTATTTTTATCTCTGTTGGGGGTAATTGAGGTTATTGATATTATTCTTGACTGGATTCACCTTAAATAATCTTGTGTTTTGGAAATTACTATTTTTAAATATATATTATTTCATATGTAATAACATATATTTAAAATGATATGGCATAATATAAGGTATGAGTTATATATTAAATAAAGGAAGAAGTTTAATTTTAGGGGCAGATCAAAGTGCGGTTAAATTTGACCGTACTTTTTTACTACTAAGTTAGTTTTTGTTCAATAGTGATTTTATTCGTTTGAAATATATTTCAGATGAAGCTTGATTTTTAGATCATAAAATGAGATTATGGGGGAAAATATAAGTAGTAGCACTATACTAAGTTTTATTTAAGTTATAAGTAATTAATCAAAAATTCATTTCTTTTTTAATTATCCAATCTAGTTTTCTTATCTCCAGTTTTAGTCTGCATTTAATTTTACCATTGAATATTCTATATGTACCATTTGGTTGAACATTCTTATTCAATGTTATTTTCTATAACCTAACACCTAAAAAGGAATCATATAATGAATAAGATTTTTAAAACCTTGTGGAATTGTAATACTCAATCAATCGTTGTCACTTCAGAACTAGCAAAAGGGAAAGTAAAGTCTTCAACTAATTCTATTGAACAATCAAATTTTCTATTAAAAGTAATCCCTTTTGATTTTAAATTAAAATCACTTTTGAGCGCTATGATAGCGCTAGGATTGATGACATATAGTTATAATGTATCTGCTTGGAATTATGCTTATGGAGATGGAGCACAGGCTAACCGTGGTCAGTCTATTGCTATTGGTCAAGCAGCAAAAGCTAATGGAGATCAGTCTGTTGCATTGGGATCAAATACAGATGCCTCGGGTAATGCCTCTATTGCGGTTGGCGGAGATGATACTGAACAAGTAAAAAATAAAAGAATAACTTTACAAAATGGAAAAGCAGATACAATTGATAATATTCTTCATACAGCATCTGGAGTGAGATTAAATGATGGAGGAACATATCAAGCAACAAAATCAGAAGGTCATGGCTCCATTGCTATAGGACCAAAAGCTGTGAGTAAAGGTCATTTAAGTACTGCAATAGGGATTTCATCAAGAGCTGAAGGGATCCTATCATTAGCATTTGGTGCAGGTGCGGTTGCTAGTAAAGATAACTCTATTGCATTAGGTCCAGGCTCTTCAACAAAAACTGATGCCGTATATATTACTGATGCAACTATTAAAGCAATAGATGAAAATGGTAATGAATCTGGAGAAATTACTTATAAGAATTTTGCTGGAGGATCGGCTAATCTAAGTAAAGGAGACCAAGTTTCGGTCGGTTCGGTTGGATTTGAAAGACAAATAAAAAATGTAGCGGCTGGTAAGGTTACAACTGATTCTACCGATGCAATTAATGGATCACAACTAGCATCAGTTGCAAGTAGATTACAAAATCTATTAGATAAAAATCAAACTGATCAAGATCAGGGACTCAACATTACGGCTGACAATTATTTAGATAATTTATCTAATAAGGATAACTTACAACTTGGAGATACTATCACTTTTACAAGTTCAGATAGCTCGGTTATTACAGGCGTAGGTAATGATAAAATAGATTTTAAAGTTAATAAAGAAACTTTATCAGTTAATAATGGTGTGGTTAACAATGTAACAAACACCAATACTTACGCAACAGCAAAGACAGTAGCTGAAACAATTAATAATTCTGGATTTAAAGTAACAGGAAATGGTGTTAATACGACGGATATTATTAACCCAGGTAATACGATTGATTTTATTAATGGTAACGTAATAAACGCAACGGTAACAAATACTGCAGATAAGTCCACTATTAAATATGATATTCAGGTAGATAATACTACTATTGCTATAGAAGGCGGTAGATTGGTGTCTAAAGTTGCTGACACGAATACACAAAATACAGTCAAAGCTGGTAGTAATATTAATATCTTGAATAAAAATAATTTGGTTGGTGGAACTGAATATACGATTAATGCTGAAGATACTGTTGTAAGTGCAGGAGACGGAATAACTGTTACGTCAAATTTAGATCAAAATAATGTTGATACTTATACCGTTCAATTAAACGATAATACAAAAACAAAATTGGACAAAGCAGATAGTGCTTTGCAGAATATTATAACAAAAATAGATGGAACTATAGTTAAAACACTAGGAATAAAAGCGACAGATGGAAATGTTGCAAATTTTGTAACAGGAAAAAATATTGTTTTATCAAATCAAGATGATTCAATTAAAGTAGCTACAGCGGAGCAAGTAGAATTTACTAAGACAACAATTGGAAGGGTTATCATAGATGCGGCTACAAATAAAATTACAGGATTAGAAGCTGGAACAGCGGATACAGATGCTGTAAATCTTGCGCAGTTGACGAATCAATTATCGGGTTCTTCATGGAAAATAGCTGGCACAGATAAAAGTGCGGTTGGAAATGGCGTAAATCCTAATGAGCAAGTGAACTTTATTAATGGAGTAGGAACAACGAGTCAAGTTGTAGCTGATGGTGACAACTATAATGTTAGTTTCGATGTGGTGAAATCGACCTTATCAAGTCAAGGTGGCATGGTATCGGCAGATACTACGGGTGATGCTTTTGCAACGGCAGAAAATGTAGCGAAGATTATCAATGATTCAGGATTTAAATTAACGACAAGTGCGAGTACTGGAGTGGTAGAGGATTCAAGTGAAGAGTTGGTAAATCCGGGCGAGACGATAACGATAGATGCAGGTAGTAATGTGAAGGTTACTCAAGCTGGCGGAAAGATAACAGTTGAGTCTGAAGATACGACGGTAAGTGCTGGTGAAGGTTTAGAAATAGAAGAGAATTTAACTGCAGGCGCTGGCGTAGATAATTATAAAGTGAAGTTTAGTGCTGAGACGAAGAAAGCTTTATCGGATGCAAAAGCAGGCTTTAATATTGCGGCAGATAATGGCACAACAGATACAGTCCAATTAACAGATACGATTAAGTACACGAGTACAGATAATAATATTAAAACTACTGTAACAGACAATCAAATTGATTTTGAGTTACAAAATACAGTGGTTATAGGTAAAGATAAATCAGTAACGCTTAATGGAAATGAAGGAACAATTACTGGTTTAAGTAATACAACTTTTGACCCAAATACGATCTATACCGGAGGTCAAGCAGCAACACAGGAGCAATTGTCTTCAGTGTCTAATAGCCCATTAACAATTACTGGTAATACACTAAGTGATACAAGTGGAAATGGAACGGAACAAAAACTTGGCTCTACTTTAGAGATTTCTGGTGGTGCAACTGCAGCTTCAAGTAATGGTAACGTTAAGACAGTAATTACGGATAATAAAGTAGATATTCAGTTACTTGATGCCCCAACTTTTGCAGGAAAAGTAAGTGCAAAAGGACTTGATGCAGGTGATCAAAAAGTTACAGGTGTTGCTGTTGGTGAGGTGGCTGCAGGAAGTACTGATGCCGTAAATGGTAATCAACTAAATGATGTTTTAGAAGAAGCTAAAAGGAAAACTAAATTAGTTGATGGCACGGGAACGACAGTGGCTGGTATGGGAACAGAAGCTGATCCATATAAAGTTAATATAGAAACTAGTGACTTGACTAAAAATGATGTTGGAACAGTAACAGTAGATACTACTAAGCCAAATAGCATTGCTACAGCGGGAAGTGTTGCAGAGGCCATTAACAATTCGGGGTTTAATGTCAATTCAGGGAACTCTGGAACAGGAGAAGTTGAAGGTAATACTAAAAAACTAGTTAAAACTGGAGAACAAGTAACTTTTAATTCTGGTAATAACTTAAAACTGGTACAAAATGATAAAGATTTTACTTATTCATTAAAAGATAAAATTGAGTTAGAGGAAGTTAAAATCATTAACGGTCCAACAATTGATACAACTGGAATTGATGTAGCTAATAAGAAAATTACTAATGTTGTGGCAGGAACAGTCGGTGCAGGTAGTAAAGACGCTGTAAATGGAGACCAATTGTTTAAAGTTGCAAGTAATCCATTAACCTTCACGGGTGATGAAGGAGCAAGCACTCAGAAATTAGGTTCGACTTTTGAAATTGTTGCCGGTAATGCAACAGGGACTTCAACTAAGAACTTAAAAACAACAGTTGAAGCTGGAAAAGTAATTATTTCGATGGCAGAAACACCAATTTTTAGTGGTTTAGAGGCCGGCGGTAAAATTACAGGTGTTGAAGCAGGGACTGAAGCCACAGATGCAGTAAATCTTTCTCAGTTAGAATCATTAACCGTAGCAGCAACCAGTAAAGTTGAAAGTGCGGATAAAGAAAAGGTTCAGATAGATAAGATTGATAATGATGATGGTAGTAAAACTTATAAAGTTAATATTATTACAGCAGATTTAACGCCGAATGCAGATGGCACAGTTACTCCAGAGAATTCAAATAGTTTATCAACATCAGGAGATATAGCTGAAGCAATTAACAATTCAGGATTCAAACTAACTACTTCAAAATCAGATGGTACAGTTGCAGGGACGACAGAGGAGAAAATCCAAAATGGTGAAATTATCACGATAGATGCAGGTAAAAATATTAACGTTACTCAAAAAGGAAATGAGATTTCTCTAGCGACTAATACAGTAGTTGAGTTTGATAAAGCTACTGTTGGAAGTGTAGTTATTGATAGCGGTACAAATACAATTTCAGGCTTAAGTAATACAACATTTGATCCAACTGTTACTTACACCGGTGGAAAATCTGCGACTCAAGAACAGTTATCACAAGTTGCGAATAGCCCATTAACTTTTACAGGTGATGAAGGAGCAACTACTCAAAAATTAGATTCAACTTTTGAAATTGTTGCAGGTAATGCAACAGGAACTTCAACTAAGAACTTAAAAACAACAGTTGAAGCTGGAAAAGTAATTATTTCGATGGCAGAAACACCAATTTTTAATGGTTTAGAGGCTGGCGGTAAAATTACAGGTGTTGAAGCAGGGACTGAAGCCACAGATGCAGTAAATCTTTCTCAGTTAGAATCATTAACCGTAGCAGCAACCAGTAAAGTTGAAAGTGCGGATAAAGAAAAGGTTCAGATAGACAAGATTGATAATGATGATGGCAGTAAAACTTATCAAGTGAATGTGTTAACAAGTAAAGTTGCGATTAAAGATGATGGAAAAGTAGAGGCCGCAACACCAACTAGCTTAACGACAGCAGGAGATGTTGCAAGTGCCATAAATAATTCATCATTTAAAGTGACAACTACAACGGGTACAGGAACAAAAGATCAGAAAATCAAAGCAGGTGAAACAGTTAAATTTGAAAAAGGTGCTAATATTGAATTGGCACAAGTAGATAATGCATTTACTTATTCATTATCAAAGGATTTAACAGGGGTTAACGCTATAACTGGCGATAGTGGTAATAAGATAGAACTAAATAATGCAGATGGTGTAAAATTATCAAATAATGCTAAGCCAGTAAAATTAACAGGTATTGCTGCTGGAAATGTTGCGAAAGGAAGTACGGATGCAGTAAATGGCGATCAGCTAGTAAAAGCACAAGTAGCTGCAACGACAAAAGTTGACAGCTTAGATGAAGAAAAAATTAGTGTGACAGCAATTGATAATGCTGATGGCAGTAAAACTTATAAGTTAAATGTTAAAACTTCAGATATAACCTCTAATGAGGCTGGTGAAGCTATTGTAGCTAATCCAAATAGTTTAGCCACAGCAGGTGCTCTTGCGGAAGTAATAAATAATGTGAGCTGGACAACAGAAGCTGGAATAGGTGTTGATGGTGGTGAAGTTAGTGGCAAAACAACAGAGAAAGTAAAAGTAGGTGAAAAAGTTATCTTTGATGCAGGTAAGAATTTAAAATTGATTCAAGATGGGCAAAAGTATACATATTCATTGAAAAATAAAGTTGAAGTCGCTGAAGTTAAAATTACTAACGGTCCGATAATTAATGCAACAGGTATTGATGCCGCAGATAAAAAGGTCAAGAATGTAGTAGCAGGGACTGAAGCCACAGATGCAGTAAATCTTTCTCAGCTAGAATCATTAACCGTAGCAGCAACCAGTAAAGTTGAAAGTGCGGATAAAGAAAAGGTTCAGATAGACAAGATTGATAATGATGATGGCAGTAAAACTTATCAAGTGAATGTGTTAACAAGTAAAGTTGCGATTAAAGATGATGGAAAAGTAGAGGCCGCAACACCAACTAGCTTAACGACAGCAGGAGATGTTGCAAGTGCCATAAATAATTCATCATTTAAAGTGACAACTACAACGGGTACAGGAACAAAAGATCAGAAAATCAAAACAGGTGAAACAGTTAAATTTGAAAAAGGTGCTAATATTGAATTAGCACAAGTAGATAATGCATTTACTTATTCATTATCAAAGGATTTAACAGGGGTTAACGCTATAACTGGCGATAGTGGTAATAAGATAGAACTGAATAATGCAGATGGTGTAAAATTATCAAATAATGCTAAACCAGTAAAATTAACAGGTATTGCGACTGGAAACATCGTGAAAGGAAGTACGGATGCAGTAAATGGAAGTCAGCTATTTGATGTTTCAGAGGAAGCTAAGAAGAAAACTAAATTAGCTGATGGTACAGGAACGAAAGTAGCAGGTACAGGAACAGCGATAGACCCATATAAAGTTAATATTGAAATAAGTGAATTAACAGAGACTATAGATGGAATGGTCACAGCAGACACATCAAGACCTGATAGTATTGCTACGGCAGCAAGTGTTGTCGCTGCCATTAATAATTCAGGGTTTAATGTAAACTCAGGGAAATCAGGAACAGGTGAAGTAGAAGGCAATTCTAAAACACTAGTAAAAACTAGTGAAGCAGTGACTTTTAATGCAGGTGATAACTTAAAATTAGTACAAAATGGTAAAGATTTTACTTACTCACTGAAAAATAAAGTTGAATTAAACGAAGTTAAGATTACAGATGGTCCTATTATCAATGGAACAGGGATTGATGTTGCAGATAAGAAAATTACAGGTATTGGCGATGGTGATATATCACCAACTAGTAAAGATGCTGTAAATGGAGCTCAATTATATGCAATAACTGGTGGTAATAAAAGTGAAACAAAAGATAATTTTGTTGATCCTAATACTAATAATCAGTATAACGATGTAGTTGTCGATAATGATGGTAATCCTTTATTAAAGACGTATAACGTTCGTAACCAACAAGAATATATTGAAAATTCTGTTTATTCTGCTATTCATCGTATGAATGAAGAAGGAATCAAATTCTTCCATGTTAATGACGGCAAAAATGCAGATACATCTGTTGATCAAACGTCTAAC
Source organism: Bisgaardia hudsonensis (assembly GCF_004345785.1). Lineage (GTDB taxonomy): Bacteria > Pseudomonadota > Gammaproteobacteria > Enterobacterales > Pasteurellaceae > Bisgaardia > Bisgaardia hudsonensis. The sequence goes on from NZ_SLXI01000001.1 coordinate 445,075, forward strand.
TCTATTGATGCTAGTGCTAAAGGTAGTTATTCTGCGGCGATTGGTTATAAAGCTAAAGCAACTGGAGAGAATTCGGTTGCGTTAGGTAATAGAGTTGAGTCTGCAGAGTCTTCAGTTGCCATTGGTGATTCATCTCAAGCAACAGGCATACAATCTGTTGCTATTGGTACTAGAAATGTCGTTTCAGGTAATCATTCTGGAGCTATTGGTGATCCTAATATCGTTACTGGGAATAGTAGTTATGCCTTAGGTAATAATAATCATATAACAACTAGTAATACTTTTGCTTTAGGTAATGATGTTACAAATACTGTTGGCAATTCTGTCTTCTTAGGTAATAACGTAGGTTTTGTAAAAGCAAAAACAAATTCTGATGGAACTCTTGATGAGAGGAATTCATCAACAGCAGGAATGGCTATTCTTAGTCAACAAATAGTTGAAGGAGGATTAGTTAATAAGTATGCTGGTGGTCAGGAGATTGTTGGTGTTGTTAGTGTTGGTAATGTGGATAAAGACACTGGTAAAATGCAAACTCGTCGTATTCAAAATATTGCGCCAGCACTTATCTCTAAGGGTAGTACTGATGCTGTAAATGGCTCTCAGTTATATTCTATAGCAAAAGGTCTCCAAACAGGAATTGATAACTTGTCTAATAGGGTAGGTAAATTAGATCAACGAGTAAGAGGTATTGGCGCAAGTTCCGCCGCCGCCGCATCCTTACCGCAAGTTTATATTCCTGGAAAATCTATGGTTGCAGCAGCTGTTGGTGGTTATGAAAGTGCATCAGCTATTTCTGTGGGATATTCTAGAGCTAGCGATAACGGTAAAGTTATCCTTAAATTACAAGGATCTGTTAATAGTGAAGGGCATGCTTCTGGTGGTGTAGGTGTCGGTTATCAGTGGTAAAATGTAGTATTGCCGTCTAGATAATTACTTAATAAGACTATGTTCGATATTTCATCGGACATAGTCTTTTTTATAAATAAATTATTGATTAAGGTAATCTAATACGACTTGATGATGATCTTTAGTTTTGAATTTCTCAAAAATATATTCAATTTTTCCTGTTTCATCAATTAAAAAACTAATTCGGTGAATGCCATTATAGGTTTTACCCATAAATTTCTTTTCTCCCCAGACTCCAAACTGTTCGGCAACATTATGATCTTCATCAGATAATAATATAAAATTTAAATTCTTTTTTTGCATAAAATTGGTTAATTTTGAGGGTGAATCAGGGCTAATTCCCAAAATAATTATATTTAAATTGTCAAATTTAGTTTTATTATCTCTTAACTGACAAGCTTGTGTTGTACAGCCCGGTGTTAGTGCTTTTGGATAAAAATAAACTAATACTTTCTTCCCTTGAAAATCTTGTAAAGATATTTGTTCATTATGTTGGTTTAGTAAGCTAAAGTACGGTGCTAAATCACCTATTTTTAATTTATTCATTGAAAATTTCCTTAAAAATTGTGTTCTATTCTAAAAAATGAAAAAAACTACTTGCAAAGTATGGTTATTTTAACGATCCTAAAGGGAGCAATTCAAGCAAACACAAGATAAAATTAAAATAATATAATAAGGAGATGTTATGTCTAGAAGTAATCCTTTGTTTTACGGTAGTATTACCGCAATTATTACCCCAATGGATAACCATGGTGAGGTTGATTTTAATACCTTAAAAGAACTCGTGGAATATCATGTTGCCTCTGGTACTAATGCTATTGTTTCAGTGGGAACTACGGGTGAATCAGCGACATTAAGTATTGATGAAAATATTAAAACAATTTTAAAAACGGTTGAATTTGCAGATGGAAGAATTCCTGTTATTGCTGGCGCAGGAGCAAATGCCACAAGTGAAGCCATTACTATGACAAAATTGTTGAATGATAGTGGTGTAGCTGGATGTTTGTCTGTAGTGCCCTATTATAATAAACCAACTCAAGAAGGGATGTATCAACATTTTAAAGCTATTGCCGAATGTACTGATTTACCTCAAATTTTATATAATGTACCAGGACGTACTGGCAGTGATATGAAACCGGAAACGGTGGCCCGTTTAGCTAAAATTAGTAATATTGTTGGTATCAAAGAAGCAACAGGTGATGTAAGCCGTGTTCAACAAATTAAATCATTAGCAGGAGAAGACTTTATTTTTCTAAGTGGTGATGATGCAACAGGATTAGAAAGTATCAAATTAGGTGGGCAGGGAGTAATTTCTGTTACTAATAATATTGCTGCTGCTGATATGGCAAAAATGTGTGAATTAGCATTAGCGGGTAAATTTGATGAGGCCGAGGTAATTAATCAAAAATTAATAGGGCTACATAAAAGTTTATTTGTTGAGTCTAATCCTATTCCAGTTAAATGGGCCGCCTATAAATTAGGATTAATCCCTGAACCGGTATTAAGATTACCATTAACTACCTTATCTTTAAATCTTCAACCTAAAGTTATTGATGCATTGAAAATGGCAGGATTACTATAAATTTAGGTGTAAAGTTTAGGAATAACCTTTCCTAAACTTTTGTTGTGTTCTGTTGTCTTAAGACTAGAGCCTATATTTATTTTAAGGATTTACAGATGAAAAAAAGTTTATTAACCATTGCTATTGCTACTTTATTAGTTGCATGTTCCGCTGATAATGAAAGTAAACTGTTATCAAATGACAGTTTTCAAAACAAGGTAAGTCAGCTACCAACTTTTCAACCAATAGCAACAGGGGGAATAAATTTACTACCTAAAGATCCGAATTATCAATTACCAAAGACAAAGGTGAAGTCAGTAGAGGCAATGGATATTCGTCCTCCTATTATGCCATTATCAGTTATTAAAAATTCAGTAGCACAATTCGATGGAGAAAGAGCTTTTATTGCTTACCCAATAAAACAAAAGGATGTTTACAGTATTTTGCAGATTGAACGCTTATTGAAAGATCATAATGTTGCTTATGAAGTTCGAGGGCAAAAAATACTTACTGATTGGACGTCTACTCGCCGTTTAGATGAGATTGGTGATACACAAGCTCGTTATCAAATTGAGCAAGTGATTAATGGCTCATCGAGTACATTAATGCTATTAGTATTAGAAATGAAACGTGATGATGTTATTTTTACTCCAAAAGTAGCGGATAAACGCCGTTATGCTTCCGATCAGTTAAATTTATTAGTTGGTGAGCTAAATCAGGCATATCAGAAACAAAAAACAATGTTGTTAAATGCAAACATGTTAATGCCAGTTAATTCTGAATTAATTACCGATTTAAATGGTAAGGTTGCATTAATGTTAGGGGCATCTTTTGAGAAATCTTGGGTTAAGTTAGGCGATGTTTTACCTAAACTGGGTTTTGAGATAAAAGAGCAAACTGTGGAGAGAGGGAATAGAGAATTAAAATATCGTGCATTGACCAATGAAGATTGGTTTCGAATTTCTATTGAAAAATCAGATTTAGAAAATGGTAAATATTTTATGCAATTAAGTACCGTTGATAAAAGAAGTAGTGTAGTGATTACTGATGAAGATGGTAAAGCATTATCAGGAAAGCAAGCACAGGTTATCTATCAAGCGTTACATAATCTCTTAGCACGATAATTGCTAGATAAAATTTATTTTATACCGTGCTTGTTACTCTATAAAGTGCGGTAATTTTTTAGGCTTTTTCGATATTTAATTTGCTTTTTATGTCATCAATCGTTAAAATTCACACTCCATTGTCGTAGCTGGATTAGAGATCGGCTAACGATGTATTTAAACAAACCCTGATAAGAGGATTTAATTATGTCTCTAAGTTTAGAAAAAAAAGCTGAAATCATTGCTGAATTCGGTCGTGATGCAAAAGATACTGGTTCTTCAGAAGTTCAAATTGCATTATTAACTGCACAAATCAACCACTTACAATCACACTTTGCTGTGCATAAAAAAGACCATCATGGTCGTCGTGGTTTATTACGTATGGTTTCTCGTCGTCGTAAACTTTTAGATTACTTAAAACGTACTAACCTTGAGTTATATTCAACAACTATCGCTCGTTTAGGTTTACGTCGCTAATCTTTATTAACGATTTTAGAAAGGCATTTGTCATTAGATAAATGCCTTTTTTGTTACGCTTAAAACATAACTTAAAGAATAAAAATGCGGTAAAATTTTTAAGTATTTTAAAACTTAAAAGAAATTGACCGCACTTTTACAATGAAATATTAAATATAACTATTACTTCACTTCCTTAAACATAATTTCACCTGGGATCACTTCGCCTTGCCAATACAGCTCACTTGCCACTTTTTCTGCTAACTGTAAGAATGATTGTCCAATTTCACTTTCAGGTTTAGAAATCACCGTTGGAATACCTTTATCCATATCTTCTCGTAATTGGATATGTAATGGTTGTTTAGCAAGTATTTTTATATTATATTTTTCTGCCATTTTTTCCGCACCGCCTGTACCAAAAATAGGTTCGTGATGACCACATTGGCTGCAAATATGTACTGACATATTTTCCACAATACCAAGCACAGGAACGGAGACACGTTGGAACATTGCTACGCCTTTTATTGCATCAATCAAGGCAATATCTTGTGGCGTGGTTACTACAATTGCCCCTGTTACTGGAATTTGTTGCGATAAAGTAAGTTGAATATCTCCCGTTCCCGGTGGCATATCAATCACAAGATAATCTAACTCTTGATTTTCTGTTGCCCAAAGGGTTTCTTGTAATAATTGATTTAAGGCACTGCTTGCCATTGGTCCACGCCAAATGGTTGCATTGTCTTCTTCCATTAGAAAACCAATGGAATTAGCCAGTAATCCTTGTGCTTTAATTGGATTGATATGTTTGTTATCTGGTGAAGTTGGTCTTTCTTTAGCGACTCCAAGCATATGCGGTATAGAAGGTCCATAAATATCGGCATCTAAAATACCGACTTTTGCACCTTGTGCTTGTAATGCAAGTGCTAAATTGACTGAAATTGTTGATTTACCGACACCACCTTTACCAGAGGTTACCGCAATAATATTTTTGACACCTTTTACCGCTGGGTGATTATTCGCTCGTTTTAGGGTAGCTATTTGATAATTAAGTTGCCATTTTATGTTATTGGTATGCGTTATTTTTTGTAATGGTTCGGTAAGTTCTGATTTTAATTGTTGAAATGCGGCATTCCAAGCGAATGGCATAGCTAATTCAATACGTAATATATCGCCAGCTTGTTCTACTTTTTTTATTGCTTTTAGCTCAATAAGATTTTTTTGTAATGTTGAATGTTGAAATTGTTCGAAAAGTTGCTGTATTTGTTGTTTTTGATCATCTGAAATTATTTCTGAAAAGAAAATTGCCATAGTCATATTCCTAATGATGTGAGTAGTTGATTAAATTCGTCAGATATATTAAAACACGCAAATATGTATCTGTTAAGTTAAAATTAAGAAATATCTGGTTAAACTAGAAAAAATACTGTTTATAAGGTAGAATTTACCACAATTTTTTTCTTGGTTTTAGCTAAGAAATACCGTTATTTAAAGAATAAAAAGGCAGATAATGATGACAAATTCAGCTCGCAAAATTTTAGTAACCTGTGCGTTACCTTATGCAAATGGCCCAATTCATTTAGGGCATATGTTAGAGCATATTCAAGCAGATATTTGGGTACGTTTTCAACGTATGCGTGGCAATGAGATTTATTTTGTTTGTGCTGATGATGCTCACGGCACGCCAATTATGCTTAAAGCGGATCAGCTAGGAATTACGCCAGAGCAATTAATTGCCGATGTGCAACAAAAGCATATGGCAGATTTTTCAGGATTTAACATTAGTTTTGATAATTATCATTCCACTCATAGCGATGAAAATCGTCAATTAGCCGAAGTGATTTATACGAAATTAAAAGAAAATGGTTTTATTAAAACTCGTACTATTTCACAACTTTTTGATCCCGAAAAACAAATGTTTTTACCTGATCGCTTTGTAAAAGGGACTTGCCCAAATTGTAAAGCGGAAGATCAATATGGCGATAATTGTGAAGTTTGTTCCTCTACTTATAGTCCAACAGAACTAATTAATCCACGTTCTAGTGTATCAGGTGCGACACCAGTATTAAAAGAAAGTGAACATTTTTTCTTTGATTTACCGAGTTTTGAAACGATGTTAAAAGACTGGATTCGTTCAGGTAGTTTACAACAAGAAGTCGCAAATAAAATGCAAGAATGGTTTGAGTCTGGCTTGCAACAATGGGATATTTCTCGTGATGCACCATATTTTGGTTTTAAAATTCCGAATACTGAAAATAAATATTTCTATGTATGGTTAGATGCCCCAATTGGTTATATGGCGTCTTTCAAGAATTTATGTAGTAAAAAACAACATATTGATTTTGATAGTTTCTGGAAAAAAGACAGCGAAACAGAGCTTTATCATTTTATTGGTAAAGATATTATGTATTTCCATAGTTTATTTTGGCCTGCAATGCTAGAAGGGGCAGGATTGCGTAAACCAAATAATATTTTTGTACACGGTTATGTTACGGTTAATGGCGAGAAAATGTCAAAATCTCGTGGTACTTTTATTCAAGCAACCACTTACTTAAAACATTTAGATCCTGAATGTTTACGCTATTACTATGCCGCAAAACTAAGTCATCGTATTGATGATCTTGACTTAAACTTGGAAGATTTTGTACAGCGAGTCAATACGGATCTTGTAAATAAATTAGTTAATTTAGCCTCTCGTAATGCTGGTTTTATTAAAAAACGTTTTGATGGCGTGTTAGCGGATAAATTAGATGATCAAGCCTTGTTTGATGAATTCACAAGTCGCTCAGAAGAAATTGCCACTTATTATGAAAATCGAGAGTTTGGTAAAGCGATTCGTGAGATTATGGCATTAACGGATAAAGCCAATAAATATGTCGATGATAAAGCCCCTTGGGTGATCGCTAAAGAAGAGGGGCGAGATGAAGAACTACATCAAGTTTGCTCAATGGGTATTCAATTATTCCGCATATTAATGGGCTATTTAAAACCAGTTTTACCAAAATTAGCGGAACGTTCAGAAGCCTTTTTACAAACTGAAATGACTTGGGGCAATTTAGCTACACCATTATTAGCACATCAAATTGCACCGTTTAAGGCATTATTCTCTCGTTTAGAAATGAAACAAATTGAAGCTATGTTAGAAACCTCAAAAGCAGAAAATGCAGAAGTAAATGCAACGAATACACAAATTAAAAGTGCGGTCAAAAATACGGAAGTTTCTGAAACTGAAATAGAACCTTTTGAAGATACGATCACTATTGATGAATTTGCGAAGCTCGATCTACGTGTTGCAAAAGTATTGAAATGTGAGGCTGTGCCAGAAAGTAACAAACTCTTGAAATTTACCTTAGATTTAGGTGTGGAAACTCGTCAAGTATTCTCAGGCATTAAAGCTGCGTACAATAACCCTGAAGAATTAGAAGGGCGTTTTGTTGTAATGGTAGCAAATCTAGCACCAAGAAAAATGCGATTTGGGGTATCAGAAGGAATGATCTTATCCGCAGGCACAGGCGGTAGTGATTTATTCTTACTCGATGTGGATCAAGGTGCAAAAGCTGGTAGTCGAGTGAAATAATTCAATATGTTATAAATAGATTTAGCCCTATGAATATAGGGCTATTTTAATTGATAAATTTATGAATGACCTATTTAATTGGTTTTTCTCTATAAGCCTTATGCATTGCAATAATCACTTCTCTAACCACTTTTTTTTGCTCTGGTGGTAAATTTAAAAAAGTATTAAATAAAACTTGATCTTGATAAGTTCCTGTTATTTTCCAATTTTGTGAAGTGGGTTCTTTTTGTATTTCAGCTTTATTAATTTTATAAGCCCTATCCTCTGAAACAAGATCACTTACTTCAACATTTAACCAATTTGCTAGCGTTCTAATTCTCGTTCTAATACTGATGCCTTAGGCTCAATCCCTTTTTTCTCCAAAATTGCTTTTAGTTTTTTATAGAATTATTTTCTTTGATTTATAACCAAAATTCTTACTAGAGTTAAGCTAATAATGATATTTTAAATTTGAAATAACATCAAAAATAGTCGTTCATCACAATAAAGAAAGTTTTCTAATCATGAAGAAATTAAAGTAAAACTGGTTTTATTTAAAAATGAAGCTTTATGAATGATTCATTCTTTATTTATTTATTTATTTATTTATTTATTTATTTATTGAGGTGGTTTGTTAAATTCCTAATATAATAATAGAATAACAAATAATCTTATAGATATAAAGGTCTTAGATTTTCTATTAAAGTTAAAAATTAATAAAATAAGTCGTTAGTATATTGTCTAGAGTATTTATTATAAGAAAAAATTTTGTAAGTACTGCAAGAAAATAAAGTACAAATTAATTTGAATAACGAAATTAAATTATTTGAAAGACAATTAAATTTTTCCTATTTGGGATAATGAAAAAAGAGTATGGTATTTTTTTGAGATAGGTTATATTTAGTTATAAAAAATCTTCTCCCTAATTGGTTGAAGTTTTCTTTCGGAGTTATAATGAAGAAGTTAACAAGTTTAAAATAGATATTATTAAACAATTACGAATACCATTCTTCATATATTCAGCGAAAATGTTACAAAATTATCAACAAGGTTTTGGGATTTTTTTGACATATAAAGAGGCGACAGAAACAACTGAAGAGAAGGCTGTTATTAAATTTAAATCAGATCCTAGTAATGATCATGATGCTATTCATCAATTAAGTACAGGACAATTAGCTGTTGTTTCTCTTGCATTTACCCTTTCTTTAAATACGATGTTCAAATTATCTGATCATTTAAATTTCTTAATGATTGATGATCCAATTCAGGATATGGATGCAATGAATGTACTATCATTTATCGAAATATTACGACATGGTATCATAAAAAAATACCAAATTATTTTATCAACTTATAGTGATTCTAACGCTTTATTTATGGGATATAAATTTGTTAATTCAAATTCAAAAATTGATATTGATTATAAGAATGTGCGTGAATTAGGTGTATAGAATTTTAAGGTACTAAAACCCAATATGATTTCAGGATATGATTTCTCATATGTATAAGTATTGTTGACATTTTTGTGAGTAAAGTAAGATTCCAATTTATAATAGAGTATGTAGAACTTGTTGATTTTTTTACTTTCTTATCCGCCAATAAGTCGCAAATTTTGGTAAACCATTTTTAGTCAGTCCCCGATATTTGTAGGTAATAACAGAATTGATAGCAGGGGGATTTTCTCTTTCTTGTAAGTCAAATCCTGAGCTGATTTTGAAAATACCACGATGATTTTTACAGCTGACTGCTCCAAGTTTATTTTTAAATTGCCCTTTGCCTTGATGATGAGCGATTACGGTACATTCTTTATCAAGTGCGGTCTTTAATTTTAGAATTTGTGTACTTCGTTGAGGTTCATAGGGGGCTTGAGGATTGCGTAATACAACGCCTTCGCCTTTTTGTTGGGTAATGTCGTTTAGAAATTGTTGTACTTGTTGTTGACTATTGATGGGCGTTTGCTTAATGATTTGAATATAGGGGCTAGGATATTGTTGTAAATAGTTTTTAAGTACATTTAATCGTTCAAAAAGATCACCATCGGCATTAGGCACATCAAATACATAGAGTTTTATGTTATGCCAACCCTTGTCTTGTTGTGAACGAACAATAGATGAAATTTTTTCAAACTGATTACGTTCTGTAAATAATTCCCCATGAATGGTAAAAGGTGGAAAATCCTTTAAAAAATATGCTGGTGGAATAATTTTATTATGATGTCTTGTAAAAAGTTGTTTTCCGTCCCAATAGCCTCGAATGCCATCTAACTTTTCACTCATCACCCAACCTGTTAAATCTTGATTTTGGTAATTTTTTAATAGCATTAATGTAAGTGGATATTCAGCTTTTAATTGTTCTGCTTTAAGCACAGATGTCATTAAAAGACAAAAAATAAGTAATAATTTTATTTTCATAATCAAAATAATATAAAGATAAATAAATGAGTAGTTTGAATGTAGATGAAAATTAGAAAGTAGAGCGAGTGAAAAAATAAATTATTACGACAAAGATCGCAAAACTAAAAATATTCAAGATGATTTTCTTAACCATTCAAGATAATTTTATTTGTTATTCAAGATAATTTTAAAAAGATTTTAAATATAACTATTTGAAAATAATATTTTTTATTTATATAATTCATTATATTTTAATTATGAGATTCAAGATAATGAAACCATCATTTACAGATTTTACGCTGAAACTATTAAATCCAAGTTTTGATTCTGAGTTAATAGACATATTGACGGAGTTAGAGCTACTACGCAATCTTCAGTTAACAGGGAATGTTCATCCTCATATTTTTATACAATTAAAAACTATTTTCCATATGTTAGAAAGTCTAGGATCCGCGAGAATTGAAGGAAATCATACAACTTTAGCCGATTATGTAGAAAATCACCTAGAAAATCAAAGCAGTAATACTGAGCAATTAGATGAAATTAAAAATATTGAAAGAGCAATGAAATATATTGATGAGACATTACAAAAAGGTGATGATATTACTGAGTATTTTATTCGAGAATTACATAGCTTAACTGTTTCTGGACTAAATAAAGAAGGGGACAGAAACCCTGGTACATATAGAAAACACGCTGTTACAATCGCTAAGTCAAATCATTTACCGCCCGATGCAATACATATACCAAGATATATGGAAGAATTAGTATCTTTTATTAACCAAAAAGATAAACCTAAATATGATCTAATGAAAATAGCATTGGTTCATCATCGTTTTGGATGGATTCACCCATTTGGTAATGGTAACGGTAGAACAGTTAGATTACTAACTTATGCTTTACTGATTAAATATGGATTTAATGTTAGAACAGGGGGAAGAGTACTAAATCCTACGGCGGTATTTTGTAGTGATCGTAATCGTTATTATGAAATGCTTTCTATTGCGGATAATGGTGATGATCAGAGTTTAGAGCATTGGTGTACCTATGTTTTAGAAGGCATCTCTAATGAATTGAAAAAAGTGGATAAACTAACCGATCGCCGATTTTTAAATGAATACATATTATTACCTGCCATACAATCCTCTTTAAAACGCTATCTTATTACTGATGAAGAGGCTAAAATACTTAAATTAGCAATAGAACAAGGTGAATTTAAAGCTGGTGATTTACAGATATTATTTCCAGAAAAAACAAGCAATCAAAGAACATATCAAATAAAAAAACTGGTGGATAGTAAATTTATTAGCCCTTTAGAAAAAAATTCTAGGATTTATATCCCTAATTTTGGACATTCTTATTTAATAAGGGGGGTAATCGAAGCATTAAGAGATAATGGATTTATTGGTGGATTAGATTAGAAAGATAATTATTTTTTAGGTTTATAGAAATAAGGTAGTTAATCATAACTACCTTTTCTCTTATTTTAAAAGTAAAATTCTATAACCCTAAGGCATATTTCAATGCTTGTTTTTTGATTGGGGTGATTTTATCTGCGGTAAACAATGCCATATTGCGTGCTAATTTAAGTGGTAAAATATCCTCTTTAAAGGCTTTATAAAAAACGTCCATTCCTGATTGCATAATTAAGTTATCTGGCTTGCGTTTACGTTGATATTTGGCGAGTACATTATCAGAAGAAAAATCTTCGCCTTTTTTGACCGCACTTTCAATAACTTCAAGTAATGCTTTCACATCTTTGAAACCTAGATTAACGCCTTGTCCTGCTAATGGGTTAATGGTGTGGGCGGAATCGCCTACTAGTACAATGCCTTGTTTAAAATAATCTTGAGCGTGGCGGCGGATAAGTTCAAAGCTATTGGCATTTTGTACTTTTACTTTTCCAAGTCGTTTTGGGAAAGCTTGATGAATTTCTTCGGCTAATTTTTCTTTGGAAAGTTGTTTTAATGCTCGTATGCGTTTAGGTTCATCATACCAAACTAAACAGGCTTGATTGCCAAGTAAAGGCAAGAAAGCACGTGGCCCTGTTGGATAAAATTGTTGCCAAGTAATATCTTGTTGTGGCAGTTCAGTATCGACTACGATTAACATACAATCTTGTCGATATTGCCAGCCAGTTAAACCAATACCTGCCGTTTGTCGAAGTTGTGAATTAGCACCGTCAGCAGCAATCACTAAAGGGGCTTGATAGGCTTGACCATTTGATAAAAATATTTGCCAATTTTGACCGCACTTTTGGATCTTTTCAATTTGACAACCTGTGCTAGTTTGCACATTGGCTTTATCGGCAAAGCTTTGCCATAAACCTAATTGAATGAGATTATTTTCTACCATAAACCCCAGTTCAGAAAGCTTTAATTCTTGACTATGAAATGCGGTAGAAAAACCGTCAATTTCCCAAGTTTCTAACGCTCGGTAAGGACAAACTCGCATTTTTTCAATATGTTGCCACGCATTCAGTTGCTTCAATAAATTAACCGAAGCCACACTAATAGCAGAAATACGTAAATCATAAGGTGCATTGGGATCAAACTGTGGTACTTCATTGCGTTCAATTAATTGTACTTCTAATCCTTGTTGTGCGAGTCCTGCGACACAGGCTGCACCAACCATACCACCACCGACAACGATAATCTCTTTTTGTATTGGCATACTTGCTCCTTTTGCTTTACCTTATCTTAGGTATTTTACGCTGAAATTTCATAAAATCGAAAATAAATTTTTATTTTAACTAGCGACAATATCCACAAGATTGTAGAATAGCTGATTAATTTTAAAGAAACCTTAATTTACTGTGAATGAATAATAAATATGACGCAAAAATTACATATTAAAACGTGGGGCTGTCAAATGAATGAGTATGACAGCTCAAAAATGGCAGACTTATTACTCAGTACCCACGGATTAGAATTAACGGATAATGCTGAAGAAGCGGACGTTTTATTACTGAATACTTGCTCTATTCGAGAAAAAGCACAAGAAAAAGTGTTTCATCAATTAGGGCGTTGGAAAGATTTAAAGAAAGATAAACCAAATTTAGTAATTGGTGTCGGTGGTTGCGTGGCGTCGCAAGAAGGGGCACACATTCGTTCTCGAGCACCTTATGTAGATATTATTTTTGGACCACAAACCTTACACCGTTTACCTGAAATGATTAATCAAATTCGTGGTGGTAAAAGTTCTGTGGTGGATGTCAGTTTCCCAGAAATTGAGAAATTTGATCGTTTACCTGAACCAAAAGCAGAAGGTCCAACCGCCTTTGTTTCGATTATGGAAGGTTGTAATAAATATTGTTCTTTCTGTGTCGTGCCTTATACACGTGGCGAAGAAGTGAGCCGTCCAGTAGATGATATTTTATTTGAAATAGCACAATTAGCGGAACAAGGCGTGCGTGAGGTTAATTTATTGGGACAAAACGTTAATGCTTATCGTGGACCAACCTTTGATGGTGGTATTTGTTCATTTGCTGAGTTATTACGTTTAGTGGCGTCTATTGATGGTATTGATCGTTTACGCTTTACTACCAGCCACCCAATAGAATTTACCGATGATATTATTGAAGTTTATGCGGATACGCCAGAATTAGTGAGTTTCTTGCATTTACCAGTTCAAAGTGGCTCTGATCGTATTCTTAATTTAATGAAACGTGGGCATACAGCACTTGAATATAAATCCATTATTCGTAAGTTAAGAAAAGTCCGTCCAAATATTCAAATCAGTTCTGATTTTATTATTGGTTTTCCGGGTGAAACAGCTCAAGATTTTGAAGATACAATGAATCTAATTGCTCAAGTCAATTTTGATATGAGTTTTAGTTTTATTTATTCGGCTCGTCCGGGTACACCAGCTGCTGATATGCCTGATGATGTTTCTGAAGAAGAGAAAAAACAACGTCTTTATTTATTACAGCAACGTATTAATAATCAAGCGGCTCAATTTAGTCGTGCGATGTTGGGCACAGAACAACGTGTGTTGGTGGAAGGTCCATCTAAAAAAGATATTATGGAATTAACGGGACGTACCGAAACTAGTCGTATTGTGAATTTTGTGGGTACACCAGATATGATCGGTAAATTTGTAGATATTAAGATTACTGATGTATTTACTAATTCATTGCGTGGCGATGTGGTGCGAACAGAAGATGAAATGGGCTTGCGTATTGTGCAATCACCACAGGCAGTGATTAGCCGTACTCGTAAAGAAGATGAGTTGGGTGTAGGACGCTATCAAGGCTAAGCCACTTAATTTTATCTATAAAAATAGCTACTGATGAGTTTTCAAAAGTAGCTATTTTTTTGTTTCTAAAAAATACTTGAGGAGTATTATGGTTTAGAAATATCAATCGCAGGATCTGTAGGGTGTTTATATTTCTGAATTTTTTCTTTTAATCCATAATCACTTGGATCATCAATACCATTAAATAAATCAAATGAGTTATCTACTTTTGGATTACGAATACCTATCCAGTTTGCAATAGCGTTAGTAAAGTTTAAGCCTGATTTAAAACTGGTTAAGGTTTTATGTTCTGTATCATCGCTCGATATTTTTAATAAAGGAATATTGTGATGGAATTTGCTTGCGTAATTATTCCCTAAGAACATTTCGCCATTGGTATCGCTATGTGCGACACCGTGATCTGAAAAATAGATCATTGAAAAAGTGCGGTGGTTTTTTTCGGCATTTTTCTGTAAGGTTTCATAAACTTGTTTTAATAACTCATCTGTTTTTTTAATTGAACTAATGTAACAGTTGATATAACGATATTTTTTATCCAGTTTTTCTTGTTCATAAATTAATGGATAATCCTCAACTCTATCGCAAGCTAAAGGGTGTGAACCATAGAGGTGTAACACGATAAAGCGTTTAGTTTCTGTCGGTGTTTGTAATACTTCATCAAATTTAGGAATTAATTTAAAATCACTAATATTTTCATCAAATGAGCTACCTTTTTTAAAGAAATAAGTCATATCACTTTTACTTGCAATAGAAGAAATAGGGGTATCAAATTCCCCTAGTTGTCCTTGCATAGATAGCCAGTAGGTTTTAATTCCAGCGGATTTTATTAAATCAATTAAGGTTAGCTCATAATGAGGTTCCCAAGTTTGAGTATTAGGTTGTGTTAGCATTAAGCGTAATGAGGCAATAGTATTAGTTCCGCCAGAGGTTAACCCATTGACGACAGTACCATTTACGCTGTTCATAAAAGGTGTATCATTAACAGGATAGCCATAAGCATTAAGATAATCTCGTCTTGCACTCTCGCCAATAATTAAAACATAATCATCATATTTAGTGTTTTCTAAAGTAGATTGTCCCCATTGACTCGGAATTTGGAAATTATTTAGGCGTTCAAGTTCTTTTTTTACTTTCATCGTTTCTGTGTAGCCTTCGCTAATGAGTTTTAAAGGACTAACCGATAACGCAAGGGTTAATAATCCAAATGCCACAAGGGTTTTATTTTTATGTAAATAAATATGGAATTGTTGGGTTATATAGCGGAAGACAAATAACAGCAGTATTTGAACGATTGCGGTTAAATATCTTGATATTGGTATTTGTTGTAAAAACTCTTTACTTTCGGAAAAGGTAGTAGCAAAGACGGAAGCAATATAAGAATAAGTTGGCGAACTAAAAGATAAGCCAATAGGGGTATATAAAGCGTGTATTAAAATAATTGGAAGTAAAATAAAATAGAATAGTTTTTTTGAGGCATTTAAGGCAATAATAATAATTGAAAAAGCAATAATTGTAATAATACTTGGCTCATCAAAAAAACCAGAACCTTGTAAGCTTAATTTGCTAATAAAATACAAGCAAATAACGCTTAATATTAAAGCAAAATATTTTTTCATATTAATCTGATAACAGGTGTGATTAAAAGTGCGGTTAATTTTATAGTAATTTATTTTTTTATTCTATTGCTATTTTACATTAGCTATTTTCATATAACGATGCTTGCTCTATAATAGTAAAAATTTATATCTAGATCTTTCAAGAGGTAAAAAAATGAGCAAGCCAATTTATAAACGTATTCTACTTAAACTAAGCGGTGAGGCTTTACAAGGCAATGATGGATTCGGTATTGATCCATCAATTTTAGATAGAATGGCAATTGAAATTAAAGAATTAATTGCAATGGGTGTTGAAGTTGGTGTTGTTTTAGGTGGCGGTAATTTATTCCGTGGTGCTAAATTGGCAAAAGCTGGAATGAATCGTGTGGTTGGCGACCATATGGGAATGTTAGCAACCGTAATGAATGGTTTAGCAATGCGTGATGCGTTACATCGTGCTGATGTGAATGCGAAATTAATGTCAGCATTCCAGTTAAATGGTATTTGTGATACTTACAACTGGTCTGAAGCCATTAAAATGTTGCGTGAAAAACGTGTTGTTATTTTCTCCGCAGGAACAGGCAGCCCATTTTTTACCACCGATTCAGCAGCTTGTTTGCGTGGTATCGAAATTGAAGCTGATGCGGTACTGAAAGCGACAAAAGTAGATGGTGTTTACGATTGCGATCCAGCGACTAATCCAAATGCAGTATTGTACAATCAATTATCTTATGCTGATGTAATTGAAAAAGAATTGCAAGTAATGGATCTAGCGGCATTTACCCTTGCAAGAGATCACGGTTTGCCTATTCGTGTATTTAATATGGGGAAACCAGGTGCATTACGTAAAGTCGTACTAGGTAATGATGAAGGGACTTTAATTTGTGGTTAAGTAAATAAAATTAAGCCATAAATTTTTTATTATTTTATTATTTTTTATTAAAAAGGAATTATTGTGATTAACGAAATTAAAAAAGATGCGCAATCGCGTATGGAAAAAAGTGTTGAAGCATTTAGAGATCATATTAGTAAAATTCGTACAGGACGTGCTCAACCGAGTTTATTAGATGCAATCCAAGTGGAATATTACGGCTCACCAACACCATTACGCCAGTTAGCTAACGTGGTAGCAGAAGATGCACGCACTTTAGCGGTAACCGTGTTTGATCGTAGCTTAATTGGTGCCGTAGAAAAAGCAATTTTAACTTCTGATTTAGGATTAAACCCTTCTTCTGCTGGTACAACGATTCGTGTTCCATTACCACCATTAACAGAAGAACGTCGTCGTGATTTAATAAAAATCGTAAAAGCAGAAGCTGAACAAGGTAAAGTGTCAGTACGTAACGTACGCCGTGATGCTAATGATCAAATCAAAGCATTATTAAAAGATAAAGAAATCAGCGAAGATGAAGAACGTAAAGCACAAGACGAAATTCAAAAAATTACAGATGTTTTTATTAAGAAAGTCGATGAAGTGTTCGCCGATAAAGAAAAAGAACTATTAGATTTCTAAAGAGAAATTTTATAGAGCTATTTAAATATATTAGGACGCTTAGTTGGCGTCCTTTTTTGTATTACATACAGGTTAGATATTAATGAGAAAGCAACAAAACATCGTAATTCTAGGATCAACAGGATCGATAGGGAAAAGTACCCTTTCTGTGATTGAACATAATCCAGAGCAATATAAGGCTTTTGCTTTGGTGGGGGGACGTAATGTTGATTTAATGGTGCAACAATGCGTTAAATTTACACCGTACTTTGCGGCATTAGACGATGAAAGTGCAGCTAAAAAATTAGCAGAAAAATTGACCGCACTTGGTAGTAAAACGATGGTATTAAGTGGGCAGAAAGCCATTTGTGAGCTAGCGGCACATTCGGAGGCCGATCAGGTTATGGCGGCGATTGTTGGGGCGGCAGGGCTGTTACCGACACTTTCCGCGGTGAAAGCTCAAAAACGAGTACTACTTGCCAATAAAGAGTCTTTAGTCACTTGTGGGCAGTTGTTTATTGATGAAGTGCGAAAAAATAAAGCACAATTATTGCCAGTTGATAGTGAACATAATGCGATTTTTCAATCGTTACCGCCAAAGACACAACAACAAATTGGTTTTTGTGATTTACAAGAATTAGGGATTAGTAAAATTGTGCTAACAGGATCGGGCGGACCTTTCCGTTATACGGATTTATCTGAATTTCCTAATATTACCCCAGAGCAAGCGGTAGCCCACCCTAATTGGTCAATGGGTAAAAAAATCTCAGTAGATTCCGCTACGATGATGAATAAAGGATTGGAATACATTGAGGCTCGCTGGTTGTTTAATGCTAGTGCTGATGAAATGGAAGTGATTATTCATCCACAATCTATTATTCATTCGATGGTGCGTTATGTTGATGGTAGTGTGATTGCACAAATGGGTAATCCTGATATGCGAACGCCGATTGCGGAAACAATGGCATACCCAATGCGTACCTTTGCTGGTGTTGCCCCCTTAGAT
Source organism: Bisgaardia hudsonensis (assembly GCF_004345785.1). Lineage (GTDB taxonomy): Bacteria > Pseudomonadota > Gammaproteobacteria > Enterobacterales > Pasteurellaceae > Bisgaardia > Bisgaardia hudsonensis. Next base: position 463,397 of record NZ_SLXI01000001.1, read on the forward strand.
TTTTATCAGCTTAATGGTTTAACTTTTTTAAAACCTGATTATCAGCGTTATCCTTGTTTAAAATTAGCCATAGATGCCTTTGCAGAAGGGCAATATGCTACTACGGCAATGAATGCGGCAAATGAAATTGTGGTGGAGGCGTTTTTAAATGAGCAAATTAAGTTTACGGATATTGCAAAAATCAATGGCAAGGTCGTGGAAAAAATCACCCCACAAAAAATTAGTTGTATTGATGATGTACTGGACGTAGATAAACAAGCAAGAATTTTAGCAAAAAATTTATTGGCTTAAATTCATCAATTAAATTTTTGCTATCAGTTTGTGTTTTGGTTAATTAAAACATATAAGGAAAAAATATGATTTCTCGCACTGAACAAATTGTTGAAAAATTACGTCAATTAAAAGTCGTTCCAGTTATTGCACTAGATAATGCTGAGGCGATTTTGCCCTTAGCTGAAACCCTAGAGGATAATGGGTTACCTGTGGTGGAAATCACTTTTCGTTCTAGTGCTGCGGAACAAGCCATTCGTTTATTGCGAGAAAAACAACCTGATATTTTAATTGCCGCAGGAACTGTTTTGACAACGGAACAAGTGGTACAAGCTAAAAATGCGGGGGCAGATTTTGTGGTAACGCCGGGATTTAACCCTAAAATTGTACAACTTTGCCAAGATCTTGATTTACCTATCACTCCGGGGATCAATAACCCAATGTCTATTGAAGCTGCATTAGAAATAGGGATCACTGCGGTGAAATTTTTCCCAGCCGAAGCCAGTGGTGGAGTCAAAATGATCAAAGCCTTACTAGGCCCTTATCCGCAACTAGAAATAATGCCAACAGGTGGTATTAATATTCATAATATCAAAGATTATCTTGCTATCCCAAACGTCATCGCCTGTGGTGGATCTTGGTTTGTAGAAAAATCATTAATTAATAATAAAAATTGGGTAGAGATAGGGCGATTGACAAGAGAAGTAGTGGATTTAGTAAATCAATAATTTTTGAAATTGAGCGATTAAATTATGAATGAAGAAAAGCTAAAAAAATATGATCAGATTAATAGCTATCTAAATGAAATGATTGATTGTTTGGAGTTATTGAATCCACAAAAAACTTTTAATGAAAAAAAAGCAAAAAAACATTCAGAAAAAATAAATAATTTCTTATCAAGGGAATTAAATTACAAAAAATCCCTTCAAACAATCTTAATTAATAATAAAGGATATTCGGATGATGAAATTACAAAGAATATAGAAAAAAATTTAAAAAGGGAAAAAAATGATGAATTTACTTCTGATATTCTTGAAGTATGTATTCATCGAGCAAAAGAAATAGAAAATGAATTGATAAAATATGAACTTTTAGTTGAATTCAATAGAGTTTTTAATAAGAGTTATCTATTCAGTGATTATAATAATACATTAAAAAAGTTAATAAACTTATCCAATAATATTTATGATAAATCTAATAATATTCGTTTGGATTTTAATATTATTTCTTTAATAAAAGGCTATAAAAAAATTATTCATGCTATATTTTGGGCTTTTATAATTATTTTTGGTGTATTACTTACTGGCTATTTAGAGAGATATAATTCATTTAGTTTATTATTAGATCTTAATGTAAGTAATATATTATTTTATTTTGGGTTGTTAGTCCTATTTATTTTTTGGTTTATGTTTTTTTCTTTAGCTATTTTATTTATGATTAAATTTTATAGCTTAAAGTTAGGAAAGAAATTTTGTGAAAATAGCACAAATTACAAAATAAATAATGTTATAACTATTAGTTTATTTTTATTGATATCTGTTATAGCTATATTTTTAAACATCTATCTTACATTATCTATCTTGGATAATTATATTCCAATAATAATGTATGTAATGTTTATTTTGGCATTCTTATCTATTTTCATTTTCTCAGATAAATTTTATGAAAAAAATAGTTTCTATTATTTTATTTCTATTATAACTATTTTTTATACGGGGATTTTATCTTTCTTTGTTCCTAATTGCTTGTTTATAATTTTGAATGGTAATAAATCTGATTATGAATGGTTGGAAAATATTCAAATGGAGTTTATAGGAATGCGAGATAAGCAAGATTATATTTATTGGGTAAATAAGGATTATCTTAATATGTCGAGTGTAGATTCCGATCATATTACTTTTGAAAACGCTTGCTATCTTGAAATTGAATCAGTAAACACTAATTTAAAGGAGCAAAAAGTAGATAGAGCCAATTCAACTTTCAAGCAAGTAAATGGTAAAATTCTTTTTAGAACTAACAATAAAGTTATTTTTCTACCAAGTTATAATCAAGAGACAGACATATTAATTATTGATAGTAAAGATATTTACCGTCAGTAGTTATACCAATTAAACGAATGGATATCCAAAAGCAAAACTTTGAAATATAAATCCCCTAACCATTCAAACTGTTTAGGGGATTTCTTTTCTATCTATAATAAAAACAACCTAAACCCCCACCGCACTTTTTGCTATTAATTACAAATACAACGCCATTACTACCGCATTTTCTCGTTTTCCATCGGGAGTGGGGTAGTAGTTTTTGCGAATATCCACTTCGTTAAAACCTAACTTATCATAAAGTTTTTTGGCTGAGTGATTTGATTCTCTGACTTCTAACCATAGGGTTGCGATATTTTTTTTTCGTAGTTGTTCTATTAGCTTTTCTAATAATTGTTGTCCCAATTTTTTTCCTTGAAATTTGGGATCTATGGCGATGTTAAATAAAGTCGCTTCATCTAAGACGGTTTGGCAAATCGCAAAGCCGATTATGGTTTCATTCTCATCGGTAATTTTTAAATTAAGATAGCGATCCCCTTGATTATTTTTTAATGTTCCCATTGACCAAGGGACTAAATGGGCTTGTTGTTCAATTTGAAAGAGTTGTTCAAAATCTTGTTCTGTAGTAGGTGAGATAGTCATCATCGTTATTTTTGTGTTTGAATTTGTTGCCAAAATTGACGTTTTACCTGTGGACTTTGTTTTAGGTTTTCTAAATTCGGGCTATACCAAATCGCATTGGCTTGTTGACAATAGGGCAAAGTGCGGTCAATTTTTTGTTGATTTTCTGTAAGTAGCCAATAATTGACGGAATGTTGTACATTCAGGTGTGGTGCAAAATCAAAGGTTGTGATTAAACAATCATTATTTGAGAGATTAATACTACGCAAGATATCTGTCAATAATGGCTGTGTTTTATCTAATTCTGTACTGGCAATAATAATTAATTGAATATGTTGAGAAATCGGCAAGTTTATCGCCCCTTTTAATACTTCAGGGCGACGAAGTTGCCATTGGGTGATCCCCATTTCATTGAGTAGCAAATCTCGTCTATTCATTATGATTTTGTCTATGTTTATTGTTATTCAATTAATGGCGATATTGTAAAGCCTAAACGCTTGATGAGCAAATGATTGCATTTGATTTTTAGCGGTAACAAAAGTAGAATGGCTTTTCATTTCCTCAGGAACACTTTGTTATTAAAGGGTTTCTTTTAGTTTATAACGTATTTATATAGGATCAATATTGTGATTTCCCTTGAAAGCGAAGTTTTAGAACGACACCTTGAGATTTTTCATCATAAATCTATTTTATTTGCAGGGGGAATTAATGATGATTTTCCGAAAAAAATTCAGAAAATTTCCACCGCAGTTTCGGTTTGGTCTTGGTATTTTGATTATGTAAAACGTGTCACCTCAAGTGTTGAAGTGGATTTTTCGGCGATTTGTACAAAAAAAGCGGATATGCTGGTTTACTATTGGACGAAGAACAAACAAGAAGTGAATTTCCAGTTAATGCAATTATTGGCAAATGCCGATGAGAGTCAAGAGATGTTGATTATCGGCGAAAATCGTAGTGGTGTGCGTTCCGTTGAGAAATTACTCGCACCTTATGGGGACATCGCTAAAATTGATAGTGCAAGACGTTGTGGCTTATATCATTTTTCTTTAAAAAAACGACCGCACTTTAATCAAGATAAATTTTGGCATAATTATACTTTTTCTAAATTGGATAATTTAACCCTTTGGGGATTACCAGGGGCATTTAGTGCCAATGAGCTTGATGTGGGGACAGATTTGTTACTTTCCACCGTTGATAAACATATTCGTGGCGATGTATTAGATTTAGGTTGTGGAGTAGGGGTTATTGGTAGCTATATTCAAAAATTAAACCCAAGAGCCAATGTTACGATGACGGATATTCATTGTATGGCATTGGAATCAGCGAAAAAAACGCTAGCAGAAAATCAGTTATCCGCTAAGGTTCTCGCAAGTGATGTGTTTTCTGATGTAGAAGGGAAATTTGATTTACTTATTTCTAATCCGCCTTTCCATTCAGGCGTTGATACGGATTATCGTGCAGTTAATGAATTGATTCAGCAAGCAAAATGGTATTTAAAAGACGGTGGCGAATTGCGTATCGTGGCGAATGCTTTTTTACCTTACCCTGATTTATTGGATACCCATTTTGGTAGCCACGAAGTACTAGCTAAAACAAATAAATTTAAAGTCTATTCTGTAAGAAGTTAGGATTTGGTTTATCAATTTATTAAGTGCAGAAATTTTTCAAAAAATGATTTGTTGTTCCAAAGTTGAACTAAGTAATCTAACTTATTTATTATGCAGATTATTTATATTAAATGGGGGAAGAACAGGGAATAGTCAATAGTTGAATTTTATTGGAAAATAAGGTATAAAATTCAATCATTCAACATAAAATAAGTTCTCTGAATGAAGCTTAAATATGTCAATTTTCAGACTTTTTATAAGAGAAAAGAAAGCAATATGAACATTTAGCAAAATAAAAATTTGGCTATAAAGTTAGCCAAGATCTAAATGTTGATACTGATTATCTAATATATTCAGAATCTAGTGAGCTTTTATTTTCTGATGCAAAAAAACTCAATATTGAATGTTTAAGCGAAGAAATGTTTTTAAGGTTGGTTGTGGTAGTATTAAAAGTTAATAGTTTGTTAAGAGGTAAATGATGATTTTATGGGAAGATGGTTGATGCTTTTGTAAAAAATCCATCTATGATAAAAGAAAAATTTGATTTTGAATGTAAAAAGCTAAAAATGAATTACCTAAAGATTTTTGGAAAAGTTATAGTGTTTTTGCTAATACTGAAGGTAGCTTTATTTTACTAGCTCTTGAAGAATATAATGGTACTTTTGGGGCATCAGGCGTTGATGATACTAGTAAAATAGTGGATGACCTTTTTTCCCAAATTCGTTCTGGACAAAAAATAAGTGTAAACACATTAAAAAATAATGATATAAAAATTTACTCAGAAAAAAATGTTATAGCAGTTTATGTTCGTAAAGCGGATCAAACAGATATTCCAGTGCATATCAATGGCAATATAACTCAAGCCTATGCAAGATTCAATTCAGGGGATCATAAATTAAATAATATAGAGTTAAAAAATCTAATATCTAGCTATAATGATATAAATAAGGATAGTAAAGTTATTAGAAACACAGGCATAAATGAGATTAACAGTACCACACTAGCTAAATATAAACAGTATCTCAAAGTATCATCACCCGCTAGCCAAAATCTTGTACTTAGTGATTTAGACTTTTTAAAAAACATTGGAGCTTACTCAAAAAATTTTAATGATAATTATGAAGGATTAACTTATTCTGGTCTGTTAATGTTTGGTAAATTAGAAACTATTAGAGTTTTTTTACCTAACTATTTTTTATCTTATCAAGTCATAGAAAATGATGAAAGATATAGTGAGCGTATAACAGTTGACGACTTAGATGATGGAAATTTATTTGAGTTTTTTTTAAATATCCTCTAGATTATTTGATTTAGCGAAATCGTCACATTTTAAATTAAATAATTTGACTAGAACGGAAGAAAATCAAATAACTCAGGCTTTAAGAGAAGCATTAGTAAATACTTTAACTCATGCTGATTACTTTAATGATATAAACCATATAGTTATCACAAAAACAGAAAATAAATTGAAATTTGAAAATCCTGGAGTAATGCTAGTAAAAATTGAAGAAGCAATAAATGGAACGAAATCTGTTTGTAGAAATTCTTCTCTACACAATATTTTCAGAAAAATAGGTTTATGTGAACGACAAGGAAAGGGTGTTGAAAGAATCTTTAAAAACTGGAAAAAAGATTTATTAACAGATCCAGTATTAAATAGTATAGATACGACTACAAGTTTAGAATTGACGCTCCAAGATGGAAAGACGATAGATGCAATTAGAATGATGACAAATGAATTTGGGGATAATTATTCTAATTTAAAAATATTACATAAGAATATATTGATTCTAACCGCCATAAATGACGGTTGGTGTAATCATACAGTTTTATCTGAAAATTTAAAGGGTAATTACACAGGAAGAGATATAACTTTAGCTTTACCATATCTTGAGAAAAGAGGCTTTTTAGTCGGTAAAGTAGAGAAGAGAAATAAATATTATCTTTTATCTTTACAAGCTAATTTACAAGCTAAATCACATGAAAATCATAATGAATTACAGCTAGATCTTTTTGATATAAATCTAAATAATAAAAGTAAGTTAACTCAACATTGTGAGAATATCAATCATGAAGAAAATCTAAAATCATTAGTACCTCATCACTTTTTTATATCAAGAAAGAAAAAGCCCCAAATACTTAAAGAGTTGGTATTAAAAATATGTGACAAGCAATTTGTATCAAAAAAAGTATTGGAGAAAGTATTAGGGATATCCGAGCCTGCATTGGGATCACATCTAAGAGTGCTAGTCAAAGATGGATTATTAGAGTTAGCGTATCCACAACAACCTACTCATCAAGATCAGGCATACCGTTCAAAAGATACAGTATAGTAATGAATGAGAAACCTATATAATATTTTTTTCAAATTCAACCGCACTTGTATAGCCATTGTCACTCAGATTATGAGTGACTTTGCTGATTATCCAATCCGTACTATCAATTTCCTTTTTAATCCCCTTTATTGTTGCTGGTAATTCCGGCATAAGTTCAGGATTGCCAAATGCTAATGTCATTGTGAAAGTTGCGACACCTCGTTGCATTTTCTTAAATGTAGCAACGGCACCATTTAATGCACTGGCTTCTGTTTTATAAGTATGACGTAATGATTTAATCTTATTTGCATTAGTTTCGATAGGTTCGCTTTGCACAATAACATTCTGCTTTCTCTTACTCACTTTCCCTGTTTTTGTCGTTTTCGCTTTTTGTTCAATCTTCGTGTTTTCATCTACAACAATTTCACCTTTTTTACCTGTATCCAAATTGTGCCAATACGCTCTAACCGCTGTAAAATTATCCCCTTCAGTCAACGAAAAATTAAAACTATCGCCAATACTTTTCACGATCTCAACTGGCGGTAATGGCTTGCCGGTAGCGGTGGTTGATGTACCTGTTGGCATAAATAATAAATTGCCATTTTTAACTGTAGCTATCGCATCGTTTTCTTGTGCTAGACGACTTAAAAAATTAATATCACTTTCGTTAGTTTGATCTAAATGAGTAATTTTTTCTCTTTAAAATCACTGTAGCAAAGTGACAGAGTTTATTTTATTTCGTAATCCGATTGATGGATTTTCTAAAAGTTGTATTGTGAAATGAATACTTTTTTGTTATTTAATGATCTTTTTAAATGCTCTATTTTTGCTTAAATAGTTATCATATTGAAAGAAGTGGGTGAATTAGATTTGTGTACTAGATTTTTTATAAATTAATGTATTATTTTTTATATTTTGTGATAATTTCATCTTTAGATATTAAAAGTACAGTGATTATTTAGGTATATGAGATATTGAAAGATTAGGCATAAAGGACAAAAAGAATGGTTTTTTATAGACGATCGTAACTAAAGGACGAAAAATGGTCAAAAAAATTGTGTTTTTTGATGATTTTATATTTAGCACCCTAAAATTTCATCAGTTAATTTCTTTTTCTTTTTCAATTCTAATCCATTATGACACCTTAATCTCTGTTTTAAATATCCAAAATTTCCTTTTATTTGATGAGTTTGACATGTTTAAGATAGGATGTTTTGATAATTAAATAGGTAAGGTTGATTGGTTTTTAAATTTCTAAAAGCACTTCTTAAACGCCTATGTATATAATGAGATTTACCTGTTTAGAGCGTTTTTTTGACAGATACCTTTAGATGATTTTAACTTGATGAAATTAACAAAACTGAACGGGATAGATAAGCTTTTAATTAAACCATGTCGTCCATCACAAACTATTCCTTTAATAATAAAAACTTGTAATACTAATCTTCTGATTTCTTTTAAATATAAGTAGTTAAATTCATTTTTAACATAATATTTTAATAGATTTTCATCTGTATTAGTGTCCTTAAACAATATTACACCAAAGCCACGTTTAAATAAGTTGTATCAATAAATAGCTAAACCAAGAATAGCGAGTATTGTAAGAATAATGAGAACAGGAAACAGTAAAGTAAATAGAAAAATAATTTCATATCCAGCTTTTCAAGGCTATTGAGACTCTTAAAAAACCATAAACAGTATTACCCCTAAGCTTTACCCAAACGCCTCTCTAATCGTATTGACTGTCGCTTCTCTGGGATTTTTTCTATTAGAGTGCCACGTTTTTGATTGCATTTTTTCTTTCTAAGACATATATGCCCACTAGAGCTGAAATCATATAATTAACAAGGTCGTTAAAAATTCTCTTTTTTTATGTTCGGTATAAAAGCCTTTGATTTGTTTTTTTGTTAAATGTAGCATGTTAGTCTCTATAATCTGAAGCCCCTTATCTTCTAAACGTAACATGAAATATTTTGTTGATATAAATTATATTTCACTGCATCATATTTTATTATTGATGATTTTTCTATTTTTTAGTAATTATTATTTATTATAAAAAATAAAATAGTAAATTTTATTTAATTAATTAAAGGTAATTTTAGAATTTAATTAAATATGTGTTGCTTTTAATCCTGTTTTATGTTCTAATAACTTCATCGGCTAAGTAGTAGCTTAGATAATTTAGTTATTAAAGACCTTTCTATTTATTTACAAGTTTTGAATTTGTTTTCTTAGATTTTCTAAATATCATCTCTATTTAATGTTCTCGCTTTAGCAGTATCGCTTGGTTACAAGCACAAATTAAAAACTATATGTAATAAAGGAAGTAATATGTCTAAATTAAATGGCTTAGTAAAATGGTTCAATGCAGATAAAGGGTTTGGCTTTATCACTCCATCTGAAGGTGGAAAAGATTTATTTGTTCATTTCTCTGGTATTCTAGGAAACAACTATAAAACTTTAAATGAAGGTGACACCGTTGAATATAATGTACAAGATTCACAACGTGGTCCTGCAGCAATTGATGTTGCTGTTATCTAAATCAAATAAGATTTTAGATTAATTAGATAAAAGCTCCTTATTGGAGCTTTTTTTAGTTTTTACGAAATATAAAAATACTGCCTAATATTCATTTAAGCATTATTAATATTAAAAGCAATAACTTCTTCAATCGTTTCACTTCCTAATGCTATCATTATTAAACGATCTATTCCCAATGCGACACCAGAACAATTTGGCATTCCTGATTTTAGTGCTGAAATAAAACGATGATCTATTTCTTGTTGAGGTAAATTCATTATTTCTCTTAGTTTATTATCTTGTTCAAATCGTTTTTGCTGTTCATCTGGATCAGTTAATTCACAAAAGCCATTCGCTAATTCAATTCCTTTGTAATAGAACTCAAAACGTTCTGCTACTCGTAGGTCTTCTGAGCTAATTTGTGCAAGTGCTGCTTGTGAGGCTGGAAAATGGTAAACCGCAACTGGTTTTGTTTTTCCTATTTGTGGTTCTACTAATTCACTAAATAAGAATTGTATTAATGTATCTCTATTTTCTTCTTCGGCATTAATTAGGTTGCATTTTTTAGCTTTTTCGATTAATTCAGATGTTTTAGCTGAAAGTGGATCAAGTCCTACGTATTCTTGGAATACAAATTGGTAGGTTAATATTTCAGCAGGTTCACAATCTAAAATATTTTGTAATAAATCATCAACTTCATTAATTAAACGATGCATATCAAAAAAAGGGCGATACCATTCAAGCATTGTAAATTCTGGATTATGTTTTTTTCCTACTTCTTCATTACGAAAAACTTTAGTTATTTGAAAAATGGCGCCACTTCCTGATGCGAGTAAACGTTTCATATGGTATTCAGGACTTGTTGATAACCAAAGTATTTTTGAATTGTTAGAAGATGGAGATTTAAATGTGGTGTTAAACGTAGATAAATGAATATCAGTAACGCCAAATTCACTTAAAATAGGTGTTTCTACTTCTAATAGTCCTCTATCAGTAAAAAAATGACGAATTTCAGATATGATTTTGGATCGAGCTAATAGATTTTTTATTGAGGCACTTGGTTGCCATTGTGATGATAAAGTCATATTGATAATCCTTTAATTTTAAAAGTGTTTTATACTATGATTCTTACAGCTATTCAACTATTATTAGCTTGTAAATATTGAAGAGAATATATAAATAATTTTATTCAATTAAATTATTTATATTAAATAGTATCTATTAATTTTCGTATATAAAATTATTTTTTGAGTTAGATCACGAAATAGAATATTTTTTTAACAATTTAGTAAAAAAGGGTTATATCCTTTTTAAAATAATGGCAAAATAAACTAACCTATCATGGTTTCTTAATAATATTTAAGAAACTCGTTTTTACTTTCATCTTATTATTGGAGGAATATCGTGCAAACTGTTAATGTCGATATTGCAATTGTTGGAGCTGGTGGTGGTGGATTAAGAGCTGCCATAGCAGCTGCTGAGGCTAATCCTAATTTAAAAATTGCGTTAGTTTCAAAAGTTTATCCTATGCGTAGCCATACAGTAGCTGCCGAAGGTGGCGCTGCTGCGGTAATTAAGGATGAAGATTCTTATGAGAAACATTTCCATGACACAGTTGCAGGGGGGGATTGGCTGTGTGAACAAGATGTTGTTGATTACTTTGTGGAACATTCCCCTGTAGAAATGACACAATTAGAACGTTGGGGATGTCCTTGGAGTCGCAAGACTGATGGTGATGTCAATGTTCGCCGTTTTGGTGGAATGAAAATTGAAAGAACTTGGTTCGCCGCAGATAAAACAGGTTTTCATCTTTTACACACACTATTCCAAACTTCTATTCAATATCCACAAATTCAACGTTTTGATGAGCATTTTGTTTTAGATATTCTTGTTGATGATGGCCATGCTAGAGGTATGGTTGCAATGAATATGATGGAAGGTACGTTGGTTCAAATTAATGCTAATGCTGTTGTCATCGCTACAGGTGGTGGGTGTCGTGCATTCCGTTTCAATACTAATGGTGGTATTGTTACGGGAGATGGTTTATCAATGGCTTATCGTCATGGCGTACCACTTCGAGATATGGAGTTTGTGCAATATCATCCGACTGGACTTCCTAATACAGGTATTTTAATGACAGAAGGTTGCCGTGGTGAAGGTGGTATTTTAGTAAATAAAGATGGTTATCGTTATTTACAAGATTATGGTTTAGGACCAGAAACACCTGTCGGTAAGCCTGAAAATAAATATATGGAACTTGGACCGCGTGATAAAGTTTCTCAAGCATTCTGGCAAGAATGGCGTAAAGGTAACACGTTAAAAACAGCTAAAGGAGTTGATGTTGTTCATCTTGATTTACGCCATCTAGGTGAAAAATATTTACATGAACGTTTACCATTTATTTGTGAATTAGCTAATGCATATGAAGGGGTTGACCCAGCTAAATCACCTATCCCAGTTCGCCCTGTCGTTCACTATACAATGGGTGGGATTGAAGTTGATTTTAATTCTGAAACGAGAATTAAAGGTTTATTTGCTGTTGGTGAATGTGCTTCTTCAGGACTGCATGGTGCAAATCGTTTGGGGTCTAATTCTTTAGCTGAATTAGTTGTACTTGGTCGAGTTGCTGGTGAGTATGCTGCACAACGAGCTGCTGAAGCTAGCCCTGCAAATCAAGCTGCTGTAGATGCACAGGCACAAGATGTTATTCAACGTTTAGAAGATTTGTATAATCAAGAAGGTACAGAGTCTTGGTCGCAAATACGTGACGAAATGGGTAATTCTATGGAAGAAGGTTGTGGTATCTATCGTACTGAAGACAGTATGCAAGAAACCGTTAATAAGATTGCAGAGTTAAAAGAACGTTATAAACGTATTCGTATTGCAGATCGCTCTAGTGTATTCAATACAAATGTATTATATACCGTTGAACTAGGTTATATTCTTGATGTTGCTCAATCAATCGCAAACTCTGCCCTTGAACGTAAAGAATCTCGTGGTGCTCATCAACGTTTAGATTATGTGGAACGTGATGATGTTAACTATTTAAAACATACCTTAGCTTTCTATAAAGAAGATGGGGCACCTAAAATTGAGTATAGTGATGTGAAAATTACAAAATCTCAACCTGCTAAACGTGTTTATGGTGCAGAAGCTGAAGCTCAAGAAGCAGCTAATAAAGCTAAGGAGAAAGCAAATGACTAATCTACCAATGATGAATTTTGAGGTATTACGTTATAATCCCGAAGTTGATAGTGAGCCTTATTTAAGAAGTTATCAAGTTCCTTATGATAGTCAGACATCTTTGTTAGATGCTCTAGGTTATATAAAAGATAAGCTTGAGCCAGAATTATCTTATCGTTGGTCTTGTCGTATGGCAATTTGTGGTTCTTGTGGCATGATGGTAAATGGTAAACCTAAACTAGCTTGTAAGACATTTTTACGTGATTATAGTGGTCATATGCGAATTGAACCATTGGCTAATTTCCCAATTGAACGTGATTTAGTTGTTGATTTAAGTCACTTTATTGAAAGTTTGGAAAGTATTAAGCCTTATATTATTGGTAATAAAGCACCAGAATTGGATGGCAAACCACATTCTAATAAAGAGTTAGCGAAAAGTCGTACTAAACAAACACCAGGGCAACTAGAAAAATACCGCAAGTTTTCTATGTGTATTAACTGTGGCTTGTGTTATGCCGCTTGCCCTCAATTTGGATTAAACCCTGAATTTGTTGGACCCGCCGCATTAACACTTGCTCATCGTTATAACCTTGATAACCGTGATAACGGTAAAGCTGAGCGTATGAAGATTATTAATGGTAAAAATGGTGTATGGAGTTGTACTTTTGTTGGATATTGTTCTGAAGTATGTCCAAAACATGTTGATCCCGCATCTGGTGTTAACCAAGGCAAAGTTGAAAGTGCGAAAGACTTTGTTATTGCAATGCTAAAACCACAGAAGTAAGGAGTGTAGAATGACAACAGTATCAAGTAAACGCAAAAAATATGTGCGTGAAGTAACACCGAATTGGTGGAAAAAGTTAGATTTTTACAAACTTTATATTGCAAGAGAAGCAACGGCAATTCCTAGTTTATGGTTTAGTTTAGTATTGCTTTATGGTGTTGTATGTTTATCACAAGGTGTTGAAGGATTGGAGTCTAATTTTGTTCCATTTTTACAAAATCCAATTGTTGTATTGTTGAATATTATTGCTTTAGCTGCATCATTGTTAAATACAGTAACGTACTTCTTTATGACGCCTAAAGTACTTAATATCGTTGTAAAAAATGAAAAGCTAAATCCAAATGTGATTACTATTGCAATGTGGGCAGTTACTGCTGTTGTGAGTATTCTTGCTTTAGTTCTAATTTATTTATAATCGGGAGATCTTAAAATGAAAGAAACACCAAAACGTTCTAATGAGCCAGTAGTATGGTTATTGTTTGGTGCAGGTACTACGGTAAGTGCTATAGTTTTCCCTATTTTGATTTTAATAATAGGTTTATTATTACCATTTGGATTGATTCATAATGGAGTTGAGAATATTGCTATTTTTGCTAGTTCTTTTATTGGAAAACTGATTTTATTGACCATTCTTATTTTTCCAGTTTGGGGCTCTATGCATCGTATTCATCATGGTACGCACGATTTTAAAATTCATATACCTGCTGGTGGTATCATTTTTTATGGATTATCAGTACTTTATTCTGTACTAGCTATTTTTGCAGTATTTAATATTTAGGTTATATGTTTATATAGTCTTTTTACTAGAAAGACTATTGTTGAAGAACCCACCATTTTGGTGGGTTCATTTTTATTTAGCAATTTACTTTGCTTGATTAATTAAAAATTGCGTTAATAAGCTAACGGGGCGACCAGTAGCACCTTTTTCTGCTCCTTGTTTCCAAGCTGTACCAGCAATATCCAAATGTGCCCAGCGATATTTATCAGTAAAATTAGCCAAAAATGCGCCAGCGGTAATAGCGCCACCCCAACGACCACCAATATTAGCTAAATCAGCAAAATTAGATTTTAATTGTTCTTGATATTCTTCACTTAATGGTAAACGCCAAGCTTTATCGGTAGTTTCTTTTGAAGCAACAAGTAAATCTTCTGCTAAAGTTTCATCACTACTAATCAGCCCACTGTTGTGAGCTCCTAAAGCAACAACACAAGCACCAGTTAAGGTGGCGATATCTACAACTAATTCTGGATCAAAGCGTTCTACGTAAGTTAAAGCATCACATAATACTAAACGACCTTCTGCATCAGTATTTAGTACTTCAACAGTGAGTCCTTTCATTGTAGTGATAATGTCACCAGGGCGATAAGCATTGCCATCAGGTAAATTTTCACAGCCAGCTAAGATGCCAATGATATTTAGTGGTAATTGTAATTCAGCGATAGCATTCATTACACCATAAACGGAAGCAGCACCACACATATCGTATTTCATTTCATCCATACCTTCGCCTGGTTTTAATGAAATACCACCGGCATCAAAAGTTAGCCCTTTTCCTACTAATACAATTGGTTTAGCATTTGGATTAGGATGATTACGATATTCTATAATCGACATTTGTGCTTCATGACAACTTCCTTGTGAAACGGCTAAATAAGAAGTCATTCCTAATTCAGCCATTTGTTTTTCACCGATGATTGTTGTTTTGATTAAAGGTGATTTTTTAGCTAATGCTTTTGCTTGCTCAGCAAGATACACAGGTGTACAAATATTCGGTGGTAAATTAGCAACATCTTTTGCTAAGGATACCCCTAATGCGATGGATTGTGCTTGTTTGATCGCTTGTTCTGCTTGTGATTGTTGTTTTTCTTCAATATCAAAAATAACAGAATTTAAGACCGCACTTTCATCGGACTTTTTACTTTTACAAGTATCAAAACGATAGAGGCTTTCTTCTATCATTTCAATAGCAAAGCGAATATTCCAAGATAGATCACGATCTTTAATTTCAATTTCAGTCAAGTAATTTACTAATTCAACAGTTTGTGTTTTTTTCACTTCGGCAATTAATTTAGCCATTAGGATCTTATATTGACGTTCTGTTATTTCACTTTTTTTACCGCAACCAACTACAAAAACACGTTGTGCAGTATAATTAGGTAAATGACGTAGCGTTAATATTTCCCCCTGTATACCTTTGACTTCGTTTGATTGAACTAATTTTGTTATTGCACCATCTGTTAAATCATCTAAAATTTGAGCATTTTTTGATAAAGTACCATTTTCAAAAATAGCAACAACAATGCTATCCTTTGACTCTGAAAGTGCGATATTTTTTGCTATATATTTCATACTATCCTCACGAATTTACTGTTTTCAATTTGAAAATACGTTATCATTATATACTATTTGCAAATGAGTTTATCTAATTTAAAAATAATCTTTTTGATAAGTGAATTTTATTAATCTGTAACCAGTTTAAATAATTTATTTAATATAATATAAAAAATGAATAATAGGCGATAATGTGATTTTAACTAGATATTTATTAAAAGAGGTTTTTAAAAGCCAAATAGCAATTTTATTTGTTTTGCTTTTACTTTTCTTCTCTCAGCAATTTGTTCGAGTATTGGCTTCTGCTACTAATGGTAAGGTACCTGCTGATCTTGTTTTTTCGTTACTTGGTTTAGGAATGCCAACAATGGCACAACTTATGTTGCCATTGAGTCTATTTATTGCATTGTTATTAACTTTAGGTCGTTTGTATGCAGAAAGTGAAATTACGGTGATGCGAGCCTGTGGCATCGGACAACAGATTTTAATTAAAATTGCATTGATACTTTCGCTATTTACTGCTGGTTTAGCCGCTTATAATGTACTTTATCTTTCTCCTTGGTCAATACAAAAACAAGCACAAATTTTGGAAGATGCAAAAGAAAATCCCTCTATGGGTGTTTTGGCTGAAGGTCAATTTGTAAGTTTAGAGAAAGGCAATGTTGTTCTATTTATTGATAAAATAAAAAATAACACAATGAATGGGGTTTATGTTTTTCAAACGAAGAATAAGAAAAATATAAAACCCTCAGTGATTATCGCAGAGCAAGGAGAGTTAAAATCATTGCCGAATGGTGACCAAATTCTTTCCCTAACGAATAGTGAAAGAATTGAAGGGACAGCAATGTTACCCGATTTTAGAATTACGCATTTTGATGAGTACCAAGCATATTTAGGTTATAAAACTGTTGATGTTATAGAAGATGATTCAGAAGCATTAACCTTTTCTCAGCTAATGAAAATGAATTCTTTACCAGCAAAAGCAGAATTACATTGGAGAATTACCTTAATTCTAGCGGTACCATTGATGGCATTAATTGCTGTATCACTTAGCCGTGTCAATCCTAGACAAGGACGTTTTGCTAAAGTTTTACCAGCACTTTTAATTTATTTAATCTATTTCTTACTGCAAAGTTCATTAAAATCAGCGGGTGGCTCAAATAAACTGGATGCAAGTTTTATGATGCCTTTAGTTAATATTGGATTTTTGATATTGGGTATTATATTGAATAGTTGGAATAGTGCATTTATGTATAAATTACGCCATTCATTTAATAGAAAGTAGTAGAAGGATAAAGTTATGTTACTTAATACCCTAGAACGTTATATAGGTAAAAATATTTTAAGTACAATTGTAGTGACATTATTCACTTTAGTTGGTCTTTCTGCAATTATCAAATTTGTTGAACAATTTAGAGTAATTGGTAAAGGTAGTTATGATATTGTGCAAGCAATGATTTTTACCTTGCTAACCATACCAAAAGATATTGAAACCTTTTTTCCAATGGCGGCACTTTTAGGGGCATTGATTGCCTTAGGCAATCTTGCTAGCCGTAGTGAATTAATTGTTATGCAATCTTCAGGATTTTCACGCTTTAGAATAGGCTTAGCCGTCATGAAAACAGCATTGCCATTGGTTGTTGTAACTATGATAATGGGCGAGTGGGGCATTCCTCAGACAGAACAGTTTGCACGGGATATGCGTTATAAAGCTATTTCTGGTGGCTCTATGTTATCTGTAAAAAATGGTGTATGGGCGAAAGATGGTAATAATTTTGTTTATATCAGAAGAATCACAGAAGATGTAAAACTAAACGATATTTATATTTATACTTTCGATCAACAACGTCAGCTTAAACAAGTTACTCATGCTAATCAAGCGGTATTTGAAAATCAAAAATGGGTATTAAAACAAGTTAATCGTTCTGAAATTGGTGCTGATAAAATTAATACAACTAATTACATTAAAGAAGACTGGAAAACTACTTTAACCCCAGATAAGTTAGGAATTGCTTCAATTCGCCCAACCTCACTTTCAATTACAGGGTTATCCAATTATATTCATTTTATGAAAGAGACAGGACAAGATTCTAAACGTTTTGAACTGACTTTTTGGCAAAAGTTATTTCAACCTATTTCAGTTGGGGTAATGATGTTACTCGCACTTTCCTTTATATTTGGTCCATTGCGTAGTATTACTGCAGGAGCGAGAATTGTAACGGGAATTTGTGTGGGTTTCTTATTTTATGTAGTTAATGAAATCTTTGGACGAATGAGTGTTCTTTATGATATTCCTGCTGTCTTAGGTGCATTAATTCCGAGTTTAGTTTTCCTGACTTTAACTTGGTGGATTTTAAATAGAAAACGTGATTAAACTAATCACTTATAAATAAGCTATTTGTAGCTTATATTAAGTATGCTAATTTTTTGAGAATAATATTAAAGTGCGGTTGTTTTTTATTTATTTTGATGAAATTTAAAACAAATAAATTATAAATGACAATAACTTCTTGCAAGGTGTAATGATAACCGTATAATACGCACACACACCTTATATTGCCAGTGTGGCGAAATTGGTAGACGCAGCGGATTCAAAATCCTTTGCGTAGAACAGTAAAATCTAGAAAATTCACTCCTAGCCTGAGTGACGAAATTGGTAGACGTAGCGGATTCAAAATCCGCCGGTGAATAACCATGTCGGTTCGAGTCCGACCTCAGGCACCATTATCAAAATACTTCCCCTTAAAAGCCAATACTCCTTAACGTTAATTTTTTTGTTAAGTGAGTAAATTATGAATCTATTACAAAACGCTTCAAATAAGCCCTTTGTTATTACTGTTGCATCAACTAAAGGTGGTTCAGCAAAAAGCACAAATGCGGCAAATATCGGTGCATTCTGTGCTGAGCACGGTCTTAAAACTCTCCTTATTGATACGGATATTCAACCAACACTAAGCTCTTATTATCCTTTGGATTATCAGGCTCCTGGTGGTACTTATGAATTTCTGCATTTTAGAGATGTAGAACCATCTCATATTATTTCAAAAACCAAAATCCAAAATCTTGACTTAATTCAGTCAAATGACCCTTCAAATAAAATTAGCCCAATGTTGCGGGATTCCCCTGATGGTGCTCTTCGTTTTAGCTTATTACTAAGCAAAATAGAAGGTTACGATTTGATTATTGTTGATACTCGTGGTACGCGCGATATTAGCGTTGATATGTCGGTTTTAGCTGCGGATGTGCTTTTTTGCCCAATTCTTCCACATATTCTATCTGCTAAAGAATTTATTCGAGGCACTATTGGTATGTATCACGATCTTCAAACATTTGCTGATTTTGGATTTACACTTCCTCCATTAAAAGCTGTCATCAATTGTGTTGATCATACTAATGATGTGAAATTTGTTTCAGAACAATTACATATATTATTTAAAACAGAATTTGATGAATCGAAAACATTACTTGATTTTACTGTGCCTGATAAAGTTGCTTATCGGGAAGCTGCGACTTTTTCAGTTCCCGTTTATCAACAAAGCCGATCTGAATATAAAACTATTCAGCAGCTTTGTTCATTATTAATGCCTCAATTTGCTCATAACCATTTTGTGGATAAGGAGTAGATATGGCTAAGGAAAAATCAATTGAACTTTATTCTATAGATGCGGAGACAGCTGTTCTTGGTGGACTCATCATTAATAACACACTTTTTGATGAGATTGCCGATGTGGTTAGTCCAGATGACTTTTACTTACATGCACATCGGGTCATTTTTAAGGGGATTTATACCTTATTAAGTAATGGTAAACCTGTAGATATATTAACTTTAGATCAATATTTTACCGAACAAGGTATTTTAGAGCAACTTGGCGGCTTTGCCTATGTTGCAGAGTTGGTTCAAATTACAACAATAGCAAACTTTAAGGCTTATGTTGATATTGTCATTTTATATAGTAAGCACCGTAAACTTTTAAGACTGGGTCAGCATATTATATCTGAAACACAGACTACAAAATCATCAGAAAAGCTAGATGAGCTACTTGAGAATGTAGAAAAACAATTTACTGATTTGACCTTGTCACAGCAAACAGAAGGTGTTGCTGATCTGAATGAAACTTTAGAAAAAGTTATATTGCGGATGGAAGCCTCAGCTCAAAATGCTGATCCTGTTACAGGTACTCCAACAGGTATTCAAGAATTAGATGAAGTGACTACTGGTGGTCAGGCTGGCGATTTTATCGTAATTGGTGCTAGACCTTCTATGGGGAAAACTGCTTTTTGTCAGACTATTGCTTACCATACCTTAGAAAAATTCCAAAATTTACCTATCCAGTTTTATAGCATGGAAATGCCTGCTGAACAAATTGTGCAACGTTTTCTTGCAATGAGAGCTCGAGTTAGCTTGCAAGCAATTCGTAAAGCGGATCAGTTAGGTAGAGATGAATGGGCAAAAATATCTCTTGCTATGGGACATATCTTAAATGAATGGAAAAACCGTTTACTAATCGATGATGAAGGGGGACTTACTCCACAAAAATTACGCTCAAAAGTTCGTTATAACATTCGTAAATATGGCAAGCCAGCTGCAATTTTTATTGATTACCTGCAGTTGATGCAAGGAGTGCGTCGTTATGAAAATCGTCATTTAGAAATTAGTGCAATATCCCGAGCATTAAAAAATCTTGCTAAAGAAGTGGGATGTCCTATTTATGCACTTTCACAGCTTAATCGTGCTCTTGAACAACGTGCAAATAAACGACCAATGAATGCTGATTTACGAGAATCTGGTTCTTTAGAGCAAGATGCCGATCTCATTTTATTTATTTATCGAGATGAAGTATATAACGAACAGACTGAACATCCAGGTACTGCAGAAATTATTATCGGAAAACAACGCAATGGTCCGCTAAAGACTGTATTTACTCGATTTATAGGTGAATACTCAGTTTTTGAAAATTTAGCAGTAACACGATACTAGGGAGAATAAGAGAATGACAAAAAATGAAAAAAGAGCTGCAGCTATTGCTCGAAATTTGAATGTAAGCCCGATTGCAAACGCATCTCCTTCATATCAAACCGTGACACCAAGCCATTATAGCTCTGATGTGAAATATATTACGGTAACACTAGATAAATTACGTCCTTATGAGCATAACCCTCGTAAGACCCCTAACCCTAATTTTGAAATGATTAAAAAGTCTATTCGCCTTCGTGGTCTAGATCATAAGCCGAATATCACACGTCGCCCAGGAGAAGATTTTTATATTATTGCTGACGGTGGTAATACTCGAATTCAGGCTCTGAAAGAGTTGTTTACTGAAACTAAGGATCCGCGCTTTTGGTCAATCAGTTGCGAATATAAACCATGGAAAGGTGATTCTGCAGATAGTGTTGAAGCTGAATTGAATATTCTGATTGGGCACTTAATTGAAAATGACACACGATCAGACTTGTCTTTTATTGAAAAAGCTCTTGGCATTTTACAGGCAAAAGAATACTACGAGAAAAAATTAGGAAAATCACTTTCGGCACGTGAGTTATCTACGGAATTAGAAAAAGATGGCTATATCATTTCTAAGACTTTAATTGCCAAAATGGAAAATTGCGTTACTTATCTATACCCTTATATTCCTGATGTGTTATTTAAAGGATTAGGACATACACAAATAGATAAGTTACTTGCGATTCATAATAATGCTGACGAAGTGTGGCATCATTACCATCTTGAAGTTGATACACCTTTTGAAGACATTTGGGCAAGTTCACTTGCAAGCTGTAATGAGAATTCACCGTTCCAAGCTCGTGACTTCCAAGATAAGTTAATTACTCAAATGGCTAGTTTACTGGAAGGTAAAACAACCTTTGAATCACTCTACTTAGAAATTGATCTTGATGAGAGAAAATTCAAAAAAATTGCAGCAAAACAACATGAAATTGAAAATCATGTTGAAAATAGCCTTGAGCAAATAAAAGCAAAATCTGCTACGACTGATACTACTAAACATATTGAGAAAAATACATCCTTTAAAAATGATTTAATAGAAGTTCCTGCTACCTCTATAAATTCTAATGAAGAAGTAGCAGAGAATGTGGCATTAGAAGTAATAAATTCCGTTGATAGAACCAATGATTCTAGTGTTGAAAAGGATGAAAATTCTAACTCAGAGCTATTAGCACAGATTTCACAAGACTTTGGCTTAACTCCTGGAATGAGTATTCAAGAGCAACGAGAAAAGCGAGCAGTAGAAAATGGTTTATCCTTTGCTTGTTGCGGTCGTCAACCTGTTGAAGATATTTGGCAGCTTTATCCTGCACGTAATTATCGTTCCGAAGCTTATTCCTTAGCCTTAGACATTGCTGAAACAGCCAATATTGATGAGTTAGTTGAGCATGTGATTAAAACGCCTGTAAATTATAGTTACCGAATGAAATCACATAATGGTGCACTTTCGGATTATGCATCTTTCATCCATCAGTTGCTTTCAATGTTACAAACACATGATTTTTCACAATCGACACATTGTGATCTAGATAGTCGTTTTTTATTTGGCATTCAACAGTCTGGAGCAGGAATTGATGACATTACGTTAGTTAAGATTTTCCGCCTTATTCGAGTTGTTCGTCATTTACGCCAAGGAGCTCAGTCATGATTAAGCAAACAACCATAAACGAAGCCTTATTAGCAAATGTATTACTTAATCTACGAGAAGGTAATGTTCGCTCTTGTTTAAATTTAGGCTTTTCAGAAGATGAATTAAAGGTAATCAATCAATTAACGTTAGACGAACTGTTTTATATCAGTCATTCAACAGTGCAATTTGCCAAGGTAGAGATTAACCATGATGCATTCTGGAAATTGCTTGCAGTAGCACAAGAAAATGCGGAAGAGCAACAGGTTATTGATCGTGCACTTTTACTTGGAGCTTCTATTGAAATGTTAAATCAATATTTTGGATTATCTACATCAGCCGTTTCTGCTCGTCGTCAATTACTTGGCAAAGAAGAAAAAATGGGAAGAAAAGCGGCCGCGACAGATGAGGAACAAGAACTGATTTGGCATTTATGGAAAAAACACCAATCAACCATAGAAAACCTTGATTCATTAGAAGGATTAGAGCTATTAAGTTTAATTGCGGAAGAAAGCAATATGAACTTAACTGTTGTTTGGAAGTTAGTTTGCGAATGGCAAAATTACTAAAAAATAAACCCCAAAGAAAACCTGACCTGTTGTCTTTGGGGTTGGAGATTTCCACTACGACTCATGGAAATTATCTGTCGTAATTATATCACTACAACATATTAGCGCAAGAAAAAAACTCCTTATGTTGTTTGGAGAATAAAAATGAAGATAGCTCAATTAGATAAACGTAATGAACATGGATTACTCTTTTTTGGTAATCAACACGAGACCGTACCAACACGTTTATTACATGATCCTTATTTAACACCAAGAGCGAAATTTGCTTGGCAACTAATTAAATGTAACGCTAGAGAATTCCAAAGTGGGCTTTTTCCATCTTATGACGTATTAGGAAAATTATTATCGGATAAGACTTATACAGAAAGTCGCTTATCTGAAAAAGCCATTACACAAACTCTTTATCTTTTACGTTTAACACGCTGGCTCACATTATGCGAAACAGTAAGAAATGAGAAAGGTCATGTTATGGGGAATGTTTATCTATTGCATGATGAACCTATTCCTATCTTAGATGCTCTTCAGCTTAATGATGAGTATTTAACATTTTTAGAAAAATGTGCGAACCATCATGATGGCATAGTGAATGGTGTTGCTAACCATATTATTGAACATTTACTTGTAGATAAAACACAGTGGCATTATGTATCACATCTTGAAAGCATGCAGCTCCGTTATCGTGACTACATGCAGCGTATTACATTGTCATCGAAAGAACCTTATTTACGCCAAAAAGAATTACAAGATATTCAGCAAAATATCCTAACTTCCAAAACGGAAGTCAGGGATTTAAAGGTGGAAGTTAGGGAAAAATCAGATAAAAACCTAACTTCCAAAATGGAAGTTAGATATGAAAACGGTTCTAACTCATTGATTTCAAAGTCACTTGAAAAAAGGAAGTCAGGGGAGCAGTACAGTACTAGTACTTTATATATAAATAAGTACTGTACTGGGAATGTAAATGAATTAACTTGGCCAGAAGAAATATCGCTTTCAGTTCATGAAAAAAATATGGCTGCAAAAGCAATGAATGGATTAGATTTAGGACTGTGTCAAGCTATTTTGCTTGAAGCTCAACAGCGTATTATCCAAAAACAAGATGTGAAAAAGCCTAGTGGATATTTGTATACTTTGATACAAAAAGCACATCAAGGCACTTTTAAACCTTATTATTTTGAGCTAGGGCAAACAAAGTTAAATAAACCAAAGACTGTAAAACCAATTACGGTAGTAAGTAAACCAGTAGTAACTGAACAACCAAAATCAATCTCTTCTGTTGAAAGAGAGAAATTAGTGAGTCAAATGAAAGAACTACGAATGCAACTTTGTTCTTCGTAATAATTTAATGGTTAAAAAATAGTCGCTGTCCAGGGGCTGGACAGTGGGTGAAATTTAAACAATAATAATTTATAGGAGTATCCACAATGACTACTACACCAGAATCACAACTTGGTCCATTACGTAGTGAGATCAAATTTACCTTACATACTCAGTATGCCCATAAATTATGGATTGGCAGAAATTCAATAAAAGATGAGAATGGTAAAATTACACAATCTTCCATTTTAAGTATGCCAAATGCCTTAAAATTGATTGGTCAAATTCAGCAAGATGCATCACAAGATGATCCTTATGCAGACGACTATTTATTACGTTTTGAAGAGAAGGTGCTGACTTATCGACAAGAAATGCAACAACTCGTGAATAAATTGGTTGGTATTTATGCAGATAGATTACCTGAAAGTATTGAGTTTGAACGCTGTACAAATATATCACCAATCTCCTATCCTATTTACGTAAATTCCCAATTAGGGTATCAGTTGCTATATCTTTTAGGTGATTTTGATAACTTGGCTCGAGTTACTATGACTGCTGCTCATATTGCATTACTTACTCGTGCAGATGCTCAAGAATGGTTGGAAGCTGGTGCCGTATTATTGCGTAAATGTTTTGGTGTAGTTGAAAACTACAAACATTCAGGTATTACTCGTAAAGATGCACAAGAAAAAAATGCACGTTACAAAGCAACCGTTAAGAGAATGGGATACGAGGTGCCAGATTATGTGTTGACAGGTGAAAGACGTGCTGATTATGCACCGTTTATTCGTCATAGCTCGATATCAGGAGATGACAATGAACAAACAGTTGAAAGCCAAGTTACAACTAATACAGAAAAGTAGGTGTGCTATGAGATTAATTTCTGAAGATATGTATCGAGAATTGGCAAAAAATGCAGATATAAATAATGTGCTGAAGCAGTTATTTAGTCATTTAGACACTGAAACAGATTATAAAATTTTATTTGAGCAAGTACATCAGGCAAGAGCTGCTTTTATGGATTACCAATTAAATATGATTCAGCGCGTAAGAACCAGTGAATTACAAAATTTACCAATTTTTATGATTAAAGATAAATCGTCATCATCAGGGGGGGCATTTTTACGCTGGCGCAGTATGAATCATACAGGAACGGGGGAAACTGTTTGGCAGCCGTTACTCACTGATAAGAATATGTCAGAGCAACTACGTGATCAGCTTGTCGCAGTAGAAAAAGATCGTATTTTGGTAAATATGCAGGTTTCTATCTTCAACTATATTTTGCGACAGTTGTTGGAATGTGCATCGAAAATTGAAAAGGTTGAGAAAGCTCAGTGATGTAATTCCTGAAATATTATGAGTATGTAAAGCCTGAAAAATAATGTTTGTAATGCCTGCATTAAAAGGCCTTTTAAAGGTAAGGGGGCAAGCCCCTTACCTTAACGAAGAAAAAGCCTTTGCTTTTGATATTTCATAAAGTGCTTAAATAAATACGCGGAAGAATAGTTGGTGTGTTATTTAAAAATTCATTCTAATGGAATTTTAATTAAATGATTTTTTCTCGAACTAAATCAAGTTTAATAAACCCGACTTAGTTCGTTTAAGGAGTAAAAAATGGCTGGAGTAAATAAAGTTATTATTCTTGGAAATTTAGGTAATGATCCTGAAATTCGTACAATGCAAAATGGTGAAGCTGTTGCCAATATTAGTGTTGCAACAAGCGAAAGTTGGATAGATAAAAATACAAATGAACGACGAGAAGTAACGGAATGGCACAGAATCGTATTTTATCGTCGTCAGGCGGAAATTGTAGGTGAATATTTACGCAAAGGTTCAAAAGTGTATGTGGAAGGTCGTTTAAGAACCCGTAAATGGCAAGATCAAAATGGTCAAGATCGCTATACTACCGAAATTCAAGGAGATGTTTTACAAATGCTGGATAGCCGTTCTGAGCGTTCTATGGGAGATTATCAACCGTCTAATAATTATTCTAGAGCAAACACCTCTAACCAAGCTCCAACACAAACTACAAAAACACAACATGATAGTACAGATTTTGTTGGAGATGATATTCCGTTTTGAGTTCTATACTAGCTTTACGTTGGTCCAGCGTAATTAAATAAGTGGACACTAAATTCCTACCTAAATTTTAGGTAGATTTTAACTGCATCTTTGCAAAAATTTACTTGTAGGAGAATGGAATGCGTTATTTAAAATCCTCTCTTTTTCTTGCTTCTGTAGCACTTATCACAGGTTGTGCAGAACTCAGAGCTATTAATGATAAAGTAGGCGAAATTGCTGGACAAATTAATTCGGGTGTTTATGGCTCAGGTTCTAGTAATACGAAGGTAAACCATAATGGTGTAACTATTCATCGTAAGAATGATAGCTTTACTTCTCGTCAAAACATTGATCATTTATTCGTCAACATAAGGCGTAAGTTTGGATTTAGACCAGTTGAAACGGGTGATCGAGCAGGCAAAGTTTATCATACTGTACCAGGTACGCTTTATCATGTGTCAGGCTTTTTTGGTCATGATGAAGATTCTCGTGGTGTTTCATTAGGAGACAACTATCTTGAAGTTATTCTTGAAAAAGCAAGTAGTAAGTCTGTTAGTATAAGCTGGGAGGCTTCAGGAAGTGAACGCTGGGTCAAACAAGCTGAATCTAAATTAAAAAAAGTCATTAAGAATTAGTAATTTCATTGATATAAAACCTCCTAGATAATTTTCCCAGCTATAAGGCTGGGAATTTTTGTAAAACTTGTCTTTTTTTTAAGAGATTAACTTCTTGAGAAGAATCCTTTCCTTGTTTGTAATACCCTAATAGTCATTCATATATTGGAGATAATATGAAACTCTTTCTTTGTGAAAAACCATCTCAAGGCAATGACATTGCTAAAGTGCTTGGTGCAGGTACACGTGCTAATGGTTGTTTATTTACCGCAGATAAACAAATTTGTGTCACTTGGGGTATAGGACATTTAGTAGAACAATTTCAGCCAGAAGAATATGATCCAGCATTTAAACGTTGGTCATTTGAAACATTACCGATTATTCCTAGTCAGTGGAAATTGTCTCCCAAGAAAGAAACCAAGAAACAGTACAATGTTGTGATGTCATTAATTAAAAAAGCAAACTCAGTAATTATATCTACTGATGCTGATCGCGAAGGTGAAATGATAGCTCGAGAGTTACTTGATATTGCAGGGTTTAAAGGACAGATTTTTCGTTTGTGGTTATCAGCATTAGATGATGAGAGTATTCGTAAAGCATTATCTGCATTAAAATCAGGTAAAGAAACCGAATCATTATATTATGCAGGGATTGGGCGTAGTCGTTCCGACTGGCTCATAGGTATGAATTTTTCGCGCTTATTCACGTTATTGGCGCAGCAACAAGGTTATCAAGGTTCTCCATTAAGCGTAGGGCGTGTACAAAGCCCTACGCTTGCAATGGTCGTAAATAGAGATCGTGAAATTGCAAATTTTATTCCTAAATCACATTTTGTTTTAATAACTCAATTACAAACACAACAGAATCAGACTTTTTTAGCAAAATATGTTGTGCCAGAAAATTATTTAGATGCAGATGAGCTTTGCTTGAATGAACCATATATTCAGCAGGTAAATCGGGATATTCAGAATATTGGCACAGCAATCGTTAAAACTGTTGAAACGAAACGTGAAAAAAATGTGCCACCTTTGTTGTTTGCATTAAGCGATTTACAGTCAGAATGTAACCGCTTATTTGGTATGGGGGCACAACAAGTTTTAGATATTGCCCAAGCATTATATGAAAAGCATAAAGCGACGACTTATCCAAGAACTGATTGTGGTTATTTACCTGAATCTCAGTTTAAAGATGCACCGAAAGTCTTATCAACTATCATAAAAGTTAATTCTAACTGGCAAAAAATTTTACCTAACCTAAACGTAATACAGAAATCTCGTGCATGGAATGATAAAAAAATTACAGCCCACCATGGAATTATTCCTACAATGGGAAATGTGGATCTAAGTGTTATGAATGATGATGAATTAAAAATCTATGATTTGATCTGTCGTCGTTATTTAGCTCAATTTCTACCGTACTTTGAAGTGGATAAAACGCTCGTTCAATTACAATGTGGGAGACATATATTACAGGCTAGAGGGAATTTGATCATTGCTAATGGCTGGAAAGCTTTGTTTGGTAATATGAAGGAGTCAGAAGCTGATGATAATCAAGGTATTCCATCATTAAGCAAAAATCAAAATTGTCAAATTATATTAAGCGAAGTGAAAGCATTAAAAACTACACCACCGGCACATTATACAGAAGGCACTCTATTAAGTGCAATGAAAAATGCCGCAAGATTTGTAACCGATGAAAGACTTAAACAACGTTTACGAGAGACTGAAGGATTAGGTACAGAAGCAACTCGTGCTGGATTAATTCAAGGGCTTATTGATAAAAATTTTCTGAAAAAGAAAGGAAAAAAAATTTTAGCGACTGAACAGGCAAATGTATTGATTGATAGTTTACCTGATTTATTGAAGAATCCTGGGTTGACTGCTCTCTGGGAGCAAGCTCTTAATCAAATTGCGGAAGGTTCAATGACACTTGCCGATTTTATGAAGAAGCAAGAGAACTTTATTCGCATGTTGATGAACAATTGTCTTAAACAAGGCATAAATTTAGGTAAAATTGAGATCCGAAAATGCCCTCTTTGTGGTAAGCCAATGCGAAAAATTCAACATACTAAGGGTACTTTCTGGGGATGCTCTGGATACCCTGAATGCCAACATAAAGAAGCGGATAAAAAATCAGTTTCAAAAGCAAAGAAATCTTCCTCAGCAAATGTTACACAGCAAATCGCTAATCTACGTAGTTTAATTAAGTAATAAAATAGCTAGAAAATATAAAACAGAAATTGTTTTTTCATTTTTTTATTGAGGATAAGAGGAATAATGGTATCATTAACCGTTATAAAGAGCCGCTTGTGAGTTGTCGGTTATCAATTCACAAAACTAGCCAAAATGTCTCCTTGCATTCTGAAAGGGAACTCTGTGATTTTACAGGAATGCCACCTAAATATTGGATAGATCTCTTATACTATCCTACCTAATCAGTCTCGCCATTGTAACGTCTTAAATATATTTTAAGAATAAGTATAGTTATGACGTTGCAATGGCTTGCTACTTACTCTTTTCCTGCACCCACAGGTGAATAAAGGGTGCCTTTTGTGTCCTAGCGATGCCAAAGATTTGCCGATTAAAGACCACTAAGTAATCGGGTAATTTGCAAAGAAAATAAAAGTACGTAACGAAGGTAACGTTATTTTCTAACGTAATTTATATTGGTCTACCTTTATATGATTTTATTCATTCTATATAACCCCTTATCAAGAGTGTTCTTGTTAAGGGGTTTCTCCTTTTATAAATCTCGGAAATGACAATTTAATTATAGGTTTTCTTATCGAAAAAAATTTAGTAGATTGAACTCATTAAGCAGCTGGTAACAGCACTTAAAAGTCGTAAGAACTCTTGAGAAGCGACGGTTACCCTGAGTGGTAAAGGAGTTCAATGCCAAAATGTCTTCCAGCATTCTGAAAGGAAACACTGTGATTTCACAGGAATGCCACCTAAACTGTATATCAATTTACCCTGGCGGGGAACGTTTTTCCCGTGCTGGGCAAGGATGTTTCTCCGCTTTTTTTTATACTTGGAGAAACAAACTATGACTAATCAAACTTCTAGCCAACAAGCGAATAACTACTTCAATCTTCATACTCACGGTATTGGTTACTTAAACAATATCCGTGATATTCAACCAAAGAAAGGTAGTCCATTTCTCGCTTGTCGAATCGCTGCTTTAACTGGTTCAAGTGATAAACCTGAATATCGCTATTTTGATGTTAATGTGGTCGGTCATGATGCCGAAAAACTTATCAGAAAATGTGAAGAGGCAGTTAATGCGGAGAAAAAAGTGCTTATTTCATTTGTGTTAGCTGATTTATGGATAGATACATTTACTTATTCAACGGATAGTAAATTCCATAAAAAAGGTGAGACAGGCGTTAGTCTCAAAGGTAGATTAATTCGTATTAGAATGGTTAAGATCGATGGCGAATTAAAATATCAAGAGCAACTAAAACAAAATAAACAAGTCGATTCTGAAGCTGAAGAATAATAAACCTTAGGCCAACAATTTTTTGTTGGTCTTTTTCATTTAACCAAAACCCGATGGGGAAGTTTCCTCATTGCGGAATATTTCTCCATAAAATTAGTTACAGGAGAATTTACAATGTCTTTTTTTGATATTCCACTCAACTGTTCATCAAAATGTAAAGCTTGGGAAGAAATTCTTAACCATTACAGCGATTGGGTTAACGATGATGAAGTATGGGAAATTGCACGTGAAAGCAAAGAATTGCCCATCTTGGGTAATATCTACCAAAATTTGGTGCTAAATCGAGTACTTTCACATTTTTTTGAGGAAACAGGACAAACAGAAGAAGATCTAAAAATTTTTTTCTATGTGAACTCTATTGATACACATTTGGTAATCAATGACTGGGATATTTGTTCTGTCGATGATTATTGGAATTGTATTGACAAAAATCGAGTTCATTAATTTACATTATATTAAATCCCATAGGGAAACTAAGTTCCCTTTGGGAATGGTGTTTCCCTTATTTATAGGAGATATACCATGATTATTAATACTTATGTAAAATTTGCACCTGCCGTTTTTGTTGCGAAATGTGTAGAACCGCATGAAAAAGGTGAAATCATTACACTGACAAGTAAATATGGAAATGAAACAGAAGTAAAAGTGCATAATCTTGTTAGGCAGCAAGATGGTTACTATTTTTATTCCTTTACTCGTTGCGATGGAATGAATAGCCAAGTGCGAGCTATGCAAAAAGTGGAACGTTATCAAAGTTATGCAGATAATGCAGTGAAACGTAGCCAAAAATATCTCGAATCGGCTAATGAAGGGAAAGATTTTTTAAGTTTAGGTGAACCAATTAAAATTGGTCATCACAGTGAAAAACGTCATAGAGCCTTAATTGAACGTAATGCTCAACGGATTAATAAATCTGTTGAGGAAATGTATAAGTCAGAAAGCTACAAAAGCAAAATTACGTATTGGGAATCAATGGCAGATAAAATTGATTTATCTATGCCAGAAAGCCTTGAATTCTTTGAATTTAAATTGGCAGAAGCTAAAGAAATACATCAAGAATTAAAAGCTAATCCTGATAAACGCGCTCATAGCTATTCGTTAACGTATGCAAAAAAAGCAATCAATGAACTCGAAAAGAAAGTAAAATTAGCTAAATTGCTTTGGGCATAAAGATTATTTTTATACTTAATATTCCCATATAGGGATACTTCCCTATATGGTGAAAGTATCTCTATTTTTTAGGAGATATTTTAATGTTAGAAACTAAACTAAGTGCTGATATGTTGGCACATATTCAACAAGTACAAGCTATTCACGGTATCATTGAAACTGTTGAGTTGGGACAAGTCTTTGCAACATCAACGGTAGTTTCTTTGTTAGGCGAAGATCAAATACTAAAACTTCTTCAACGACATATTCACAAAGATTGGGGAGATTTAGAAGAAACAGATTGGTATCAAAATGAATTGTCGTTATTAATGGGTAACCGAATTGTTTCGAGTTATCATATTAATAATGAAAAGATTTTTATTATCACTGAAGCAAATCGTAGCTATACAACTATTATGATGGCGTATGAATATTAATTTAGCTTTATGAAAAGTATCATTCTAGCAATGGAGTGATACTTTTTTCTTTTTTCTTGCATGAATTTTATCTTAATTTGTAAAAGAATTTTCTATTCAAATTCAAGGCTAAGTTTTACATAGTGGGATCCCATTTATGGTAAATGATTGGAGAGTTAGTATGAAAAAATTATCTATAGCTATATGTCTTGCTTTTGTATTGAGTGGTTGCGTTGCCCAAAATACCACTAAATCAGAAGTAACCCCACTTCCTGAATTTGGCAAAGGTCCTATTAATGCACAATTAAAACCGATGTCACCTGAATCTCGTGTGGTACAGATGGATATTTATCAATATAACAGTCTGTCTAATACTGAAGTCATTCGTGACGGTCGTTATACATTGGTAAGTATTGCACCTGAAGATGGGCAGAAGTTCTTATTAGAACAAGTTGTTTCAGTCAATATTTTTCCTAAAAATAAACGCAATTTTTCTAAAACAGTTGAGCAAGGTTTGCGCAGTACTCTGCAGCATACAGGACTTGATTTGTGTTATCCAATGGGAATGAATGTTGATCACAATGTCAGTACTCTATTTTCTCGCCCATTACCTAAAGTACACTATCAGTTTGGTCCAATGAAACTTTATGAAGCACTTCAAATGATAGCAGGGCCTGCTTATGAAATGACCTTAAATGATGTAACTCGTACGGTGTGTTTTAAAACTAGAAATGCACCAGTAGATTTCCTGAAAAAACCTCTTGAAGAAGTAACTACAATCACAACAACCGAAATAATTGAGGAAAAATAATGTGCTATTCCAAAGTATTTTTATTATTTATTAGTTTGTTTTGTAGTTTAAGTATTACTTTCGCAAGTGTATCAACACCAATAAATCAGCAAGGCTTAAATGTTAATTCGGTAAACCAACAAAAATCCGTACAACAAGCATCAGAATGGGGGTTAACAACGGAAGAATGGAATCGTTATACTGCATTAATGGAAGGTGAGCGTGGGATATGGTCACCTAATTTAGACCCATTAACGACATTAGGGATTGAAGCTAAAACAGAAGAAGAAAAAGTCAAATATGCTAGAATGCTTGCGAAACGTTTCCGTGCTAGAGTATTGAAAGAAATTGAGTTCGATAAAATTTATCGTCAGGAATATGAAAAAATGTACCCTGAAGAAACCGCATTTTCAGTGGAACCACATATTTCTAAATCTGTTGGACGAGTTATTTATTTTACACGCTTGGATAATTGTGATTCTTGTAAAGCTGATTTAGGCAAAATTCTCAGCCATGTGAATAGTCAAACACCTATTGATATGTTTATTGTAGGCGATAATATTTCTGATGAAGCCATTCGAAAATGGGCAAAAGAAAACCACATTGATGCCAGCAAAGTGCAACGTAAATTGATCACGCTTAACCATGATAATGG
Organism: Bisgaardia hudsonensis; assembly: GCF_004345785.1. Taxonomy (GTDB): domain Bacteria; phylum Pseudomonadota; class Gammaproteobacteria; order Enterobacterales; family Pasteurellaceae; genus Bisgaardia; species Bisgaardia hudsonensis. The sequence continues at coordinate 496,766 of NZ_SLXI01000001.1, forward strand.
TTACTGGTTTAAATATTCTTTTGGTAAAATGCCTGCAGCTTATCAGGTGAGAGGAGACGGACAATGGCAGGCTCTCACATATTAATGACAAAGTTTCCCATATTTTTTATAGCAGTAGGTATGGTTTCGAATTCTATTTTGGCTAAGGAATTTACAGGATTTGGTTATGATGTAGATAGCTATATCCAAACCGCAGCTAAGCGTTATCAAATTAGCGAAGCCATGTTACGTGGTCTAGTAAAAATGGAAGATGGTTGGCTAAAAAAATTATCACCAACAGGAGCTACTGGCGTTGGTCAATTTACTGTAAGTACTTGGAATTGGTTAGCTGGAATGGAAGAAGGTAGAGCATTGGGTATGACTCGTATTACAATGGAAAATCAAGGTACTTTAGCTGATCCTCGTCGTAATAAGCGCATTAATACTTTAGCTATTGGTGCTTTGGCACGTTGGCATATAATGCGTTTTAAAGAATTAGGTATTCGTGTAACAGATGAAAATCTTTATATGGCACATAATATTGGGTTAGAAGGATTACACCGCGCTTTATTAGGAAAATCAACCAAAGAAGATATTCGCAACATGCGCTTAAATGGTATGAAAGGTTGGATGACCGTCTCTGATTTTTTAAGTTACCAAAAAGAGCGTTATAACACACATAAATTTGAAGCGAATTTCATGCAGACAGCACAAAAGTTACCATCTTCAACCAAGAAAATGAAATGGGTTGAACCTATAACGACGACACAAACGAATCCAAAAACCAAACTGCAATCATTACCTGAGACCGCAATGATTACCAATATTTCTTCACAAATAAAATGGATTGAGCCAACGGGAATCATGGTATGGGTAGAACCAAAAAATTAAGGAACTTAATCATGAAAAAAGTGGTATTTATCTTTCTTGTTTTAGGGGGATCTTTGAGTACCTGGGCGGAGAATATTATCATAGCAGATTTTGGTGGGGAAAGTGCAGTTAGGTTTTATGAATCATTACAACCTGAACATGATGTAAATGCACCCTATTATCCTAATGCACTTCCTTCATTCGTTTCTGAATTTGATATGCTTCCAATTGTGTCACATAAATTAACACCAGGTAAGGTTAAAAATAAATCCTTTGATTTAGCTGGGATTCAGCCAATTTTTCTTATTGGCACAGATAGTCTATCTCGACATTGGATCACTGAAAATTACCAAAGGTTATATCAATTAGATGCGACAGGTTTAGTGGTCAATGTAAATAATAAAGAAGAATTAATATTTTTACGTACACTAGCTCCCGAGTTACTTTTATTGCCTGTTTCAGGGGATGATTTAGCTGAACGTATTCCTTTATCGCATTATCCTGCACTGATTACGGAAACGGGAGTATCTCAATAATGTCAACTAAACATACTTTAGAAGCATTATTACGTCCCCCAGTGGAATTCTTTCCTGCTACAGTTCATGCATGTTGTGCACTAGTTAGTGCAACAGCCCCTTGGTCATTAGCTCTTCATCCTAGTATAGGTTATGGTATCGCAGCAGTTTTTGGGGCTTTAAGTGCGTATCGAGTTAAACAAGGCTGGCGTATAGTAAAATATCATCGAAATTTAAAACGACTGCCGTATTATGCTATGACAAGTCGTCAAATCCCTGTTAGCTCAAAATTTTTATTTGTGGGAAAAGGATTTGAATGGGAGCCTATTCATACGCAACGGTTACATGATTGTTTTTCATCAAATGGTTCTAAATATCGTAAACCATTCAAATTATTTCAACAAATACGTGAATATGAAAAACGTCATGAAAATTGGTTAACAGGGCTTACATCACTGGATTCACCTTGGAATCCATTTAGGCCACTTCCTCCTGTAGAAGGTATTCCTGCAATTCATGGTATTGAACTAAATGAAGTGGATGTAGTTCAAGCTATTAGTTCGCGTGTTGGGCATACAGCAGTATATGGAACGACCCGTGTGGGAAAAACACGTTTTGCTGAGATCTTGGTAACACAGGATATTCATCGAGGAAAAATATTAGCAGACCGTGAGGTGGTTGTCTTTTTTGATCCTAAAGGTGATGCAGATATGCTTAAACGTATGTATGCAGAAGCTAAGCGTGCAGGAAGGGAAGATGAGTTTTATATATTCCATTTGGGGTATCCAGATATTTCTGCCCGTTATAATGCAGTGGGACGTTTTAATCGAATTTCTGAGGTTGCAGGACGTATTTCAGGGCAGCTTAGTGGGGCAGGTAATTCAGCAGCATTTAAAGAGTTTGCATGGCGATTCGTGAATATTGTTGCACGAGCCTTAGTTGAACTTGGACAACGCCCTGATTATGTGCAAATTTCTCGCTATGTACAAAATATTGACTCGCTTTTCTTAGATTATGCAGAAACCTTCTTCAATAAGCAAGATAAGCAAATTTGGTTAAAACTCTCTGAAATTGCAGCAGTTATTGATGAAAAAATGCTACCATTTGGGATGAAAGATCGTCCTTTAATTTTTATTGTTAATAAATATATTAGTGAAAATGATGTTTTTGACCCAATTATGCAAGGATTAGCCAGTGCGGTACGTTATGATCGTACTTATTTTGATAAAATTGTAGCATCACTTTTACCATTATTGGAAAAATTAACCACAGGGAAAATTTCAGAATTATTATCTCCTAATTATGCTAATATCCAAGATGAGCGTCCAATTTTTGATTGGGAATCAATCATTCGTAAACGTGGTATAGTTTACATAGGTTTAGATGCACTTTCTGATGCAACTGTTGCGGCAGCGGTAGGAAATAGTATGTTTGCTGATCTTGTTTCTATGGCTGGGCATTTGTATAAATTTGGTATTAATGAGGGGCTTCCTGAAAAACTTGGTGAAAAAACGAAACAAGTTAAAATTAATCTTCATTGTGATGAATTCAATGAGCTGATGGGAGACGAATTTATTCCTCTTATTAATAAAGGTGGGGGGGCAGGTGTTCAAGTAACGGCTTATACACAAACGCTTTCAGATATTGAGGCGAGAACTGGTAGTAAGGCAAAATCTGGGCAAGTAGTAGGTAACTTTAATACTTTGTATATGTTCCGTGTAAAAGAGCCTGCGACAGCTGAATTATTGACAAAACAGCTTCATGATGTGACTATTTTACGTAGTACAGTTACATCAGCGACAACTGATTCAAGTAACCCTGATGATGAGAAAGCATTTAGTTCTAACACAGGACAACGTATCTCTGAAACAACAGTTCCAATGCTTGTACCTGCAAACATCACTAATTTACCAAAAGGGCAAGCTTTTGCATTGATGGAGGGTAGTAAATTATGGAAGATCCGAATGCCACTACCTGCAGTAGATCAGGATGACGATATACCCCATTCATTGAAGGAATTAACTGAGAAAATGAAGATAAATTATCACGTAATTGATAATTGGAGGGAGCCTGCGTTTACCGAATATACACCTTCAAAAGAAATTGCTGAAGCCTTTGAAACCATGGCAATAGAAAATAAAACCTTTATACCTAAATCAGCAGATTACAGTTTAGAAGAAGAGGAAGCGCAAGATGACGAAGAATAATGTACCAAGTGAAAATGGTATTAATCTATTAGATTTACCTGATAGATATATTCAATTTGATGGACTGTTTTTTATTTCTTGTGCATTGCCTCGGTCTGATGATTTATTGATGCATTGCCAGTCTTATATTAATGATTTATATAAAAATCGTTTTTCACTTCATCAGTTTGGTGAAAAGTGGAAGAAGGACGGCATTTCTTTATGGCTAGCTCAAGATGTTGAACAGACTGAGTTGGAACAGCAAGAAAAAATATTTGCTTTCTATATAATGTTTTCACAAGGTATTGAAGGATATGTATTGATTCAATGCCAACTTGAATCATGGGGTTTATTACAATGAGTGAGCAATCATCACCTAGCTCAAGAAAGAAAGGCATATTTAGTCGAATATTTTCTCGTATCAGTATGATTATTGCGACACTTGTTCTTTCACTTTTGTTAAGCATTTTACTGGAGTGGATTGGCATAGCCTTTTGGTGGTCAGAACAGGGGCATTTACATAGTCAAAATATGATGCTTACTGAAATGCAATGGTTATCTAATGACTTTACCCAGAGTATTTTTACACGTTCTTCTACTGATTTAGCCACAAATATTATTGCAAATATGCATTATTGGATATTTGTAAAAACAGGGATTCAAGATTGGCTAGCAAATCCTGGTTCAACCTCAGTTGAACGATGGATTTACCATTATGGAAGGGCGTATATTGAGTCGATTATCTACGTTTCTATTGTGTTTGTTATTCGGTTAATTATTATTGCCTTTACTAGTCCTTTGTTTCTTTTTGCGGGGGTTGCAGGTGTGACAGAGGGATTAATGATGCGTGATATACGAAAATTTGGAGCTGGTAGAGAATCTGCATTTATTTATCATCATGCTCGTCGATATGTGATGCCATTAATGATTACATCGTGGGTTGTTTATTTATCATTACCATTTTCAATTCATCCTAATACCATTTTGGTACCATCAGCATTATTATTTGGTTTGATGATTTGTATTACTTCGGCAACATTTAAAAAATTCTTATAATGCTAATTTGTGGCAATCTAGTGAATATAGGCATATTTTGATAGATGCCTATTTTTTACTCCTCAATGATGATGAAAGTTCCTTCATCTATATCAGGTTCTTCCTCTTCTCTAACATGATTAAAACCTTTATGTTCATCAAATATGACTTCACCATATTCATTGAGATGGCTTTCAATAGTTTCACGTTCTTTATCACTTAAGAATTGCCAATAATTGCAGATAGGTTTCCCAAACGTATCCATTTTCCATAATCCAGCATAATTGTATGGTGCATTATGTGTATGGCAAATTTGCCCAACTTTTTGTGTAAAGCCAAGCTGTGGATAGATAAGTAATCCTAACCAAAAATAATGGTATTTTTTCATTTTTACAACATGCAAAGAAAAGCCAGTATGGTGAATTTATAACGATTTATCTAATTAGAATACACTTATTTATTCTCCTAATCATGAGAGTTTAATACACAAAATCTCTTTTAATTTTCAATAGAGTTTTCCATTAAATTTTTGCTGTGATTTTGGCAATCTTAGCCTTGAGTTAAATTAAAACACAGGGAGCTATTATGTTTGCTAAAAAATACTTTGGGAAATGGGTAGTGATTGTTTTAGCATTGGGCAGTATTACTGCTTATGCATCAACAGAAAAAGAGCAACTTGCTCAAGCTATCAAACAGTTGGAAGCGGCTGAGCTATCTTTAAAGAGAGCTGAGCAACTTGCCAAAACTACACCTAAAACACGTGAATTCTTCAATTATTCAGCAATTCGTCGAGATATGGAGATTGTGAAAAATGGGATTTCTCAATACATCAATCCTGCTCGGGCGATTCCTAGAGATCCAAAAGCCTTACGCACGTTAACTGAGGACTATACTAAATTACGGGGACAGTAATGGCAAATTCTAACTATTCTCCATCTAGTGCATTTTCGGCAGCAAGTGGCATAGATCCTACGCAACTTCGCATTCTTTTATCTGTTATCTTTATTGCTGTTCTTTTACTTGCTTATGCTTGGGCAGTAAATAGTGGTTTTAAGGGCTTTGCAAGACAGAATTATGATGTTCTCTCTTTTTTAATTTATCTCTTAAAAGGTGCTGCTCTTCTTATATGCATCATTGTATTTTTCACTTATTAGTTTAATCAAGAGGTTTTGCTATGAAAATAATCAAATTATTCTATCAATTTTGTTCTTCTAAATATTTGACCTTCATGCTTTTTTTCTGGGGTTGTATTCAAAATGTTTTCGCTGCACCAGATCCATCTAAGATTCCTGATTTTAAGATTCCAGGAGTGGATACTAATACTAAAGATCCGACGGAAATTCTTTTAATTGTAGGAAAATCAATCGTGACATTAGCTGCAATCTTTATCGCCGCATCTGCGATTCTTGTAGTTGCAAAAGCCTTAATCAGTATCTATAGCGAAGCAACATCTGAAAATGGTAAAAAAGGTTGGGTACATTTCATAGTCGCTCTTATTATTGGTTTTATCGTGATCTTCTTCTGCTTATGGCTAGTTAAACTTGCAGTAAGTCTATTCTAAAATCAATGTAATTCATATAAGGAGTCAATATGCTTGAAGGCGAAAAAACAATTTCCTTTTTACCTTCTCGACTTAATCGAGAAGCAACGGTATTCGGTGGGATGACTGTTTCTGAATTTGGGATTTCTGCTGCAATAGGATTTGTGATGGGGTTACTTATTGGACTCCTTTTATGGATTTTAACTGATTGGTGGTTATTGATACCAGCATTAGCCATGCTGTTATGTCTTGCTACAGTATTAATTGGAAAAGGAATCGTTGCTGCATTAAAACGTGGGAGACCAGAAGCTTATCTAAATCGGAAGATTGAACAAAAATTAGATGAGCTTTTAATGGGGGGGAAATTTATTCGACGTGAGGGTGCTTGGTCCATTCATAGACAAAAGGGAAACCAAAAATGAGTAATTTAAAAAGTCAGTTACACGAAAAAGATCGTAATATACGAACTACAAAATTTTTCGCAGTGTTATTTTTTATTGTAATATTGGCACTTTCATTTGTCATTTATACTTTCCCAAGCCGTTTAAATATTCATATTCCACCTGATATTCGAGCTGGAAGTCAACGTCCTTGGTGGGAAGTGCCAACATCAAATGTCTATGCTTTTGCTTATCAAGTATTCCAGCAGCTTAATCGTTGGAATGTGAACGGTGAAGAAGACTATGAAAAGAATATTACCGTATTAAAACCACTACTTACACCAAATTGTGAAACATTTTTACGACAAGATTATAAAGATCGATTACGCCATAATGAATTGCGTAATCGTACTCGTGGTGTTTATGAAATTGTAGGTCGTGGTTTTAGTGAAGATAAAGTAACTGTTTACAGCAAAGATAGTTGGGGTGTTAATCTAGATTTAAGCGTTGATGAATACTTTGAAGATGAACCTGTAAAACGTGTTTTCACTCGTTTTCCAATTAGTATTGTGAGAATGGATATTGACTCACAGAAAAATCCGTGGGGGTTAGGATTTAATTGCTATGTCTCAATTCCTCAACGTTTAGAAGGTGTTGATAATTCAGAGGGGAATAAATAATGAAAAGATTATCGTTATATTTATTATCTATTTTAGTTGTAGGGGCTCCAGAGCAGACTTTTGCTGATATTTTGCAAAAATGGGAGAGAAAACCTATTTCTGTTGCATTACAAGTTAAAGCAGAACGCATTATTTTTATGGATAAAAATGTTAAGGTAGGTTATCCAGCTGAGCTAGAAGGAAAAGTGCGAATCCAATCTACAGGTGGTGCCGTTTATTTAAAAGCTCTTGAAACTTTTTCTCCTACACGCTTTGAATTTCGTGATATCGCAACAGGTGAGATTTTTCTCTTTGATATTGTTGCACATAAGAAAATCACTAATTCAACTGAACCTATTCGTATAATATCTGATTCAGTTGTTGAGAAGCAGTCCGCTACTCTAAATCAGGATGATTATATTGTAGATGATGACGTAGTAAGTAAAACACCACAATTGCCTATTCCAGCGGCATTAACTCGTTATGCTGCACAATCGTTGTATGCACCATTACGTACTATAGAAGTCCTGGAGGGCGTGAGACGTGTAGCTCATCGTTTGCCAGAGAAAATTACTACATTACTTCCAGCCTATCCGATTATAGCAAAGCCATTAATGAGTTGGCAATTAGATGGTTATGTAGTGACTGCTATTCGTTTACAAAATCGTGGTACTACGCGTATTAATCTTGATCCAAGAGAGTTACAAGGCCGCTTTTATGCGGCGACGTTTCAACATAATTGGTTGGATAGTTATGGAAGTACAGAAGATACAACAACAGTCTATTTAGTGACAGAAGGGTATGCAAATAATGCTATTATTCCTGAAACAAAAATCTACAAAGCTCCTAAAAAATTGAAGAAAACAACGGTAACAACACAAAAATATGTTACCCAGAAATCAGGTAAGTAGGAGGAATTATGCAAGCTAACAAAGCTCTTTATGTCATCGTTACCATTGTTATTGCTGTAGTTGGTTTAATGGGATGGTTTTTATTTTATCCCTCTAGTACAGAAATGGAGCAACCAAAACGTGATGTATTAGATATTTCGATTAATGATCTTACGCCTGAAGAAATCAGAGCAATGGGTATTCAAGGTGATACTCCCCAAGATACATTAAGAACGCTTATTGCGACATCAAAATTAAATCAGAAAAAGTTCGATAAGACTTTAGATGAGCTCGAAAAATATAAGAGAGAAAACGAGCGCTTAACGCGCAAAGAGGCGGATACAAATTACCAAATTAATGAAGCTATTCGCAATGAAACCCAACCATTATTAGCTGAAATTGCTGACTTAAAACGTGAATTAGTAGAATCAGTTAAAAATTCTGAACGTAATGGCAATGCAGTAAATCATGATCAAGAAGGTACGCAAGGATTGCGAAAAGGTTTTGGGGCTGAGAATAATAATTTATCAATTGGTAATGGTAGTGATATTTCATTAGAACCAGCTACTCGTTGGATAGAACCAAGTGATCAAATTGGATTAGATTCAAATGGAAAACCTGTTGCAAACGGCGTAAGAGCTAACAGTTTTGGTTTCCCTTCTCAGTTTAACTCTAATGAGCAATCAAACTCACAAAAAAAGGGATTACCATTCATTGATGATACGGATGAAATAGGAGGTAACTCATCACGTAAAAAAGCTTCTGAGATTCCATATTATACCTTGCCCGAAAATTCTACCTTATTGGGTTCTATTTCAATGACAGCTTTAATTGGTCGTGTGCCAATAGGCAATAATGTGACAGATCCTTATCCATTTAAAGTCATTATTGGACGTGAGAATCTCATTGCAAATGGTCTTGAATTGCCTGATATTGAAGGTGCAATTGTATCAGGAACAGCTTCTGGTGATTGGACATTATCTTGTGTACGTGGAACTGTAAAAAGTATGACTTTTGTTTTTTCTGACGGTCGAATTGTTACCTCATCACAATCTGGTAATCAGAGTGACGAAGGTATTGGGTGGATTTCAGATGACAGAGGAGTTCCTTGTGTGCCTGGAGAGCGTAAAACCAACGCACCTGAATATTTAGGTTCAAATTTCCTATTAGCTGGGGCGAGCGCTGCAGCACAGGGACTATCTCAAGCACAAACGACTACAGTTGTAGATGGTAGCAGTGTTGTCGGTGCAGTAACTGGCGATAATAGCAAATATATTTTAGGGCAAGCATTAGGCGGTGGTTTAAAAACAGCAGCAGACTGGTTCAGAGAACGCTACGGTCAAATGTTTGATGCAATCTATGTGCCACCTGGACATCCTGTTGCAATTCATTTAAATAAAGAGATAGTAATTGATTACAACAAATTAGGTCGTAAAGTGAAATATCGTGTATCACAATCAACACCACGACTAGATTAGGAGAAATATCATGAAAGTACATATTGGTATTCTATTTTTAACTGCTTTACTTGCAGGTTGTTCAACATCTTCTGAAGATTTATTACCAACAAACGGGCATTCTATACGTGACGTTTGGGATAAAAATGCAGGCAGTGGACAATTACATCAATATCGTTCGCAAGATAATCGTTCAATCGATCCCGTAGACTATATTTCAAATAGAGAACAGAGTAGTTATACGAGAACGGCAGAAAATGAAATTGATAACTTGTTCCCTCGTTTACCCAACCCTAATTTACTGATGTATGTTTATCCGCATCTTTCTCCTTCTACTGAAATGATGCCAATACCTGGTTATTCTACGGTTATTCCTTTTTATAGTCGTGTGCAATATGCTCAGCCTGGTGAGCGAACAAGAGGACTATAACGATGACGATGTCTTTTTTAACCGAAGTACTTTCATCATTTAGACCAAGTACAATGGCTCAAAATGTGCCTAAACAAGAAAATATTGAGCCTATCTTGAGTGCAGAGGAATACCATTCAGAATTAGCACAAGGTCTCCCTCATGCTATTCAGCGTAGTGGTAAGATCTCAATTAGTCAGCACAATAAAAGATTATATAACCAAGTTCCTTCTTTTATTGATCATCTGCCATGGGCTGAATTTTTAGAAACTGAAGGTGTAATGTTACTTGATGATGCAAGAAGTCTTGGAGCAGTATTTGAAATTAAGCCTGTGGGAACAGCAGGGCGTAGCGAACATTATCTGAGCCGTATCCGTAATTTAGTCAAAGATGCTTTACAAGATAGTTTTGATGAATTAGATACCTATCCTTATGTCGTGCAATTTTTCTGCCAAGATGATGATGATCTACAGCCTTATATTGAAAATTTGCGTGATTATGTCATGGAGGGAGCAAAAGGAAGTGCATTTACAGAAGAATGGTTACGTGTTCAAGAAAAACATTTCAAAGATATTGGTAAGCCCGAAGGCTTATTTATTGATGATCGTGTAACTAATACCGCGTGGTCTGGTCGTATTCGTCGAACTTATATGGTTGTTTATCGCTATATCGATAAAAATGAGGAAGCAAATGCGATTGAGTTGCTTAATAACGCTTGTGAGCGTATTAATGGTGCATTAACCACAGCAGGGTTACACGTTTCACGACTAAATGAAAAAAAAATTCATCAATGGTTATTGCGTTGGTTCAATCCCAATCCTTCTGCAAATTTTGAGGGGCTTACTAATAATGAGTGTTATCGTTATCTAGAGACTGCTAATGATAATGATGATATACCTCTCGCATTCAGTGATTTTAGTGAAAATTTATTTTATTCTCAGCCTGAAAATAAAGGAAACTATTGGTATTTTGATGGTCAACCCCACGAGGTTATTGTTGTAAATAATCTACGTCGCCAGCCTGATATAGGTTTAATGACTGGTGAAATTACACGTGGTCGTAATATCAATGCACTTTTTGATTTACTACCTGAATCAACCATTATGGCTATTACCTTAGTTGTACACCCACAAGATAAATTAGAAGCGCATTTGGAGAAGCTCAGTAGTCGTGCAGTGGGTGAAAACTTTGAATCAAAATATTTGAAGCAAGATTGTCAGACTGTTCAACAGTATTTGAAAGAAAACCATAAACTTTATCAAGCCAGCATTGCATTTTATTTGCATGCTGAAAATGAGGCTCAATTACGTACACGCTCACGTCAATTACGCACGATTTTATTAAGTAATAACCTTGAACCAGTAAGAGAAAACTCAGAAGTTGCACCATTAAATAGCTATTTGCGTTGGTTGCCAATGAACTTCAACCCTCAACTAGATGCTAAACATTATTATACCAAGTACTATTTTGTACAGCATTTAGCTAATCTTTTACCTGTTTTTGGCCGTGATACGGGAACTGGGAATCCTGGTATTACTTATTTTAACAGAGGTGGAGCACCTTTCGATTTTGATCCACTTAATCGTAAGGATAGAAGTAAAAATGCACATAAATTATTGCTAGGTCCAACAGGTTCTGGAAAATCTGCAACACTTTGTGCGCAAATGTCACAATTAATGGCAATACATCGACCTCGCCTCTTTATTGTTGAAGCAGGTAATTCTTTTGGACTGTTTGCAGATTATGCAGAACGATATGGTTTAACGGTAAACCGCATTACGTTATCACCAAGTAGTGGCATTGTCTTACCGCTTTTTTCTGAAGCTCATAAATTATTGGATATGGAGCTAAATCCTGAAGAAATACCTGATGAGGCGGAAGATGATGAGGATGAAGGTGAAGAGCAACGTGATTTACTCGCAGAAATGGAATTGACTACTCGTTTGATGATTACAGGAGGTGAAAGCAAAGAAGATGATAAAATGAGTCGAGCTGATCGTGCTGCAATTCGTAAAGCTATTATTTTGGCTGCTCGTAAAACAAGAAATGAAGGTCGTCAAACGTTAACGGAAGATGTAAAAAATGCACTTGATGAATTAAGCCGTTCTGATGAAGTACGTGAAGAGCGTCGAGCACGTTTATCTGAGATGGCTGAATCACTAGAAATGTTCTGTACTGGAGTAAATGGACAATTCTTTAACCGAGAGGGAGAAATTTGGCCTGAGGCAGATATTACTCTAGTGGATTTAGCGATGTTTGCACGTGATGGGTATGAAGCAGAATTGGCTATTTCATATATTTCACTGATTAACCACATTAACAGTTTAGGGGAAAAATATCAGCACAGTTATCGCCCTATTGTAAATGTGACCGACGAATCTCATATTATTACGGTTAATCCATTATTATCAAAGTTCCTTGTAAAAGGTTCTAAAATGTGGCGTAAATTAGGGATCTGGCTGTGGCTTGCTACGCAGAATGTGGATGACTTCCCAAGAGAAGCGAGTAAGTTGCTTAGTATGTTGGAATGGTGGGAATTATTGAACGTTACAACAAAGGAAATTGAAGATATCAATAATTTCCGTAAATTGACAGATGCACAAAAGATTATGTTGTCATCAGCGAAAAAGGCAGACCGAAAATATACAGAAGGCGTAGTGTTATCAACGAATATGGAAGCACTATTTCGGGTAGTTCCGCCTAGCCTGTTCTTAGCTCTTGGTATGACTGAAAAAGAGGAAAAAGCAGAACGTAAACAATTAATGGCGGAATTTAGTTTTAGTGAACTGGATGCAGCTTTAGTTGTTGCTGAGCGAATTGATGCTGCGAGAGGAATTCAATCATGACTATCACACTACAACCCGTTTATTTATTTGAAGCAGGACCTCAAAAAGAAACATTGAGCATAACTTCTCCAGATGTTTCAAGTATGTTACAAGATTTTTGTCAAGCTATATTAGCTAAAATTGGAGTGGGTAAATCTATCATACTCTATCCTCATCGTGTTGTTCGTCATTATTGGGGACTAGAGCTAGAAGGGGAGAATGATAATCTTCCTATTTTACTTAATATTACAGGGCGTTTTCGCCCCCCACAATTTGATACTAATCAGTGGCCTGCACGTATCGTTATAGATGTTGCAGATCATATTGATGCCTATTGGTTTGCTATGTATTTAGCTGAAACACTTCATTTAAAAATGAGTAGCCCATCAGTGTTATCCACATTTAATGGGGATAACTCTGTGTGTAATCTAGAGGGTAAAGATGATGGAGCCAGTTAAATCAAGTAATATTCTTATGTGGCTAAAAAACGGATTGAAAATATTATTCATTGCTATTGTAAGTATAACTGCTACTTTATTTATCAGTAGTTTGGTAATGAACAATACGGGTATATTCAATGTAGATTTTCAGGATTGGTTTTATGAAACCCGTTTAGGCTGGTTTTTATGGCGTATTTTGCTTTATCTGGTTGTATTAGTACTTATGTTTGTTATCAATAAGCATTTCAACTTATCATTAAAAGCTAAATTACTCATTGCCTTTAGCATTATTCTGGTTGAAGGCTTGAATTTATTTTATCTTCTAGGCTAATTTAACGGGAGAATAACATGACGTTTACGGTTGATAGTTATTTAGAATATTTCCTTACGTTATTGGCGTGGATTATCAATAATAATATCTTTGCAGTATTGATTCAGACAGGGATCTCTTTAATTCCACTTATTGTAATTTTGTTTAAAACGTGGATAGATGTTAAGAAACAGGGTGATGATGAAGGTAATAAAGGTGAATTACTTATCCGTTGGTTAGGATTGCAGTATTTTCCTGCTATGTTTGTTATTGTGATAGTAATGGCACCGAGTATTACAATTAATCTCAATAACATCGAATTAAATGTGGAGCAATCAAAAGTTTGTGGTTATCGAGTACCACAAGCACCCCAAAATAGTGGTTATGGCGATTTAACTTCAGAATTGGGCGGAAAACAAGCCAAAGTACCATTATGGTGGGGATTTTTTCATCAAATTAATAAAGGCGTAACGCATGCATTAACAGCGGCTATTCCGTGTAAGCCTGATTTACGTCAAATTCGTTTTGAAGTACAGCGTGAGAAAATCAATGATCCAGCATTGCTTACAGAGTTACGTCAATTTGTGACACAATGCTATATTCCTTCTCGTCAGAAGTTGCAAACTAGCCAAATTTCATTAAGTCCTGCACAAGTACGCGAAGTGAGTTGGTTAGGTGGGAAAATTCTAGTATCTAATAGTGAGCTTTATCCACGTTATCGAGCTCAACAACCAAATAATTTGTGGGCTTATGATGCTAAACGAGACACCGGATTACCTAATACTGGAGAAGGCGGTTTTCCGACGTGTGATGAATGGTGGGTTAAAGATACTGTTGGGTTAAAATATAGATTACTTGTAGATATGCGACAAAATTTATCGGTCAATGTACAAGAATTTTTTAGTAAAAAAGATGGTTTTGATGAGTCATTATTGCGTACACTTGTAAGACCTGAAAACTTAAACATTTCTGGTGGGAAAGTATATCCTGGATATGGTGCTAATTTAGATGGTACATGGAGTAATGCAGTTACTCGTTTAGTTGCATCTACTGGCTCAGTTGTTGGCAGTATCGGTATTTTCCCAGCATTAGATTCGATGCGACAGGCTCTACCAATGGTTCAAGCGTTTGCATTAATGTCTGTTGTGATTCTATTACCACTAATTATTATTATGAGTGGTTATTCATTGAAAACAGTGATTACATTAACCTTTGTGAATTTTGCATTAGTGACCTTAACATTCTGGTGGGAGTTAGCTCGCTGGCTGGATTCTTGGTTACTTGATGTATTATATAATTCAGCAACTCATAATAGGCTAAACCCATTTTTCTTAGAAAATACAGAAGATGATTTCATAGTGAATTTTGTGATGGGGTCATTATTCTTGATATTACCAAGTATTTGGGTAGGTGCAATTTCATGGGCTGGTGTGAATATTGGTAATATAACTCAACAACTAGCGAATGGTTCAAGAGATTCAAGGGCAGCAGGTAAACAGGGTGGTGATACAATGAAAAGTGCAGCAAAAACTATTGGCTCAGGTATGTAAGTCAATCAATACTTCAAAAAATGAGATAGGGGATTATCTCTATCTCATTTTATAGCCAGTCTTCATCTGTATTTTCAGGCATTCTAAAGCCATTACTATAATATCCCTCTCCTTCTGGACCAGCAGCATGGAAATCATCAGTAATCCATTCACAATTATCTAACATTACTGATGATTTGTTGTCTTCAATTAAATTATTTTTGTAGTTTTTATTATTAGTGCTAGTCTCAGTATGCCAATTCCTTAGTAGTAACACTGTAACAAAAAGAAATGGTATTCCTATGATACATATAGTAGAAAAAATAATTTTTCTAGGAAATGTAGGCAAAAAACCGAGTTTGTTGTCAATTGATTTAGCTACCTTAGCAAAACTAGACCCTACATTTGGGAGTGTCATATAAACCTCCTTATTTGTTATAAATGGAATATACATGACGAATTAAATTGATATAAATATATATCTAAAGCGGAGATAAAATCAACAAGTTTTACATAATGTAATAGTCCATCATTTTATTGGATTGAGTGGTAGTCACCATCCCAATCTATATCATCTCGCATAGCATCAGTCTGGAGTTTACCAGTATTTTTGTCAACAAGATAACCAAACATTCTACGTTCAATACTTGGATCACCTCCGCATTTTTTATTATGAATTTCAAATGCATTGACTTCATATTGTTCTGCATTTTCGTTGATTCTATATTTAATGCAATCGGCTTTAAGCCCAGTAAGTTTGTTTTTGAAAATAGATTTTTCAACAACTTTATAAGCAGCATCTTCAGTTTTAACTGAAGTAGCATAAATATTTAAGCTGATACAGGCTAATAAGAGCGGAACCAGTAGCTGTTTTTCCATGAGAGACTCCTTGAATAATGAAAGTTACATTTGTTGTTCTAAATTATTACCTTTGATAATTTTTGTCAAGTTATCAGCATAGTTGGGGTCTGTTGCATATCCAGCTTTAGCAATTGCATGAGCGAAGGCAACTGGATCATCTTTATATTTAAAGGCATCACGATAACGTTTATTCTTATTCAAGAAAGCTCCGTATCCATCCGCTGCAGCCCCAAAATCGCTGTATGCGGCAAAGTTATCATTGATAGAAATACGTTTACCATTGATAACTTCATGAGTACCAAAATTAATTGAACCGCTTGAACCTCTTCCTTTAACACCAAAATAAGCATTACCTTTTACTTTTTTCCCCCATCCAGATTCAAGAGCGGCTTGTGCGATTACAACTTCAGCAGGAACTCCCCACTTTTTTTCAATTTCTTTTGCTACGGGTAATGCTTGTGCAATAAACTCTTGTTTGGTTTTAGCAGCTATAGAAGCCCTGGGAATTGTTCCGTTATAGTCAATATTGGGTGAATGAGCATTACCGAATGAAGGTATAAATGGTGCTACATTACTTGTGCTAGGCATACCTAAAGTAATGGTTTTACGTGGTAAAGAAATATTGTTTTCTTGTTCACCATCAGATGGGGAAGGTGTACCATATTCTAATTCTTTAACTCGTTTATCCAAGCTATCTTTCGGTGAACCATATGAACCTGCATGAGCTTCACGTTCAGCTTTATTTTGTAAAATAGCTGCAGCAGTATTGTTTGTAATGGCTTTTTGCATATCCATCTCAAGTTTTACCTGAGATATTTCTCGGTCAATAATGTTTAAAATGCGTTCTAATTCTGCTTGTGCATCCGCATTATTGGCTACATTAGGTTCGCGCATGCCAGCTAAAATTGCACGTCGAGAAAGCATCATTTTTTCCATAACTTTTGAGGTGGCAATTTCTCCAGACAGGCGCTGACTTAATACTTCTACATCAGGATCTTCACGTAATGCCTCAATTAATCCACGTGTGACAGGTACGGTATTTGAACTAAGTTCTGCGAGAGCTTCTGATGTAGGAATATTCATATTAAGTACTTTTTCTAGCCTACCTACAGTAAGCACATGTTCTTCTTCTATTTCAGGGCTTAAACCAACTCCTGCTTTTGAACTCGTTTTCGTACCACAATCTGTTTTACAGGTAGATATGGACTGTTCACCAATCACCTTTATTAAAAAATCAGCAGCAGTTTGTGGATTATCCCAAGTCTTACATAAATTACCATCACATGAAGATTCTGAAATCTTGCTTGTATCTAATACATTACGTTTATTTAATAGGTTATAGCCAGCTTTCACTACATCACCTACTAAATTAATTGGATCTTGGTTTTGACCACCTTTCTTTTGCCCTCCAACCCAAGCGCGGCCATCTTTACCTTGCTTATCTTCGAGTTCATTTTTAGCTTTTTTAGCATCTGGTTGATTTGATGTAATATCTTTAAAACTTTCTAAGTCGGCAGCTTGCCCCCATTTACCGCCTAGCGTGTAGTCAGCTAACGTTTTAGACATTTCTTCACAGCTTGTTTTTAGACGATTAAAATCTAATTTACCTTGATATAAACCATTTGTAATTAAGTCATATAATTGTGGATTGGCTCTTTGAAGGATCATGGCTGGCATACTTGCAACCGCTCCTTTAGCTGAATCAATAACGTTACCTAGTAAATCTTTAAAGCCATCTTTTAATCCATTTAAATCATTTTTAATTGTCGTTTTAATATCAAAATTGCCGCACGTTAAATTAGCCTTCCAGCCAATACCTAGTTCAACAGCATTTGTTTTTCCCCTACTAGGTGGTGCCATATAACCTGCACCGCCACCGATTTGATAAAAGACCTTATCCGATAAAATTGAATCGGCTTTATTAAATTCTAATTTATCTACAATAGAATCTGCGTTTGAAGCATTTAACCATAAGCAACCTAGAAGTAAGATAGTTGCATTATTGAGTGAAAATCGTTTTGCCATAACAGTATCTCCTATTTATTATTATTGCCAATCAATACTATATAAAAATTTTTGTCCTCTCCGTTTGCAACAACTATAAGGTCGCCAAAGAGCCCAAGCGTAATCACCTTTTGTTGACATTTTGTCTGAATGAGTATCTACAGAACTACCATGAGGAAATATGGAACAAGATTGCTCAGTTTTTGGATAGAGCATTTGCCATTTGTGGGTTTGTGCATTGCTTTCTTTTACTGGGCCTGGAAGCCATTCACCAGCACCACCTTTTTTAGCTGCAGGGAGATAAATGTGAGGCTGTGCCATTCGACTTACTATATCTGCAACACGCTGTACTATTACTGCTGATGCCTTGTAATCATGTACCTGATTGATTGCACCTGATCGTGGGTAAATATTTCCCCAATTATCATCGGCTTTACTTACCTCGCGCATACCTGGAACCATAGCTTCTGGATAAAACATTTCTGGTAAATTCTCTTTCCAAGCGAAGAAATCTAATCCACTTAAGAAGTAAGGAACAAAGGGTGTAGTTTGACTTTTGCAATAATATCCTGTGCTATTTAGCATCTGAGATATTGCTCCTTGTGGGTGACCAATGGCATCTGCATTCTTAAAAGTAAATTGAGTATATTGTTTATGTGGGGAACGATATTCACCGCCTTTAAGTGCTCCTTGATTAAAAGAATTTACTTCTGACCAGGGATTTTGTCCATCATGGTTATAACTAGATACAACCATTTCAGGAATAAAATGTTTTACTTTAGTAGATGTTCGAATACTACAGCCAAATTTTGTGCAAAAAAGCCAAAAACAAGTTCCTACAATTTTATAATTTAAACAACTACTTGAAGCACTTGATGCCATAATTGCAGTAGTATTAATGGACGCTTGAACAGGAATTAATGATGTCAGCATAACAACAGAAAGTAATTTGGCTAAAAAAGTGCAGTTAATCTTCATTGTATTTTTCCTCTATGTTGATTCCACTGTTGCCAAAGTTGTTTTGCTTTAGAAATGTTAGTTTCACCATAAATGATAGCATTATCTCCATTTGATGATTGGAACAGGACCGCGGGCACTTTTTTAATACCATTTTGCCAGCCACTGATTACACCTGTATATGATTCTTTAAGTGCTTTTTCTTTTTCTGCCCATTGTGGGGAGTTTAATAACGCTTTAGCTTGTTGTTCAGCGATTCTTGGGTCTCTACTGAATCTTTGGCTAAGCCAATTTTCAATTTGCTCTACTTTATCAAGGTAATAAATTTGTGTAGCTAACTCTGGATTTTCAATGCGATATGCTAATGTGGTGTAAACTGAAATATTTGGTTCTGTATTAGCAAAACTTAATTGTGTTGTACTTCCTATAAGGAATGCCAAATAAGAATAGAAATAGCTTTTCTTTTTCATACTTATAAACCTCTTAAATATAGCCAATATAAACGTAAAAGTTAGCGATATTTTAATCAACGATACAGAATAAACTCTGTTCAAAAATAAGAGATTTTTTGTAAAAACTCTCTTATTTTTTTAAGTAAAAAACTATTCCTTTTTGATAAAAAAAGTCGTATATTGTAACTATTAAGTCGCTGGAAACAGCCCTTAAAAGTCGTAAAACTCTTGAGAAGCGACGCTTACCCTTCGTGGTAAAGGAGTTTAAATCCAAAATGTCTCCCAGCATTCTGAAAGGGAACTCTGTAATTTTACAGGAATGCTACCTAAACTGACCACCTTCCGAGGGAAAATGCTTCCCTGGAAGTGTTCTCCTGAGGATTTTTTATTAACTTAGGAGAATTACTATGACTCTAAAATCTCACTCAGAATGGGATATTATCCCATTTGATACTCAACCTACTGAAGTAGCACAAAAACCATCTTTGTTTTGGAAGATGGGAAATGAACTCGGTAATCTTTTTGTATTTACAAAAAAACGAGTAACCTCAAAATATCGAGAAGTTACACGTGGTATTAATCAAAAGCTAGATGAAGAATATGAACATTTAAGAGCCGAATTTGAGGCAGATTTATTTGCTCAAACAGAAGCTTTTGAATACGAACTGAAAGTGTTGCGTAGACGTTGGATTGGTATTGCTATTATTACTGCATTCATCGGTTTTTTTATCGGTATGTTGACAGCATTTAATCTCATTTAATTTCTATTAATACATCCCATAGGGAATGCTCATTCTCTATGGGACTGGCATTTCCTTTTTTTAGGAGAAATGTAATGGAAGTTCAAATTAACCTCAATACTCTATCAGGTTTTATCCCTAAAAATTGGACAAGGGATACTCACATGATACTAACTCAACTACAAAAAGACATTACTCATAATGCAATTCAATCTTGGCAAAGCCGTAAAGAAGGAGAACATAAAGTCCGATTTCTTCAAGCAATGCAAGTGCAATATGGAGCTCACTTTCGGTTCTTAAATGTGCATCAAAAAGATGAAAAAACATTATTAGTTACTATTGATTAAACTTTTACCCCATAAGGGAAACACTCAATTCCCTTATGGTTGCAGTGTTTCCCTTTTTCTTTTGGAGAAACACTATGAACGTTTTAACCGCTTACTTTAATACTCAATTAGTTCAGGCAGGTTTTCCTGATGATTTTGAAATTAATTGGTCCTTAGGTTATAGCCAAGGTGACGGTATGGCTTTTTATGGCGATATTGAACATACCTATTGGCTAGGATTGTTTCAACGCATTTACCCAAATCAAAAACGCAAATGCCGGAAATTTGAAAGACTAGTAAGATCATTGATTGAGTGGCAAAGTTATGGGGATAGCTTGATAAGCATTAATCGTAACCATCACGGTTATCACTATTCCCACTTTAACACGATGAGCTTAGATGCTCCAAGTGCAGATGATTTCTGTTTCTTTAATGATGAACGAGCTAAAAAAGAGTGGTATTTCCCTACCTATAAAGTTGGAGAATATCAAGCCTTATGGGATGAATTTGTTGTAGATTTAACTGAATATATTCAAGACTTATCTAAGCAATTAGCACAAGAAGGTTATCGAATTATTGAGGCTACGCCATATCAAAAAGAAGTTGCTTATCAATTTGAGACTCAACATTATCGAGTTGAATTTGTGACTGAACCCCATGAGTTTTATGCCCATCATTTTGAAACCTATATGTATGATTGTGACTTTGAAGATGTCGAAAGTCTTTGCAAATCGGTACTGAATGGTACTCGTATTGCGAATGTTTATGCTCAAGTTTTAGATAAAGAAACCGGCATTGCATTAGGTGAAGATTACTTTGGCTATCTATGTTATGACCAACATGACAAGACCTTTGGGGGCTATCGCCAAATTTTGATTCGAGAGGCAATTAAAGCTGCATGTTCAAAAGATGGATTGATTAGTCGCCAGGCACAATTAATGCAGAAAAAATTATCGTATTTACATACACCGACAAACTGAGTTCCATCTCAGCATATCACCCATTGGGGAACATATTCCCTAGTGGGCGTGTTCTCCATTTTTACTTTAGGAGAACACATGATGAACACTCAAATTCAACACAAACCAGACTTATACCAAGAAATCACCGACCGCATCATCAAATGCCTTGAAGATGGCACTGTACCTTGGCTAAAACCATGGACTACACCTGATGCGGCATCTTGTTTTGCAACTGTGTTACCACGTAATGCCGTTTCAGGACGCTTATATTCAGGAGTGAACATCCTTTTATTATGGATTGCCGCCGCTGAACATGAGTATAAACAATGCAAGTGGATTACTGCACAAGCAGCCAATAAATTAGGTGGTCACGTACGTAAAGGGGAAAAAGCAACCATTATTGTTAATTATAACCCTATCGACCGTGAAAAATGTGATGACGACGGTAATCCAATCTTGGATGAGGATGGTAATCCGGAAATGGAACATTTTGCTGTGTTAAGAAGACATCCGCTTTTTAATATTGAGCAATGCGATGGGCTTCCAAATTCAATGTATGATACTGTGTCAGCAGAAAATGCAGATGCTGAAACAGTGCAATACACCTTATTTGCTGAAATCCGGCAGATGATTAAAGGTATGGATTTAGAAGTCAAAATAATGCCAAGTAATCGTGCATTCTATCGTCCTGGCGAGGATAAGGTAGTCATGCCTGAAATGAAACAATTCAATTCAGAAGCAAGATTCTATGGCACATTACTTCATGAAATGACCCATGCAACAGGTCACCTAAAACGCTTAAATCGGGAAGGTATTACCTCCGGTAAGGCAAAATTTGGTAATCAAGTTTATGCTTTTGAAGAGCTTGTTGCTGAAATGGGCGGCGCATTTGTCTGTGCACATTTAGGATTTAATGAAGTACCACAAAATGCAGCTTATATTGAAAGTTGGATCAAAGTATTGAAGGAGGACAAACGAGCAATATTTAAAGCCTCAGGATTTGCACGTAATGCGTGTGAATACATGATGGATGCACTCAATGTTCAACAACAATACGAAAAACATTTTTCTGATGCAGAATAATAAAGACTGAGGAATATTGTAAATCGTAATATTCCTTTAATCCCAAGGGGACTATCCCCTTGGGTATAGTGTATCCCTTTGTATTAATAATGGAGTACATAATGCTTGTTATTTTAACATATAACTCTATAGATTTTGAACTTTACAAAATAAAAATTGAGTATATAAATGGCATTTGTACTTTATCTCAAAAAACTCAAGGATAATAATGCATACAATTACTAATTAGTAATCTTTTATTTATTATACTTTTTACTGTAGATATGAAATATTGTTATAAAAACTAGCATGCAAAAAATTCCAGATGCAAAAATTATTTTGCTAAAATCAAAATAGTTAGATAACGCGCCAATTAACCAAAATGAGAAAATCATTATTAAAGAGCACAACGAGTTGACCATAGATAAAATAGTTCCTCTATCATTTGGTGAAAGAGAGTGATTTAATAATACTCCGAGAGATGTATCTATAATCTCATAACTGATTAAAATTATAATGAAAGTCAAAGCTATCCATATACCGCCAAACATAAGAGAAAGGCCTAGAAAACATAACAGTAGTAAGGAAAATAGCATTATTGACCTTTTTTCTCCAATTAAATCGGCAATCCCTCCTGAAAACACCGATGAAAAAGCACTAAATAAAAAAGAAACAGAGTATATTCCAGAGATAAACAATAAAGAAAAATCATTATCTTTAAGAACTGTTTGATAATACAAGGTAATAGAAGAAAATACTCCTTGAAATATGGCAAGAGAAATAATCAATATATATATATTTAACGATATATTGTGCAACATTTTAAATGTAGAAATACTTTCTCTATCATGAATAAAATTTCTCTTATAAAAGTCTACTACAGAAAATAGAACAATCATTGCAATAAATTGACTAATAACTCCTAAATAAAATACCATATCCCAGGCATTGTACTCCGCGATTACTCCTCCTAAGAAAGAACTTATTGCCAAAGCAGATATAGAAATGAAGTTATATCTCCCTATAATCTTATGATATAAATTTTTTCTTCTCTTAAATAAAAGTTCATCATAAATTAATGATTGTTCTGTCCCTGATAGTAATGCAATACCAAATCCATAAATAATGAAGAATATAAATACAGAGATATTATTTTCGGCAACAAGCATTCCAATAAGATAGATTATAGTGCATACTAATCCTAAAAACATTGATATTTTTCGTCCAAACCTATCAGAAACAATTCCAGATGGAACTTCAAATATAAACATTGCTATATTTAATCCAATCTGAAAAAAGGATATTTCAGACATCGAAAACCCTTTACCTTGCAAATATATCATCCATAAACTTCTTTCAAAAAACAGGCTACTAAAAAAACCAAAAATCAGCACCTTTGATATATTATTTAATTTCATAGATAAACCTTTTCATATCAAACAACTCTAAACACTCTATAATAAAATCAATATCATTCTCGGTGAATTCATCTTTTAATGAGGTAAATATATCATTTATATCCATCGATGGATTAATATTTCCTATCATACAAAAATCAATGTATTTATTGTAAATCATGTTAGATAAACTATGTAGTAAATAGTCAATATTTCTACTCTCTAAATTAAGCCCTCTAATATATTGGAATTTGGACTCATCTAAACAGACCCATCCTACAGACTCAAAAATAGGCATGAATTTAGCTAATGCAGATTCGACATATAATATTTTATTAGGGTATATTTTGTAAATATGTTCTAAAAATAGTCTTAACATACCGCATCCTCTTATAATGGGATGGAAGATTACTCTATATAATACTTTTATTTTATTGTTTATGTTTAGCAAGCTATCATTTTCTTCATCATTAGAATAGGGAGTTCTAAAAACCAAAACGCCAACAATATTTCCTTTATATACCAATTTATAGTAATCTGCATTATAACTATCATTTATATGTTCTTCTGCTGAAGGGAAATAATGATATTTTTCTAACAACTCATATTCATGATATGTAGCTTCGTCTATTATTATATCTTTTTCAAATGGGTTGATTTGCGAGATGGGATTTAATTCTAGATTAACATTTGAATATAAATCAAATGATATATGGCAATCAGGGAAAAGATATTTTCTTATATTCTCATCATTTGATATTAATATAAAGTTGAACTTGAATTTATTAGAAAATCGTCTTAAATTGTAGCTAAGAAAATAGGCTGTTTCTCTATCCAAATCACTACAAAATTCATCACAGTAAACATTTTTTATTCCATTGGAAAGGATTAAGGCGATTAAGAATCTGAACTTTTGGCCGGAAGAAAGGCTATTATATGGAGTTAAATACAAGTATGGTTCTGATAATCCAGAGACATTTAGAAAATATATAGCTTCTTTAAAATCATATTTTAAAATATCTATTATAGGAAGATCGCCATTACTTATTTTTATATCTTTTATATCAAAAAAATTATATTTTTCTTTGAGCAATTTCCCTAAAGTACTTTTACCAACTCCAGAATGTCCTGTTATAAGAGTTATACCATTACTGATGGTAGAGTCCAAACTAGATAGTTCTACATTATTTAAATTAAATATATCCCTATGAGGATTAGAAATACCAAAACTATTGCAAACAATATCACATTTTTCTGATGAAAATTTTAAATCAAAACTAACCATACATAATCCCTAGAAATTATAAACACCTTTATCACTAATATAGAAATTTTTTAGATGTGATGACTTCATGTAGATAAATCTTCCCCTACAAATTGGTAAGCATAATGCATGAGACAATAAATATTCACTTTGATTTTTATAATCATCTTCCGGGCCTTCACTATTCAATATTTTTAAATATTGCTCTATATCTTTACTATCAAGATAAGACATATAAAAAATTGACAAATCATAATTATTTTCTGTTAATAATACACTTAATGTTAGATAAATATCATATTTAGACTTATCTATTTTGCAGTAAGTATGTATATCAAATCCATGTAAATTTATTTTTAATCCTAGATTAGAAAGAAAATCACACAAGACAAATATAATATGTTCATTTGGATAATAATCCAAATATGCTATATTAATCTCTTTAGGGCTAATATTGTTAACTATATGACATTCTTTATATTCAAGATCATTGTCAAAAAAATATCCATTTAATGGTGATAAAATATTTAAAAGATTTTTATTTATATAATCTGTTAATAGTTTTTTAAAAGCAGACTTAAATATGACAAATTCCTTTTTCATCCCTAATATAAAAAATATGTTTGATTCTTTATTTATTACTTTTTCATGAGCCACCAATTCATTAGGGAAATATGTACAGCTAGTCACATCAACATTACCCTTTCTATACAACTCTATTGGATAGTAAAGATTCTTATTTACTATAAAGTTAACATACTTTATATTTTCATATTTATTTAAACAATAACCATTTCTTTCTAAGGTAATTTGATATTCTTTTATTTTAAATATTTTAAATTTACCATTAGATACATGTAATTCTGGATAATTATTCTCATTAAAATAAACAGGTGAGAATTCAACATTAGAAAAAAGATCACAATAATCAACCTGTCTATTATAGACAATCTTTAACATGTTTTTATCTACGATATCAATAATACCGATGTCCCCGTGATGAATATCATCATATAATATCGATGGCACCCCCTCAATAAAATCAAGGTAGTAAGAAAACATTGTTCTATTCATTATTTGATAGAGGAGTGTTTTATAAATGCTTGTAGATGTTAGCTTCTGACCATTTGAGAAAAACAGCCCATCAAAAAGCTCAAGAGTTATTGAATGATCTTTTGTATTTAAATAATGATTTTTTATATAATTACTGCTATAAACACCATCCTTTTTATTGAATAAAGGTTCATACAACATAGAAGCAATGCATCTTGAGGAAAAATCTTTACACTCAAAGGGAAAAGATAACTCAAATTCTGCATCTAGTAAAATATTGATATAATTTTTCATATAACTTCACACTCAAATGTTTGAAAATTAAAAATTTTCCTGTAGTAGAGGTTTTCGATTCGAGGATTTATAAAATATTGAAGTATATCTTGGCACATCATGCTCCCTATCATCATATTAGTTGTTGGTAGCGATCCCTTAATTGGTTTACTAATTAAATTTGGAGACTTATCATATTTCTTATTGCTTTCAACAAATGGATATATCGATATAGGCCCCCAAAATCCACTATTTATTCCTACACCACAGTTAATGCTAGGTATTTCTAATAGAGTGGATACATCAAATATAATTCTTTCTATATTTTGGGGAGTATCTAACGCATTTATTATAAAATCGGGGCAGTAATCTATACATATAGATTTTAAAAGAGAGTGATTATCAATATAATCTCTAGAATTTTCAATATTTAAATTACCATATATTAACTTTAACCTATCCCTTACAGCATCAACTTTATATAAACCTACATCATCTTTTGTAAATAAGATTTGTCGATTTAAATTAGATTTATCAACAATATCTGAATCAACAATAAAAAAATCTTTTATACCTAGTCTCAGTAGGTTATCCAAAACAACGCATCCAATACCTCCAACCCCTAATAATAGAATTCTACTATTCGAGATAGTATTTTGAATATCAATTGGAGATCTAGGGTCTCTAGAGTCCATTAAACTTTCAATGAGGTAAATATTTCTGTCTAGTTCAGAATTCTCATAATAATGAGTATAGTTTTTTATAATTAAATTATGTTCAATTAAAACTTCTACTAGGTCATTGGGTAAATCGCTTAAAGTCCATTCCCTTTTTTTTAGGAGAGAAAAATACGTTTGATCATCATCAAAAATCTCAACACATTTAGTACCTAAAAAAATTTTGGTACTCAACTCATCATAGTGCAGTAAAGCATCTGTCTTTAATTTATAATTTTTTCCCATTTTATAGTTCCAAACCTATTGACAATAAACTAGCTTAATAGTATAAAAATGATGCTTGTAAAGCAAGCAAAAACTCCTTTTAACTATAAAAGGTCTATATTCATTACTCTCTAAGTGAGGATATTTATGAACAATAATGCAACTCAAAATAAACCAATGAAAGTTACTGCAAAACATGTTAGAGAAAGCACTACTCGTTGCTAGTTTCTTTTAACTTCAACGCCCGTGAAACGGGCGTTTTTTCGGCTACCTTATAAAGGCCTAGTACTTCATATGCCCCTCAAGGAGCATGTGAATTCTGACAACCGTTCAATAACTCTCTGGCTCACCCCTTAAAGGGATCAATATATTCTTTCTTCGATAAATTATCCTGAATCATATCTTCCTTTTCCTGATTTCGGATATATTCCTCTACAACTTTCGTATTTAAACCTACTGTACTTACATAATAGCCTTTCGCCCAAAAATTTCGGTTCCCATACTTATATTTTAGGTTTGCATGCCTTTCAAAAATCATTAACGATGACTTGCCTTTTAAATACCCCATAAAACTTTAGACCGACAATTTCGGAGGGATTTTGAGTAGCATATGAATATGATCTTTCATCGCATGGGCTTCTATTATTTCCACATTTTTGTAATTACATAATTGCCTCAATATTCTCCCTATATCCATTCGCAATTTTCCATAAATCGCCTTTCGTCTGAACTTAGGAATAAAGACAATATGATACTTACAGTTCCATATAGTCTTTATTCCGGTATATAGAAGAAAAACAATTTATGGCGTATTAGAGAATATAAAGATTTACTGTATTTGTAGTAAATTATTACATTAACGATTTTTCTAATTGATTATTTAAAGCATACAATGCTGGATATTTTTCTCTATTCCTACTTACACAAATTAATACAGATTTGCTCACACACTGCATCAATACACATGCTCCTTGAGGGGCATATGAAGTACTAGGCCTTTATAAGGTAGCCTAAAATTGCCCATTCAATGAGCGGATTGTTATGATAACTTAGCCTTTCTCATAAGCCCCATAATGTGTATATATCTACGCCTACCTTTTTTGAACTACAGTTAGGAAAAGTAATAGGCTGTATGTTTATATAGAAAGGTGAAATAAACCTAAGAATCATTTTTCCCCTGATGAGAATTAATTTTCCCAAGTTCTAAAAAACGAACGTTTTTTTGACACATTTTGAAAAACAGAAAAATATTCATTTTTACCTGTATTTTCAGTTCAATAACTCAGTTTAAAAATCTATGTTCATAAACTCATTTGGATATTGAGTTTTTATACTATATAGGTGGAATTATTATGTTAATTGGCTATGCTCGAGTTTCAACAGAAGAGCAAAATCTAGATCTTCAAATTGATGCACTTACCAAAGCAGGATGTGAAAAGATATTTACAGATAAAGATTCTAGAACTTTATTTAATCGTTCTGGATTATTAGAGGCATTGGAATATTTAAGAAAGGGGGATACTTTAGTTATCTGGAAATTAGACAGACTCGGAGGTCGAACAAAAAATCTGCTAGAGCTGTTTGATGTTCTGCAACAAAGGAATATCAATTTGAAAAGTATAAAGGATTCGATTGATACTGGCTCAGCAATTGGTAAATTATTTTTCCATTTTAGTTCTGCGTTAGCAGAATTTGAAGTTGATATGCTTAGAGAAAGGACACGTGCAGGTTTAGCAGCGGCAAGAGCACGTGGGCGATTAGGTGGAAGACCGAGATCTCTCAGTGAAATTCAAAAACAGCAAGCTTTTGATTTATATTACAGTAAAAAACACAGCGTAGATAGTATCTGTAAAACTCTCTCTATATCCAAGGGAACATTTTACAATTACCTGAAAAAGGAAAAATCCTTAAACGGCAAAAAGATAAAGGAAAGCCCCTAAGGGCTTTTAAGGGTAATTTTTCCAAGGGGAAAGGTCTTACCCAAAAAGGCGAAAAGGCCAAAGGGCTAGTTCTTCAACAATATTATAGAGATTATGTTATGTTGAAAATATTCAATAAATTTTTTAAAAAAGAACCATCATTATTACCAGGAACAGAGTTAGATACTCACTTAGTTCAGGATAAAGATGGTTGGATTTATCCTAAAAATGCAAATGAACTACTTAATACTAATTTACGCAGAAAATATCTTGGATTGCTTTGGCAACAAGTTTCTATGGATAGAAAGATGTTCAATGTGCTTTACCAGAAACCAATAGAAAACTATGCTGAAATTGTACAATTATTACCAGCTTCAGAAGCTCATCATCATTCGCATATAGGTGGTATGCTTGATCATGGTTTAGAAGTTATTACTTTCTCAGCTAAATTGCGCCAGAGCTACGTTTTACCCCCAAATGCAGCCCCCGAAGATCAATCTAAACAACGTGATGCTTGGACTGCAGCCACTATTTATATAGCTCTTGTGCATGATATTGGTAAGGTTATTACAGATGTTGAAATTATTTTGAAAGATGGTACAAGGTGGTTTGCATGGAATGGAATACCATCCCAGCCTTATAAATTTAAATATATTAAAGGTAGAGACTATGATTTTCATCCTGTTATAGGTAGCTTTCTTGCTAATCAATTAATTCCTAAATCTGCGTTTGATTGGATTGCACAATTTCCTGAAGTCCTATCATCCTTAATGTATGCAATGGCGGGGCACTATGATAAGGCGGGATTATTATCTGAAATCATACAAAAAGCTGATCAACATAGCGTTACAGTTGCCCTTGGTGGTGATGTAAATAAATTGGTACAACGCCCTGTTAATTCGCTTGCCAAGCAGTTGGTTATGGCATTGCGTTATTTATTGGAACATAAAATTAAGTTAAATACTCCTAAGGGACCTGCCGATGGTTGGTTTACAGAGGATGGATTGTGGTTAATGAGTAAGACTACAGCTGATAGTATTCGTGCTTACTTATTAGGGCAGGGTATCTCGGTACCTAAAGATAATGGAAAATTATTTGATGAAATGCAATCATTAGGGATTGTTGAGGCAACTACTGAGGGGACAGCAATATGGCATTGTCGAATTCAAGCTGATTCAGGTTGGACTCCTCCTTCATCATTTACACTATTAAGAATTAAGCCTGAAGTCGCTTGGGAAAATATAAGTATTAGACCGCAGTACTTCGCAGGTAAAGTTAAAATAGAAGATAATTCACATGTAAATGAAAATTTATCTAAGCCAGAGCAAGATGTTGTAGTACCAAAAAATACTCCGACATTAGAAGTAAAAAATATGCGGGCAGAAGCTAAACCAATTCATAAAATTGAAGAAAATACATCTTTAGTCGGAATGGAAAATGACTTAACAGAACAATTGCTAAGTATGTTTGATGTCAATATTAATGCTGAAACAGAGCAAAATAACACATATATTGAACCAGTAATTGATAATATAGAACCAAGTAAGATTTGCATTGAAGCAGTCAATGATATAGAGAACGTAAAAAAACAGCCCAAATATAATTCTACGGCGATAACAGTTAAAGAAGATTCTCATTCAGGTAAAAAGTTTGTGGATTGGTTAAAGAAAGGAATTGCTCAGAATAAATTTGCAATTAGTAAAAATACTGCTAAATTACATATTGTTGAAGGTGCATTATTTCTTGTGTCTCCTGCTATATTTGAGCAATTTTTGCAAGAGAATGGATTATCCTACGATAAAGATTCTATTACTAACTTACAATATAAATTTCAAGATTTGGGATTGCATACACCTAAAAATGTAATGATAAAAGGTAAGCCTGATAGTATAAATTTCTGGCGTTGTGCTGTAACTGGTCCAAGAAAAACTTCATATTTAACAGGATATTTGATAAAAGATACTAGTCTCTTTTTTGGAGACAAAGTTCTTTTAAATAATTTATGTCTAACTTTGCAAAAAGAGGAATAGTTGTATGAATAAATCAATATCTTTTAATGAACTATTAGAACAATTTTTTTTTCTATCGTAGTTATCTACGCCCTGAAACAAAGCGTAGTTATCAAAACGTAATTAATATTATTCAGAAAAGATTTTCTGATAAAATGGCTGAAAATATTAGTAATATCGACTTAATTATCTGGAGAAATGAGATTCTTAATGTAAAAATAAAGCCTGTTACCTGGAATAATTATGTCAGGCATTTAAAAGCTATCTATAATGTTGGTATTAGATACAATATTATTCATATTCCAAGCAATCCATTTTATGGATTATTCATCAAAGAATCCAAACGTAAGAAAAAAACGTTATCAAAAGAGCAATTAGATAAATTAAGCTATACTTTAGATGGAAATATTGAATTGCCTGAAATGTTAAAGCCAAGCTGGTTTATTAATTGTCTAGTAATGACATTACGCTGTACGGGAATTCGTCGTTCTCAACTGGTACAACTACAAATACAAGATGTAGATCTTAGTCGTAAGATTATCTATATTTCTCCAGAAATTAACAAAAACCATGATTACCACATGGTTCCAATATCAGATAATTTGTATCCTCACATAGAGCTTTTATTAGGGAAGTTAAAAGAGCGGAAACAACTATTAAATAGCCAATTATTCAATTTTAACTTATTTTCTATAGCTACTCGTAGGAGAGGGAAAAATATGAGTGTCAATCAGGTCACCCATATTTTTCGGTGTATATCTAATGTTGTTGGATTCACATCATCTCCGCATCGTTTCAGACATACAGTAGCAACCTCACTAATGAAAAATCCTGAAAATGTTTATGTTGTACAAAAATTGTTAGGACATAAAGATATTAGTGTTACATTAGGGTATATTGAGCATGATGTAGAAATGCTAAGAGATTCTGTAAATTTATTGTGACGTCTCAAATAAGGCGTTAATTAAAAGATAATAAGTTTCAGCGATCAATTGATGAAATATTGATAGGAATTAATAAAAAATGAAGGGGAACATAAGTTCCCCATTACAACATGTTAATGTTAGCCGCGCCTAACAACCCAATTTTAATTTGGTTCGTACAAGTACTCGGATCCCTGCATTTTAAATGACCGAGGGGACATTCTCCCAGCCATTCACCCTTACACTATAAGGATGATATTTCTGTATTCTATAGAAAAAATAACTAATGTCAATACTCATTTTTTAGTTTTAGGTAGAGGACCAAACAATGTTAATGCAGAAATTCTTGCATTAGGGTAAAGCTTTTTCAATATGTGTTTTGCGCTAGCTAGTGT
Source organism: Bisgaardia hudsonensis (assembly GCF_004345785.1). GTDB lineage: Bacteria > Pseudomonadota > Gammaproteobacteria > Enterobacterales > Pasteurellaceae > Bisgaardia > Bisgaardia hudsonensis. Next base: position 529,328 of record NZ_SLXI01000001.1, read on the forward strand.
TAGCCCAGATGTAAAAATATCATCAACTAGCACTATATTAGTAGGAGAATAATTCTCAAATATACTCGTGGTGCCCGATATTTTGTAAATAGGGAAAAGATAATGCCTATATTGAACTTTTACATTTTTGATACTGAGTGTTTCTTTATTTCTATTTAAAGCTGTTTTAATGATTTGTTTCTCTTTATCTGGAATAGCTTCATTTGAAGAAATTAGCTCAATTATCTCTCCTGGGGTCTTTTTAACAATATAGTTTTTAATATCGAGAATATTAATATTATAGATCTTCCGTATTATTTTGGATATATCTAAAGGAATACTACAACTGGATGACATTGGAATAATGAGGTCAAAATTACATTTATCACCGAAATAATTTACAATTGAGCGGCTAGCATAATCATATAATTCATCAATAGTATCTTTTTTAGTTGTAAGATTATCGCTATTTTTCATTGCATATAACATAGGGCAATTATCGCCAAGTGGTCGATTACGTGAACGACGAATAATTTCTCTCTGAATAATTGAATATAAATAGTCATCTTCCCATTGAGCACATTGAATTTGGGGCACATTAGTTTTGTTAGATATGGTTACAACATTGTTCTCTATTATAAACTTCATCGAATGCATTTCAGTAATCAAAAAATTAGGTAAAAGTATATCAGATATGTGGAGCATCATACACTATGGGGTCATAAAATATTAGGAATGAGCCTTACACAATTTGATCATATTTTTACATTCAGACTTTACAAACATAAAAAAGCTATGTAAGATTGGAAAAGTTGATTAAATAATCAATATAATGCCCTATTCAGGATGTATTGGCTAGGTACATCCAAGTAAGGGGAAATATTTTAGTGATTTACTAGAATATCTTCCTACGCACTTGATTCAAAATCCGCCGCCCTTAAAAGCGTGCCGGTTCGAGTCCGGCCACTGGCACCAATAGCTAAATTCATTTCTACTTATGATTATTCCTCTTTAGTTAGATAGGTCAATACTTTGCATTGATGCACTTGATTGTTTGAACAGTTTTCCAAAGTAAGTAGGGTCTGTTTAATTTCCTGCAGTTGATTTATTTTCAATTCTACATTTTTCAAGTGTTTGGCGACGAGATTGTCAGCATCGTGGCAACTGTTTTGAGGCTGATTTTGCAAATTACGCAATTGTTTGATCTCTTGGATGCTAAAACCTAGAGAGCGACAAACTTTGATAAAATTGAGTTCTTGCAGGCTTTTATTAGTAAATAAACGATAGCCGTTTGCTCCTCGTTTGGGAGGAGTAAGAATACTGATAGATTCATAATATCGTATGGTTTCTGGCGACAATCCTGTTAATGTACTTAATTCTTTCTTTCTTAAAAATTGCTTCATATTGAGATATCCTCTATTAGTGTCTGCAACAGATGTTTGGTTTAGTGCGTTGTGCTAATTCTTGATGAGCTTGTTTGATTATTTGGATACCGGAAGATAATGCCAAATAACTCATAATTACAGCAACTACTAAATCGGGATAATAGGTTCGAGTTAGATAAACGCCATAAGAAGCAAATACCACAGCAATATTGCCTAAGGCATCATTACGAGAACACAACCATACACTTCGCATATTACTTTCACCATCACGAAACTGATATAGTATTACAGCAACTATCACATTAACTAACAACGCTAATACACCCAAGATACCCATGTCACTATAACTGGGTAGCTGTCCTTGAAAGAATTGATACACAGTTAGACAGGTTACTAATCCGCCTAATACTATCATGGAATATCCTTTTATAATAGAAGCTTTAGAACGGTAATAAATGCTCATGGGCAAAACAGTTAAACTGATACCATAATTGGCTGCATCACTAAAAAAATCAATACTATCGGCAATCAATGAAACCGAGTCCGCCTTTATACCAGTAAATATTTCCATAATAAACATAGTGGCATTGAGTATTAAGGCTATCCATAAAATACGTTTGAAACGTGGAGTTTTAATGGTGGGAATATTGTGTAAACAAGCCATAGGGATATCCTTTCTAAAGAATCATTCGAGTTTAAAGAATTATCCAAGCATAAAGCTTGTAGTAGATACAAAGTCAACTCTAATATAATAAAAGATCTTTTCCCAATAAAAATGTATAATTAACCAGTTTTATTGATTATCAGTAAGAGATAGGTGGCGTTGTGAGTCAATTTTTTTATATACACCCTGAAAATCCGCAAGTGAGGTTAATTAATCAAGCAGTGGAAATTTTGAAAAATGGTGGGGTGATTGTTTATCCAACAGATTCTGGTTATGCGTTAGGTTGTATGATTGGCGATAAGCATGCGATGGATCGGATTGTCACTATTCGTCAGCTCCCTGAGGGGCATAATTTTACTTTGGTTTGTAGTGATTTGTCGGAGTTGTCTAATTATTCTGTTGTAAATAATACGGCTTATCGCTTACTGAAAAATAATACACCGGGGCGTTATACTTTTATTTTGACTGCGACGAAAGAGTTGCCACGTCGTTTAATGACATCAAAACGAAAAACTATTGGTATTCGTGTACCTGATAATCAAATTGCATTAGATTTATTAAAAGCATTAGGCGAGCCGATTTTATCTTGTTCGTTAATGTTACCAGGGGAAGAATATGTAACGCAATCTGATCCTGAAGAAATTCGTGATCGTTTGGAAAAACAAGTTGATTTAATTATTCACGGTGGATATTTAGGTCAAGATCCGACAACGGTCGTTGATTTAACGGGCGACAGTCCTGTTATTTTGCGTGAAGGTAGTGGGGATATTACACCATTTGTGTAATCTACTATTTTTACTTTATTAGACGCTTGTGAAAGCGACAAGGAAAATTTATGAGATCAAACAATAAGCAACAATTTAAACCACAGTTTTCAGAAAAAAGAGAACAACAGGGTGGCTTTCACTCCCCTAAAAATGAACGAGATAAGAAGCAAGAACGTTATTCAAGAAAAGATAATGAGCAAGGTGCGGTCAAATCTAAACAAGTTTTTAGAAAGAATGTAAAAAACTCGAAACCTTCAAATAAGCCCGTTTCTAGTACTGTTTCGTTAAAATCAGGTAAAGTGGAAGGAGAAAAATTACAAAAGGTATTAGCGAGAGCTGGTCAAGGATCTCGTCGTGAGTTAGAAACAATGATTTTAGATGGTCGTGTAAGTGTTGATGGTAAAATTGCAACGTTAGGCGATCGTATTGATATTAATTCTGGAGTAAAAATCCGTATTGATGGGCGTTTAATTAATTTACTGCACGCTCAAAAAGAATTATGCCGAGTGCTAATGTATTATAAACCTGAAGGGGTGCTATGTACACGTAGTGATCCAGAAGGACGCGCAACAGTATTTGATCGTTTACCACGTTTGACTGGAGCTCGTTGGATTGCAGTAGGGCGTTTAGATATTAATACATCAGGATTATTATTATTTACTACTGATGGAGAATTAGCAAACCGTTTAATGCACCCTAGCCGAGAAGTTGAACGTGAATATTCAGTACGCGTTTTTGGACAAGTGGATGATGCAATGATTGCCCGTTTACGTAAAGGTGTGCAGCTTGAAGATGGACCAGCACAGTTTAATTCAATTAAGGTTGCTGGAGGACAAGGGATTAATCAATGGTTTGATGTTACCTTAACAGAAGGGCGTAATCGTGAGGTTCGTCGCCTTTGGGAATCGCAAGGGGTTCAAGTCAGTCGTCTTATTCGTATTCGTTATGGGGATATTAAATTAATGAAATCTCTGCCACGTGGTGGTTGGGAAGAAATGGATTTAGAAAATGTGAATTATTTACGTCAATTAGTGGATTTACCACCTGAAACTGAAAGTAAGTTAGATGTAACAAAACCACGTCGCCGAGCGAAAACAAGCCAAATTCGTAAAGCGGTAAAACGTTATTCAGAAGTCGCAAAACGTTATAAGAAATAATCTAGCTATAAAATTGTTAAATTAAAAACAGCACCTTATTTGGTGCTGTTTTTTTGATCTTAATTAATTGATTGTATCTTAGCCTGCAACCACAGGGAGATAGCCAGCTTGGATTAAGAAAGGTACATTCATAATTAACACTCCTAGAATAAGGGCGATAACTAATCCTAGATTTCCTCCGAAAACACGGTATTTTAAATCAGGGTATTTTCTTCTTAATACAAATGCCATACCTACTGGTAATACTAAACCATAGAATGTAAACATTTGTCCTGCATAGCTTAATACACCTAAAAAATCACGATAGAATAATGCAAAGAGTAAAACTGGCACAAAAGTTAGTAAGCTAAGTGAAATACGATTAGCATTAATATTAACTCGTTTTAATAAATCATCAAGACAATCAACAAGTGCTAACGCAACACCTAAATAAGACGTAATCAGGGCTAATGCAGAGAATAAACGTACAAATTCACTAATAAAGCTACTTCCTGTTGCTTGTAATGTTGCTGCAATTAAGCCATTTAATGTTGGATCTTGACGGATAATTTCAATAAATTGTAATTGTGAAAATACGCCATGTGTTGCCATTTGCCATAGAATATAAGCTACTAATGGAATAGCCGTACCACCGATAATGGCAATACGTAAACGACGAATATCGCCATCTAAGTAATTATTGATACTCGGGATAACTACGTGGAAACCAAATGAGGTAAAGAATACTGGGCTAGCAGAAATAATAACTAAATATTTTAATGGTAACGCACCTAAGTTTTCTGAAGTAACCAATGGTAACATCATTAATAGAACAAAAAAGAACGCAACTAATTTTACTAAGAATAAAATACGAGTAAATGCATCAACCGCTTGTGTTCCGATAGTAACAGCAATAGCAAAAACTATAACAAACAGAATAATTGAAATACTTTCCGCATTTTCACCTAAGAAATCTAGGAAGGGAGCAAGTAAATTTCCACCCCCCAGTGCATACACAGTCAGAATGGCGTACATAAAAATCACTAAGGAAAGGGTAGCGAGTATTCTACCGATGATGCCAAAATGTTGTTCTGCAAGTGTGGCGATACCTGCATCTTGTCGTTCTGCTTTTTGATAAACTTCGACAAATAGCAAAGCACTGTATGAAAGTAGTAGCCATAAAGTAAAAAGTAAAAGTAATGTGTAACTAAATCCCATTTCTGCGGAGGTAAGTGGCATAGCTAACATTCCAGCGCCAATAGTTGTTCCTGCAACAATTAGAGCACTGCCAAAAGTTTTATTTTTCATATGATGTTATTTCCTGTATAAAAGTAAAATAAAAAAGATGGTTGAATTCTACCGCACTTTTTTTTATAAGTGTATTATTTTTTTTACAGATTTGTATAAAATAAATTACGAAGTCTATTTTTTAATAATTTTTGGTAGGCTGCCTAGACTATCATATTATTACTAAAGTTGTTATATGCTATTCGTTTATATTTAATCGAAAACTCTTATTATATACATTAATGATTTATGATAGAATTTATCTCTAATTATTAATATAGACATAAAAGGAAATATTATGAAAATATTGGAAGGTGTTGTTGCTGCGCCAGAAGCAAAAGTTGCGGTAGTTATTGCTCGTTTTAATAGTTTTATTAATGAAAGTTTATTAGAAGGCGCTTTGGACGCATTAAAACGTATTGGGCAAGTGAAAAATGAGAATATTACTTTAGTGAGAGCTCCTGGGGCTTATGAACTCCCTCTAGTTGCAAGACGTTTAGCCGAAAGTAAAAAATATGATGCCATTGTTGCTTTAGGAACGGTTATTCGTGGAGGTACTGCTCATTTTGAATATGTAGCAGGTGAAGCCAGTAGTGGATTGGGGCAAGTGGCGATGCAATCTGAAATACCAGTAGCATTTGGCGTATTAACAACAGAAAATATTGAACAAGCTATTGAAAGAGCTGGAACTAAAGCGGGTAATAAAGGGGCTGAAGCGGCATTAGTTGCATTGGAAATGGTCAATTTATTAAAGCAAATTGAAAAGGCTTAAATTTTAATATAAAAAATAGAAGATAATATGACAGAAAAAGTAAAAAAAATCTCGCCACGTCGTCGAGCGAGAGAATGTGCTGTGCAAGCATTATATTCTTGGGCGATTTCAAAAAATTCGCCTGAACAGATTGAATTGACCTTTTTTATTGATCAGGAAGATGAATTTAAAGGTGTTGATAAGCCTTATTTTCGTAAATTATTCAATGGTGCCATATCTAATGTTGATACAGTAGATACTACAATGACGCCTTATTTAGATCGCGCATCAGATGAATTAGATCCCATTGAACGAGCAATTTTACGTCTTTCAGTATATGAATTACAATTTGAGCTAGATGTTCCTTATAAAGTAGTGATTAATGAGGCGATTGAAGTTGCTAAAGTATTTGGATCTGACGATAGCCATAAATATGTTAATGGTGTGTTAGACAAAGTAGCTTCTTCATTATCTCGTCGTGGATAATAAATAGGCGTTAAAAGGAATTACAATGAGTAATGGTGAATTTGAGATTATTCAGCGTTATTTTACTTTATCTAAACGTCCTCCTCGTAAAGATGTGATTGTATCTATTGGCGATGATTGTGCTATTACTGAGCATCGCCAAAGTCAGCGGATAGCAATAACTACTGATACAATGGTAGAACATACGCATTTTTTACCGACAATATCAGCCGCCGATTTAGCTTATAAACTAGTTGCGACAAATTTAAGTGATCTTGCTGCGATGGGGGCGGAGCCTGCTTGGTTTTCTTTAGCTTTAACATTACCTAATATTGATGAACAATGGTTAAGTGAATTTAGTGAGAGCTTCTTTGCTATATTAGATCATTATAATGTGGAACTTATTGGTGGTGATACGACAAAAGGTCAAGTTAAAACATTAACCGTTACAGCACAAGGTATTATTCCTAAAGGTAAAGCTTTGTGTCGACATAGTGCTAGAGTAGGTGATTGGATTTATGTTTCAGGATCTCTTGGGGATAGTGCTGCTGGTCTAGAATTATTATTAAAAGGTAAAACTGCGGTCAATTTAACCGAAGAATTTTTAATAAAACGTCATTTACGTCCAACACCAAGAGTATTATTAGGATTGGAGCTTTCTAGTTCTTTATTGGCTAATGCCGCAATTGATATTTCAGATGGTTTAGTTGCAGATTTAGGGCATATTTTAGAACGAAGTGATTGTAGTGCTGTAATTGATTTAGATAAATTACCTTTATCGCCTGAATTAATTTCTTATGCTGGGCGAGAGAAAGCCGAGATATTCGCACTGACTGGTGGAGAGGATTACGAACTATGTTTTACTGTTTCTCACGATAAGAAAGATAAGTTAAATAGATATTTGGCTAATATTGGCGTACCTTATACTTGTATTGGACAACTTCGAGCTATTCATAGTAATAACAAGCAACGAATAAATTTTCAACGTGATGGTCAAAAAGTTATCTTGGACAATCTAGTTGGTTTTGATCATTTTAAATAGGCTATTTATGCAACATAATCCTCTTGATAATCTTAGTTTAAAAAATCCGATTCATTTTTTTGCATTAGGTTTGGGATCTGGATTGATGAAACCTGCACCAGGTACTTGGGGAAGTTTTATTGCTACAATTATTGGTTACTTTCTATTACAAATTGTTAATCATAGTTTTTTTACTATCTTTACAGTGCTTTGTTTTTGGATTGGTTGCTATTTGTGTCAGAAAACTGCAGAAGATATGCAAGTTCACGATCATGGTGCAATTGTTTGGGATGAATTTGTTGGGATTTTTATTACGATACTTGCTATTCCTGAGCTTTCAGTCAAGTGGTGTATCGTTGCATTTGTTATATTTCGATTTTTTGATATTCTCAAACCTTATCCAATACGTTACTTTGATCAAAAATTAGAGAGTGGATTTGGTATTATGATTGATGATGTTTTAGCTGCGATATATTCAATTGGGGTTATTTTTATTTTTAGAATAATTTTCTAGTATTATTCGATTTTAATATAGGTAGTAGAATGTTAAACCTTTTTATCATTCATTTAATTGGGCTAATGAGTCCAGGGCCTGATTTCCTCTATGTTGTTAGAACGGCGATTAGAGATTCAAGAAGTCGTGCTATTGCCTCTGTATTTGGCATTACACTTGGTGTTGGTTTTTGGGCTATATCGGCAATTTTAGGATTATCTTTATTATTTACTACGTATCCTTTTTTGCAAGGTATTATAATGTTACTAGGCGGAAGCTACTTACTATATATAGGCTTTCATATGCTAGCAAGTCGTCATAATATAAGATTTGAGGACGCTTACCAGTCTGAAAATACGACCATAGGAAAAGCGGTTTTAAAAGGCTTGTTTGTTAATTTATCCAATGCAAAAGTTGTTATTTATTTTAGTAGTGTAATGTCTTTTGTATTGGTAGATATTACCGAAACGGGAGTCATTTTTGGTGCTTTATCTATTATTGTTATAGAAACTTTTCTTTATTTTTATTTAATATCTTTTTTATTTTCAAGAGGTATGGTAAAACAATTTTATTCTAATTATAGTCGTTATTTAGATAATATTGCTGGGATAATATTTTTAGGATTTGCGTTATATTTAATTTATAGCAGTATTCAATTAGAACTTAAGATTTAGTTTAATGTTTACGAATATAAAAGAAGGAACAGATTATGACATTAAGAATTGCTATTGTTGGTGCTGGTGGAAGAATGGGGCGTCAGTTAATTCAAGCTGTGTATAATGCTGAATCTATTGAATTAGGTGCAGTATTTGAACGACAAGGATCTTCTTTGGTTGGTGCTGATGCTGGTGAATTAGCAGGTATTGGTAAATTAGGTGTGATAGTAAAAGATGATTTAAATACACAAAAAGATCAATTTGATGTATTAATTGATTTCACTCGTCCAGAAGGAACTTTAGAACATATTCAGTTTTGTATTAAAAACCATAAAAAAATGATTATTGGTACTACTGGATTTGATGATCAAGGTAAACAAGTGATTCGAGATGCTTCTAAGAATATTGCAATTGTGTTTGCTTCCAATTACAGTGTGGGTGTTAACCTTGTTTTTAAATTGTTAGAAAAGGCAGCAAAGGTAATGGGGGATAATTGTGATATTGAAATTATTGAAGCTCATCATCGACATAAAGTAGATGCACCTTCTGGTACAGCACTATCTATGGGTGAACATATTGCGAAAATATTAGATCGAGATTTGAAAAAAGATGGGGTTTTTGCTCGTGATGGGATAGTCGGTGAAAGAAAACCAAATGAAATTGGATTCTCTACTATTCGTGCTAGTGATATTGTTGGGGAACATTCAGTATGGTTTGCTGATATTGGTGAAAGAGTAGAAATATCTCATAAAGCATCAAGTCGAATGACCTTTGCAAATGGGGCTGTTAGAGCGGCTAAATGGATTAGTGCTAAAGAAACAGGTTTATTTGATATGACTGATGTTTTGGATTTGAATAATTTATAGTAGATAAGACCGCACTTATGGTAAGATAAATACTTATAATAAGTGCGGTTCTATTTTTTTATTTATTTTTTAATAATTCTTTTACTAAATTGATGATTTTATCTATTTCTTCAGAAGATAATTTTCCTTCTGATACGTATTGTACTTTAGCATTTTTATCTAATACGACAATCAAGCTTTCCTTCTCTTTTAATTGCCACGCATTTTTGACAGTGCTGTGTTGATCAAGAATAATTTGGCTATGCTCATTTTCTTTTTTTGCTTCTTCTGTACTTGTTTTTACAAAGATAGCCGTTCCAAATATCGCATCATCTGCATTAATGATATTTGTTGTTTGATAGTGAGTAGGATTAAATTTTGCATTTTTAATTGCTGACATTAAAGGAATATTTTTTTCTTTGACTGTTGTACGTCCTGCGATATGTTGCAAGACTCTTACTTTTCCAATCAAATTCTGAGAATTCCAGACTTGGTATTCAATTTGATCATCTATCAGTTTCAATTCTCCCTTTTCTTCTATTTTAACTAAAGGTAATGCTTCATTGATTTTGATATTATGAGCAAAAACATTGCTAGCAATAAATACAGAGATTACAGAGGTAAATAATGTTAATTTTTTCATATATATTCCTTATTGAAATAATTTGAATTGTATTTTAATTTTGTATTGATTCCCAAGAATCATTTGTTAATAATTGACCAAAGTGACTTTCTACTAAGCGTTTTGTTATATCAGCTTTAGGCTCCGTAAATAACTGTTTTGTTGAGCCATATTCAACCATTTTTCCTTCATCCATTACTAAGACATCATCAGCAATATGTTTTATAATTCCCAAATTTTGTCCAATGTAAATATAAGAAATACCTAACTTTTCTTGAATATCTAACATTAGATTCATCAGTTGTATTTTAACTGTCGCATCTAATGATTCCAGTGCGTCATCAATAATAATTATTTCAGGATAAAGGATAATTGCTCGGGCTAGTGCAATACGTTGCTTTTGGCTGATAGACATTGAACTAATGCCAATATGAACATGTTCTGGACGAAGTCCTACTAAGCGTAATGTACTGGCGATTCTTTGATTTCGTTCTTCTTCATTAAGATTTGTAGAAAGCTCTAAAGGGGAATCGAGTATCTGTCCAATATTTAAACGAGGGTTAAAAGCAGAATTAGGATCTTGAAAGACCATTCTAATATGTTGTGAGCGGTATTGATAATCACCAAATTTCAGCTTTTTACCTTTAAATAAAATTTTTCCATAAGAGGGCTTTTTTATTCCTACAATCATTTTAGCAACAGTTGATTTTCCCGAACCATTTCTCCCTATAATTGCTAAGGTCTTTTTTCTTTCTAGTGTGAAGCTAACATCATCTACTGCTTTAAATTTTGAAGCACCAAACAAGCCGATATAATCACTAAATGATTTTGTTAAGTTTTCTACTTTTAGTAATGAAAGCATTATTCTTCCTAGTTATTATTTGCAGTATTAATTGTTAAAGGCTCTAATATATTATTTTTTTCTTTCATTTGATTGTCTCTTAAATTTATTGGGTAGTGGCAAGCAAATTCATGTTGTTTAATTTTTACAGTTGATGGTTTTATGACACATTTTTTTTGCGAAAATGGACAACGAGGACCTAATCGACACCCTATTGGCATTTGATTTAACAGAGGAATATTCCCCTTCAACGTACCTAAATGACTTTTTAACGGTATAGGTTGCTTAAAATCAGGCATAGAATGTAGTAATGCCTTTGTATAAGGATGATGTGGTTGTTTTAGAATACTTTCTTTAGGACCAGACTCTGCATTTTGACCACAATATAAAATCGTCAAATGATCACACCATTCAGCAATGCTGGTAATATCATTACTTGCAAGTAGAATAGTCGTACCTAAATTTTGATTCATACTTGAAAGTAATCGAAATACTTGGGTTTTAGTAATCGATTCTAGTGAGTTAGTTGGCTCATCTGCAATTAGTAAACGAGGTTGATTAGCGATGGCTAGGGCTACCATCACTTTTTGACCTTCTCCCTCGGTAATTTCTGTTGGATAACTTCCCATTATATCTTTATGATCTTTAATTCCAACTCGATGTAATAATTCTATTGCGCGACGTTTTTTCCAACCAAACCATTGCCACCAACGTCCTTTGAAGGTCCAAGATGGAATATTTTGTATTAATTGTTTTGCAATTTTTTTACTCGGATCTAAAGAGTTCAGAGAACCTTGATAAATCATCGAAATTTCTCTTCCGATAATTTTTCTTCGCTTCATTGGATTTAATTTTAATAACTCAATATCATTGAATCGAAATCTATCAGCGGTAACAATCCAAGAGTCCTTAGCAGAATTGCAAATAACTTTTGCAATGATACTCTTACCTGATCCTGACTCCCCAACAAGTCCACAAATATCCCCTTCATTGAGCGTTAAGTTTACATTATCAACGATCCGAATATTGCCTTTTGAGGTTTTTATATCAACACATAAATTACGTATATCTAACAATGCCATAATAATTTACCTACGCATAATATTTTTCTATTGCTTTGCATAATCCGTTGCTAAAAATAAGCCCAATAATAATGGTTCCAATAATAGCAATACCTGGTAGGATAACTGTCCAAGGTGCGAGATAAAGTAGTCCCATAGAATCTTTTATCATTGCTCCCCATTCTGGCATTGGTCTTTGTGCACCCAAAGAAATAAAACTTAATGCACTAATATCAACAATAGCGATAGTTAATGCTCGTGTGATTTCTTTAATATATTGTATGGTGATATTAGGTAGAATAGTGGTTTTCAATAAATACCAATTACTCGCCCCATCTAACCTTAATGTTAAGATATAATCTTTTTTGAGTTCTTGTTGAATTGCCTGATAAATTTCGTGAATAAAGTAAGGCAATAATGCTAAGGTGATTGATAGCATTGCATTCATTAAGCTAGGTTGCATTAATGTCGCAATGATAATAGCGATTAATAACACAGGAATTGATAAAAAGCTATCAAAGAAATGTTCCAATATTCTCGAACGTATTCCCTCTGAAAATCCAGCTATAATGCCTAGTACTCCCCCAATAATAGCTGTAATGATAACCACAATTAACGCTGATCCTAAAGTATAGCTAGTACCAATTATTAAGCGACTTAATATATCTCTACCAATGTCATCTGTTCCTAGAAAATAGCTTATTTTTCCACCTTCTGCCCAAGATGGTGGCATTAATTCAAATCCAACAAATTGCTGATTGCTGGGGTATGGTGCAATAAAATAGCTAAAAATAGCGATAATAATTAAGATAACAAAAAGATAAAAACTTAATAAAGCAGCCTTATCTTGATAGAAGAGTAACCAAATTTTACGTATCCCTTGTGTTTCTCTAAATTCTTCTGGTAGTTTATCTCGCATACCAACCTTTCTTATTAAATGGATCTAATATAAAAATGAGTATTTCTGTAAATAAATTAACAATAGCAATACATAAACCAATTACAATAACACCAGCGGAGATACTATTATAATCTTGTAGGTTTACAGCATTAATTATCCAACGCCCAATACCAGGCCAGCCAAATGTTCCTTCAATTAACATACATTGAGCAACTATTATCGTAAATAATCTTGGTATTTTAGGTACAAGTAAGGGTAATGTGTTTGGTAATATGTATCTATATAAAATCTTTGTATTTGACCAACCATGCGTAATAGATATTTTTATATAATTTTGTGTAAAGAGAAAATCTGAGCGTTGTTGTACGAAACTTGCAATTTCCATTAATGGTAATATAGTTAAAACTAAAGTAGGTAATGCTAAGTGTTGTAAAACATTTTGAATAATTTTTATTTTATATGGCTCATCAATAAACCATACATCAATGATTGAAAAGCCAGTCAATGGTTTTATTTCATATAAAAGATTATAAGGACCGATAGCTGATATTTCCCAATTATTTACAGCAGAGAAATAAAGTAGAATAGGAGCTATCCAAAAAATAGGAATAGATAAACCTACTACGTAGATTGATTTTATTGTTTTTCCCAAAAAATTATGCCCATTGGTTGAACTTATAAATCCAAGTGGCAATCCTAATAGAAGAGAAAGGAACATCGCCATTGTACAAAGCTCTAAAGTCGGGGGAAGCACTGCAAAAATAAGATTTTTTACCGCTTCTCCAGCGTTATAGCTTATGCCTAGATCGCCATTTAGTAAATTTTGTAGATAGAAAAAATAACCAGAATAAAAATGAGGTGTTGCTAGAACCTCATTAAGTGGATCTTTCAATAAAATATTGTAACTAACCAAAGTTAATATAAATAATGTAATAAACAGCAGAAGTAAATGCTTTAAAAATGACACAATCATTATCTACTCTCCTGTTTTAATGAAAGCATTGAAAAATTGACATTACCAAAAGGGGACATTTTTAGTCCTTCAACGCGATTATTTACAACTAATAGTCTTTTCACGTTAGCTAAGGGAATGATTGGTACCTTAGAGAGCACTATTTCTTGGGCAATATTATAATATCTTGCTCTTGAGCGTAAGTTTGTTGTAATGAGTGCTTGATTCATTGCTAGCTCAAAAGGCGCATAGCACCAATTAGACAAATTAGTTATCTCTGTTTGAGAGCCACAGCTTAAAATTGGTCGCATAAAGCTATCTGGATCGAGGTTTCCTGCAAGCCAACCTGTTAGAATGAGATCATAATCTTCTTTCTTGTGTTGAATTTGACTAATAAGAAAAGTTCGAGTTACATTGGTTACGTTAACCTTTACCCCTACTTTTTCTAGATCAGATTTGATTAATTCTGCCATCTTTATTGGAGCTGGGTTATAAACTTGTTCTTCATTAAATACCCATATATTTAGTGTTATTTCTTTATTCGCTAAATATTTTTTGGCCGCTTCTGGATTATAATCATAAGCATAATCAGGCGTATTCACTACTGATGCCCAAGATATTTTTGGAATAATATTATTCGCTACATATGCGGTATTATGATAAATAGTTTTTGTGATTCTTTTCCTATCAATTGATTGAGATATTGCTCGACGAAAATCTACGTCTTGTATTAGCGGTTTTTGTAAATTAAAAGCAAGATAAGATAGATTCATTCCTTCTGTCGATATTAAAGAATATCGATTATTATTTTTAAGTAATCCTAATTGGCTAACTTCAAGATTGGCAGAAATATGGCATTCATTATTTAAAAATTTAACAATTCTGCCTGTTCGTTCAGTGGAAAGATCAATAATAATATTGTTGATCTTAGCATCTTTATTCCAATAATCTGGATTTTTTTCCAAACGGACATATTGATTACGAATATAATTTTTTATTTTATAAGGACCTGTACCAACAGGTAAAGTATTTAACTGAACTAAATTATCATCAGCACTTAATTGTAAGGCATATTCTTGTGATAGTATCACCGCATATTGACTAGCTAAGTGCGAAAGTACCGACGCATCTGGTTGATATAATGTAATTTCAACTTGATCTGGTTTAGTCGCTTTTACTGACTTAATTTTTTCACTTAATTTAATACTTTCAAAAAAAGGAAAGCGAACTTTTTTGGCTTTTTCGTGAAAAATTTTATATTGTGGATTTTTATAGGTTATTTCTCCCGTATCAAGTTCAGGTAATGAAGCGTTTTGACCTAAAACACGATTTAAAGAAAATACTACATCTTCTGCATTGAAATCTCTTGTTGGGGTAAACCAATCAGTATCGTGAAATTTCACATTATGGCGTAAATTAATTATGATTTTTTTACCATCGTCAGAAATTGAAAATGACCTAGCTAATACAGGCTCTAACGTGGAGCTATTATCTCTTATCTCAAATAATTTATTGTAAATCTGTTCAGTTACCACATTCATACTTGTGCCAGCATCTGCTGTTTGTGGATTGAATGAGAAACCATTTGCATTAGTGCAGTAAATTAGCCCATTATCAGTTAGTATTTTAGGTACACGAGGGGCGGAAAATACATTAAAAGTAATAGCAAACAAACAACAGAGAAGTACAGTAAATCGTATAATTTTTATTTTTAACATAACAGTAATACTGTGATAAATTTCTTCATTTATGATAGATTAGACTAAATTGTAAGGCATATTCATTAAATTGGCTAGTTTATATAGAAAGAGTTTATGAGGAATTATTTTTATATGGCGATTATATCGTAATATGAGCCAATATTTTTTATTAATTTTTGTTTAGAAATAGCGAATTAGGATATTAGAACTATTATGTTGGATTATATACAAAATGAAATTGACGATATAATTAACCGCACTTTAGATCGCTCTTTACGTATCGCTGTAACAGGCTTAAGTCGTAGTGGCAAAACAGCATTTATTACTAGTCTAATGAATCAGTTACTTAATATTAATCAATTGGAAAATAAACATCTTCCACTATTTCAGGCTTCACGTAATAAATCAATTATCGCAGTCAAACGAATTGGGCAGAAAGATTTAAAAATCCCACGTTTTGATTATGAGAGTAACCTCAATAGTTTGATGAAAACACCACCAGAATGGCCTAGTTCAACAACAGGGGTAAGTGAAACGCGACTAGCGATTCGTTATCAACGGCAACAGGGCGTAATGCGTCATTTTAAGGATAAAAGCACATTATATATCGATATTTTTGATTATCCAGGGGAATGGTTATTGGATTTACCACTATTATCATTAAGTTATCAACAATGGTCATTACAACAAGCTTCATTACCAATCCATTACCAAGCACGATATCAAGCATTATCGACTGTTTGGTTAGAAAAATTAAAAAAAATAGATCTAACCACTGCGGCTGATGAGGATATTCTGGCACAAATAGCCAAAGATTATACCGACTTTTTATTTTCAGCTAAAGCTGAAGGATTACACTTTATTCAACCTGGACGCTTTGTATTACCCGGTGAATTAGCTGGATCGCCTGCATTACAATTTTTTCCATTAATTCATCTAAAGGAAGAAGAATGGCGGAAACTGAGTGCAACTAAAAAATCAGGTAGCTATTTCTCTGTTCTTACTCAGCGATATGAGTTTTATCGTCAGAAGATTGTAAAAGTATTTTATCAAGATTATTTTTCAACTTTTGATAGACAGGTTATTTTGGCGGATTGTTTATCGCCATTAAATCATAGTCAACAAGCATTTTTAGATATGAAAGAAGCATTACAACAACTTTTCAACAATTTTCATTATGGAAAACGGAGCTTATTACATCGCTTATTTTCTCCAAATATTGATAAACTGATGTTTATTGCTACAAAAGCAGATCATATTACAACGGATCAATTACCTAATTTAATGAGCTTAATGAAACAGCTTGTACAAGAAGGAGGACATTATGTTGCATATGAAGGGATTGAAACAGATTACACGGCAATTTCTGCAATTCGAGCCACAAAACAGGTTTCTATTAATAAAGATGGGCAAGTTTTTAAAGCAATACAAGGAATGCGATCTTCTGATCATAAAAATATTACGCTATATCCAGGATCTGTACCGAATCGTTTACCTAATGCTGAATTTTGGGATAAACAGAAATTTGAGTTTGATACCTTTGAGCCACAACCTTTAGGAGAAGATGGGATGCTTCCTCATTTGAGAATGGATTTAGTGTTACAATTTTTACTAGCAGACAAACTGGATTGAAAAATCATTTCTATTCAGAAAAAGTGCGGTATTTTTTATCGAAGTTTTTAGAG
The DNA here is from genome assembly GCF_004345785.1 of Bisgaardia hudsonensis. GTDB lineage: Bacteria > Pseudomonadota > Gammaproteobacteria > Enterobacterales > Pasteurellaceae > Bisgaardia > Bisgaardia hudsonensis. Next base: position 546,539 of record NZ_SLXI01000001.1, read on the forward strand.
TAAATGAATATGCAAAAACAAATTTTTAGTAAAGAAAATATTCAAGATAGCAAGAATGATAATAATGGAGAGCCATTTGTACCTCGTCAAGAATTTGATGAGGCGTCAGTAAAAATTGAAGACGAGGTGATAGATAGTGAAAGTTTACAAGGTGAATTATTAACAGAGGAATTTTCTGATATCGTTAAGCCAAAGCCAAAATGGTGGAAAAAAGTTTTCGTCAGTACGGTAATTTTATTTATTGTCGCAACAGTTGCTCAGTCTATTCAATGGATTATTAATAGTTGGCAACAAAATCAATGGTTATCTCTTGCATTTTCTATTGTTGCATTTTCAGTGTTATTACTCGGACTTACGATGATTATTCAAGAAATGAGACATCTTGTTGCCTTACGGAAAAGAATGTTATTACAAGAAAAAAGTGAGGCACTTTCGCTAGAAAGTGCGGTCGATTTAAACACTGATTCTCAATATAGTTTTGAAGAAGGGCAAAAATTATGTCTTTCGGTGGTAGATAATATAAAAATGCCTAAAAATACATTAGAGTTAGTGGAGTGGAAACAACTAATTAATGAAAGTTATTCGGCACAAGAAGTAGTTCACTTATTTAGCGAAACGGTATTATCACCTATTGATAAACAGGCTAAAAAACTGGTAACTAAAAATGCGGTTGAATGTGCTGTAATTATTGCAGTTAGTCCACTCGCAGTGGTTGATATGTTTTTCCTTGCTTGGCGTAATATTCGCCTGATTAATCAATTAGCTAAAATTTATGGTATTGAACTTGGTTACGTTAGCCGTTTACGATTATTAAAAATGGTCTTTCTTAATATGGCGTTTGCGGGGGCAACTGAAATTGTTCAAGATATTGGAATGGATTGGCTTTCTCAAGACATTACCGCAAAGGTATCTTCACGCATTGCTCAGGGGATCGGTGTTGGGTTATTAACAGCAAGATTAGGTATTAAAGCAATGGAATTTTGTCGTCCGATTGTATTTGAAAAAAATGAAAAACCTCGTTTATCTCATATTCAAAAAGAATTACTTACCACATTAAAGTCAACTATTTTGAGAGAAAATAAGATCAAAGAAAATGTAAAAATGTAAATTTTTCTTTCCATTTTTATTTGCTATATTATTATAGTGCTAATTTATTTTAATGAGAGAACCTTTTATGTTTTCAGAAAAAACCTCTTTTTCCGATATTATTTTTCAAAGTGAAAAAATGCGATCGGTAATTGAAACGGCAAAAAAATTTGCTGTTCTAGATGCCCCCTTACTTATTCAAGGAGAAACTGGAACAGGAAAAGATCTTTTTGCTCGAGCTTGCCATAATTTGAGCCCTAGAGGAACAAAAAAATTTATTGCCATTAATTGTGCAGGGCTACCGCCAGAAGATGCTGAGAGTGAAATGTTTGGGCATTCAGATGGGAACAATGAAACGATAGGTTTTTTTGAATATGCAGATGGTGGAACAGTATTACTTGATGGTATTTCAGAGCTTTCTTTATATTTACAAGCAAAATTACTTCGATTTATTACAGATGGAACATTTAAGAGAGTAGGCGAAGAAAAAGGTCATTATGCAAATGTGAGAGTAATTTGTACTTCCCAAGTTCCTTTACATATTTGTGTAAAACAAGGAAAAATGCGTGGCGATTTATTTCATCGATTAGATGTGCTGACGATAAATATTCCTTCGCTTCGTGAACGACCAGAAGATATTGACTTATTACTTCCCCTCTTTATTAAACAAATCTCAACAAGGTTATCGATTAATCAACCATCTTATAACGATACTTTTTTAAGTTATTTAAAAAATTATACTTGGTCAGGTAATATTCGAGAGCTATATAATGCTCTATTTAGAGCTTGTTCTTTATCTGAAAATAATCAGTTGTCTGTGAGTGGATTAAATTTGATAGAACAAGAAATTTTATCTCTCACAGTTGAACAGTTCCAAGATGAAACCTTAGATGAAATAATGGGAAAATTTGAAGCAATGGTATTACAAAAGTTTTATAGTGAATACCCAAGCACCAGAAAATTAGCCGCAAGATTAGGGGTTTCTCATACTGCTATTGCTAATAAATTAAAGCAATATGGGATTGCTCGCTAATAAAAAATAAAGGATCAAAAATTATTTGATCCTTTTATAGTAAATGATTTTATTGTATTTACTTTTCTGCTTTTAAAATGCCTGATGCACCTTCAGAATAATCTCTTGGTTGATCTTTATCATCTTCAGTTTTGTTTACTTCTATATCAATAGCATCTTGTTTTTCTTCTTTATTATCAATAAGGTTTTTAGAGAAGAGTTCTTTGTTAGCTAATTCGGGAAGTAATTCAGTTGATGAAGTGGCTAAGTGTTTATAAAGTTTTTGATAATCTTGAGCCAAAGTTTTTAATAAATCAGCACTTTCAGAAAAATGTTTCTCTAAATGTTGTTTTTGTGTTTCTAGCTCAGTTTTTGTTTGTTTTAATTCTGATTCTGTTTTAAGCTGTTTTTTTACCGATCCTTTTGTTAAACGTAATGCTAAGTAGCCGATAATAAATCCAATAACTAATCCAATAAGAACTGCTTGCCAAGTTTCTAATACAAGGTTTTCCATATTTACACTCCATTCGTGGTTAACAATGTCTTTTCACAGTATAGCATTAAAACAGGTTAAATTCTTAGATATATTTCACATTTTATTAAATCTATGTTATCTACTAGCTATAATCCTGATCTTTATTTTCAAATTGAAAATTAGGTGGTAATTGTGGTGCATTATCTTCTTCATTTAATTGCTTTATTTCAGGATCATAAAATAGATTTTCTTGATTAGAATGAGTATTTTTTTCTTTACCTATTAGCTGTGTTCTAATTTTTGAAAAATGGCTATTTTGTGATAACCATATACCTAAAAATGCTTGATTAAATGATGTTTCAAATTCAAGGTTTAAGATTGAGTCATTTAAAATGAAATAACCTTTATCCTTTAAGGCAATATAGTTTAAAACATCATTTGGTGAAAAATCAGGAAATATATTTTGTAATTGTTTTAATCGTTTATCAAAGTCTTCTTTGTAACCTAGCGATTTAATTTCTTTTATCAAGGTAATTGCAAAACTTCTGCCCTCGATAGGCTTGTTATATTTAAAGGATAATAATAAAGGTCGGTCACCTTCTGAATATTCGCCATTTTCGGTATAAAGACCCATTGTATAGACGTCAAATGGTCCCCAGTTGTAATTTGCATTACCTACCATTTCCCATTGTGCTAACACTGAATTTGAAAGTAAGCTTATGATAAATAATAACTGATAAGCTCGTCGTTTCATAAGAATCTCGTTATCTAAAAATTTTTTGCATTATAACAATAAATAAAAAAAAGGCGAGAATCTAACTCGCCTTATTTACAGATTTACAGACTATTTAGTCATTATTTTAAACTACCAACCATATCTTCAGGGCGTACCCATTCATCAAATTGTTCAGCAGTTAATAAACCTAAATTAATTGCTTCTTCTTTTAACGTTGTGCCATTTTTATGAGCAGTTTTAGCTATTTTAGCTGCATTTTCATAACCAATATGAGTATTTAACGCAGTAACTAACATCAAGGAATTATCAAGTTGCTGTTTAATGCGCGGATAGTTTGGTTCAATACCTGCCGCACAATGCTCATCAAAGGATACACAAGCATCTGCCAATAATTGAGCTGATTGTAAGAAGTTTGCCGCCATTACTGGTTTAAACACATTTAATTGGAAATGACCTTGTGAACCTGCAAATGAGATTGTTGTATCATTACCTAAAACTTGAGCACAAACCATTGTCATAGCTTCACATTGAGTAGGATTTACTTTACCTGGCATAATTGATGAACCTGGTTCATTTTCTGGAATTAAGATTTCACCGATACCAGAACGAGGACCAGAAGCTAATAAGCGAATATCATTAGCGATTTTGAATAAAGACATCGCTAATTGCTTTAATGCACCATGAGTTTCAACTACGGCATCATGAGTTGCTAATGCTTCAAATTTATTTTCAGCAGTAATAAAAGGTAAACCTGTAAATTTAGCAATATAATCAGCTACTTTTACATCATAACCTTTCGGTGTATTTAACCCAGTTCCTACTGCGGTACCACCTAATGCTAATTGACCTAAATGTGGTAATGTATTTTTTAATGCACGTAAACCAAAATCTAGTTGTGCAGCGTAGGCTGAGAATTCTTGACCTAATGTTAATGGTGTTGCATCCATTAAGTGAGTACGACCAATTTTTACGACATCTTTAAATGCTTCTGATTTTTGAGCAAAAGTTTTTTGTAAACGTTCTACGCAAGGAATAGTTACTTCTACGACTTTTTTATAAGCAGCAATGTGCATTGCCGTTGGGTAAGTATCATTAGAAGATTGAGATTTATTTACATCGTCATTAGGGTGAATAATTGATTTTTCACCTAATTTTCCACCATTAATAACATGAGCACGATTTGCAATAACTTCATTTAGGTTCATATTAGATTGTGTACCAGAACCTGTTTGCCAAATTACGAGAGGGAATTGATCATCTAATTTATTTGCTAGAATTTCATCACAAGCTTGAGCAATTAAATCACGTTTTTCGACAGGTAAAACACCTAATTCATGGTTAGCATAAGCAGCCGCTTTTTTTAAATAACCAAATGCTTCAATAATTTCTTTAGGCATTGATGCCGCTGGACCAATTTTAAAATTATTGCGTGAACGTTCGGTTTGTGCTGCCCAGTATTTATCTGCTGGAACTTGCACTTCACCCATAGTATCTTTTTCAATACGAAATGTCATTTGTTATACCTCTTTATAAAATGTAATAAAACTTTCTAAAGTTTAACACTTTAGTAGTAGAAAAGGAATGTAGGTAAAAGTGTAAAATAAAAAAGTGTGATATAGATCATTAAAGTTGATTGCATATTTTTATGGTATTTATTTTTTGTTCTTTGAATAAAATTTTATCTTAAGTTATTATATTAGCGAATATTTTTACTAGAATTAATTTGATTAAAGTGCGGTTGATTTTAGTATTATTTTTAACTTTAACTTTAACTTTAACTTTAACTTTAACTTTAACTTTAACTTTAACTTTAACTTTAACTTTAACTTTAACTTTAACTTTAACTTTAACTTTTTTATTCTTGATTATTGTTATGATGCTTGGGGAAACAATGGCTTTAACTCCACAAAAAAATAAACTTATTTTAGCTGCTGCGAAAGCTGCATTTCCTTATTCTTCACCAATGATTATGGGATTTCTCTTTTTAGGGGCATCTTATGGTATTTATATGCATTCTTTGGGATTTGGTTTTATTTATCCTATGTTAACATCAATGTTAATTTATGGTGGTTCAGTAGAGTTCGTTGTTGCTGGAATGTTATTGCTACCTTTTGCACCTCTGCAAGTTTTTTTACTGACGTTAATGATTAGTGGAAGGCAAATATTTTATTCAGTTTCTATGTTAGATAAATATGGTAGCCATTTAGGGAAAAAACGTTGGTATTTGATTAGCGCAATGGTTGATGAGAGTTTTTCGCTTAATTATATGGCAAAAATACCTGCAACGTTAGATAAAGGTTGGTATATGTTTTTTGTAACACTCTATCTACATATTTATTGGGTTGTAGGTGCGACCGTTGGTAATTTATTTAGTGAATATTCTGTTTTAAATTTACAAGGTGTTGAATTTGCAATGACTGCATTATTTTTGGTTATTTTTGTGGAAAATTGGATAAAAGAGCAATCTCATGAAGCGTCATTATTGGGGATCGGAATAACTTTATTATGTTTATGTGTTTTTGGAAAAGAGAATTTTCTTATTCCTACATTAATTGGCATTCTTGTTATATTAACTTTTCGTCGTTTCAAATTAGCATCTAAATTAGAGGTGGAAGATTAAAATGACATTAATAGAACAATGTTTAACGGTTGGTGTAGCAATTTTAGCCGTACAATTATCCCGATTATTACCATTTTGGTTATTTCCTCCCCATCGTCCCATTCCTGAATATATTCGATATTTAGGTAAGGTATTACCCGCAACGATGTTTGGTATGCTTGTTGTGTATTGTTATAAAAATGTTGATTTTTCAGATGGTTATCGAATATTACCTGAATTTATTGCGGGGACAGTAGTGGTAGTTTTACATTTTTGGAAGAAAAATATGTTTTTATCTATGTTGCTTGGGACTGGATTATATATGTATTTGGTTCAAGTGGTTTTTGCTTAGTATGTTATATAAATAATGAAGAAATTTTTTATTTCTTCATTCTGGTTTAGTTAGATCAGCTTTATTTGTAAGAAAGTATTTTAATTTCATCTCCTTCCTTAATAATACCTGTATTCATTGGAATGAGATTGATTCCAAAAAGAGGTTTACCATTCTCATTTGTATTTATTCGTTTTAAGGTACGGAAAGGTTCTGCTTTAGGATCAAGTTGATTTGTGTAGATGTTTCTGGTTGTCAAAATACAGCGAGTACAAGGGTGAGTATGTAAAAACTTTACATTACCTATTTGAATTTCATGCCAATTTTGTTCAGAAAATGCGGAATAACCTTTTATCACTACATTAGGACGAAATTGTAACATGGTTATTTCAGTTGGGCATTCAGATTTAACTTTTTCTAGTGATTCTTCTGTACAAAGTAAAATTGGATAACCATCAGCAAAAGAAACATTATATTCTGGGTAATGTTTAATTTTTCGTTGGCTTTGTTCTCCAAGCCAGCGTAGTTGTACATTATCTTTTATTTTATCTGTTAACCACTGATTAATTTCCTGTTTAGCTACAAGAGATGGGAAATGATCTCCCCAAACTTCATTATTTCGGGAATAGAGAAAATCTTGATATTGAATACGAATAAATGAACCGTTTTTATGATGGATTTCGATACCCTGAGCAATAGGGAAGGCAAATAGCTCATAAAGTGTGCTATGTGTTCTTGCGGTAATAAATTTACCATTAAGATCCGTCAGCATAAATTCTCGATCAAAATTTAATCCTTGCATTTGTACAATGGATTGGGAAATTTTATAGGCTTTAGTTGATTTTATTGGGTAAATATAAATTTCGTGTAACATTATTTCTCCTGATAAAGGGCATTATAAAGTTTATTTTCAAATTGCACTAAGGGTGCTCGTTTTGTTTTTTGGTCTAAACTACCTGTTGAATAACCATTAATAAATTGTACAAAAGCAACTTTTTGCCCATACTTATTGGTCATAAATCCTGCTAGATTATAGACACCTTTTAATGCCCCTGTTTTGGCTGAAATATTTTTAACTAATGGTTCTTTTATCATTGAACCTCGTCCACTAAGGGTGCCATCTACACCTGCAATAGGAAAACTATCAAGTAAATGTAAGCTATTTTCATTTTGAATAATGTATTCTAATGCTTGAAGCATTGTTTGAGCGGATATTAAATTATGTCTAGATAGTCCTGAGCCATCAGCCATTATAGTATTTTTGAATTTTATGCCTGCCTTTGAAGATAAAATTTGCTCAACAGCTTTTGCTCCGAGTTGAAAGGTAGCAGGGCGATTATAATAATGAAATGCGATTGTTCTGAAAAGACTATCTGCAATTTGATTATCTGATTTCTTTAACATTTTTTTGATTAATTCTGGTAGTGGTTTTGAAAAATGTTGAGCCAAAATATCGCCTTTTTGTGAATTATGTGGTTGTAAGATTTTTCCTTTAAATTCAATATTTAAACGAGCTAATTGACGTTTAATTATTTCTGCTATATAAGCATTAGGATCTTGAACAGCAAAACTTAATCCAAAAGATTTATTATGTGGAGCAAGACAGCCTTTAAGTTGATAGCGGTTATTATCATGAACGATGACATCTAATTGACAGAAGGCTGCTTCATTTTTATTTACAATTGGAATTCGACCAAAAACTTGTATTGGATATTTACTTGGAATATTAATTTTAGCTAATTGGCCTATTGGTTGATTAGCATCTAATTCAACATAAAAACAATTATTATCAATGTTGGCAGCAGATGGAGGGGAATTAAAACACATAGTTAAGTCATTCCAAATCCAGCCCAAACCACGATCATGGCCAATAAATACAGCGGTATCTAAAATGAGATCGCCAGAGATTTTATGAATGCCTTTTTGTTTTAATTGACTGAGTAATTTATAGAGTTGATCAGATGTAAAGTCAGGATCGCCAGTAAATTTAATAATTAAATTACCTTTTAAAGTATTATTTTGGATTTTTGCAGTGGTTAATAAACTTGTTTCAAATTGAAATTGTTCTTGTAGTACTAGCTTTGCCACTAGTGCAGTAAGTATTTTTTGTGTACTGGCAGGTAACATTAAATTGCTATCTTGATAATTTGCTATTATTCTATTTTCATCTAAATTCTTAGCTAGAAATCCTAAAGCTGTGCCATCAGGCAAAGTGTTCATTAAAGTAGGTATAGAAATATCTGCTTTTGTTATTTGAGGCATACAAAGTATAAGGGATACTAAACTTAGTTTTAGTTGTTTTATATTTATTAGGAATTTACACATGATGAGGATTTATGGTTGCTATTTTTTTTCAGACGAACAATAATAGTACTCTGATTAGCAAGAGTAAATATATTTCTTGCAAGAAATTATTTTATTAGCTACGGCAATATTTTTATATTGTCGTACTTTTTTTCACACAGAATAAAGGAACATAAAGGTTTATGAAACAAATTCCAATGACTGTACGTGGTGCAGAACAATTAAAACAAGAATTGGAGCATTTAAAAAATATACGCCGCCCAGAAATTATTAAAGCTATTGCTGAAGCTCGTGAACATGGCGATCTTAAAGAAAATGCAGAATATCATGCCGCTCGTGAACAACAAGGTTTTTGTGAAGGACGTATTCAAGAAATAGAGAGTAAACTATCAAATTGTCAGATAATTGATGTAACCAAATTATCAAATAATGGAAAAGTGGTTTTTGGCGCAACAGTTGTATTATTGAATGTTGATACTGATGAGGAAGTGACTTATCAGATAGTTGGAGATGATGAAGCCGATATCAAGCAAGGGCTTATTTCAGTTAACTCTCCTATAGCAAGAGGATTAGTTGCTAAAGAAGTTGATGACATAGTTAAAATTCAAACACCGGGTGGTATTATTGAGTTTGAGATAATTGAAGTTAAGTATAAATAATTGACTGTTGCGAAAAGGACGCAATATAGCGTCCTTTTTTGTCATTATTTACGGGGTAATTGAATGAGAGGTTCTTTACTTGGCTTATATAGTACGAGTATATGTCCGATTGTTTGTACTTTGTGAGAATGAGTTTCTCGGATGATAGCATCTATAATAAGCTGTTTGGTTTCATGATCTGCCCCTGAAATTTTGACTTTGATTAATTCATGATGATTTAATGCATTGTCGATTTCAGCGATAACGCCCTCAGTTAAACCATTGCTACCTAGCATAACAACGGGGTTTAAATGATGAGCTAAACCTTTTAGATATTGCTTTTGTTTTGTTGATAACGTCATTATTTTATTGTCCTAAATGATAAAAGTGCGGTTAGATTTTTATAATTTTTTTAAAAACTAACTTGAAGTAGGGAATTTTACCCTTATATTGAAAGAACTACCACAAAATTTAAGAGATTATGGGAAAGAAAAAACGTTCGGCTAGTTCAAGCCGCTGGTTAAATGAGCATTTTAAAGACCCTTTTGTGCAAAAAGCACATAAGCAAAAATTGCGTTCACGTGCTTATTTTAAACTTGATGAGATACAGAAATCAGATCGTTTATTTAAACATGGTATGACCGTGGTTGATTTAGGTGCAGCACCAGGAGGATGGTCACAGTATGTGGTTAGCCAAATTGGTGGCAAAGGACGAATTATAGCTTGTGATATTTTAGAAATGGATCCTATTGTAGGTGTTGATTTTTTACAAGGGGATTTTAGAGATGAAAATGTATTAAAGGCTTTATTAGGGCGAGTAGGAGAGAATAAAGTTGATGTGGTTATGTCTGATATGGCACCTAATTTTAGTGGGATGCCTTCTGTCGATATTCCTCGATCAATGTATCTAGTTGAACTCGCTCTTGATATGTGTAAACAGGTCTTAGCTCCTAAAGGGAGTTTTGTGGTAAAAGTATTTCAAGGTGAAGGTTTTGATGAATATTTAAGAGAGATTCGCTCTCTGTTTGATGTTGTTAAAGTACGTAAGCCCGAGGCTTCTCGAGGTCGTTCTCGAGAGGTTTATATTGTAGCCATTGGTTATAAGTATTGATTATTATATATAAATAAAAACAATTAATTTGATTGCTTTAATTTTTCATATATATGTAGTAATCTTCGTATGACAAATTATTAACTAAAAAAAGAGGTAATACCTTGAACGATATGGTAAAAAATTTAGTCCTTTGGATTGTGGTTGCGGTGGTAATGATGACTGCATATCAGGGATTTAATACTGATTCCTCAGGGAATTCAATTGATTATACAACGTTTATTAGTGACGTAGAAAATAGTCAAATTTCTGCGACAAAATTTAATGAGCGTGGTGAGATTTTTGTAACAAAAAAAGATGGTTCTAAATATACAACTGTTTTACCAACGCCACTAGAAGATAGAAAATTGCTTGATGATTTACTTAAATCAAAAGTAAAAGTAGATGGTGCGTTGCCTGAAGGGCGTAGTTTCCTTTCGCAAATTTTTATTTCTTGGTTCCCTATGCTTCTGCTTATAGGTGTTTGGTTTTTCTTTATGCGTCAGATGCAAGGCGGTGGTGGAAAAGCCATGAGCTTTGGAAAGAGTAAAGCAAAGATGCTAACAAAGGATCAAATTAAAACAACTTTTGCTGATGTAGCAGGCTGTGATGAAGCCAAAGAGGAAGTTGGCGAGATTGTTGATTTCTTAAGAGATCCAACAAAATTCCAAAAGTTAGGTGGACGTATTCCTAAAGGTATTTTGATGGTTGGTCCTCCTGGTACTGGTAAAACATTGTTGGCAAAAGCTATTGCTGGTGAGGCAAAAGTCCCTTTCTTCACAATTTCAGGTTCTGATTTTGTTGAAATGTTTGTTGGGGTTGGTGCTTCTCGTGTGCGTGATATGTTTGAACAAGCTAAGAAAAATGCACCTTGTCTGATCTTTATTGATGAAATTGATGCAGTTGGTCGCCAACGTGGTGCAGGACTTGGTGGTGGACATGATGAGCGTGAACAAACTTTAAACCAAATGCTTGTGGAAATGGATGGTTTCGAAGGTAAAGAAGGGGTTATTGTTATTGCTGCGACTAACCGACCTGATGTATTGGATCCTGCATTGACTCGACCTGGACGTTTTGATCGTCAAGTGATGGTAGGTTTGCCTGATGTTCGAGGGCGTGAGCAAATTCTTAAAGTACATATGCGTAAAGTACCTATTGCACCAGAAGTGGATGCAATGGTATTAGCTCGCGGTACCCCGGGTTATTCTGGTGCAGATCTTGCGAATCTTGTTAATGAGGCTGCTTTATTTGCTGCAAGAACAAATAAACGTATTGTTACAATGCTTGAATTTGAAAAAGCAAAAGATAAGATTAATATGGGGCCTGAACGTCGTACGATGATTATGACCGATAAGCAGAAGGAATCAACAGCTTATCATGAAGCTGGTCATGCTATCGTTGGTTATTTAGTCCCAGAACATGATCCTGTTCATAAAGTAACAATCATTCCTCGTGGGCGCGCATTAGGGGTAACGTTCTTTTTACCAGAAGGTGATCAGATTAGTATTAGCTATAAACAATTAGAAAGTAAATTATCTACGTTATATGCAGGACGCCTAGCGGAAGAGCTTATTTATGGGGAAGAAAATATTTCTACTGGAGCGTCAAATGATATTAAGGTAGCCACTAATATTGCACGTAATATGGTGACGCAATGGGGATTCTCGGATTCTTTAGGACCTATATTATACGCTGAAGATGAGGGAGAGGTCTTTTTAGGTCGCTCTATGGCAAAAGCAAAACATATGTCAGATACAACAGCACATATTATTGATGAAGAAATTCGTACATTAATCGCTCGCAATTATGAAAGAGCTAGACAGTTGCTCATTGATAATATGGATATTTTGCATGCGATGAAAGATGCTTTGGTAACTTATGAAACGATTGAAGAGCCTCAAATTAAACAATTAATGAATAGAGAGCCGGTTACTCCACCTAATGGTTGGGAAGATAAAACTTCATCAGATAATGTTGATACAAAAGATGATGAAAGTGCGGTAGAAAAAACGGAAGATTCTGATAAATAATCATTAATAAAATAAAAGCCTTTTTAGTTTGCTAAAAAGGCTTTTTATTTTGGTTAGTTTAAGGATTCCGATATAATTAGATATTATTTTTTGTGAGAGAAAACTCCAAATGAAATTATATGCAAACGGTAAGAGTCTTGATCTTACGACACCTCATATTATGGGGATTTTGAATTTTACCCCAGACTCCTTTTCTGATAGTGGAAAATTTTTTCAATTAGATAAAGCACTCATGCAGGTTGAAAAAATGTTGCAAGAAGGTGCGACAATTATTGATGTTGGGGGAGAATCAACCAGACCAATGGCGGATGAAATTACGTTAGAACAGGAGCTAGAGCGTGTTGTCCCTTTAGTTGAAGCAGTGAGAACACGTTTTGATTGTTGGATATCTGTTGATACATCTAAAGCAAAAGTGATGGAAGAGAGTGCTAAAGTTGGTATGGATATGATTAATGATATTCGAGCTTTGCGTGAGCCTAATGCTTTAGAAACTGCTACTAATTTAGATTTGCCTGTTTGTCTTATGCATATGCAAGGTCAACCAAGAACAATGCAACAAGATCCAGTATATGAGAATGTGGTTACCGATGTTCTTAAATTTTTAGAAAATCGTACCGCACTTTGTTTAAATACTGGTATTCGCAAGGAAAATATTATTTGGGATCCTGGATTTGGCTTTGGTAAAACATTGCATCATAATTATGAATTATTGAAAAATTTTAATATCTTTTGTGAAAAAGGCTATCCTGTTTTAGCTGGATTATCGCGTAAATCAATGATAGGTTTGGTTTTAGATAAATCTGTTGAACATCGTGTTGTGGGCAGTGTAGCCGGTGCGTTGCTTTCTATTGTGAATGGTGCTCGAATTGTTCGAGTTCATGATGTGGCTGAAACCGCAGATGCATTAAAAATTTGGTTGGCTACAAGCAATGCTTAAAAATAATAAAATTAAATAAAGGAATTAAAAATGTCAGAACGTAAATATTTTGGAACAGACGGTATTCGTGGAAAAGTTGGTGCTTCTCCGATTACGCCAGACTTTGCTTTAAAATTGGGATGGGCTGCTGGAAAGGTATTGGCGACTCATGGTTCGAATAAAGTATTAATTGGTAAAGATACGCGTATTTCTGGGTATATGTTAGAGTCTGCGTTAGAGGCTGGATTGGCAGCAGCGGGCTTATCTGCTGCTTTTACAGGACCAATGCCAACCCCTGCGATTGCTTATTTAACTAGAACATTTCGAGCAGAGGCGGGTATTGTCATTTCTGCTTCACATAACCCTTATTATGATAATGGTATTAAATTTTTCTCAACAGATGGTACAAAATTACCAGATGAAGTTGAGCTTGCAATAGAAGCTATGCTTGATGAGCCGATGGATTGTGTGGAATCGGCTGAGTTAGGTCGAGCAAGTCGTATTAAAGATGCAGCGGGGCGCTACATTGAATTTTGTAAAAGTACTTTCCCCGCTCATTTAAGCTTAGAGAATTACAAAATTGTTGTAGATTGTGCTAATGGGGCAACTTATCATATCGCACCTAATGTGATGAGAGAGTTAGGGGCTGAAGTAATAGAAATTGGTACTTCACCAAATGGAATGAATATTAATCAAAAATGTGGCGCTACTGATATAAAATCTCTACAAGATAAAGTAAAAGAAACTAACGCTGATGTAGGTTTAGCCTATGATGGCGATGGAGATCGTCTGATTATGGTTGATCATTTAGGTAATAAAGTTGACGGTGATCAGATTATATTTATTATTGCCCGAGAGGCTTTGCGTAATGGATCGTTGCAAGGTGGTGTAGTTGGGACATTAATGAGTAATATGCGTTTAGAACTAGCCTTAAAAGAACTTGCAATTCCTTTTGTAAGAGCCAATGTTGGCGATCGCTATGTACTTGAAAAAATGCAAGAGCATAATTGGAAACTTGGTGGGGAAAATTCAGGTCATATTATTATTTCAGATAAGAATACAACAGGTGATGGTATTATTGCTTCTTTGGCCGTTTTATCTGCAATGGTTCAGCATAATTTATCTTTAAATGAATTAACAAAAGCGGTACAACTTTTCCCACAAGTGTTAATTAATGTTCATTTTTCTGGTGGTCAGAATCCACTTGATTCGGAAACAGTAAAATTAACAGCACAAGAAGTCGAAGCAAAATTAGCTGGTAAAGGACGAATTTTATTACGAAAATCAGGAACTGAGCCATTAATTCGTGTTATGGTTGAATGTGAAGATGGAGCATTAGCACAAGAATGTGCAGAGAAAATAGCAAGCGCAGTAAGAGAAAATTAATTAGAGAGAAAGTATGCAAATTTTTATTATGCGTCATGGTGAGGCAGAAATGATGGCTGAGTCAGATATGGCTCGCCATCTTACATCAAATGGTCGTAAACAAGTTCGACAGCAAGCAGAATGGTTAAAATCAGTAGGGGTTAATATTGATAAAGTTATTGTGAGCCCTTATGTTCGGGCACAGGAAACTTTTGATGAAGTAAATGCAGTATTTGTAGATACGCTAAGAGGTAAGAAAGAATTGTGTAAATCAATTACCCCTTATGGTGATGTAGCAATAGTGATTGAATATTTATCAGTTCTTAATGATGAAGGTGTTGAGAATGTTTTCTTAATTTCTCACTTACCTTTGGTTGGAGAAATTGTTGCGAGATTAGTCAATCAAACTAATACAGTAAATTTTTATCCTTCGACTATTGTACAAATTGAATGGAATAAAAGTGATAAAAGAGGTCAGTTAAAGCATATTTGCATACCTTAACATAATAACATCCTTTCTCATTTTTAGATGAGAAAGAATGTTTAGATTAAAAAATTAATTTTAGTTTATTGTATATAATTAAAGACTTTTACTACTTTTTTTACACCAAGTATATTTCTAGCAACATTTGCAGCAGCATTGGCTTGATCTTGTGTAACATTACCCATTAAGAAGACTTCCCCATTTTCTGTAATTGCTTTTATGTCTGTACTTTTTACATTTGAATCAACAAGTAATTTTGATTTTACTTGTGTAGTAATCCAACCATCTTTACTGATTTGCCCGAATGAAATCGGCGATCCTACACGTAATTCATTATATACTTTATTCACGTATTCAACGCCTTCAGTTAGGTTTGTAACCTGCTCCTTTAATGTTTCATTTGGAACTTGACCGATTAATAGAATTTGCCCACTATAGGATACGACATTAATACGAGCTTCAGATTTTATTTGGCTATCTTTATTAATTGTCAGTAATACTTTTTCTTCAAGTGTTTCATCATCTACTTGTGTACCAACTGTTCTTGGATCGGTTGCTATTTTTGTTGCAGCCGCTGCTCCAACACCAACAACAGTTGCAGTAACACATCCTTGTAACAGTATTACAGATCCGATAATTAGGCTTAGTAACTTAATTTGTTTGATATTCATATAATGCTCCTTTTATTTAAGGGATATAGTTTGTATTGAAAATATTTATTTACCAAATTACGTATGAGAAAATAACTTATAATCAATGAGTTCACAAATACTATTAATAATAAATAAGTGGTTTTCTAAAATACGGCTTTCTTTTATTGCAGGAACGGAAATCTCAATATCGTTGTCAGTTAAAAATCCCTTAATATGATCATTCTTTGTTCCTGTTAAAGCAATTACATGCACTTCTTTAGTTAAAGCGCAACGAATGATGTTTAAAATTGCTTCTTCATTTCCTAATGGTGAAAATATTACCAATAAGTCACCGGCTTGTGCAATCGCATTAAATTGGCGTTGATAGATATTATTTGAATCTTCATCAAAAAGAATTGAAGATCCTATCGCTCCCTCCAAGCTAAGTAGAACTGAGGGAAAACTTGGTCTCTGTAATTCATAGCGATTGAGAAGATTTGCAACAAAAAATTGTGCATTAGCATAAGAACGGCCATGACCACATACAATAATTTTATTATTTCTCAGTAAGCAATCTACAATATTTTCAGCCCCCCTTACTATATTTCTAGTTAGTAGGCTAGAGGCTGATATTTGTATTTGTATACTTTCAGAATAAATATCTTTAATTTTATTTAGCATAATAATTTATTATTCATCTAAAAAATTAGGTAACCATTCAACATCATTGTCTGATGCACCAAAAGCAACGAGATCAAAACGGCAATCTGTATCTTCCAAGCTTAAGTCATATTGAGATAACCATGCACTTGCAGTATTGAGCCACTTTGTTTGTTTTCTGTAATCAACACTTTCGATAGCCGTACCAAAATCGTCATTTTTGCGTTGTCTAACTTCAACAAATACAATGGTTGCTTGATCTTTCATTATTAAATCAAGTTCGCCACATTTGAAATGTTGATTTGCTGCAATGAATGTTAATCCTTGCTTTTCCAAGAAAAGGCGAGCTTGATATTCAAAACTCGCCCCCTGATCTCGTTTAGAGAAAAACATATTAATTTTCTTCTACATAAATTGTAGCATCTTTATATTGGAACCAAGTCATTTCACGTTCAATATTGCAATTAGAATTAGTCGTTAATTTTCCAGTTAGACCATTAATACTAAAACTAGGAATTTGACGTATTTCATTGAATTGATTAATTAACAACCAAGCATCTGTACCCATTGCATATAAACGCATTAAAGAATAATCATTATTTACTAATTGTGCTGTTTTTTGATATTGTGTTGATTCAGCTTCTTTGAAGAAAGGTATATCACTAAATTTAACACCATTCATAAGTAAGTTATATTCTGGACCATTATTTGGTGAGTGACTACGAGAGCTTGCATATAATTTGATATTTTGATTTGTATTATCAACCACTGTTTTAATTTCTGCAAGCTGTTGGCTATCTGAAATAATATACAGTGCCTGAATATTTGAATTTAAGCTAGATTGTAATGCCCCAACAATATCATCATATTGATTATAAAATTTTACATTCGCATCAGTAGCAGAGATTTGTTGCCAACGAACGTTGAATGCAGAAGCAACTCGTTGTCCTAAATCATTTTGTGGTACCACAACTAATGGTATACGAACCCCATCATTCCACATTTTTGTTGCGGCTGATTCAGCTTCATCCTCAGGAGACAATCCATAATAACAAAGCTGGTTAATTGGGCGTGCATTTGCTGTTGAATTTAATGCAAGAATATTAACACCTTGAATTAATGATGGAGAATTTAAAAGCACATCAACATTCTGTTTTAATAATGGACCAACAATAGTGTTAATACCTTGCTGTTTCGCCGTTGCTATAATTTGATCTACTGGCATTGTCATCGTATCAAAAACAGCCACTTGAATATTACTATCGCCTTTAGCATCATCAAAACCTTGTTTAATGGTATCACCAATAAGTTTTGCACTACTTGTTAAAGGGAGCACTAACCCAATTTGAGATAAACGTGTTTCTTGAAAGTTAAATAATGCTTGTAATTCAGTTGGAAATAAATAAGCCGCACTATGACTTGGATATGATGCTTTCCATCTTTGTAGTGCTTCGCTGAGTAAATTTGTTTGATTTAGGTTATCATTATAGGTTCTTACTAAGGCTAACCACCCACCAAGAGCAATATTTCCATTTGCTGACGTATTATTTATGATCCCTTTATTTGTATTACGTAATAACGTCCAAGTGCAGTCAATATTTTCTTGTTTTCTTTGAGTATCAGTTAAATAAGAATCCATTTGAATTCTTGCTTTTACCGCCTCAATTGAATTGTGGCTATTTTCTTCTATGTGTGCAATGGCTTGATAATAACGTGATTTTTGAGAGTTACTTAATAAATTTAGATTAATTTTAGCGAGTAAATTTCTAGCATATGTGCTTTTCTTTTTAACTGCAGCTATATGTGCATCAATAATGGATTTATCAAGTAATTGTTCTTTATTAAGATCTTTTAGTTCTGACAAGAATGCTTCAGCCTGTGCTATTTTATTTTCTGTAATAAGTACTCGGGCAGCTAATAGCTTATAAGTTTGTTGATCTTCAACATTTGGTGCTTTTTCAATATGACTTATATAATAATCTGAATTTGCATTGGCATCTTTTCTTAATTCACTAGTAAAACTGCTATCAAAAAAATTGGATGTACAGCCGGCTAAAAATAGTGTAAATAAAAATGGTATTAATCGTTTCTTAATATGAACCGCTTGTAATAGAATAGACATAATTGCTCCTTAGGTAAATGCAATAAAACGATCTTACTTATCTAATACATTAAAATCAAATAAAAGAAGTAAAAAAATGAATAATTTAACTGGAACTCTATATATTGTCGCAACACCCATTGGGAATTTACAAGATATTACCCAACGAGCATTGGATATTTTTTCTCAAGTTGATTTAATTGCCGCAGAAGATACAAGGCATAGTGGCTTATTATTAAGTCATTATGGTATAAAAAAGCCATTTTTTGCATTACACGATCATAATGAGCAACATAAAGCTGATTTATTAGTGGAAAAGTTACAACAAGGAATAAATATTGCTCTTATTTCTGATGCAGGAACACCATTAATTAGCGATCCTGGTTTTCATCTGGTGAGAAAATGCCGACAAGTTGACATTAAAGTCGTACCTCTACCAGGAGCTTGTGCTGCTATTACTGCATTATGTGCATCGGGTATTGCCTCTGATCGTTTTTGTTTTGAAGGATTCCTTCCTGCAAAAACAAAAGCACGTTGTGATAAATTGGAAAGTTTGCTTGAAGAACAAAGAACGATGATTTTCTATGAATCTACTCATCGTATTTTAGATTGTTTGAAGGATATTGAAAAAGTATTTGGTGAAGATCGTTATTTGGTGTTAGCAAGAGAAATTACTAAAACCTGGGAAACGATCAAAGGTGATAAAGTTTCAGCTTTACGTTCTTGGTTAGAAGAAGATCCTAATCGTACTAAAGGTGAAATGGTCTTGATTATTGAAGGAATACAAAAACAAGATAACAATGATATTTCATCACAAGCAATAAAAGCGTTAAAACTACTAGTAAAAGAATTACCCTTAAAAAAAGCGGCTGCGATAGTAGCGGAACTGTATGGCTACAAGAAGAATGAGTTGTATCAGCTTGGTCTGGAGCATTTAGAATAAAGGATATTTTTAACTATAAAGTACGGTATAAAAAATAGATATTTTGAAAAATATTAAAAATTTATACCGCACTTTAGTTTATTAATCTAGCTTTTCTAAATAACCTTTCCCTAATTGATTCATTTGTTTCATTATCCAAGCTTGCTTTCTTTTTACATAAGCACTTGGTTTATTGACTTTAAAAATAATTGGATTAGGTAAAACCGAGGCAAGTAAAGCAGATTCTTGTTGAGTTAATTGTTTGGCGGATTTTTTAAAATAATATTGGCTAGCGGCTTCTACACCAAAAATACCATTTCCAAATTCAGCGATATTTAAGTATACCTCTAAAATACGCTTTTTATTCCATAATAGTTCAAGACTTAGGGTTACTGGTACTTCAATAGCTTTACGGAGCCAACTTTGACCGTGCCACAGGTATAGGTTTTTAGCTGTTTGCTGTGAAATAGTGGAACCACCTCGTGTTTTTTTTGATTTTTGATTATGTTTTAAAGCACTTTCAATGGCATTCCAATCGAAACCATTATGTTCAGGAAATAATTGATCTTCTGTGGCAATAACCGCTAATTGCATATAAGGCGAGATACTAGCTAAGTTTACCCATTTGTATTTTATAGGATAAGTTTCCCCTGTTATCCAATGGCTAATTTTCTGTTGAGCCATATAAGATGAAAAGGGGATAGCAAAAAAACGAAAGAGTAGAGTAAGAGTAAAAAATCCTAATACTACAAAAATAATACCACAGCGTAATTTGGCTAGAATAAAAGAAAATTTATTTTTCTTTGTTTTTCTTTTGCTCATTGAGTTGCTCTTTTATCCATTGCATAAAGTCTGGAGGCATCATTTTTATCATATTTGATCCTCTCGTAATCGTCGCTGCACTGGTATTTAGATTTTGTTGAATTTCTCGCTGTGGAATGTTGCCATTTAGTAATTGATCCACTATTTGTAATCTTAGTCCTACGGCATCTCGTTCATCTGCGGTAAGTAAAAGGGTTAATAGATCTTGTCCCTTACCTTGTTCAAAAGCGGTATTTAATATAGCCATGAAATCTTGCCAATGATCCATATTACGACTTACATACATATCAATATTCCTTTCTTAGCGTTACTATTGTACTAGTATAATCTATTTTTTTCTTCTTGGGTAAATTTTTCTAGAACTTTATGTTGTAAAATTTGATAATAATAGTCATAAGCTAGTACGTTTTGGACATAACCTCTAGTTTCATAATAAGGGATAGTTGCAATAAATTCAGCCATAGTCAATTTACCTTGTGATTTATCTAACCATTGATCTACTCGATGTGAACCTGCATTATAAGCAGCGGCAATTAAGATCCGATTGTTCCCATATTTGTCATAAAGCTCCTGTAAATGTTGAGTTCCCAGCATAATATTATCAAAAGGATCGAATAATTGACTCTCTTTTTTATAAGGTAATTCTTGGCGTTGTGCGGTTAATCTTGCAGTACTTGGTAATAGCTGCATTAATCCTCTCGCATTGGCATGTGATGAAACATCGGTACGCCATGCACTTTCTTGACGAGCGATCGCCATAGCAAAAGTGCGGTGGATTTTTCGATTTTTTAGTAAAATATCAAACCAATCTTGATAAGCATTAGGTAAACGTAATCCAATATAATCCCAGGCTTTTGCTTTAATGGTTGCTTCTACTTGTAGATCAAACCATTGTTTTGACTCTGCATATTTTGCAAGAGTGAGTTTCTCGTTAAAATCACTTTGTTCTAGTAGGTAATACCATTCTTGATTAACCGCATATTTATCATCTAAATAATAAAGTTCTTCAATTCTTGTTAATGGTACTGAAAATTTTTGAACGACATTTAATATTTGTTGTTGATCGGATACACGTTTTATTTCAGGGTAATAAGCAACTTTTAATTCTTCTGCTGCGAGCATAGGGTAGAAACCACGCTCATTTTTTGCAAGTTGTTCAAAAATAGTGTTAGCTTTTGATTTTTTACCTTGTTTTTGCCAATATTTAGCTAACCAATATTGCCATTCCTGTTCATTTTTTGTTTTATCAGAAAGGATATTTAACCATTTAAAAATATCTTCTTTTTGACGAATAGCAGCACGAATACGGCGTTCTAATAGCTTATCATTTTTAAGATTTCGCAATGTATCATCACGCCATTTTTGTAATGAAGAATTTTCAGTATCAAAAATATGTGATAGTAGAATACTTTTCCATTGATTTATTTGTTGTTCACTCAAATTGAAATGTATTGCCCATTCTTGAAATAGATTAAATGGATTTAATTTGTCTAAATCATTTTCATTTAACCCTTTTATAAAAGAGGGATAAGCATTTAATAAAATAATTTTACTATTTTCATTTTCAGGTAATAATTTTTCAATGGAAAACTGATTGTCAGGATTGATTAAGTTTTGGGAATTTTGTCGTAAGTTATATAAATCAGTTAACCAAATTTTTAATTCAGGATCAGTTGCTTGTAATGTAAGATGTTTTAGTAGCCCTGTATTATTGCTGTTAAAAGCAAGTAAAGCTCGTTTTTTTACCAATTCTTCAGTTAATCCACCTTGTTCAAACCATTTAGCTAACAGTGGATCACAACTATTTGGTAAACTATCTCCAGTTAACCATAGCTGAGAAAGATCAAGAGCGTTTTTATTAAGTGCGGTTATTTTTTCTCGGTTTTTTTGTTGTTCATATTCAGCTTTTTGAACAATACATTGAGAACTGGTATCTGTCGGCAAGTTTAATTTATTATCAATAATTATTTGCCAATTTTCTTGTTTTTGTTGTTGCACTAACCAAGCTCTTTTTAGATCATTAGTTTTATAAAAATTAGGATTATTTTTTTCAAATTGATCAATGACTGAAAACTCAATTTCTTCTATTTCAGATAATAACAGGTTGTATTTAGCATAAGTATAAAGAGGGTAATCTTTTATCTCTTCTAATAATTGACTTGTGATAGAACGTGTTTTTTCACTATTAGATATGGCTAAAAACTGATTAATTTTTTGGTAAATCTCTCGCTGTTTTTGTAATTTCTGCTGTTGAGCTAAGGGATTTATTTCAACATTTGATGAAATATTAGTAGCAACCTGTTGACTAGCAAAGGAAGTAAAACTGATGAAAGAAATTGCTATTGTTAATAATCTTATTCGCATAGTTAAACTTCCTTTATTGAAATATTGATATAAACAAAAACCCGATCAATTCGGGTTTATGAAAATCTTAAAAAATTAGACCGCACTTTATTGAGAAAGTGCGGTATTATTATTTCTAATTTATGGCATTTCTTCAATGTCTTCTTTGCTGACTTTCTTAATAATCATATGCTCACGTTTTAATCCGAGATCTAATGCCACAGAAATAGCAATATAGATTGTAGAATAAGTACCAAAAGCAATACCAATTAATAAAGCCAAAGAGAAGCTATGAATTGTTGGACCACCAAAAATAAATAATGAAACTACCACAAATAGCGTAGTAATTGAGGTCATCAAAGTACGAGCTAAGGTTTGTGTTAAGGAAATATCAATAATTTCTAAAGTTTCAACACGGCGAATCTTTCTAAAATTCTCACGAACACGGTCAAATACTACGATACTATCATTTAACGAGTAGCCGACTACCGATAAAATCGCCGCCACGAAAGTAAGATCCATTTCAATTTGGAAAAATGAAAAAATACCTAGTGTGACCATTACGTCATGAGCAAGAGCAACAATTCCTCCTACGGCAAGACGCC
Source organism: Bisgaardia hudsonensis (assembly GCF_004345785.1). Classification (GTDB taxonomy): domain Bacteria; phylum Pseudomonadota; class Gammaproteobacteria; order Enterobacterales; family Pasteurellaceae; genus Bisgaardia; species Bisgaardia hudsonensis. The sequence goes on from NZ_SLXI01000001.1 coordinate 569,690, forward strand.
ATTCAAATCGTAAACCAATATAAGCAAGTAGTAATAATAAAGTTGCTAAAGTTGCATAAATTGCACCCTGTGTTAATTCTTCCCCGACATTTGGTCCTACGAAATCAACACTAAGTACTTGTATTCCATTATCCAATGTAACAAGCATATCCTTAATCTCATTACCGATTTTAGCATCACCAGCAGAAGCAGAAAGGCGGATCATCACATCTTTTACTCCACCATTCGTTTGTACAATAGCACTAGGAAAACCATTTGCTTTTAATGTATCTCTTACTTTTGGTAAGTCAGCGGGTTGGGAAAAGGTTGTTTGTACAACTGTACCGCCTGTAAAATCAAGTCCCCAGTTAAATCCTTTTGTTACAATAAAGAAAATACTTAGAATAGTAACAAAAAGTGAAAAGGCATAACCAACAAAACGATATTTTGTAAACGGAATTAATTTAAAGGGAAGGATAATTCCCTTATGATCATATTTTTCTTTACGTCTAAATAAACTCACAGTATGCACCTTTAAATTGATAATTTTTTAACACGTTTACCACCATATACCCAGTTTGCGAGCATACGTGTACCTGTGATTGCCGTAAACATTGAAATTGCCACACCTAATGAAAGCGTAATAGCAAATCCTTTTACTGGACCTGTTCCCACTGCATAAAGCACAATGGAAGTTAAAATTGTGGTTAAGTTAGCATCAAAAATACTACTAAATGCACCACTATATCCTTCGTGGATTGCTTGTTGAATGGTTCGTCCGTTACGAATTTCTTCTCTTATCCGTTCAAAGATAAGCACGTTGGCATCGACAGACATTCCTACGGATAAGACAATCCCTGCAATTCCAGGCATTGTTAATGTTGCACCGGGAAGTAATGACATTAATCCCACTAACAAGACCATATTTGCCATTAGTGCGATATTTGCAAAAAAACCAAAGAGTTTATAATAAACCAACATAAATACGATAGTAATAACTAATCCCCAAATTCCAGCGGTCAGTCCTTGTTCCACATTTTGAGCTCCAAGAGAAGGACCAACAGTACGCTCTTCAACTATTTGGATTGGAGCAGTTAATGCACCGGAACGTAATAATACAGAAAGATTTTGAGCTTCCGCAGGGCTGTCAATACCTGTAATTTGGAATTGGCTACCGAAACGACCTTGAATAGTCGCAACGTTAATCACTTCTTCGTGTTTTTCTAAAATAGATTTTCCGTTGTCATCTTTTTTACCACTATCTTTATATTCTACATATAAAGTTGCCATTGGTTTTTTTAGATTTAATTTGGTGGTTTGAGACATTATCTCACCGCCTTCAGAATCTAAATTAACACTGACTTGTGGTGAAGAGGTGTTTTGATCTACGCCTGAACTAGCATTAGTGATATGTTCCCCACCTAATACGGCTCGTTTATAAAGCACTACAGGGCGACCACTACGATCATATTTTACTTCAGAATCTGATGGAACCAATCCTTTTAAGGCAGCTTCAAGATTAGCATTTTGGTTAACTAAACGAAATTCTAATGTAGCTGTTGCGCCTAAAATCTCTTTTGCTCGAGCAGTATCTTGTACACCAGGTAATTCAACCACAATACGTTCAGCACCTTGACGTTGAATAACTGGCTCAGCTACCCCTAATTCTTCTACACGGCGACGTAAAATACTTAAGTTTTGTTCAATCGCATGATCACGAGCTTCAATTAGAGCTGCTTCAGAGAATTGTAATGAAAGGGTATTTTCTGATATTGATTTTACATCAAGTGTTGGGTGTTTTTTTCTTAGGAAACGTTCAACCGTAGAAAGTTCTTCTGGTTTTAGTAAGATAATTTCAGTACTAAATGAATTACCTGCACGAATGGCAGAATAGCGATATTTTTCTTTACGCAATTCAGTACGTAAACTATCTTCTAGTTGTTCTTGACGTTTACCTAAAGCCGTATTCATATCGACTTCCATTAGAAAGCGAACCCCACCACGTAAATCAAGTCCCCATTTCATCGGATTACCACCAATGCTTGATAGCCATTGTGGTGTTGCTGGGGCTAGGTTTAGTGCAATCGAATAAGCATTACCGAGTTTCTCTGCGATCTTGTCTTTAGCTAATAATTGAGAGTCAGTATTATGAAATCTAACTAAAATCGATCCATTATTTAAGGAAAGTGATTTTGAATCTAGATTATTTTCATTTAATAAGTTTTGAATGTCAGCTAGAACAGCTGTATCGGCTTGTTGTCCACGAGTTCCTGAAATTTGAACTGCGGGATCTTCACCGTAAAGATTTGGAAGTGAGTACAAAACTCCAATGGCGATCACAAGGATCACCATTATATTCTTCCATAAAGGGTAACGATTTAACATACTTTTTAGTTCCCTTGAGGAATAAATTAAAAGATAAATAAATTAAAAATTAAAGGGATTTTAATGATCCTTTTGGCAATACCGCCACAATAAAATCACGTTTAATGGTAATTTCAGTCGTATCATTTAATGCAATTACTACATAATCAGTTTCAGCACCAATTTTAGTGATTTTACCGATAATACCGCCAGAAGTAAGTACTTCGGTTCCTTTTGCTAATTCAGACATTAATTTTTGATGGGCTTTATTACGTTTTGCTTGTGGGCGATAAATCATAAAATAGAAAATTAAGCCGAAAATAACAAAAATAAATAACATTGATAAAGGGCTACCTTGTTGAGCGTCCATGTGTTTATCCTTTTAAAGTTAAGTTGATATTAATATAAAAATAGATGTTTAAAATAGCATAAAATACGCTTAAAGTGAAAATATCTTTTAATTTTAACCGCACTTTTATTTACTATTATCTTGACTATTTATTTCAGTTTGTAATGGTGGAATCGGTTTGCCAATTCTTGCATAAAATGTTTCTACAAATTCCTCAAATTTACCTTCATCAATAGCCGTTCGAATCTCAGCCATTAAACGTTGATAATAGCGTAAATTATGAATAGTATTTAATCTTGCCCCTAAAATTTCACCACACTTATCTAAATGATATAAATAGGCTTTGGTATAATTTTTACAAGTATAACAATCACATTCTGGATCTAGTGGTGTGATATCATCTCGATATTTGGCATTACGAATTTTTACAATCCCATCAGTAACAAATAAATGTCCGTTACGAGCATTGCGAGTAGGCATTACGCAGTCAAACATATCAATACCACGTCTTACCCCTTCCACTAAATCTTCGGGTTTACCAACACCCATCAAATAGCGTGGTTTGTCTGTCGGAAGCTGTGGACAAACAGACTCTAAAATACGGTGCATATCTTCTTTAGGTTCACCAACGGCTAAGCCACCTACGGCATAGCCATCAAAACCAATATTTACCAATCCTTCAACAGAAATCTTGCGTAATTCTTCGAATGTACCACCTTGAACAATACCAAATAAAGCATTTTTATTACCTAATTCATCAAAACGATCACGGCTACGTTTAGCCCAACGTAATGACATTTCCATTGATTTTTTTGTGTAATCAAAAGTTGAAGGATAAGGGGCACATTCGTCAAAGATCATTACAATATCTGAACCAAGATCATATTGAATTTCCATTGATTTTTCAGGGGATAAAAAAATATGTTCCCCATTAATCGGGTTTTGAAATTTAACCCCTTCTTCCGTAATTTTTCTAATTTTGCCAAGACTAAAAACTTGAAAACCACCGCTATCTGTTAAAATCGGGCGATGCCATTGCATAAAATCGTGCAAATCACCATGTTTACGCATCACTTCTTGACCAGGACGTAGCCAAAGATGGAAAGTATTACCAAGTAAAATTTCCGCACCAGTTGCTCTTACTTCTTCTGGCGTCATACCTTTTACTGTGCCATAAGTTCCTACAGGCATAAAGGCAGGAGTTTCTACTTTAAATTCACCTTGTGGGCGATTAAAGGTCATCGTACCACGACGTGCATTGCCATCGGTCGTGTGTAATGTAAATTTCATTGTCATAAATATATTTTTCCTTTTCGAATAAACAGTTCGAGGGTTGTTGTAATTGTTTCGAAGAGGGCATTATAAGGGAATTTCATACAAATGTTTAGTCTTATCAAATAGTTTCGAGTATCATATAAATTAAGTTAGAACTAAGTGTAATAGTATTTTTTAATAAATACATAATTAAGGTGAAAGGAGAAAAAATGAAATTATCCACAATAGCTGTTTCTGTTGCTGTTATTTTAGGTGCTTCAGTAGTTGGTGGTAGTTGGTACACAGGAAAGCAAATTGAATCACAATATCAACAATGGGTTGATATTGGTAATACTGAGTTAAAAAAATTAGATATTTATGGTATTCAAGCTGAAATTAAAAATATAAGGGTAGAACGTCACTTTTTTAGTTCAGATGTTCAATATGATTTAGCCGTAAAAGGAATAGAAGGTAACGCAGAAGTATATACTTTTAAAGGAAATGATAAGGTTCAACATGGACCATTCCCAATTAATCGCTTAACTTCGCTTAAATTTTCGCCTATTATGGCAAGCGTTAAAAATCAGATCATTGCACCAGAAGCTTTCCGTTCTTATCTTAAACAAGATGAATTATTATCAGGAAATACAGATCTGAGTTATTCAGGAGATACCAATGGTCAATTTGTGATAAATACAATTGAGTCAGTTGGTGAAAAGGAAGATAGTTCATTTAAAATTGATAAGATTAATCTAAATTTTGATTTAAATAGATTACAAGAAGGTAAAGTAGAAATTATCACGCCAAAAATAACAATTAAAGATAGCGATGCTTTGGTTGATTTTGAAGGAGTGAAATTTACTCAAGATACTAAGAAAAACGCAAAATATACCTATCTTAATGAAGAAGATTATCGACTTGAAATGGACAAATTGACTTTTACTTATTTTGAAGATGCTGGTACTTTTGTAATGAATGACCTTAAGTATAATAGTGATCAAAAATTTGTAGAAAATGGGAAGTTAGCAGTAACTAGTGATCTCCTATCTAAAATAGCACTTATTCAAGGCGATAAAAAAGCTGAGTTAGGAAAATTTAAGTTTGATTTTGATGCCGAATTAGATGCCTTATTAACCGATCAGTTTGTAGCGTTTCTTTATCAAAATTACAAAAATATGGATAAAATGCCTCAAAAAGAAGTGGAAGAACATTACTTAAAATTGTTGCAATCAGAGCCAAAATTTAATTTCAAAGAAATTTCATTAGAAAATAGTCAAGGTAAAACGGATTTATCATTGGATATTGCACTTAATAAATTTGATCCAAAAATGTTAAATCATTTGGAAAATATAGTCTCAATTTTTAATAAACTCAAAGTAAAAGCTAAACTCAATATTCCATTTACCAAAGAATTTATTGCCGAAGTGAGTAAATTTGATCCAAATGTGCCGCAATCACCAGAGGAAATGGTCGATGAATTAGTGATATTAGCAAAACAACAATCACCCTATTTAACCGTAGATGATAAAAATATAGGCTTTAATTTAGAAACAAAAGATGGTGATGTATTTATTAATGAAAAGCTAATTCCAAAGAAAGAAGTGAATGCTGCTTTGATGATGATTCTTTTTTCATTAGCAGTACATTAAAATCTTAAAATAACTTATTGTGCTTAACTTACTTAACTAAAGTGCGGTTAGATTTTCCACTGTTTTAAAAACAAAAGAAAAACTGACCGCACTTTTTATTGATTATTCCAGACCTTTCACATTGTCATTTTTAGTAATAAACATCGCATCCCCATAACTGAAAAAACGATAGTGATTTTCTACCGCACTCTTGTAGGCATTCATCGTGTGAGAATAACCTGCAAAGGCAGAAACTAGCATAATCAAAGTACTTTCAGGTAAATGGAAATTGGTAATTAAGCAATCTATTATTCGGAATTTTTTACCGGGATAAATAAAGATTGACGTATCTGAAAAATAAGGTTCAATCAAATTGCCATTTCCTTTATTTTCTGTCTCTAAAGCAGCACTTTCAATAGAGCGTACCGAAGTGGTACCTACTGCAATAACACGCTTACCTTTTGCTTTTGTTGCTAAAATAGCATCTACAACGTTTTGAGATACTTCCACATATTCAGCGTGCATTTTATGATTTTCGATATTTTTCACACGAACAGGTTGGAAAGTACCTGCTCCAACGTGTAGTGTAACAAAAGCAAAATTAACCCCTTTATTTTTTAATTGTTCCAACAATTCATCATCAAAATGCAATCCCGCTGTTGGAGCTGCAACTGCCCCCGGCACTTTATTATATACTGTTTGATAACGTTCTTGATCCGCTTCTTCATCGGGGCGATCAATATAAGGGGGAAGGGGCATATGCCCAATTTTTTGTAATACATCTAAAAGTGGGGTAGTTTTTTCTGCAATTTCTAATTCAAATAAATTATCGTGGCGAGCCACCATAATCATTTTCACACCATTATTTTCACCGAGTTTATCTTCCCCTAAAAATAATTCCGCCTTTTCTTTTGGGGCTTTTGATGAACGAATATGAGCCAGAAAACGAGTATCAGTTAATACACGCTCCACTAATACCTCAATTTTTCCACCGCTGGCTTTACGACCAAACATTCTTGCGGGAATAACTCGGGTATTATTGAAAATAACTAGATCGCCCTCATTGATCAAATCGACTACATCAGAAAAAGTGCGGTGAGAAATTTCACCATTTTCACCATTTAATTGTAATAAACGACTAGCTCGGCGATTGGGGGTAGGGTAGCGAGCAATTAACTCATCAGGTAAATTAAAATAAAAATCAGATAATAGCATAACAATTAATATAATATTTGAATAAAAACAATGTGCTAGTCTATGGTTAATTGCCTTATTTCACAAGAAAAAACTGCGATTCTTGAGAATAACCTGTATTTTTATACTGTTATTTAGGCAAAAAAAAGCCCTTTCGGGGAAGAAAGGGCAAAAATATAATAATTATATTTGGAGTCATACTTTTTAGGGTATGGGTGTATTATATATACAAAATTAACAAATGCAACATTTTTTTAACATTTTTGTTGTTTATTTAGCGTGGGGGTGACGGGTATTAGTATTTACTAAATTACGCATTAATAATGCATAATCTAATGAAATATCTTCTGGTACATCAAGAAAAACAAAATGTCCATCACCACGACCTGCATCGATTTCTTCATTTTTACGGTTTAACATTCTTTTAATGGTGAACATAATATTGCCTTTAGGTGTCATCATTTCTACTTCATCGCCTACCAAAAACTTATTTTTAACTGCGACTTCTGCCATACCTTGTTCGTTACGCTTACCAGTAAATTCGCCAACAAACTGTTGGCTTTCTGAAATAGAATAACCATATTCGTAGTTTTGATACTCATCATGGGTATGACGGCGTAAAAAGCCTTCGGTATAACCTCGATGAGCAAGGGATTCTAAGGTATTCATTAAACTTTTATCAAATGGTTTTCCTGCAACCGCATCATCAATCGCTTTACGATAAACTTGAGCCGTTCTTGCGCAATAATAGAAAGATTTTGTCCGACCTTCAATTTTTAATGAATGCACACCAAGTGCGGTCAATTTTTCTACATGTTGTACTGCACGTAAATCTTTTGAATTCATAATGTAAGTGCCATGCTCATCTTCAAAAGCTGACATCTGTTCTTCAGGGCGTTGACTTTCAGCGAGTAAAAAGACTTTATCTGTTGTGTTACCTTCGCCTAGAGTAGGTGCTACATTTTTGACAGGAATTTCTTCACCAACATTGACAATATTACCAATTTCATCTTCTTTGGCTTCAGTAACGCTATATTCCCAACGACAAGCATTAGTGCAAGTGCCTTGGTTTGGATCACGTTTGTTAATATAACCTGATAATAAACAGCGTCCCGAATAAGCCATACATAATGCACCATGTACAAAAACTTCGATTTCCATATCTGGTACTTGTTGGCGAATTTCAGCAATTTCATCAATAGAGAGTTCACGAGATAAAATCACTCGAGTGAGTCCCATTTGTTTCCAAAATTTAACCGAAGCCCAGTTTACTGCATTAGCTTGCACAGAAAGATGAATCGCCATATCAGGAAAATGTTCACGAACCAACATAATTAAGCCCGGATCTGACATAATTAACGCATCTGGCTTCATCGCAATAACGGGTTCTAAATCACGAATAAAGGTTTTTAATTTTGAATTATGAGGGGCAATATTCACCACCACATAGAATTTTTTACCTAATCCATGGGCTTCATCAATACCGATTTTTAAATTAGCATGATTAAATTCATTATTACGTACTCGTAAACTATAACGAGGTTGTCCTGCATAAACCGCATCCGCCCCATAGGCAAAAGCATAACGCATATTTTTCAACGAACCTGCTGGTGAAAGCAGTTCGGGTGTAAATGGAGTAGTCATAAATTTCTCTTAAAGTCTGATAACAAGTCAGTAACCTACATCAAGTAGATTGTGTAGAAAAAATTTGGGGAAATACCAATTATAGAATAATTTTCTGCTATTTTTGCCCGCTAAATTATTCAAATTAGAGTAAGTATCAGTATAAACCAATTTAAAGTTGCTACATTCTACTTTTTTTCTCTTTATTGTAAAGTATGTATTTTATTGCAGCGCACAAAAGAATTACAGGGAGATAATTATCAATATTAAAAACACTAAACTTATCATTCATTAATTCTGAAAATAGAAAAATATAATTAATTATTTTTATAAAATATTTTCCATAATTTATATTATTAAAAAAATAAAATATTGAGTTGATTAAATAATATATTTAAATTAGTATCATTATTAGTCAATAATATTATGTAAGAATGAGTTTATATGAAAAAATTATCACTATCTTTTATTACTTTAGTTGTAAGTAGCGTATTTTATCTGAATCAAGTTTTTGCTACTGAACCTTCCATAGAGCAAATTAAAGGCTTAGAAAAACTTGATGCAAAACAGCAACAACGGCAACAAGATCTGCTAGAACAAAAAGTTGAGCAGTTTTCCGCAAAATCAGAGGTACAGTTTGATACTCCTCCATCTTCAGATTTAGTACTACCCAAAGAGGAGCCTCTCTGTTATCCAATAAAAAATATTCATATTATTACGCATCCATCTTCACCGCTTTCTTCTTTCACTGTTTCCCAATCTTCAAGTTCTAATCTTTTTATTAATGAACATTTTTCGTCTCACTCTACTAAAGTGCTTAATACAATAACAACAGAAAAAAGCCAATTTAGCTGGGCATATCAAGAGGCAGCAAAATCATTAGGTTTAATTCTGCCTTACTGTTTTGGAGGGGAAGGGTTAAATGTCTTAGTGAAGAAAATGCAAAATATTATTATCGAATCAGGTTATGTTACTACCAGATTGGTTGTTGGTGAGCAAGATTTAAATTCAGGTCGATTAATATTAACGGTTATCCCAGGAATAGTGCGTAATACCATTATTGAAGATAAAAGTGGTGTAGATAAATTCACTCGTTTAGGGGCATGGACGGGAATAGTGCCACAAAAAGGGGATATTTTAAATGTTCGAGATATAGAGCAATCCTTAGAAAACCTAAAACGGGTTCCTACAGCTGATGCGACCATCAATATTGTACCGCCAGAGGGAGAATCTGAAATAGGGGAAAGTGATTTACATATTCAATATGCTCAGCGTTTTCCCTTTCGTTTAAGTTTAGGTCTAGATGATGCAGGCTCAACATCTACAGGACGTTGGCAAGGTTCAGCGACATTGTCTTTGGATAATATTTTTACGGCGAATGATTTATTTTATACCAGTTTTACCCATAGTCTTTCTAGACCTAATTGGGCGGGGGAAGATGACAAAGGACGCCGTCAAAGTCATAACTTAAGTTTTTATTATTCTGTACCATGGCATTATTGGCAATTATCAGCTAGTCATACAGAGAGTAAATATCATCAAGAAGTGGCAGGGGCTTTTGGTTCGACGGTCTTGTATTCAGGGGAAAGTGAGAACAGTAAACTGAGTTTATCAAGAATAGTATTTCGTAATAACCAACATAAAACCACATTAGTTGGTTCATTATGGGCAAGAAAATCCTATAATTTTATTGATGATGAGGAAGTGGGGATTCAACGTAAACGTACAGGTGGTTGGGAGTTTGGTATTCAACATAAAGCTTATCTAGGTAACATGACCCTTGAATTAGGTTTGAACTATAAACGAGGAACAGGATTAAACCATGCGATACCTTACCCAGATGAAAAATTTGATGAAGGTTCATCAAGGATGAAAATAGTCAGTGCCAACATTCAGCTAACCAAACCTTTTGAATGGGCAAATCAAGGCTTGGTTTATCGCACTAGCTTACAAGGTCAATGGAGTAAAACCGCATTAGTGGCACAAGACCGTTTTAGTATTGGTGGACGTTATACAATACGAGGCACAGATGGTGAGTTAAGCTTAAGTGGTGAACATGGTTGGGTATGGCGTAATGAAATAGCTATGAATCTTGGGCAAACGGGACAGCAGGTTTATGTGACTTTTGACAAAGGGCAAGTTAAAGGCAAATCAACTAAAGACTTAATTGGCACATCGTTAACAGGGCTAAGTTTAGGATTGAAAGGTGGCTGGAAATGGTTTAATTATGATGTTTTTGTTGGCACACCATTAAGTGTACCAGAAGGGTTTAAAACATCAGATACGGTGGTTGGCTTTAATTTAGGGGCGAGCTTTTAATGATAGTAGATACAGTAATGAATAGATTAAATTACTAGAAACAGAAACAGAAACAGAAACAGAAACAGAAACAGAAACAGAAACAAACAATAAAAGTGCGGTCAATTATTAGTTGATTATTGTTCAAATAAACAAGCAGGCATAAACGAATAAAATAAAAAAGAGGAATAGATTATGAATAAGTATTGTTACCGAGTGATTTTTAGTAAAACTCAGCAACGTTTTATTGTGGTATCGGAATTAGCGAAAGTAGATGGCAAAGCGAAAACAGAGAATACCACGTCTATTAACTCGGTATCAAAAACCTTTGA
>NZ_SLXI01000002.1:0-12378 GCF_004345785.1 Bisgaardia hudsonensis
TAATCCATGCCGAACTTAGAAGTGAAACGCTGTTACGCCGATGGTAGTGTGGGGATTCCCCATGTGAGAGTAGGTCACCGCCAGGTTACTAATTAAGAGAAGAGAGAGCCATAAGTTGAGAGACTTGTGGCTTTTTTGCGTTGAGAATAAATTAAAAAATGAGTGGCTAGAATAAAACTTTGATATATTATACCGCACTTTTTAGATGCATTTACTAGGTTAAATAACTAAATACTCTAAATTAAATTGAACCAATTTAAATAAATTTAGTGAAATAATTAAACTTAATAGATAAATAAGCAACGTAATATCTATATTAATTATTAAATAATTGTCATTTAAGTAAAAATTGAGATAAAATGGCAAGAATTTTCTATTTAAACAAAAATAAAATAAGCAGGAATGAATTATGAGTGAAGTCAAAAAATTAAAAAATAATAAAGAGATTATTGAATATTTAGCAGGAAAGTTTCCTCTTTGCTTTATTCTTGAAGGAGAGGCAAAACCTTTAAAAATAGGATTATTTAAAGATTTAGTTGAGGTTTTATCTGATGATGAATCTATTAGTAATACACAGTTAAGACAAGCTCTTAGACAGTATACATCTAATTGGCGCTATTTATATGGTTGTCGCGAAGGTGCAGAGCGAGTTGATCTATATGGGAATTCTTGTGGTATTTTAGAAAAAGAGCATGTTGAACATGCTTTACAAAAGCTTAATGAAGCTAAAGCTAAATTTGCAGAGAAAAAAGCTACAGGAAAGTTTTCTAAAAAGAAAACTAATAAAAATAATTTAGATTCTAATGATGTAGCAAAAAAAACAAATCTAAGAAAGAATATTGTAAAAACACAATTTAAACCTATCAACATTGATGAATTAAAAGTACAAAGTAAAGTTAAAGTAAAAATTGCAAATAAGTTGAATATAGCGACAGTATTAGATATCTCGAAAGACAATGTTCGAGTTGAATTAGATAATGGACTCGTTATTAGTGTTACAGCTGATCGTTTATTTAAAATAAATAAAAATTAAAAAATGTTTTCAATTAAATAAAGCATTGATACAAGGATAAAGCGATGAGATTTATTGGAAAAGGATATTGTTTAACTACTTTAATTTTAAGTTCTTTTTTTATTAGCCCATTTACTATAGCTGAATTACCAAAAATAAAATCAGAAGAAATTATTATACCTAAGCCAACAGAAGATAATTTCTCTGCGACTAAGCGAGTAACAAATAGACTTGTTCAGTCTCACTATAGAAAAATTAAGTTAGACGATGAATTCTCTAAAAAAATTTTTTATCGTTATTTAAAATTTTTAGATTTTAGTCGGAATACTTTTTTACAAACTGATATTGATAATTTTGAAAGTACTTTTTCACAACAAATTGATGATGAATTAAATAATGGTTCCTTGGATATTGCATTTAATATTTATGAGTTAATGATGAAAAGACGCTATGAGCGTTATTCTTATGCTTTATCTTTATTAGATAGAGAACCTGATCTTAATAAAGATGATATGGTCGAAATAGATAGAGAGAATGCAGCTTGGCCAAAAGATCAAGAAGAAGCAAATAAGCTTTGGGAGCAACGAGTTAAAAACGATATTATTAATTTAAAACTGAAAGATAAGAAATGGCCAGAAATTAAGAAGAAATTATTAAAGCGTTATAATCTTGCAATACGCCGCTTAACACAAACTCAAGCTGATGATATCGTTCAAATTTATTTAAATTCTTTTGCTAGAGAAATTGATCCTCATACTAGTTATTTATCTCCAAGAACAGCAAAAAGTTTTAATGAAAGTATGAATTTATCTTTAGAGGGTATTGGAGCAACTTTGCAATCTGAAGATGGTGAAACAATTATTAAATCTCTTGTGCCTGGGGCGCCTGCGGCAAAAAGTAAAAAAATTAAAGCTGGGGATAAAATTATTGGAGTAGGTCAAGTTAAAGGTGAAATTGAAGACATTATTGGATGGCGTCTAGAAGATGTCGTTGATAAGATTAAAGGTAAGAAAGGAACCAAAGTTCGTTTAGAAATTGAACCCGCTAAAGGTGGAAAATCTAAATTAATTACGTTAGTTAGAGATAAAGTTCGTTTAGAAGATCAAGCTGCTAAATTAACTATTAATAAAGTTAGTGGTAAAAATATAGCAGTGATCAAAATACCTAGTTTTTATATTGGATTAACTAATGATACGCGTAAATTATTAAAAGAAATAAAAGATAAAAAAGCCGATGGATTAATTATTGACTTAAGAAATGATGGCGGTGGTTCTTTACCTGAAGCAATAGAGCTTAGCGGGTTATTTATTAGTGATGGGCCTGTTGTTCAAGTGAGAGATGCTTACCAAAGAATTAGAGTACATGAAGATCCCGATAATGAACAGGTTTATTCTGGACCTTTAGTTGTAATGATTAATCGCTTTAGTGCTTCTGCATCTGAAATATTTTCTGCAGCTATTCAAGATTATAATCGTGGAATTATAATTGGGCAAAATACTTTCGGTAAAGGGACTGTTCAACAAAGTCGCTCTCTAAATTTTGTATATGATTTAAATCAGAGTCCATTAGGATTAATTCAATATACGATTCAAAAATTTTATAGAGTGAATGGAGGGAGTACTCAGTTAAAAGGTGTTGTGCCAGATATAAAATTTCCTGATGTAATTGATATAAAAGAAAATGGTGAAGAAAAAGAGGATAATGCATTACCATGGGATAAAATTCCTCCAGCTAAATATTCTCAATTTTCACCAATTAATGAGGCAGTTCCTTACTTAATAGAAAAGCATCTTGCTAGAATTGCTAAGGATCCCGAGTTTGTTGCATTAAGTGAAACATTAAAAATTAGAGATGAGCGTAGAGATAGAAAATTTTTATCACTCAATCTTAATGCGAGACAATCGGAAAGTAAGTTAGATGATACAAAACGTTTAAAAGATCTTAATGAACGTTTTAAACGTGAAGGTAAGAAGTTAATTAAGAAATTAGATGATTTACCAAAAGATTATGAAGATCCTGATTTTTTCTTAAAGGAAGCAGAAAGGATAACAATAGATTTTATTAACTTGAAAAATAATAGAAAACTTTAGTTTAAGATAAAATTAGCACATTGATTATATAATCTGTTCTTATTATATTTGTCATATGAACAGATTGTATCTTTGTGTTTAAGGAATAGATAATGTTAAAAATAAATTTGAATAGATTTTTTTATGTAGCTTTGTTAGGCTTGTTTAGCTACATAGGGAATCTATATGCAGAATTGTCTTCTTCTCAAAATTCTGAAATATTGAAGATGACAACGTTAAAAATGATTAAGTTGACAGATGACCAACTATTATCAGAACAGAAAGCATTAGAGTCTGATTTATCTGAGATTACTCGTTTAAATAATGAGCACACAAAATCATCTGAAGCTAGATTGTCTGATTTAATGGAAGGCTATCCACTTCAATTTAAATCTGAATTAGCTCAAATATATTCTGAAAATGATTATCTACTTCTATGGGAAAATAAAAAAGTTAATAAAGCATTTTTAAAGGAATATGCTGTTTTTGTTGCTAGTGGAATATCTAAAAATGCAGGAAAAAAACTTAAAGAAATTGATAAGTTATCAAATATTGGTGGTTTAATTTATGATATTTTACTAAGTGATGCGTTTTTGGATTATATGTACTATTCAAAACATGTCAAAGATTTTGCTCAAGATTGGTTATATGAGTCTAATCGCTATATTAGCAGTTCACCATCTAAATCAGATATTCTATCTTGGCTAAATGCAATAAAAAGCCATAATGAGTTAGCATTTATTGATAGTTTATCAACGAAAAATTCAATTTATTTAGATACATTAAATAAATTGATAGAATTGTCTTCTGCAAAAGTTATAGAGAATACATCTCAGTTAAATAAATTAGCACTTAATTTACAAAGATTGAGAGTTATTCCTGAATTTAGAAACGGTATTTTTGTTAATATACCGAGTTATCAGTTAAATTATTATCGAGATGGAAAATTATTATTAAATTCTAGAGTTATAGTTGGTAAAGTTGCTCGGAAAACACCAGTGATGTACAGTCGATTAAGTAATGTTGTCGTTAATCCACCTTGGACACCAACTGAAAAGTTAATAAATGAAGATATAGTACCTAAAATTAAAAAGGATCCAAGCTATGTAGATAGTCATAATTATACTATCAAGGATTCTTCAGGGAAGATTATCGATCCATATTCAATAAATTGGACTGAAATTAAAGGAAAGTTTCCTTACCGAATTCGCCAAGCGGCAGGTGGTAGTGCTTTAGGTAACTATAAATTTAATATGCCAAGTTCTGATGCTATTTATCTACACGATACCCCAAACCATTCATTATTTTCTAAAAAGAAAAGAGCGTTGAGCTCTGGTTGTGTTCGAGTGGAAAAGTCCGATGAGCTTGCTACAATATTATTAAAAGAATCAGGGTGGACTGAGTCCCGTAAAAATTCTGTCTTAAAAAGCAGAAAAACATCATCAGCTAATATAAACTCTAATAATCCAGTTTATTTATATTATGTTACTTATTGGGTAGATAATGGAAAAATTAATATAGCCCCTGATATTTATAGTTATGATAATGTAGTTAGTAAGATTAATACTGATTGGAAGTTATTACAAAAATATTTAAATTAATAATTAATTTTATATAAATGGTGAACTAAATTTTTTTTTCGATGACTAACGTAAAGAAATGTAAATAAAATTCAAGGTAAATAAATGTCTATAATCAATTTAGAGCGTAGAAAGTGGTTATCTTTGGGGGGAATTGTTTTAGGTGCTTCCATATTACCTAATTCAGTACTAGCCGTTGTTTCAACAGTGAGGCCTCGTATTTTAACATTTAGAAATATTAATACGGGGGATAAATTAAGTGCTAATTTTTCAATTGGAAAAGGGTTCTCTCAAGCAACACAGAAAAAAATGGATTATTTACTAAGAGATCGAAGAACTGATCAGGTTCATAGAATGGATCCAAAACTTTTTACAAAGTTTTATCAAATTCAATCTAATTTAGGCTTACGTAATGCAGAGATCCAGATTATTTGCGGTTATCGCTCTCCAGTTAGCAATGCGAGTATGAGAAGAAAAAGCCGTGGAGTAGCTAAAAATAGTTATCATATGATAGGTAAAGCGATTGATTTTAGAATTGATGGTATTAGCTTAAGTAAAGTAAGACAAACTGCTGAATCTTTAAAAAGTGGTGGAGTTGGGTATTATCCTCGTAGCAATTTTGTTCATGTGGATACTGGTCCTGTAAGAACTTGGCGTGGAAGCTGATTAACTTATAAAAACTCGTATAATTTATACCGCACTTTTGTGCGGTTTTGTTTATTTAAAAAGTAGATTGATAGGAAAAATAGATGCAAATCGACATAATACCAGTTACCAGTTTTCAACAAAATTGTTCTATTATTTGGGACGATAATAAAAATGCAGTCATTGTTGATCCTGGTGGAGAAGCAAATAAATTAATCCAACGTATAGAAGAATTATCACTTAATCTAAAATTGATTTTATTGACTCATGGACATCTTGATCATATTGCTGATGCACCAAAATTAAAGTCACATTTTAATGTAGAAATTTGGGGAGCAAATAGCAAAGACGATTATTGGTATAAAGGTCTTGCACAACAATCCTTACAATTTGGTCAATTATTTGAAGCTACATCTTTTGAGCCAGATCGATGGTTAAATGATGAAAATGAAGTGATTGAAGTTGGAGATTTGCGTTTTGAGATACTATATTTACCAGGGCATACTCCAGGGCATATCGGCTTTATTGAAAAAACACAAAAAATTGCTTTTACTGGCGATGTTCTCTTTAAAAATAGTATTGGTAGAACGGATTTCCCAGGTGGAAATCATCAAGAATTGCTTGATTCTATTCGCAATAAATTATTTACACTTGATGATGATACCATAATTATTCCTGGTCATGGACCTTATACAACAATAGGGCAAGAAAAACAGCATAATCCTTATTTAGCATAATTGTTTTGGTATTTATAATACCAATGTTTTATATTTTAAGATGAAGCCATTAATAGTATATTTATGGCTTTATTTTTGCTTGTTTTTCAAATTTATATTTTATAATTAATTGATTTAAAATAAGTTTATATTACAATAACTCAAATAATAAACCTTTCTTTTATTCGATAAATTAAAAAAGGTTTTCGATATTTATCTTAATCTTATTTCCTTACTAACTAAGGCATTGCAATGAAAAACACCGAACAACAATTTCTTAATGAGCTCGATACAAAACTATGGAAAGCTGCTGATAAACTGCGTTCTAATATGGATGCGGCGAACTATAAACATGTCGTACTTGGACTGATTTTCTTAAAATACGTATCAGATGCCTTTGTTGCTCGCCAACAGAGTATCCAACAACAGTTGCAAGATCCCTCTCATCTTTATTATCTTGATCCCGCTTTTTATGATGATGACAAAAGCTATCAGCAAGAAATGGAAAATGAATTAGAACAGCGAGATTATTACACGGAAGAAAATGTTTTTTGGGTACCCAAAGAATCTCGTTGGGCGATGCTTCAAAATAAAGCTACCACGCCATCAGGGGAAATCTTATGGCAAGATGAAAAAGGCGAAGATGTCAAAATGCGTTCGGTTTCTTGGCTTGTGGATAATGCCTTAGAGAGTATCGAAAAACACAATCCTAAACTTAAAACCATTCTTTCTCGTATCAGCCAATACCAAGTAGAAGATAATCGCCTGATTGAACTGATTAATTTATTTTCTGAAACCTCTTTTGCCAATCCTGAATATCAAGGGGAAAAACTCAACCTAAAAAGCAAAGATATTTTAGGGCATGTGTATGAGTATTTTTTAGGACAGTTTGCCTTAGCAGAAGGTAAACAAGGTGGGCAGTATTACACACCAAAAAGCATTGTTAATCTGATTGTGGAAATGCTACAACCTTATCAAGGGCGAGTGTATGACCCTGCGATGGGAAGCGGTGGGTTCTTTGTGTCAAATGACAAATTTATTGAAAATCATGCCAAAGAAAAACATTATCAAGCCGAAGAACAACGTCGCCAAATTTCTATTTATGGGCAAGAATCCAACCCTACCACATGGAAACTTGCCGCGATGAATATGGTCATTCGTGGTATGGATTTTAACTTTGGAAAACAACATGCCGACAGTTTTACCAACGATCAACATCCTGATTTACGTGCCGATTTTGTGATGGCAAATCCGCCATTTAACTTAAAAGATTGGTGGCATCAAAGCTTAGAAAAAGATGCCCGTTGGCAATATGGCACACCGCCAGAGGGCAATGCCAACTTTGCGTGGGTGCAACATATGCTTTACCACCTAGCCCCAACAGGCACAATGGCATTATTACTGGCAAACGGCAGTATGAGTAGTAATACCAGCGGAGAGGGAGATATTCGTAAAAAATTGGTGCAAGAAGATGTGGTGGAAGCGATGATTGCACTACCGGGGCAGTTGTTTACCAATACGCAAATTCCCGCTTGTATTTGGATTTTAAGTAAAAATAAAAACAATGGCGTGGTGTTTGATAAAACTAAACGTAACCGTCAAGGCGAGATTTTATTTATTGATGCCCGCAATTTAGGCTATATGAAAGACCGTGTATTGCGTGATTTTAGTGAAGAAGACACGCAAAAAATTGTGAATACGTTTCATAACTGGCAATATGGCGAAGATTACCAAGATGAAGCAGGCTTTTGTTTTTCTGCCACTTTAGCCGATATTGAAAAACACGACTTTATTTTAACCCCAGGGCGTTATGTCGGTGCAGTTGCCGAAGAAGATGACGGTATTCCTTTTGCAGAAAAAATGCAAAAATTGACCGCACTTTTAAACGAACAAATGGCAGAAGGGGAACGTTTAAATGCCCAAATCAAAGCAAATTTAAAGGGGTTGGGGTATGAGTGAGTGGAAAAAAGCCAATTTATCAGAAGTTATGAATATCATTGGTGGGGGAACACCAAAAAGGAATATTGCTGAATATTGGAATGGAACAATTCCATGGTTATCAGTCGCAGACTTTAATGAGGATAGAAGATACGTTTCTTCATCAAAGGAAAGTATTACGAATTTAGGACTAAAAAATAGTAGTACAAAAATTTTAAAAAGAGGTTCATTAATTATTTCTGCTCGAGGTACTGTTGGGTGTATAGCTCAATTAAAGGCAGATATGGCTTTTAATCAATCTTGCTATGGTTTGGAAGGAAAATCAGGTATTTTGGATAATGATTTTTTGTATTATTTATTAAAGAATAACATTAAAAAATTAAAGAAAAATACTCATGGTGCGGTGTTTGATACCATAACAAAAGAAACTTTTGAACATATTGAGATTGAATATCCTTTATTGGAAAAACAAAAAGAAATCTCTAAATTATTAGGAAGTTTTGACGACAAAATAGAACTCAACACCCAAACCAACCAAACCTTAGAACAAATCGCCCAAGCCATATTTAAAAGCTGGTTTGTGGATTTTGACCCAGTCAAAGCCAAAATGGACGTATTAGCCCATGGTGGTACAGTAGAGCAAGCCGAACTGCAAGCGATGCAAATCATCTCAGGCAAAACCGCTGAAGAGCTTGAGCAAATGCAACGCACCAACCCAGAAGAATATAAAACCCTCGAAAAAACCACCGCACTTTTCCCAAGTGAAATGGTCGAAAGCAAATTAGGGGATATACCGAAGGGGTGGGAGGTTCAACAGATAAAAGATATAGGTTTTATCGTCTGTGGAAAAACACCTTCTAAACAAAATCCAAACTTTTATGGGGGAGATATTCCCTTCATAAAAATTCCTGATATGCACGGAAATACATTTATTACAAAAACAAATGAATATCTTTCCAAAGAAGGGGCAGATTCACAAAAAACAAAATATTTACCAAAAGGAAGTATCTGTGTGAGTTGTATTGCGACTGTTGGTAAGGTTTCTATTGTTACTAAGCCTTCACAAACTAATCAACAAATTAACAGTATTATTCCGAATAATGATTATTTAACAGAGTTTTTGTATTTTTATATGAATGAATTGGAAGATGAGTTTTATAGTTTAGCAAGTGGTGGTAGTGCCACTTTGAATATGAATACTCGTGTTTTTTCTTCAATAAAGTTACTTAAACCTAAAGATGATTTATTAACGATTTATCATTCAAAAGTAAAACCAATATTTGATATGATTTTATCTAATCAAAAAGAAAATAAAAATCTAGCTGAAATTAGAGATATGTTATTGCCTAAATTATTATCAGGGGATATATCTTTTGATATTTAAATAAAATTATTGTAATTTATTTAATAGACCTATAAGGAAAAAATAATGACCACTCGTGTAGATATGATTATCGAAACACTAAAGGCTAATCCTGACCAATTTTTTACGGCTAAAGATTTAGCTAAATTATTTATTCAACGTTATCCCAAAGAAATAGCGGATAAGCAAAAAAATTATGAATCAGAAGAAAAACTAATTTCGCAATTAACCGCAGAAATTGGCGGTAAGAGAACAGAACGCGTTAAGCAAAAATGCCATAATATTATTACACGAGATAAACCTCGTCCTCGTTTATATTGTTGGCAGTCAAAGCCAACTCAGCTAATATCTCAAATGACTACTTCGCCACAGAATTTAAAAGAAGATCAAGAATTGGTCAGTGAAACGCTGTCTGAACAAGATCTTTACCCATTACTTATGGAATTTTTAAAAGAGGAATTTAAGTTATTCTGTCGTAGAATTGATGAGAAAACCTCAAAAAATAGTCATGGTAGTGGTGGTAATCATTGGTTGCATCCTGATGTTGTGGCTTTAGAAGCATTGGATAAAGAGTGGCAAGAGGAAGTGAGTGATTGTGTGCGTAATAGTGGCAGCAGCACAGTTCGACTATGGTCATTTGAAGTGAAAAAACAATTAACTAGAGCGAATGTGCGTAGTTATTTTTTTCAAACAGTATCCAATTCTAGTTGGGCAAATCTTGGCTACTTGGTTATTACAGGCTTAGATAATAACGTAGAAAGTGAATTACAGATGTTATGTGGATTACATGGTATAGGTGTCTTACTGCTCAATACAGAGTCTTTGTTTGATAGTCAGATTTTAATTCCTGCTAAACTCCGTTCAGAAATTGATTGGTTATCAGTCAATCGTATTGTGGAAGAAAATAATGATTTTAAAAAATATATTGAACAAGTGGGTATTTATCTACAAACAAGGAAATTGACTACAGACGTCTGGAATAAATAATTAATCAAATTATGAACCATTTTTACAAAACTTTATCCGTATCTCTCCGCTTGTTATATGGTAGTAATTTAACAATCTTACCGCAAAGTAAGTAATGAGGACTAAACAACAATGAACGAAGAATTTATTGAAAATAATGCACTGGCTTGGTTTAAAGAAACGGGTTGGGAAGTTTTTCACGGCAAAGATTTATTACCAGAAGGCACTAATCCACAGCGTAATGAGTTAAGTGCGGTGGTTTTAGAGCCAATTTTTCGTTTTCAATTTACAAAGCTTAATCCCCATTTGCCCGCTTGTTGTATAGCGATAATTTAAAAGGAAGGATATAAACTCAATGTCCAATCGTATATTCATGCAACTTCAGAATTTAACTTTAGAGGATATTCTTATATTAAGAGAGTCCGTTGATATCGAATGTAAATTAGCCATTGGGCGAGATGGTAGGGGCGGTTTACCAATCAGCCTGTGGGAAACATATAGTGCTTTTGCTAATACAGATGGTGGGATTATTATTTTAGGCACTAAAGAGAAAAAAGATGGTTCATTAGAAATTATTGGTGTTGAAAATAGCAGAAAATTTAAAGATGATTTTTTTAAGACTATCAATAATCGTCAAAAAGTGAGCGTGAATTTATTAAGTGATCATCATTGGAAAGAGCTATCTGTTGATAATAAAGTTATTATTCTTATTGGTGTTCCAAGGGCAACTCGTCAGCAACAGCCAGTTTATTTAAATAATAATCCGTTGGGTAATAGTTTTATTCGTCAGCATGAAGGTGATTTTAGACTGGATGATGAACGAGTTAAGCGACTGTTAGCAGAGCAGACTCAAGATTCTCGAGATGATGAGATCCTTCCTTATTTTGGATTAGATGATTTGGATATATCTTCATTAAAAGTCTATCGGCAACGTTATGCAAATCTTAACCCTAGTTCAGATTTAAATGATGTCGATGATATTACTTTTTTACGGCGAATTGGTGCCTACGGGATCAATAGAGTAACACAGGAAAAGGGGCTTACAAAAGCTGGATTATTGATGTTTGGACAACATCATCATATAACTGAAGTTTTTCCCAATTATTTTGTTGATTACCAAGAACGAGAGATAAATTCTGATAAGCGTTGGGTTGATCGAGTAGTGGCAGATGCAACTTGGAGTGGTAATTTATTTGATTTTTATCGGAAGGTTTATAACAAATTAATTCAAGATTTAAAAATTCCTTTTGAAATTGTTGATGGTGTAAGACAAGATGATACGCCAGTCCACGTCGCTATTCGTGAGGCTTTAGCTAATTGTTTAGTTCATGCTGATTATTCCGATAGAGCCTCTGTGTTAGTTGTTAAAACACGAGATAGCTTTGAATTTAGAAATCCTGGATTAATGAGAATTCCGTTGGAACAGTCTTTATTCGGTGGTGAATCAGATTGTCGTAATCGAAAATTACATCAAATGTTCCGCTTTATCAATATTGGTGAACAAGCAGGGTCAGGAATCCCTAAAATCTTGGCTGGGTGGCGTTCGCAACATTGGATTCCACCTGATTTACAAGAAAAGCGAGAACCTAACAATCAGACGGTATTAAAATTAAAAGTTATTAGCTTATTTCCAGATAATATTCATCAGGCTTTAATTGCTCAATTTGGTAATGTGTTTAAATCGTTATCAGAACAAGAACGTTTTATTTTAGCTATTGTTAAGCATGAAGGAACAGTTAATCATGCTCGTCTAAAAGTTTTCTTAAATGAACATAGTACGGATTTATCTAAATTATTACATTCTTTGGTTAAGAATAATTTCTTGCATACCACGGGAGGACGATGGGCAACTTATACTTTAGTTGGAGATAATATTATTAATCCAGATGATGTATTTAATAGCTTAAGTGTTAGTGATGATAGCTTAGGTGTTAGTGGTGATAGCTTAGGTGTTAGCGATGATAGCTTAAGTGTTAGCGATGATAGCTTAAGTGTTAGTGATGATAGCTTAAGTGTTAGTGATGATAGCTTAAGTGTTAGTGATGATAGCTTAAGTGTTAGCGATGATAACTTAAGTGTTAGTGATGAT
>NZ_SLXI01000002.1:12469-189773 GCF_004345785.1 Bisgaardia hudsonensis
GAGGATGATAGCTTAAGTGTTAGTGATGATAGCTTAAGTGTTAGTGATGATAGCTTAAGTGTTAGTGATGATAGCTTAAGTGTTAGTGATGATAGCTTAAGTGTTAGTGATGATAGCTTAAGTGTTAGTGATGATAGCTTAAGTGTTAGTGATGATAGCTTAGGTGTTAGCGGTGATAGCTTAGGGGTTAATCAAACAGCCTATCGTGATAAAGTGGGGCGATTATGCCATACTCAATTAGACTATCCTTGTATTGATAGTTTGGAATATGTAGATAATGCCTATAAACAACAGCTCTATCACATAGCAACACAAGCTAGAGAAAAGAAACGCTTACCTCCACGAATAATGGAAGCAATATTTTTAAATTTGTGTAATGAACAATTTATCACTATCCAAGCATTAGCTGAGATTGTCGATAGGAAAGCAGATCATATCCGTAAAAAATACTTATCCACGATGGTGAAAAAAGGACAATTAGAACTGGCTTTTCCAACAACGCCAACCCACGAAAAACAATCTTACCGCAAAGTAAGTAATGAGGACTAAACAACAATGAACGAAGAATTTATTGAAAATAATGCACTGGCTTGGTTTGAACAAACTGGTTGGGAAGTTTTTCACGGTAAAGATTTATTACCAGAAGGCACTAATCCACAGCGTAATGAGTTAAGTGCGGTGGTTTTAGAGCCAATTTTTCGTTCTCAATTTGCAAAGCTTAATCCACATTTGCCAGCTTGTTGTGTTGAAGAAGTGTTAGCCAAGCTTAAAAAAGCGGAGAGCCGAGATCTGACTGAAGCCAACCTAGCATTCCATCGTTTGTTGATACAAGGTGTGCCTGTTTCTTATCGTGTTGATGATAAAGATGTGTTTGAAACCGCTTTTTTAATGGACTTTAATCAACCAGATAATAATGCTTTTTGGGTGGTGAATCAGTTTGATATACGAGGCAATAAACTTCGTCGTCCAGATATTGTGTGTTTTGTAAATGGCTTGCCGTTGGCGGTAATTGAGTTGAAAAATCCTAGTGATGAAAAAACGGATATTTGGCAAGCATTTAATCAATTACAAACCTATAAAAATGATATTTTTGATTTGTTGATGTTCAATGAATCTTTGGTGATTTCTGATGGGGTCGAGGCAAAAGTGGGTTCACTCTCTGCTGATGAAGAACGCTTTATGCCTTGGCGAACCATTAAAAATGAAAATGATAAACCACAAGTAGAATGGCAATTAGAAACGATGATTAAAGGGTTCTTTTTGCCTGAACTGTTTTGTGATTATTTACGCTTTTTTATTTTATTTGAAAAAGATGAGAAAAATCGTTTAATCAAAAAACAAGCAGGTTATCATCAATTCCATGCGGTTAGAGAAGCGGTGTGTGCCACTGTAATTGCTTCACAACATTTACTTGAAGATCAGATAAATGAACCAAGAGCCAGCTATGGTAAACGTGTTGAAAAAGGCAGTAAAAAAGCGGGGGTGGTTTGGCATACGCAAGGCAGTGGCAAAAGTATTTCCATGTGTTGTTATGCAGGCAAATTATTACAACAACCTGAAATGAATAATCCTACGTTATTGATTGTTACCGATCGTAATGATTTAGATGGACAGTTATTTGCCCCCTTTTCCAATGCTCAAGGATTATTAAAACAAACACCAGTACAAGCGGACAGTCGAGAAAGTTTAAGAGAATTATTGGCAAGCCGAGAAGCTGGTGGCGTGATTTTTACCACTGTACAAAAATTTGCATTGCAAGATGATGAACAGCAGCATCCTTTGTTAAATGGGCGTCATAATATCGTGGTGATTTCTGATGAAGCTCATCGTAGTCAATATGGGTTAAAATCCAAACTCAATGCTAAAGGTGAGTATCAATTTGGCTATGCCAAACATATGCGTGATGCCTTAAAAAATGCGACCTTTATTGGTTTTACTGGTACACCCATTGAATTTGACGATCGGGATACCACAGCGGTATTTGGCGATTATGTGTCGATTTATGATATTCAAGATGCCGTTGATGACGGGGCAACAGTACCGATTTATTATGAATCTCGTTTGGCAAAATTAGACATCAATCAAAAAGAAATTGAGGATTTATCGCAACAAGTAGATGAAATCTTGGAAGATGAAGAAGTTAGTGACGCAGAAAAAACCAAAGGAGAATATACCCGTTTAGAAAAATTAGTGGGTGCAGAGCCAAGATTAAAAGAAATTGCCAATGATTTAGTCGCCCATTTTGAGAAACGCTTAGCAAGCCAAGATGGTAAGGCGATGATTGTAGCAATGAGCAGAGAAATTTGTGTGCATTTATATAATGAAATCGTGGCATTACGCCCAGAATGGCATAATGAAGATCCGACCTTAGGGGCAATAAAAATTGTGATGACCGGTTCGGCAGCCGATAAGGCTTTATTGCAGCCGCATATTTATACTAAGCAAGTTAAAAAAGATTTAGAAAAACGCTTTAAGAATCCTGATGATCCACTAAAACTGGTAATAGTTCGTGATATGTGGTTAACAGGTTTTGATGCCCCTTGTTGCCATACGATGTATATCGACAAACCGATGAAAGGTCATAATCTGATGCAAGCCATTGCTCGAGTAAACCGTGTGTTTAAGGATAAACCTGGTGGCTTAGTGGTGGACTATATTGGCATTGCCAATGAGTTAAAACAGGCAATGCACACTTACAGCAATGCCAAAGGACGAGGCAAACCAACCATTGATACCCACGAAGCCTTAAAACTGTTATTGGCGAAAATAGATGCGATTCGGGGAATGTTTAAAACGCCTGTCAATGAGCATGTTTTAGATATCAGTCAATTTGAAAGCAAAGCTATTGAATTATTGCCAAAAGTAGCAAACCATATTTTAGGATTAAATGATGGTAAAAAACGTTTTTGTGATTTGGTATTAGCTGCAACGAAGGCTTATGCGTTGTGTGCTACCTTAGATGAAGCGAATGGATTACAAAAAGAGTTAGCTTTTTATTCAGCGATTAAGGCGATGCTTAACAAAGAACAAATAAGCACCGGAAAGTTGAAAAAAGAACGTAAAGATCATCTATTAAAACAAATTTTAGATAATTCCGTTATTGCTGAAGGAGTAGATGATATTTTTGCTTTGTGTGGCTTAGAAAAGCCGAATATTGGGTTGCTATCTGACGAGTTTTTAGAAGATATTCGTGATATGCCTTATAAAAATTTGGCAGTGGAGCTATTAGAAAAATTATTAAAAGATAATATTCAAAGTCGAAATGGTAGAAATGTCGTACAAGAACGAAAATACAAAGAACGTCTTGAGGCGACCTTGACTAAATATCACAACAGAGGCATTGAAACCGCTCAAGTGATTGAAGAATTGATTAAAATGGCAAAGGATTTTCAAGAAGCTTTTCAGCGAGCGGAAAATCTGGGGCTAAATCAAGATGAAATCGCTTTTTATGATGCGTTGGCAAATAATGAAAGTGCAGTAAGGGAATTGGGCGATGAGATTTTGAAAAAAATTGCGTTAGAATTAGTAGGGCAGTTAAGGAAATCGGTAACCGTAGATTGGCAAGTCCGAGAAAGTGTACGAGCTAGATTGCGAATATTGGTTCGCCGAGTGCTACAAAAATACAAGTATCCACCTGATAAAGCCAATGATGCTATTGATTTGGTTCTAGAGCAAGCTGAACGGTTATCTCAATATTGGTCTAAATAGCATTTAGTCAAATAGTTGTGTAAAAGAGCGGTCAAAATTTTTTTAGTTTTAAAAATTCTTTGATCGCTTTTTGTGTTATTAAGAAAATCTATAATTTGTTTGTTAGACAATCGGTCTAATGCTAGAATGAGCCAACTTTTATTTATTGTTTACTATTATGATCAATTCATCATCGAAATATTCCGATACAAAATCTGCTATTTTAGAAAATGGTTATCAGCTTATTGCACAGCAAGGATTTGTTGGCGTTGGCTTAAAAATGATTTTAGATTCTGCAGGGATTCCGAAAGGATCTTTTTATCATTATTTTGAATCTAAAGAGGCTTTTGGAGAGGAATTGATTCGTTATTATTTTTCTCGTTATCAAGCAAGATTAGAATCGTTATCCCAACAGGATATTACTGCTCAGCAGAGAATTTGTGAGTATTTTAAATCTTGGTATGAAACACAGCAATTTGATTCCTCATGCAATAAATGTTTATTAGTTAAATTAAGTGGTGAAATAGCGGATATTTCCGAAAAAATGCGTCAAGCGTTAGCTGAAGGTTATCAGTTATTGCTTACTTGGTTAAGTAAACAAATCGAAATAGGTTGGCAAGAGGGATCGATTAGAAAACAAAAAATTTCTTCTGAATCATTGGCTAATCGTTGGTATTATGCGTGGGTAGGAGCGAGTTTAATGGCTAAAATTAACCATTCTAATTTACCTTTATTAGAAGTTTGGCAAATGACATTAAATGAATTAAGTGTTCCAGAATCTTATCATTCATAAGTTGATTATTATTATATTTCCTAATTAATTTTTAATTTACTAGACGACCGGTCTATTTAGTGTATAATAAAGATAAGTCAGTAAATAATGTTTATATTATTTACTTAATTTTAAATACATAAATATAAAGGAAATCTTATGAATAACTTCCAATATTACAATCCCGTTCGTATCGTATTTGGTGAAGGACAAATTAAAACACTTAGTGAACTTGTACCAGAGAAAGCGAGAGTTTTAATTACTTACGGTGGTGGCTCGGCACAACGGACTGGAACGTTAGATGAAGTTAAAAATGCGTTAAAGGCAAATGGTGAAAGAGAGATTTTTGAGTTTGGTGGTATTGAGCCTAATCCAGAATTTAATACATTGCTTAATGCTGCTGATAAAGTACAGGAATTAAATATTGATTTTATATTAGCAGTAGGTGGTGGTTCAGTTATTGATGGAAGTAAATTTATTTCGCTCGTTTCAGGATTAGTGGACGAAAATGGTCGTATTTCTCGTGATAAAGCTTGGGAAACATTGTTGCAATATGGAAGTAATGTTACCGATTCAGTTGTTGATTTAGGAACAGTATTAACGATCCCTGCGACAGGTTCTGAAATGAATTCAGGTGGTGTTATCAATAATACGGAAAGAAAAGCTAAATTACCTTTTGGTAATCCACTTGTTTATCCTAAATTTTCTATTTTAGATCCTGCTAAAACGTTGACTTTACCTGAAAGACAGGTCGTTAATGGTGTTGCTGATGCTTTTGTTCATGTTATGGAACAATATTTAACTTATCCTGTGAATGCTAAAGTTCAGGATGCATTTTCTGAAAGTTTATTGAAAATTTTGATTGATGAGGGAAATACAATAATTAATGAGCCAAATAATATGGATTCTCGTAAAAATATTATGTGGACGGCAACAATGGCATTAAATGGGTTGATTGGTGTGGGTGTACCACAAGATTGGACGGCACATATGATTGGTCATGAAATCACTTCATTATATAAAATCGACCATGCAAGAACCTTAACTATTGTTTTACCTTCGTTAATGCGAGAGCTTAAAAACAGCAAAAAAGAGAAATTATTACAATATGCTCATAATGTTTGGAATATTGATAGTCAAGAAAATGATGATTTAGTAATTGATAAAGCAATATCACTTACAGAAGCATTTTTCCAAAAATTAGGTTTACCAATAAAATTAAGTGATGTTGACCTAAATGAAACGGCAATTGATTTAATTATTACACAATTAGAGATGCACGGAATGGTTAAATTGGGTGAGCATAAAGGTAATGATTTAGATGTATCAAGACGTATTTTACAGAGAGCACTTTAAAAAGGAGATAATATGATTCGTTTACATCATTTGAATAAGTCGCGTTCATTACGTATTTTATGGTTACTTGAGGAACTTCAAGTACCATATGAACTAGTTTCTTATAAAAGAAATCCAGAAACACAGCTTGCACCAGAAAGCTTAAAACAAATTCATCCATTAGGCAAATCGCCTGTTATCGAAATTGATGATCAGGTAATTAGTGAATCTGGTGCGATCACGACAATTTTAATTGAGAAATTTGCACCTGAGAGATTACGTCCAAATTTAGATTCTCCAGAGTATGCAAAATATTTACAATGGATTGAATTTGCAGAAAGTTCATTAATGGTACCTTTATTATTAGAGATTTTTACTCAGGGCGCAGGTATAAAGGACAATGTATTTCTAACAAATTATATAGCTAAAGAAAAAACTAATTTATTAACTTACTTAGATAATGAACTAGAAGGTAAATTGTATTTATTAGGTGATAAATTGAGTGGAGCAGATTTTATGCTATGTTTTAGTTTGATTGCGTTAGAGAGAAAGAAAGAGTTGGATAATTATCTTAATATTAAACGCTATGTGCAGAATTTATCTACATTAGAAAGCTATAAACGCGCAATGGGAATAGAATATGCTCAGGCTTAATGAGTTATAATTAATAGATTTTAATTTGAGTTAAAAGAGCGGTCAAAAATTCGTTAATTTTTTTGACCGCTCTTTTTTGTACTATTTTACTTATCTAATGGTTGGAATGATCTTTCTGTATATCCCTCGTATAGCTGACGTGGTCTAACAATTTTCATATTACCCGGTTCAAACATTTCTTTCCAATGGGCAATCCAGCCCACTGTTCTTGCAAGAGCAAAAATAACTGTGAACATGGATTTTGGAATGCCAATAGCACTGAGAATAATACCAGAATAGAAATCGACATTAGGATAGAGTTTATGATCGATAAAATAAGGATCGCTTAATGCTATTTTTTCTAGCTCCATTGCGACATCCATTAGTGGTGTTTGAATATTTAGTTCTTGAAGTACTTCATGACAGGTTTGACGCATTACTTTTGCTCTAGGATCATAGTTTTTATACACTCTATGTCCGAATCCCATTAAGCGGAATGGATCATTTTTGTCTTTAGCCCTTGCAATGTATTCAGGAATACGATCAACGCTACCTATTTCTTCTAACATATTAATACAAGCTTCATTTGCCCCTCCGTGAGCTGGTCCCCAGAGTGATGCAATACCAGCTGCAATACAAGCAAATGGATTTGCACCTGAAGAAGCCGCTGTTCTTACAGTAGATGTTGAGGCATTTTGCTCATGATCAGCATGTAAAATAAAAATAGTATTCATTGCTTTCTCTAATACGGGATTAACTTCATAAGGTTCACAAGGGGTTGCAAACATCATATGCAAGAAGTTACCTGAATAAGATAGTTTGTTAAGTGGGAACATAAAAGGTTGCCCAATAGAGTATTTGTAACACATTGCTGCAAGAGTTGGCATTTTAGCAAGAAGTCGAATTGCGGTAATTTGGCGATGTTCAATATTATTAATATCTAGTGAATCATGGTAGAACGCAGCTAAGGCACCACTTACCCCACACATCACAGCCATAGGATGTGAATCTCGGCGAAATCCATGAAAAAAGCGAGAAATTTGTTCATGTACTAGAGTATGTTTTTTCACTAATTTCGTAAATTCCTTATACTCTTCTTCATTAGGTGCTTCTCCGAATAAAAGTAAATGAGCTACTTCTAAATAATCTGCTTTTTTCGCAAGATCAGCAATAGGGTAGCCTCGATGTAATAGGATACCGTTATCACCATCTATATAGGTTATTTTGGATACACAAGATGCGGTGGACATGAATCCTGGGTCAAATGTAAAAAGTTTATTTTTAACAAGTGACTGAACATCAACGGCATCATAACCTAATGAACCTTGATGAATAGGTAAGTTAAACTCTCTACCATCACTGAGTGTTAATTTTGCATTCAATTTTTCACTTGTAGACATAAGATAATCCTCTTTTTGTAATGAAAATGATGTTGTGTAATTATTATTTAATATTATGTTGCTGGTTAAATATATCGCTATATTTTCTTGATGTCTTTATAAATTTTAAAAATTTGCAGATTAAAAGTAAATGAATTGTTAAATTTGCGGGTGAGATCAAAATTTTGTAAAAAATATTGGAGATATGTTAAAAATATGTTGAATAAATTCAAGAAATTAATTCTAATCTATGTATTTATTCAATTAGG
Source organism: Bisgaardia hudsonensis (assembly GCF_004345785.1). GTDB lineage: Bacteria > Pseudomonadota > Gammaproteobacteria > Enterobacterales > Pasteurellaceae > Bisgaardia > Bisgaardia hudsonensis. The sequence continues at coordinate 20,545 of NZ_SLXI01000002.1, forward strand.
GATCCGCATAAAGCGATGTATAATATTCAAAATTTATAAAATGCATCGCTATTAGAATGTGAGAATTAGGTGGTTACAATGAAAAAAAATAGCACAATTAGTGAGTGGTTATCTTCAAGTGCCTTGGGTGGTGCAAATCAGTCTTATATTGAAGAACTCTATGAGGATTTTTTGGCTGATCCTTTTTCTGTTGATGAAAGTTGGCAAGAAATTTTCAATGCTTTACCTAAACCAAGTAATCTAATTGAGCAACCTCATTCTCAAGTGCGAGATTATTTTAAACGCTTAGCAAGAGAATATTCTGTAAATGGTGCGACGGTCATTGATCCAAATGTCAGTGCAAGATTAGTAAATGTATTAAAGTGGGTAAACGGACATCGTAATCGTGGACACCTCCATGCTGATCTCGATCCATTAAAAATATGGCAGAGAATGGATGCACCTACACTTGATTATAAGTTTTATGGCTTTAGTGATGATGATCTTGATGAAGTCTTTGATATTGGTGGTTATGTTTATAATAAAGATAAAATTACTTTAAGAGACTTAGCCTTTGCTTTGAAAAATACTTATTGTAGTACTATTGGTCTTGAATTTATGCATGTAAATGATTTAGAAGCAAGAACTTGGTTACAACGAAAAGTAGAGAATTTGTTAAATAAGCCCTTATTCAATAAAGAAGAGAAGATAAAGTTTTTAAAAGAATTAACTGCGGCTGACGGTTTAGAGCGGTATCTTGGTGCCAAATATCCTGGTGCAAAAAGATTTTCTCTTGAAGGAAGTGATTCTTTTATTTTATTAATGAAAGAGATTATTCGCCATGGTGGGCGTAATGGTATCACCGATATTGTAATGGGAATGGCTCATCGTGGTCGTTTAAATATGTTGATTAATGTATTAGGTAAAAAACCTTCTGAATTATTTGATGAGTTTGCTGGTAAATATAATGGTACGGGAACGGGGGATGTGAAGTATCATCAAGGCTTTTCATCTGATTTTATGACCGATAGCGGTGTAGTTCATTTGGCATTAGCATTTAATCCTTCACATTTAGAAATTGTGAATCCTGTTGTGCTTGGTTCTGTTCGAGCTAGACAAGATCGTATTGGTGATATTCATCGCTCTCAAGTACTTCCTGTTACGGTACATGGTGATTCTGCTGTTGCTGGACAAGGGGTTGTTCAAGAAACATTGAATATGTCTGCTACTCGTGGATATACAGTTGGAGGAACAATCCGTATTGTTATTAATAATCAAATAGGTTTTACCACTTCTAATCCTCATGATACAAGATCAACGGAATACAGTACCGATATTGCTAAAATGATTGAAGCTCCTGTTATTCATGTGAACGGTGATGATCCTGAAGCAGTGGCTTATGCTGCTCGTATGGCAGTTGAGTTTAGAACTAAATTTAAGCGAGATATTTTTATTGATCTTGTTTCTTATAGACGGCATGGACACAATGAAGCAGATGAACCATCAATGACACAGCCATTGATGTATGCACAAATTAAAAAACATCCGACACCACCAAAAGTCTATGCAAAACGACTTATAGAAGAAGGAATCATTACAGAAGAAGATTTTATTGAGATAGTTAATGAATACCGAGATGCTTTAGATAATGGTGATATAGTTGTACCAGAATTAACCGAAATGGATCCTGAAACACAAGATTGGCGAAAATTTCTAACACAAGAATGGTCGTCTTATGATGGTAGCTTTGAAAAAGATCGTTTTATGGGATTAGCACAAAAAGTATGCGAATATCCAGAAAATCATATTATTCATAACCGAGTGAAAAAAGTTTATGATGATAGAGCTTTGATGGCAAAAGGTGAAAAGTTATTTGATTGGGGAATGGCTGAAACAATGGCTTATGCGACGCTCCTTGATGATGGTCATAATATTCGTTTATCTGGAGAAGATGCCGGACGTGCGACTTTCTCTCATCGTCATTCTGTGTTACATAATCAAAATGATGGTACGCTTTATATTCCACTTACTCAACTTCATAGTCAGCAAGGGCATTTTGAAGTTTGGGATTCTGTTTTATCAGAAGAAGCGGTATTAGCCTACGAATATGGATATGCGACAGCGACACCAAGAACGTTGACCATTTGGGAAGCACAATTTGGTGATTTTGCTAATGTAGCACAAGTAGTAATTGACCAATTTATTAGCTCAGGTGAACAGAAATGGGGGCGTATGTGTGGCTTGGTAATGTTACTACCTCATGGTTATGAAGGGCAAGGTCCAGAACATTCTTCTGCAAGATTAGAGCGTTATTTGCAACTTTGTGCACAGCAAAATATGCAAGTTTGTGTACCTTCAACACCAGCCCAAATTTATCATTTATTACGTCGTCAAATGCTGAGAACAATTCGTCGTCCATTAGTTGTGCTCACACCAAAATCTTTGTTGCGTCACCCATTAGCAGTTTCCTCAATTGATGAGTTAGTGAATGGAGAATATCGAAATGTTTTACCTGAATATGATGATTTAGATCCAAAACAAGTGAGAAAAGTAGTAATGTGTTCGGGTAAAGTTTATTATGATCTTCTCGAAACTCGCCGTAAAAATAATCAGACTGATGTTGCAATCCTGAGAATAGAACAGCTTTATCCTTATCCTCATGAGGAAATGGAAAAAGTCTTAGCTGTTTATAATCACGTAAAAGATTACGTATGGTGTCAAGAAGAGCCACAAAATCAGGGCGCTTGGTATTGTTGTCAACATAATTTCCTATCTTCTTTACCAAAAGGTAGTGAGTTACATTATGTTGGTCGTCCTGCTTCGGCTTCTCCAGCAGTTGGTTATATGTCCTTACATATACAACAACAAGAAACATTAATTTCAGAGGCGTTGGCGTAGAAAAAATATATTATATGGTAATTAAAAATTAAGATAAAAATTACCGCACTTTTTAGATAATAAGGAATTAAATATGAGTAATTTTGACATTTTAACCCCCGTTCTTCCTGAGTCAGTTGCTGATGCGACCGTTGTGGTATGGCATAAAAAGGTTGGAGATAATATTAAACGTGATGATATTCTCGTTGAGATAGAAACTGATAAAGTTGTTCTTGAAGTTCCTGCAATGTCAGATGGTATCCTTGATAGTATTTTAGAACCTGAGGGGGCTACAGTAACCAGTAAGCAGCTACTAGGTAAAATGTCAGAGTTAGCGGTCTCTGGTGGGGTAACTAGAGCAACGACTCAAGTATCGGAAAAAACACCTTCTGATCGTCATTCAGCTTCATTAACAACAAATACAAAAAGTAGTGATACGGTTAGTCCTGCTATTCGTCGATTATTAGCTGAAAATGATTTAGATGTATCACAAATTAAAGGATCTGGCGTTGGTGGACGTATTACTCGTGAAGATGTTGAAAAAGTATTGTCGTCAGAGAACGAATTGTCAAATAATCAAGAAAATGCAGATGTTAAGCCATTAACTCCATTTAATCATATTGGAGATAGAGATGAAAAACGTGTTCCGATGACTAGATTACGTAAGCGTATTGCTGAGCGTTTATTGGAAGTCAAAAATAGTACTGCTATGCTCACTACATTTAATGAAGTAGATATGCAACCTATTATGACATTGCGTAAAACTTATGGTGAAAAATTTGAAAAGCAACATGGTGCTCGCTTAGGTTTTATGTCTTTTTACATAAAAGCGATTGTTGAAGCCTTAAAACGTTTTCCTGAAATTAATGCGTCTATTGATGGCGATGATATTGTTTACCATAATTACTTTGATATTAGTATTGCGGTTTCAACTCCAAGAGGTTTAGTTACGCCAGTATTGCGTAATTGTGATAAATTAAGTATGGCAGAGATTGAAAAACAAATAAAATTACTCGCAGAGAAAGGTCGAAATGGTAAACTTACCGTTGAAGATTTAACTGGAGGTAATTTCACGCTCACAAATGGTGGAGTATTTGGATCATTAATGTCCACACCAATTATAAACCCACCACAAAGTGCAATTTTAGGTATGCACGCCATCAAAGAACGTCCTGTTGCGATCAATGGTGAGGTAGTGATTCGTCCAATGATGTATCTTGCCTTATCTTATGATCATAGATTAATTGATGGTAAAGAAAGCGTGAGCTTTTTGGTGGCAATCAAAGATCTTCTTGAAGACCCAACAAGATTATTATTGGAAATTTAGCTCATTAATCTAAAAGTTTGTTAATGCTTAGTATTATACAGTATTAACAAACTTTTTTATTTATATGAGGAGATTACCTAAAGCAGAAAAGTCTTTTGTAATGTTTATTTATTGTCGGCAACTTTTATTTTTTCTTGTTGGAGTTTAAACCATTCTATTGGCGATTGACCTACAATACGAGAGAATGCACGCGTAAAAGATTCATTATGACTATAACCAACTCTATCGGCAATAAGCATAATAGGGAGACCTTTTAGTAGTAATGTTTGTGCAAGGGTTATTCGCCAATGAGTAATATAATCTATAGGAGACATTCCAATAATTTGTTTAAAGTAACTTGCAAAGCGAGAACGGGACATTGATGCTTTCTTGGCTAAAATATCAACTTGCCAATTGTATTCGGGTTTTTCGTGAATCTCTAATAAAACACCACTTAATTGTTTATCCGTTAATCCTTTTAATAGCCCTACTTTAATATGTTTTTCTTCTAAACAACAGCGAACAACTCTAAGCGTAAGATAAGCACATAGATGATGGATTGTTGAAGCATATCCTAACGCCATTTTTTCAGTTTCTTCATAAATTAATGATGTGATTGTATCTAGCTCTGGATGAGAATGTAATTGTAAAGTAACAATATTTTGTATCGTATGAGTAAGTGGATTATTTATCCCCTCTCCAAAATCAAAACTAATACAAAAAATATCTAATTCATCATTTAGGGGATGAATATGATGGGATATTTCAGATGAAATAAAGACTATACAAGGATAATCAATACGTTGAACAGGCTGATTTTTAACTTTTAACAAACAGCTACCTTGGCGAATAATATGTAAATGACCTTTATTTTGAGTTTCAAATTGGGTCAGGTGGCATAGTCGTCCAATAAAAAATAGATCTGTTCTAAAAGGGAAATAATGAAATAAATGACTTAATACATCCATTTTGAGATTCTCGGTTAATAAATTTAGAGTATCGGTTAAAACAGTGAAGTATATTCACTTTAGAATAATCACATCTCAAGAGGAGATATTATCAATTATTATTTAAGGAGTTATTATGACAGATAAACAAGCAATTGAACAGATTGATCAAGAACGTCGTTCAACATTACAAAGTGGCTCACGTATTGCAATGGCTGCAAGTGTACTGGGAGCTATGGGGTTAAGCGGTGTTGCAAATGCAAGTAATTCAAAATCAGCTTCAACTGCTTATGCTGAGCCAGAACAATATGCTATGCCAAGAAAAGGAATGTTGATTGATAAAAAACGTGTGGCATTGGTTGTAGTTGATCCACAAATTGATTTTTTAAGTCCTGATGGTGTAACTTGGCCAGTAATGAAAGAAAGTATTATGGAAAATAATACAGTCGAAAATATTGAGCGTTTATTTAAAGCTGCTAAATCAGTAGATATGCCTGTAATTGTTTCACCGCATTATTATTATCCACAAGATCATCAATGGGAATTTGGTGGACCAGCTGAACATTTTATGCATGATAGTGGAATGTTTGCTCGTAAAAGTGCGTATAGTATGGAAGGTTTTGAAGGTTCTGGTGCCGATTTTATGCCACAATATAAACCTTATATTTTTGATGGGAAAACAGTTATTGCATCACCACATAAAGTATTTGGACCAGAAACTAATGATGTAGTACTTCAATTACGTAAACGTAAAATTGATCAAGTGATTCTTGCTGGTATGTCGGCAAATTTATGTATTGAATCGCATTTACGTCAATTAGTTGAACAAGGGTTTGAAGTAGCAGTGGTGAAAGATGCGACAGCAGGTGTTAAATTACCAGAAGGTGATGGTTATTTATCTGCATTAATCAATTTCCGACTCATTGCTAATGATTTATGGACAACTGATGAAGCCGTTAAAAAAATAGCGTAATAAAAATATTTAGAGTAGGACATAAATAAGCATTATATTTATTTAATCCTAATGTAGCAAAGTTAATGTATTTTACTAGTGTCTTTAATTTAATAAGCAATCTGATTTATTTAGATTGCTTATTTTTTCATTGATATTCTAGCCTAGCTATACAAATTTTTAATATAAAATAGAATAAAGTAAACGACGGTATTTATTGGTTATAGGATCGCTATTTCCAATCGCCGATAGAATGGATAAAAATTCTTTTTTTACTTCACCATTTTCTGCACCTAAATCTGTTTTTAAAATAGAGAATAACAATTCTAATGCCTCTTCATTGCGATTGGCTTGGTGTAGTTGAATAGCCAATTTTAAGGCAATTTCAGCGGTTGGGCTTTTTCTATAATCTTCTTGTAATTGCTGAATTTCTGGCGTATCCGCTGCTTTAATTAATAATTCAATTTGAGCTTGTAATCCTTGCCAGCGGCTATCTCTATCTTGTAAAGGGATTTTGTTTAAAATTTCTTGAGCTGGTTCGGTACGTTTCATTGCAATATAGGTTTCAGCATAAAGTAATGCAATATCACTGTTTTTTTGATCTGATAATTCCCAAGCTTCTTTTAACAAAGGAAGAGCATCATTATAGTTTTCTACTGCCAATAAATCTAAGGCTTGATTAAATTTAATTTCCTCTTCTTTAGGGAGAATAGCTGATAAACGTTGTCGAAGTGTTTCTTCATCTAAAGCCCCAGGAAACGCATCTAAAGGGCTACCATCTTTAAATAAATAAGTGGTAGGCAGTGCTTGTATTCTAAATTGAGCGGCTATCATTTGTTCAGTTTCACAATTTACTTTCGCTAAAATAAATTGCCCCTGATAGTTATCTGCATAGCGTTCAAGAACAGCTAAAAATTCCATTGATTGCTGATGACTTGGAGCATAAAAAGTTATCACTAAAGGGATATCTTGAGAACGCTGTAAGGTTTCCGTAAGGTTTTGTTCATTAATTTCAATAATGTATTCAGACATCGTAATTCCTAATAATTAATAGAGTATTTGATTGTAACAAAGTGCGGTTGTTTTTTTAATAGTTTTGTTTGAGGTATTGGTTATATATTAATTAAAGGATTTATATTTTTCATTTTAAGCTTGTTTATTAAAAATAATATACTACGTATCATTTTGATTAAATAAGAACTTATAGTTTAATATAATAAAATTATTTTTTATGTTGTAGAAAAGTTAGGAAATAGAATGGCATTACTTGAGAAAGAATTAGAAATAATAAATTTAGAACAATTATTTGGTTTAACGTTATCTATCCCAGATTATCAAAGACCATATAGATGGACTACTAAATCTACGAATATATTATTTTCAGATACTTATGAAGCATTTAAAAATAATTTAGAAGAATATCGATTAGGTTCTGTAATACTGCATTTGGATAAAAATGAATACAATATTGTAGATGGTCAGCAAAGATTAACTACTCTAGCAATATTACTTTATTGTTTAGATGAGAAAGCTAATGATCTTTTACAAGAAAAATATAATGAATTATCGGTAGAGGCTGTAAAAAATAATAACCAGTTGCTTTCTAAATTAGTTGGAAAACTAGAGGAACAAGAAAGGCAAAGTTATAAAGAATACATTTTGAAGAATTGTAAAATAGTTAAGATTGTTACTGATAATGTACAAGAGGCTTTTCAATTTTTTGATTCGCAAAATTCTAGAGGAAAAGAATTAGAGCCTCATGATTTATTGAAATCATACCATTTAAGAGAAATGAATAATGAAAGTAATGCTTTGAAATTAGAGATTATAGAAAAGTGGGAGAATGTTAATTCATCAGAATTATCAAGCTTATTTAAAGATTATTTATACCCAATTAAACAATGGTATAAAGGAAAAAATGGGCTAGGATATAATGAGAAGAAAATTCATCATTTTAAAGGAATTAAAATGAGTTATGAATATAATTATGTCCACTATCACAAAGCAAGTGCTATTTATATTGAGAATTTTAATGGGTTTTATCATCTTGATTCATTAAGTCAATTTCAATTGACTCAGCCAATAATATCGGGAAAACGTTTTTTCTATTATGTCTATCATTACTATGATTTATTAAATGCAATAAATGAAAAGATAGAAGATTTTTATAAATCGGAACAAATAAATTTAGATAATTTGAGTAGAGGTGCTGGTAATATTTATATATTAAGGTTATATAAATGTGCATTGTTATTTTTTGTAGATAGGTTTGGTTTGGATTTTTTGGATGTTAATGTAATGAGGCAATTATTTTATTGGAGCTACTCCTTAAGGTTAGTAATGAACTCTGTTTATCTCGAAAGCATAAATAAGTATGCAAGAGGACGACATGAAAGAATTAATTCTGGATTAAATATATTTAATGAAATTAGTGAAATGAAAGAGCCAAAAGATATATTGTTATTAGATTTTGAAAATATATTATCTAAAGATAATTTAGATAGTAATGGAAATTACGAAGATATAATAAAAAAAATAAAATTATGGAATGGAGTAAAGAGCAATGTGTAAAAATCCAGAAAAGATTAACATATTAGATATATTTAATGATGTTAGATATATTGTACCTATCTATCAGCGTAATTATGCTTGGGAAAGTGTAAATATTGAGCAATTAATAGAAGATATTAATAATAGTGAAATAAATTATTTTTTGGGAAGCTTAGTCGTTAATGAGCGTGATGATGGCTCATATGAAGTAATTGATGGTCAGCAAAGACTAACGACTTTATTTCTTTTAAATAGATATTTGGGTATTGATATTGATAAATCATCATTGCGATTTGAAGTTAGACATAAATCTAACAAAACATTAGATAATCTTGATTTGATTAAAAAATCAACTCAAGATATAGATAATAAAGAATACTCTGAAAGTATTATTGATGGTTTTAATTTTATTAAACAATATTTCTCTGAAAATGAAGCTAATATAAATGATTTTAAAAATAAACTAAATAATGTATTTATTGTTAGAATAAAAGTACCTAAAAACATAGACCTAAATCATTATTTTGAGATTATGAATACGCGAGGAGAACAATTAGAGTTACATGAAATCGTGAAAGCTAAAATATTAGCAACTTTTGGTAATGATAATGATAAAAGCATTGGTGCTATGATTTGGGATGCCTGTTCTGATATGAATAGCTATGTACAAATGAATTTTAAATCTGATATTAGAAATATTATTTTTAAAAATAATTGGACTGAGCTGTCTGTTAGTACATTTGAGGATTTGGTTAGTAAAATAAACATAGGGAAAGTAAAAGAAAATAAATCATTGAAGGAGTTGTTAATTGATAGTTCTAATGAGGGAAAATTAGACAATACTAAAAAAGTCGATAATGAAGAAAATGAGAGATTTGAATCTATAGTGTCATTTCCTAATTTTTTATTGCAAGTTAATTTAGCTTTAGATTTAGATTCTTCCAAGTCCTTAGATGATAAAAAGTTTATTGAAAATTTAGAAAATAATTGGAAAGATGAAAAAACCGGAAAAGATTTTATTTTTAATTTACTTAAATATAGAGTTTTATTTGATAAATTTATAATCAAAAGAGAGTTTAGTCGAGATTATAAAGATATTGGTAAGTGGTCTTTGCTTAAATTAAAGGAAGAAGATAAAACAGAAAACGCAGAAAAGAGAAGTAAACCTAGCTATCCAAATTCTTTGGATAATGAACTAAAAAATTCACAATTAAAAGTGCTACAATCTTGCCTTAGGATTACTTATACATCACCACAAACAATGGATTGGATTGCGGAATTTTTAGAATTTGTTGGCTCAGATGATAATAAAATAACTAATGAGAGTTTAATAACTCACTTAGAAAATTATTGTCGTAAAAAAGTTAAAGGCTCTGGTTATAGTGATAGGACAGGATTTAATATCCACCGAATTGCTTTTTCTTATTTAGATTATTTAATTTATAGAGATGATCAGAATAAATGTTCCAAGTTTGAATTTCAATTTAGAAATTCCATAGAGCATTTTTATCCTCAAAATCCAACGGATTTAGAAAAATGGATTGATAAAGATAAAGATAAAGATAAAGATAAAGATAAAGATAAAGATCTTAATTGTTTCGGTAACTTAGCATTGATTACTGTATCGGGTAACTCTCGATTTTCAAATTTGTCACCTAAAAGTAAGGTAGATACTTATCCTACAATTATCGATCAAAGTTTAAAGTTAAAAATTATGTCAAAATTGGCAGAGGGGTGGACTCCAGAGGTTGCTAAAAAACACGGGCAAGAAATGATTAATAAATTATCTGAGGATATTAAAAAACTTTCTTAAAATATCACTAAATAAAAATCGTTAAAGTAACAATAATAGAAAATGAGATTACCTTGTATAAGGTTTTAGCGTAAAGTGCGGTAGTTTTTTCGAGTGGTTTTAAACTACCCATAAAAGTAAGAATAACAATTTCTCTTTTCTAAAAATCTTATAATCCATATCTCTTTCTCTTATTCTCTATAAAAACCTCCATAAAACTGGTAGAATTCAGACTAATTTTTACAGAATAATTTAGGAACAATCGTGGCATTAATTAGTTTAACAAATGGCTATCTTTCTTTTAGTGATCATCCTTTGCTTGATTATGCAGAATTACATATTGAGGCTGGTGAAAGGCTATGTCTGGTCGGGCGTAATGGGGCGGGAAAATCTACGTTAATGAAAATTCTTGCTGGTGAAATCATTATGGATGATGGGCGTTTACTTTTAGAGCAAGATATTGTTATTTCTCGTTTGGAACAAGATCCACCAAGAAATGCTCAAGGTAATGTATTTGATTATGTTGCTGAGGGTGTTGAGCATCTAGCGGATTTATTGAAAGAATATCATCGAGTTTCCGCTTTGTTAGCCACTGATTGTAGTGAGCCGGTATTAAATAAATTATCTGAGATTCAAAGTCAGTTAGAACATTCTAATGGCTGGCAATTTGAAACTAAAATTAATGAAGTATTGCAAAAATTAGAATTAAACCCAGATACATTATTATCAGAACTTTCTGGAGGTTGGTTGCGTAAGGCGGCATTAGCAAGGGCATTAGTATGTAATCCTGATGTATTACTTTTAGATGAGCCGACAAACCATTTAGATGTTGACGCGATAGAATGGCTAGAAAACTTTTTACAAGACTTCTCAGGAAGTATCGTATTTATTTCCCATGACCGTTCATTTATTCGTAAAATGGCAACTCGAATCGTCGATCTTGATCGTGGTAAATTAGTTTCTTATCCTGGAAATTATGATCTGTATTTGACAACAAAAGAAGAAAATTTGCGAGTAGAAGCGTTACAAAATGATCTTTTTGATAAAAAACTTGCACAGGAAGAAGTTTGGATTAGACAAGGTATTAAAGCAAGAAGAACACGTAATGAAGGACGAGTGAGAGCGTTAAAAGCATTGCGTGAAGAACGTAGTCAACGTCGTGAAGTATTAGGAACGGCGAAAATCCAATTAGATACTTCAAATCGTTCTGGCAAGATAGTATTTGAAATGGAAGATGTGAGTTATAACGTTGCAGGTAAGCAATTATTAAGCCATTTTAGTACCACGATATTGCGTGGTGATAAAATAGCATTAGTAGGAGCAAATGGTTGTGGAAAAACTACCTTCATCAAATTATTACTCGGTGAAATTCAGCCAACTTCTGGGCGAGTACATTGTGGAACAAAATTAAATATTGCTTATTTTGATCAGTACCGAGCAGAGTTAGATCCTGAAAAAACCGTTATGGATAATGTTGCTGACGGAAAACAAGATGTGGAAGTTAATGGGGTTAAGCGTCATGTATTAGGTTATTTACAAGACTTTTTATTCCCGCCTAAACGAGCAATGACACCAGTTAAAGCATTGTCTGGTGGTGAACGTAACCGATTATTGTTAGCAAAATTATTATTAAAACCGAATAATTTGTTGATTCTCGACGAGCCGACCAATGATCTTGATGTAGAAACATTGGAATTATTAGAAGATATTTTAACGGAATATTCGGGTACATTGTTGATAGTCAGCCATGATCGTCAGTTTATTGATAATACCGCAACAGAATGTTATATGTTTGAAGGCAATGGGGTATTAAATAAATACGTTGGTGGTTTCTATGACGCGAAACAACAACAGGCGAATTATTTTGCAACAAAGGCAGAAAAGCAAAATGATAATAAAAATGTAATAAATAAATCCAATAAATTAGAAAGTGCGGTAGAAATTTCACAAATTTCTGCGAATAAATCTAAATCAAAAAGCGGTAAATTGTCTTATAAAGAGCAAAGAGAGTTAGAGGAATTACCAAAGCAATTAGAAAAATTAGAAGAAAATATTACCGCACTTCAGACAGAAGTCAGTTCTTCGGAATTTTTCCAAAAATCCCACGAATACACCTCCGTAAAATTACAAGAGTTATCAGAGGCAGAACAGGCATTAGAAACGGCATTTATGCGTTGGGAAGAATTGGAAGAAAAGAAGAATAGGTAAAAGTTAAAATAATTTTTTGCTATTATAAAAGTCTAACTTATTAAGATAGTTAGGCTTTTTTATTTATATGGAATAAGACACCTAGTTAATAACAATATTGATATATAAAATATAATTAATAAGTTGATTTATTTTTTTCTTATTTGTTTATAACTTTCCCAAAATAAACTAATGATAAAAATTATTGTTAGACTGATCATTATTTTGGGGAAAATGATAAATAAAAGCCTAATAATTAATATAATTGTAAATAGTTTTAGTATGTTTGCTATACTTTGTCCAAATCCACCACTCCATACCCAGTAGAATATAAATAACCAAATAGCAAACTCCATATAGGGCTCCATTATGTTGATAATTTAGAATTAATAAGATAAATACTAATATAAATAGTTATTAAATGATAACAAACATCAAAAAGGTCGGCAATGTCATGGATAATAGGAATAAAACAGAGATATTTGATAAGCGGGACGATTTTTTATAACTGATAGTAAAAGAATGTATAGTTAAGTGGTAGCTTGTCATTATATAACTAAGGTACCACTTATTATCATTGGATATTTCGTTATTTAAATCAAATTACTCACAAAAATAACTAAAATAATTAATGGAACAACAAATTTAACATAGTTAAACCAGATTGTTGTAAATAATGAATTAGGATTTTCTGGTGAAAGCTCTTGTTTGGCTTTATCTTTAAGTATAAATCCAACAAAGATTGCACAACCAAGTGCGGTTAATAAAAATAGAATATTGCCACTTGCATAATCAAAAGCATCAAAAATATTTTTATCAAAGAAAGTAACATCAGCAAGAACATTATTACTTAATGCTGATGGAATATTACCGAATAGGAAAATACCACCTAAAGTTAAAAAAATTGCTTTGCCACGACGCATTCTTAGCTTTTCTTGTAATGCGGTAATAAGCACTTCATAAATAGTAATTGATGTTGTTAATGCCGCAATTAATAACAAGCTAAAGAAAATAATTGCAAAAATACGCCCAGCCCATAAGTGAGAGAAGACAATCGGCAAACTTTGGAATACTAAGGTCGGTCCTGAGTCAGGAGCTATACCAAAGCTAAATAATGACGGAAAAATCATAAAGCCAGCTAAAATAGCGATAATGGTATTGGTAAAACCAGTAATTACCGCTGTTTGAATAAGATTTTCTTCTTTACTTAAATAACTCGAAAGTGTAATTAATACGCCAAAGCCAAGGCTTAATGCAAAGAATACTTGACCAAGAACCATAATAAAAAGTTTTGCATTAATTTTTGAAAAATCAGGTTTTAAATAATATTCAATACCTTCCATTGCTCCTGGTAGAGTAACATTGCGAATAACCATACCAATTAGGAAAATAAATAATAATGGCATAAGATATTTTACAGAACGCTCAATACCGCCAATAATCCCTTTTGCAAGAATGATATAATTACATATTACAAAAAGTAAGGTATAAAAAATAATTTGTATTGGGCTATTATTGATACTCTGATTGTAAAAATTCTGTGCGGTTTCCTTTGTTATACTGGAAGATATATCCAGACTACCTGTAATTAAACTAATAATATAGTTAATTACCCAACCACCGATAACCATATAGTATGCCATAATGCCAAAAGCACCGAGTAGCCCCATATAACCAATAATTTTCCAATATTTAGAAATTTTTTGATTTTCTAGTTTATCCCCAAAAGCATCAATAGAATTCACACGCAGACGGCGACCAATCACATTTTCAACTAAAATCATTGGAATACCAATAACGATCATTGCAATACAGAAAAGTAGTACATAAGCACCGCCACCATTTTCACCAACTAAATAGGGAAATCGCCAAGTTGCACCAAAACCAACTGTTGCTCCAGCAACTGTCATAATATAAGTCAAACGACTTGACCAAGTTTGTCTTTCAATTTTTGTTGTCATAGTTTTTCTCTAGTTTATTTTTATAAAATTGATTTTATTATTCATCTACTTTTTCTTTGTACTCACAAAGATCTTCAATAATACAAGATCCGCAACGAGGCTTTCTTGCAATACAAGTATAACGTCCGTGTAAGATTAACCAATGGTGGACATCTACTTTAAATTCAGCGGGAACCACTTTTAATAATTTTTCCTCCACTTTGACGACATCTTTTCCCGGAGCAAAGCCTGTTCGATTAGATACACGAAAAATATGGGTATCCACGGCAATAGTCGGATGGCCAAAGGCGGTATTAAGAACAACGTTCGCTGTTTTGCGACCAACTCCAGCAAGCGCTTCTAATGCCTCACGATTTTCAGGAATTTCACCATTATGCTTTTCGATTAAGTCTTGGCAGGTTTTGATAATATTAGTGGCTTTACTATTATATAAACCAATGGTTTTAATATAGCTTTTTAAGCCATCTAAACCAAGATCTAAAATCGCCTGTGGGGTATTGGCAACAGGAAATAATTTTTCTGTGGCTTTATTGACACCTTTATCCGTCGCCTGTGCAGAAAGGATTACCGCAATTAATAGCTCAAAAGGTGAGCTATAATTTAATTCTGTTGTAGGGTGAGGATTTTGATCTCTCAAGCGTGTGAGTATTTCAATTCGTTTTTGTTTATTCATTATTTTATTCTATTATCAATGATATTTTTTAAGGCAAGGATTAAGCCTAATCCTAAGAATGCACCTGGTGGTAAGATTGCGAGTAAAAAGTAATTATCCAAATGAAAAAATTCAATATGTAATACTTTTGCCCAATCACCAAGTAAATGTTCTATACCAATAAAGAGTTTGCCAGTCCCTAAAATTTCTCGCAAAGTACCAAGCACAAACAAGCTGAACATCATTCCGATACCCATTGCAAAACCATCAATAAGAGAATGTAAAATTGAGTTTTTTGAGGCGAACGCTTCGGCTCGTCCAATAACAATACAATTAGTAACGATTAATGGAATGAAAATACCTAAAGATTGATAAAGGGTGTAGGTATAAGCGTTCATAATTAATTGAACCATTGTTACTGTCGTTGCAATGATCATTACATAAATTGGTATACGGATCTCATTAGGTATTTGTTTTTGAAAAATTGATACCACAGTGTTAGTAAACATTAATACGATGACCGTAGCAAGTCCTAATCCCAAAGCATTCGCTGCGGAATTGGAAACGGCTAATAGTGGACAAAGTCCCAATAGCTGAACAAGAGCTGGATTGCTGTGCCAAAATCCTTGTTTAAAAAGGGCTGACCATAATCCACTTGGATTTTGTTCTATCTTTTTTTCTGTTTCTAAGCGAGCCTTATTTTCTGTCATATTTTATTTTTCTAATGTTGATCGATTTAATTCTTTTTCTTGGATATGTTTAAGCATAGCTAAAGATGAATTTTTTACCTGATTTACTACTGCTCTTGGTGTAATTGTTGCCCCTGCAAATTGATCAAATTTACCTCCATCTTTTTTTACCGCCCATTCTGATTGGTCGTTTGGGGTAATTATTTTATTTGTAAAAGATAAAATCCAATCGGATATACGTAAATCTATTTTATCGCCTAATCCAGGTGTTTCTTGATGTTCTACAACACGTACCCCTAGTACTTCACCAACTGGAGAGAGTCCAATTAATAAACGAATATTACCAGAATAACCATCTGGTGCGATGGTTTCAAAAGCATAAGCTGTTATTTTTCCATTTTTCTTGGCAGTGCAAATTTTATTGATATTTTCTGTTTTGATAGTTTCAATAGTTGAATCGGAACAACTAGACAATAAATCATTATCATAATATTTTTGAGGAATGACTTCAGTCAGTCTTTGTTGTTGTTGTTTTTCTATTTCGCTGTCTATTTTGTTTTTGGTTAAAAAATAAATTCCCGTAGAAAGTGCGGTACAAATTAATGCAATAAATGCCAGTAAAATACCATAGTAAGAGGTTGTTTTTAAAATTTGCATTTGTGTATCCTTATCTGTTGTAGCCAGCCACTCTTGGACGAGTATAGTGATCAATTAATGGTACACAAATATTGGCTAACAGAACTGAAAATGCGACACCATCGGGATAACCCCCATAATAACGAATGATGTAAATTAAAAAGCCAATTAATGCACCAAATACTATTTTACCTTTTGGGGTAATAGAAGCCGTTACAGGATCCGTTGCAATAAAAAATGCACCAAACATTGTTGCACCAGTAAAAAATTGCCAAATTGGTGTAGGGGCAATATCAGATAATAACCAATTTATCATACTTAAGATAAAAAGTGCGGTCAAAAAAGCAAAAGGAATTTGCCAATGAATAATTTTTTTCCAAATTAAAAATAGCCCACCAAGCATAAAAAGAAGATTGATTTGTGTCCAACCTAGCCCTGTAAATAAGTAAGTTTTATTTAATGGTAGGATAGATTGAAAAATTGGCGAATGATTAATTTCACTTAATGATGTTACGCCATTTTTTAGCCCTGTTTTAACCGCATCTAGAGGTGTTGCTTGAGTAATGCCATCAATGCTCAATGTTAATTGAGATAAATTAAAGCCATCGCTAGTTATATTGCTAAAGATTAATAAATAAGCATCAGTAAAAGATGGAGGCTCATTGAGTAATTGTATTGGAGGGAGCCAACTTGTCATTTGTAATGGAAATGAGACCAGTAAAATGACATAACCAACCATTGCTGGATTGAATAAGTTTTGCCCTAGTCCTCCGTAGATATGTTTACTTAAAATTACTGCACAAAAGATCCCAATTAAGACCAGCCAATAGGGTGAGTAAGGGGGAATCGCGATAGCTAAAATGATAGCTGTCAACGTAACACTAAAATCACCAATGTAAAATAGTTTTGGTTTTTTTCGTAAAACAGTGACGATAAATTCAAGAAAAAGTGCAAAGGAAATGGCTAGTCCTATTTGAATAAGGACACCGTAGCCAAAGTAATAAACTTGGGCTGTAATAGCTGGAATCATAGCGAGGATAACCCATAACATTATTCTCGCAGTCAGTTTGCCAGAATGGGTATGAGGTGAGCTGATCATCTTAAACATCTAAAATCTCTTCTTGTTCGTTATGCGAATAAAGGATAGTTATAATCAATTATATTTTCTTTTCTTGTTGTTGAGCTAATTTTTTCGCTTTTGCTCTAGCAATAGCTGCTGCAACCGCTGCTTTTTTCGGATCTTTTTCAACCGGTTCAGTGGATTTTATTTCTACTTCTTCAGTATGTTGACTTTCTTGTTGAGCTAATTTTTTGGCTTTTGCTCTAGCGATAGCTGCCATAACTGCTGCTTTTTTCGGATCTTTTTCAACAGGTTCAGTAGATTTTACTTCTACTTCTTCAGTATGTTGACTTTCTTGTTGAGCTAGTTTTTTGGCTTTTGCTCTAGCAATAGCTGCTGCAACCGCTGCTTTTTTCGGATCTTTTTCAACCGGTTCAGTGGATTTTATTTCTACTTCTTCAGTATGTTGACTTTCTTGTTGAGCTAATTTTTTGGCTTTTGCTCTAGCTATAGCTGCCATAACTGCTGCTTTTTTCGGATCTTTTTCAACAGATTCAGTGGATTTTACTTCTATTTCTTCGGTATGTTGACTTTCTTGTTGAGCTAGTTTTTTGGCTTTTGCTCTAGCGATAGCTGCCGTAACCGCTACTTTTTTCGGATCTTTTTCAACAGATTCAGTGGATTTTACTTCTACTTCTTCAGTATGTAGACTTTCTTGTTGAGCTAGTTTTTTGGCTTTTACTCTAGCGATAGCTGTCGCAACCGCTACTTTTTTCGGATCTTTTTCAACCGGTTCAGTGGATTTTATTTCTACTTCTTCGGTATGTTGACTTTCTTGTTGAGCTAATTTTTTCGCTTTAGCTCTAGCAATAGCTGCCACAACCGCTGCTTTTTTCGGATCTTTTTCAACAGATTCAGTGGATTTTACTTCTACTTCTTCGGTATGTTGACTTTCTTGTTGAGCTAGTTTTTTGGCTTTTGCTTTAGCAATAGCTGCTGCAACCGATATTTTTTGAGTATTATTCGTATGATTAAGTGCGGTTAAATTTTTATCTGTTTCTGATTGCTGTGTTGCTTGTTTTGCTAGACGACGAGCTTTACGTTCAGCCATTATTGCTGAATTATCTGGTAATTTTTCGCCTGATTCAGTAATAATAGTTTTTACTTCATTTATTTTTGAATCTTGTTTTTTAGCTTTTAGTCGAGCTAATGCGGCTTGTACAGGATCAACGCCTTGTTGTTTTGCTATTTCCTCTCGTCTTGCTTCAGCTGCACGTTGTGTTCTTTCTTTACGAGCTTGTTCTTCTTTTTCTAGTCTAGCTTGGCGAGCTTCAAAACGAATTTTAGCTTCTTCGGCTTTTTTAGCTTTATCTTTAATTTCCCAAATTTTTGCCTTTTCTTGACGAAAATATTGAATTAAAGGGATATGGCTTGGGCAAACATAGGCACATAGTCCACATTCCATACAATCTTTTAGGGCATATTGTTCTGATTTTTCATGATCTTCACTACGAGCAAACCAATAAAGCTGTTGTGGCATTAAATTTACAGGACAAACATCAGAACAGGCAGAACAGCGAATGCAAGATTGTTCTGGTTCTGGTGGTGCATATTCAAAATGATCTGGGGCTAATAGGCAATTTGTTACTTTTGTTACGGGGGCATTAAGATTAGGAATAATAAATCCCATCATAGGCCCGCCCATAAAAACAGGGAAACGATCATCATATTGGTAATTTACTTGCGCTAATAACTGTATAATTGGTGTACCGATACGAACCCATTGATTTCCTTTATGATGAATTTTATCGCCAGTTAATGTTACAACACGTTCAATTAATGGTTCATCATTAATGACTGCACGTTTTATTGCAAAAGCTGTTCCAACATTATGCATTAGTACGCCAATGCTCGATGAACGTTGTCCATTAGGAACTTCTATTCCTGTTAAAATCTGAATTAATTGTTTTGATGCACCCGATGGATATTTGGTTGGAATTACTCTTATATCTATGTCATTTGCACCGCTAAGTGCTTTTTTCAATGCCTTAATCGCTTCAGGTTTATTATCTTCTATGGCGATAACTGCTTTTTCTGGACGTAGTATATACCTTAATATTCTAATGCCTTCAATGATTTCGTCTGCATAATCTCGCATTAAGCGATCATCACAAGTGATATAAGGTTCACATTCTGCACCGTTAATAATCAGTAATTTAACTTTTTTTTCTGCTGACTGAATTTTTGCTGCCGTAGGGAAAACTGCACCACCTAAACCAGCAATACCTGCTTGATAAATTCGATCAATTAATTTTTCAGGGCTAGAGGTTAAAAAATCTTCTATTGGTTGCTTTTCTCGCCATTGATCTAAACCATCGGCTTGAATTTCAATGGATATTTCAGGTAAGCCTGAAGGATGGGCTGCAATATAAGGGATAATATTAGTAACAACGCCAGATGTAGGCGCGTGAACAGGTAATGCTCGTAGCCCATCACCTAGGGTAAGTTGTTGACCTTTTAATACTTTATCACCAGTTTTAACTAACAGATTACCTGATATACCAACGTGTTGTTTTACAGGGATATAATAAGTGTTGACTAATTTTGCATATTTTATAGGTTGCTGATTAGATTGTGATTTCATTTCAGGTGGATGAATACCACCTTTAAAATCCCATAATTTTCCTGAATTATAACTTGTTAATATATCTATCATTATTTCCCCACAATCATTTTTTTCTGTGTTGATGTAGTATCGACGACGGGAATGATTAAATCAGGATTAAATTTCCAATCCCAACTATTAATATCTTTCTCAATTTTAATCATTGAAATGCAATCAGTAGGACAGGGTGATACACATAACTCACAACCAGTACAAAGATCGGGGATTACAGTATGCATTGCTTTATTGCTACCAATAATGGCATCAACTGGGCAGGCTTGAATACATTTAGTACAGCCAATACACATTGCTTCATCAATTAATGCCACTTTAGGTGAATTATCTTTTTCAAAATCAGCATTTGGGGCTTCAACACCTAATAGATCGGCAATTTTAATTACCAATGGTTGTCCGCCAGGAACGCATTTTGTTATTTCATCTCCATTAGCAATAGCTTCTGCATAGGGCTTGCAACCAGGGTAACCACATTGCCCACATTGACTCTGAGGCAGAATACTATCAATCTGCTCTACAATAGGATCCGACTTTACCTTAAGCTTTACCGCTGCAAAACCTAGGATAATGCCAAAAATTAAGGCAAGAGTAGCAATCGCTATGAGCACATAATAAACGGTGGACATTATTATAATCTCACTAAACCAGTAAAGCCCATAAAGGCAAGCGACATCAATCCAGCCGTAATAAGTCCAATGGAAGCACCTCGAAATGGCATTGGTACATCGGCTGCTTCTAAACGCTCTCTTAATGAGGCGAACAACACTAATACAAGGGCAAATCCTAAGGAAGCACCAAATCCATAGATTACAGATTGAGTCAAGTTATGACTAAGATTAACATTGAGTAATGCTACACCAAGAACAGCACAATTTGTTGTTATTAACGGTAGAAAGATACCCAATAATCGATATAGCATAGGACTGGTTTTATGGATAACCATTTCGGTAAATTGCACTACTACAGCAATAACTAATATAAATACTAATACACGTAAGAAAACGGCATTGAGCGGAATTAAAATATAATGATCAATTAAATAAGAACATAATGAGGCAACGGTAAGCACAAACATTGTAGCTAATCCCATACCAATAGCACTTTCTATTTTTTTAGAAACCCCCATAAACGGACAGATCCCTAAGAATTTTACTAGGACGAAGTTATTGATAAGTGCAGTGCTAATAATCAGTAAAATATAATCTGTCATAATATCTTTATTAATTGAGTCGAGCCCTATATTATCACTATTTCTTGTTGCAAGAACAATAAAAAATTTTTCATCTATTATTTTTTCAACTCAAAATAGTTAAGTAGATAAAGAAGCAGATTAAAAATCATACCATTTACATTGAGTTTTTATTATATTAGAATCTCCTTTAATGCCTCTTGTAATGTTGCATAATGAAATTTAAATCCACATTGAATAAGCTTTTCTGGCATAACTCGTTGGCTATTAAGCAATAATTGTGAGCGTTCACCTAAGATCCATTTAAGAATAAAACTAGGAACGCTTACAAAATAAGGGCGTTTGAGTAATCTTCCTAAGATTTGGTTAAATATTTTATTTTTTACAGGATTAGGCGAACTAAGATTAAACACTCCTCGACATTGTGGGTTATTTAATAAAAAAAGAATACCATTTAGCATATCTTCTAATGCAATCCATGCCCAATATTGCTCGCCATTACCTAACCTACCGCCAAGTCCCCAACGATATATTGGTAACATTTTTTGTAATGCTCCACCAGACTTACTCAGAACTATCCCTGTTCTTAATAAACATACTCTGGTATTGGCTTGTAATGCTGTTTTTTCCCATTTAGCACAAAGTTGAGCCGTAAATTCAGTGCCATTTGTTGTATTTTCAGTAATTACTTGATCATTTTGACTGTCATAATAGCCTGTTGCTGAACCTGAAATAAATGTGTGGGGAGGTTTCGAGCTTTGATTAATAAGTGCAGTTAAATTTTTTGTAATATTTATTCGGCTATCGATCAATTTTTTCTTTTGTTGTGTATTCCACGAATGATTGAAAATAGGTTCACCAGCCAAATTAATTACCGCATCAAAATTATTTAAGTTATTATAAATGGATAGATCAACGATATAATTGATATTATCCTGAAACATTTTTTGTGCTTTTTCTTTATTTCTTACCAAAGCGGTAACATTATGCCCTTGCCTTATTAATTGAAAAACTAAATGAGAACCGATAAAACCTGTTGCTCCAGTAATTAAGATATTCATTTATTTTCCTTAAATTTAGTGTTTAGATCACAGTGATGTTTTAAATAATTCTTCAATAGTAGTGACGAGAACATTAATATCAGTATCCAATGTAGGGGTAATAAAAATCGTATCATCTCCAGCTATTGTGCCTAGAATACCGTCTGCTTTACCTACTGAGTCTAGTAATAAAGCAATAAGCTGAGCTGCACCAGGTACTGTTTTTACTACAATTAAATATTGGTTATGATCAATATCTAAAACTAAATTTTTAAGAGGACTTTTTGTATCTGGAACTTTTAATTTACTTGGTAAACAGTAAACAATTTCATTTCTTGTGTTACGTGTTCTAATTGCCCCAAATTTTGTGAGCATTCTTGATACTTTTGATTGATTAATATTGCTAAAACCTTGTTCTTGTAAGGCATTGACAATTTCAATTTGTGAAGCGAAACATTCTTGAGCGAGTAATTCTTTAAATGCGTTAGTTAATGAATTTGTTTTCTTAGAAGTAACCATTTTATTTTCCTAAAATGCAATTTATCGGGTAAATTGTGCATAAAAATTCAGAATAAGTAAATAATATTAACGATAATTAACTTAAATATTCCTCATATCCTTTTTAATTATATTGAGAAATTAATTTCTTTATTTGAAATCTCGCCCATAAGTCGATAAAATCTACCGTATTCGATAATTAACTCAATATAAGTAGAAGGAGTACTAAATGAAAGTAGCAGTGTTAGGCGCAGCAGGTGGTATTGGTCAAGCTTTAGCATTATTGTTAAAGTTACAATTACCAGCAGGTACAGAGTTATCGCTTTATGATATTGCTCCAGTAACACCAGGTGTTGCTGCGGATGTGAGTCACATTCCGACCGCAGTCAAAGTACAAGGTTTTGGTGGCGAAGATCCAACCCCAGCATTAGAAGGTGCTGATGTAGTGTTAATTTCAGCTGGTGTTGCTCGTAAACCTGGAATGGATCGCTCTGATTTATTTAATATTAATGCAGGTATTGTACGTAACCTAATTGAAAAAGTCGCAGTAGCTTGTCCAAAAGCTTGTGTTGGTATTATTACCAATCCTGTGAATACAACAGTAGCGATTGCGGCTGAAACCTTGAAAAAAGCGGGTGTTTATGACAAACGTAAACTATTTGGTGTGACGACATTAGATGTACTTCGTTCAGAAACATTTGTAGCTGAATTAAAGAGTTTAAATGTTTCTCGTACTGCTGTGCCTGTAATTGGTGGACATTCAGGCGTAACTATCCTTCCATTGCTTTCACAAGTTCAATATGTTGAATGGAATGATGAAGAAATTGCACCATTAACAAAACGTATTCAAAATGCTGGTACAGAAGTTGTTGAAGCAAAAGCGGGCGGTGGATCAGCGACGCTTTCAATGGCTCAAGCAGCGGCACGTTTTGCACGTTCTTTAGTTAAAGCATTAAGTGGTGAAACAGTGGTTGAATGTACTTATGTTGAAGGGGATGGCAAATATGCTCGTTTCTTCTCTCAACCTGTTCGTTTAGGCAAAGAAGGGGTTGAAGAAATTTTACCAATCGGTCAATTAAGTGCGTTTGAACAAAAAGCATTAGAAGATATGCTTCCAACATTACGTGCTGATATTGAATTAGGCGAAAAGTTTGTAAATAACTAATTTTTATTTAACGCTATAATGAATAACAAAAGAGGATCAAATGATCCTCTTTTTTGATCTAACTTGATAAATTATTACATCTTCTCAACAGTTTTAATACCAAGTAAATCTAATCCCTGTTTTAAGGTTTTTTCTGTAAGTAATGCTAATTTTAAACGACTGAGTTTAATGCTTTCATCTTCATTGTTTAAAATTGGGCAGTTTTCGTAGAAACTAGAGAATAGTCCTGCTAATTCATATAAATAAGTACATAAAATATGTGGCGTTCCTTCTTTTGCTACTACTCGAATTGCTTCTTCAAACTGTAATAATTTAATCGCTAATAAACGTTCTTTTTCATTTTCTAATTGTATCTTTGATTCAGAAAATGCTTGTTCATTAATGTCGGCTTTACTGAAAATAGAGCGAATACGGGTATAAGCATATTGCATATATGGAGCCGTATTCCCCTCAAAGCTCAGCATATTATCCCAATCAAATATATAATCAGTGGTACGATTTTTGGATAAGTCAGAATATTTTACTGATCCAATACCTATCGCTTCAATAACTGCTCGTTTCTCTTCTTCTGAAAGTGCGGTACTTTTTTCTGCAATTAATTTATCAGCACGTTCAATGGCTTCATCTAAAAGATCTGCTAATTTAACAGTTCCGCCCGTACGGGTTTTAAAGGGTTTCCCATCTTTTCCTAACATCATACCGAAATTTTTATGTTCAAGTTGGAAACTATCAGGCACATAGCCAGCTTTACGAGTAATCAACCAAGCTTGTTGCATATGCTGACTTTGGCGAGTATCAGAGAAAACTAACGCTCGATCTGCTTTTAGTGTATGGCAACGGTATTTTGCTGCAGCAATATCCGTAGTCGTATAAAGAAAGCCACCATCTTTTTTCTGAACGATAACGCCCATAGGATCGCCGTCTTTATTTTTAAATTCATCAAGATAAACCACTAAAGCACCATCATCTTCAACCGCTAAACCTTGCTGTTTTAAATCAGCGACAATTTCAGGTAACATCGGATTATAAAGACTTTCGCCCATTACATCTTTTTCTGTTAAGGTAACATTTAGACGATTATAGTTATGTTGGTTTTGTTGCATCGTAATATCAACTAATTTTTTCCACATCGTAAGGCAGTACTCATCTCCACTTTGTAACTTAACGACATAGTGACGGGCTTTTTTTGCAAACTCTTCATCTGTATCATAATGTACTTTTGCATCACGATAAAATGCTTCTAAATCCGAGAGATCCATTGCATTAGCATTTTCATTTTCCATTTTTTCAAGATAGGCAATGAGCATACCAAATTGTGTACCCCAATCACCTACGTGGTTTGCTCGGATAACTTTATCACCCAGAAATTCTAATGTGCGAGCGATGGAATCACCAATGATAGTTGAACGTAAATGTCCTACGTGCATTTCCTTTGCAACATTTGGAGAGGAATAATCGATAACCACAGTTTGTTTTTCTGATGTGTAGATACCTAATTTTTCATCGTTTAGAGCATTTTGAAGATTGTTTGCTAACCAATTTTTATCTAAAAAGATATTAATAAACCCTGGACCTGCAATCTCTGTTTTTTCTGCTATACCCTGTAAATCTAATTTCTCAAGGACTTTATTGGCAAATTCACGTGGGTTACAAGCTAGTTTTTTGGCTACCGCCATAATACCATTAGCTTGGTAGTCACCAAATTGTGATTTTGCTGATTGACGGAGCATCGCATCATCTTGTTCACTTGCCCCTGCAAGAATCATCGCTTGTTTTACTTTATCTGATAAGAGAGATTGTATATTCACTATTTATTACCTAGCTTTGAATTTAAAAAATAATCCGTTATGATACCGCCCTTTATTATTTCAGAAAAGATAAAGCAAAGAAAAATGCAAAAAAATAATATAAATCATCCTTTATTTGAGAAAAATTCTTTACCATTAGATAAGTTTATTCTATTTGAACAAAAAATTTTAGCCTTATCTAAGGTAATTAATGTAGCGCTAAATAAGTTTACAATAGACCATATCGCAATTAGAGTAAATCATTGTAAAAGTGCTGAACAATGGCTGACTTTATTATTAAAGTGCGGTAGAATCATATCGGATAATATCATCAATGGGCGTGTTATTTACTTAGTGCAGTTACAACAGCCATTGTATTTTGCTAATCAGTTTATTGATGTTATTGAATTGCCATTTCCCAAAAATAAACACTATCCTGTTGAAGATTGGGAGCACATTGAAGTTGTAGTCCCTTTCTTGGCTAATGAATCTGTTAGTGATTGGGTTTTGAGAATGGAAAAACAATTTTTATGGGGAGAACTTAAGGAAGTTCACATAAAGGTAGATGAACCGAAAGCGGAGGGAGAAATTTATCCTAATCCATCAATTGCATTGAGTTTTATGGATAAACTACATAATCATACATGTATAAAGGTTCATCCTTATCATATTAAGAAAATTATTGAGGTTTTTAAATAATGAAAAAAATAATGTTAGCGTTTACAGTACTATTAACTTTAGGACTAACTGCTTGTAGCTCAAATGGAAGTGACGATGGGAGTGAAGAGGCTACTTATCGTTATCGTGGAGAGGTTGTGTTTAGTTCTTATACAACAGATGGATTAAAACTTACTATTCGCAAGAATGATTGTGATGCGTCGCAAGAAACTTCTGATGTAGTAATTTTACGTAGTGCTTATGATTCTAATATTGTTGTTGGCGCTTGTGTTCAAGTATCTACAAGCGATGAAGGTACAATAGTTACAAATATTTCTCGTTCTAAATCAAGATCTTCTTTATCTAGAACTGGAGAATATTAATTCAAATCTTACATTAAGGTACTAATAGGATTATTTTATGAAAAGAAAAGCGTTGGCGTTATCTGCTTTATTTTGTTTAGGGCTGGTAGGTTGTGCAAATCAAGATATTTACAGTGGTAGTGTTTATTCTGGTGGGCAAGCTAAGGAAGCTAGATCTATTAGCTATGGAACAATAATATCGACTAGACCTGTCAAAATTCAAGCTGATAATCAAGGTGTTATTGGCACTCTTGGTGGTGGTGTTTTAGGCGGTATTGCTGGCTCGGGAGTTGGTGGTGGTACTGGACAAGCAATCGCTACAGCAGTTGGTGCTATTGCGGGTTCTGTAATTGGTAGTAAAGTTGAAGAAAAAGCTAGCCAAGTCAACTCGTTAGAACTAGTAATTAAAAAAGATAATGGGAAGGAAATCGTTGTTGTTCAGAAATATGAGCAAAGTTTAGTTCCAGGTGCGAGAGTTCGTATTGTTGGTAGTGATAGAGATTTAAATGTTTCTGCGATGTAACTAAAGCATTTCTATAATAAGGCTTTTAGGTTTTGTATTCTAAAAGCCTTATTTTTTGTTATTAATAAATTGAAAATCTATAAATTTATTAGAGAATCAGCTAAACTAAGCCAGTTTTTGTTATTAATGATTTTTTATATATAGGGTCAGTAAATGAAACCATCTATTATTAGTAAATTAGAAAGTTTAAATGAACGTCATGAAGAATTAGAAGCATTATTAGGTGATGCTTCGGTAATTAGCGATCAAGATAAATTTAGAGCCTATTCAAAAGAATATTCACAATTAGAAGATGTGGTTAAATGTTTTGCTCGCTGGAAACAACTTAATAATAATTTAGAAGAAGCCGAAATTTTACTTGATGATCCAAGTATGCGTGAAATGGCACAAGAAGAAATTGAAGAATGTAAAACAGAGTTAGAAAATGTTGAACAGCAATTACAAATTCTACTTTTACCAAAAGATCCAAATGATGAGTATAACGCTTATTTAGAAATTCGAGCTGGAACTGGTGGTGATGAAGCGGGTATTTTTGCTGGTGATTTATTCCGTATGTATAGCCGTTATGCCGAAACAAAACGCTGGCGAGTAGAAGTATTAAGTGCAAACGAAAGTGAGCAAGGTGGCTTTAAAGAAATTATCGTGAAAATTAGTGGTGAGGCAGTTTACGGACAATTAAAATTTGAATCAGGTGGTCATCGTGTGCAACGTGTACCAAAAACGGAATCTCAAGGACGAATTCATACTTCTGCTTGTACGGTAGCCGTTATGCCTGAATTACCAGAAAGTGAATTACCTGAAATCAATCCTTCTGATTTAAGAATTGATACTTATCGTTCTTCTGGTGCGGGGGGACAGCACGTTAATACGACAGATTCAGCGGTACGTATTACCCATATTCCGACAGGGATTGTTGTAGAATGTCAAGATGAACGCTCGCAACATAAAAATAAAGCAAAAGCGATGTCAGTGTTAGCTTCTCGTATTGTTCAAGCAGAACAAGAAAAACAAGCTCAAGAACAGGCTGATACTCGTCGTAACTTATTAGGTTCTGGCGATCGTTCAGATAAAATACGTACTTACAATTATCCACAAGGCCGAGTTACTGATCATCGTATTAATTTAACTTTATATCGTCTTGATGAAGTGATGAATGGTAAAATTGATGAATTAATTCAACCGATTATTACTGAATATCAAGCGGATCAATTAGCTGCACTATCGGAATTAAATTAATTTAATATAGGTAACATTATGTTAGTAGAAAATTCAAAGAAAAATATTGTAGAGATTGAAAATGTTGAATTAAAAAAATCATACTGAGCTAGCAAGCCGTTGCGAAGATTAGGAGCAACTTTAGTTAATCCTATTCTTTTTGTATTTTCTATTTTAGTTGTTCTTTTATTAACTATAGGTCTATCTCCTTTAATAGCATATTTTGACTTGGATAGAAAAACTGTTTTTATTACTTCCGATGTATTAATGTTAGTGATTACGTTATTTATTCAATTAATTTTTATGTATGTATATAGACAAACCGTTGGAAAAAAATTAATGAAAATTAGAGTAGTTAATTATTATTCAAAACAACAAGTTAGTTTTATACGTTATGTTTTTAGGGAAATATTTGAAGTTATTGGAGTACAACTTATATTCATTTATCTTATTAATATAGTGATGATTTTTGTTAATAAAGAAAAACGAACGCTAACAGATTTTTTATTTAGTACGATAGTGGTTAAAGATAAATAACACCATTGGGTTTTCAAAGGCACGATATGGTTTCGTGCCTTTTATTTATAAGTGGGGATAGTAATTTTGCTTAATAATATAATAATACAAGATTCTCAAAATTATCAACAATGGTTAGCTAACGCCATAAAACTGTTATCGGAGCATCATCTCAATGATCCCTATGCTGATCCAAAAGTTGATGCCAATGTATTATTAGAATTTGTAACTAAAAAAACACGTTCTTATATTTTGGCATTTCCTGAAACATTACTTAAGCAAAATGAAATTGAGCAATTATCAGAATATGTTTTACGTCGTACTAAAGGTGAACCTATCGCTTATATTCTTGGTGAAAAGGCTTTTTGGAATTTAATATTGGAAGTATCTAAAGACACCTTAATTCCAAGAGCTGATACGGAAATTCTGGTAGAAAAAGCAATAGATATTATAAAACTTACTTTAAAACAACCGCACTTTTTAAATGGTAAAAAAAAGGAATTTAATATTTTAGATCTTGGAACAGGAACTGGAGCAATTGCATTAGCATTGGCTTATGAGTTATTTCCACTTTTTGACAAGTGCGGTATAAAATTAAATATTATTGGCGTTGATTTTCTGGAAAGTGCTGTTTCACTAGCTAAGCGAAATGCGGAAAGAAATCAGCTAAGAGATAAAGTACAATTTATACAAAGTGATTGGTTCAAGCAATTACCTAAGATAAAATTTGATCTAATTGTCAGTAATCCACCTTATATTGATGAAGAAGACGAAAATTTAACACAAGGCGATGTTATTTTTGAGCCGAAAACAGCCCTAATTGCAAATGAACAAGGTTATGCTGATTTAAGATTGATTATTGAACAATCACCTCATTATTTGCAACAAAAAGGCTGGTTGATCTTAGAGCATGGCTGGCAACAAGGGGAAAAAGTGCGGTCAATTTTTAAAGAATTTTTGTGGCAGAAGGTTGAAACGGCAAAGGATTATAACAATAATGATAGAATTACTTTGGGTCAAATAAACAATAATTAGGATAAAATATGACGTATTATCGTAAAGCATTATATGATGAAATGACCTCTTTTTATATCATTACTTCTTTAGATGACGCAGACGACCTTAATCGTATTCGCTCATTTATGGGGGCATTAGTTAGAAAAGCGAGATCTGCTTTAACAGAAGAAATGAATACTAAGCAAAAAGTTGAAAAACTTTTAAAACTGATGTATCAAGATTGGGGATTTCATTGCAATCCAGATAATTATTTTGAATTAGAAAATTTGTATTTGAATAAAGTGTTGGAAAACCATTATGGTATGCCCGTGAGTTTGGGGGCAATTATTTTATATTTAGCGGAGAGTTTAGATCTTCCTATTTATCCAATAAATTTTCCCACACAATTAATCTTAAGAGTTGATATTGAAGATGACATTTTCTTTATTGATCCTTGGAATGGGAAAAAAATTACTTTAGAAAAATTACAAAAATTATATGAGGGAGCTTTGGGATTTGGTGCGAAATTAAATGAAGAAGATTTAAAAATTGCCGATAGTCGTTTGATTATTTCCCGTTTTTGTCAATTAGCAAAAAATGCATTACTTCGAGAAGAAAAAAATTATCAAGCACTTAAATATATTGAAAGTTTGTTAAGACAAAATCCTGATGATCCTTATGAAAGAAGAGATCGAGGAATTAGTTTAGTGCAGCTTGGTTGTTTTAAAGCTGCATTAGAGGATTTTAATTTCTTTATTGAAAAATGCCCAGAAGATCCCGCTGCATTATTACTTGCAGCACAATTAGATGATTTAAAAAAAGAAGTTACTTCAGTACAATAAATCAGCAATAACGTATAAGGAACATAAAATGAAAAATAAAATAATTCAACTTAATAATATTGAAATTGCAAATGATAAACCTTTTGTCTTATTTGGCGGAATGAATGTTTTAGAAAGTCGTGATTTAGCGATGAGAGTTTGTGAAAAATATGTAGAAGTGACTAAAAAACTTAACGTACCTTATGTTTTTAAGGCTTCTTTTGATAAAGCCAATCGTTCTTCAATTCATTCTTATCGTGGTCCAGGAATGGAAGAAGGATTGAAGATTTTTCAAGAATTAAAAGATACTTTTGGTGTTAAAGTGATTACTGATGTTCATGAAATTTATCAATGTCAACCAGTAGCTGAAGTAGCTGATATTATTCAATTACCTGCTTTTTTGGCACGCCAAACGGA
This sequence comes from Bisgaardia hudsonensis, assembly GCF_004345785.1. GTDB lineage: Bacteria > Pseudomonadota > Gammaproteobacteria > Enterobacterales > Pasteurellaceae > Bisgaardia > Bisgaardia hudsonensis. The sequence continues at coordinate 51,999 of NZ_SLXI01000002.1, forward strand.
TTTAGTGGAAGCAATGGCGAAAACAGGGGCTATTATTAATGTAAAAAAACCACAATTTTTAAGTCCTAGCCAAATGGGTAATATTGTTGAGAAAATTGAAGAATGTGGTAATAATAAAATTATTCTTTGCGATCGTGGTAGCAATTTTGGCTATGATAATCTTGTAGTGGATATGCTCGGTTTTAATATAATGAAAAAAGTCTCAAAAGGTTGCCCGGTGATTTTTGACGTAACCCATTCATTACAATGCCGTGATCCATTTGGTTCTGCATCAAGTGGGCGTCGTGATCAAGTAACAGAACTTGCTCGATCTGGTCTAGCTATTGGTATTGCTGGATTATTTTTAGAAGCACATCCAGAACCAAATAAAGCAAAATGTGATGGTCCATCGGCATTACCACTTTCTGCATTAGAGGCTTTTGTTTCTCAAATGAAAGCCGTTGATGATCTTATTAAGTCATTTGATGAAATAGATACAGCTAATTAATCGTGTTATAAATAAAAAAACAGGAGCGTATGATGAATATTGTATTTCTAGATAGCACCGCTATTCCAAACCATATTCCAGTGCCTCGTCCAAGTTTTCAACATACTTGGATTGAATACGAGCATACATCAGCGGAGCAAACTGTTGAGCGAGCAAAAAATGCGGATATCGTTATCACGAGTAAAGTATTATTTAGTCGTGAAGTAATGCAACAGTTACCAAAATTAAAACTTATTGCTATTACTGCCACAGGTACTAATAATGTCGATTTAGTTGCAGCAGAAGAATTAGGTATTACTGTAAAAAATGTAACAGGTTATTCAGCGGTAACGGTTCCAGAACACGTTATTGGATTGATTTTTGCATTAAAACATAGCCTAATGAATTGGTATAAAGATCAATTAACAGCAAAATGGGCAGATAGTAAACAATTTTGTTATTTTGATTATCCGATTACTGATGTTCGAGGTGCTACATTGGGCGTTATCGGAAAAGGTAGTATTGGTTCAGAAATTGGAAAATTAGCGACCGCACTTGGTATGAAAGTGATTTATGCTGAACGTAAAGGGGCAACAGAAATCCGAGATGGTTATTTGCCTTTTGAAGAAGTATTACAGACAGCAGATATTATCACATTACATTGTCCTTTGACTGAACAAACGACTAATTTAATTAATGCTGATACGCTAAAACTAATGAAACCTACTGCATATTTAATTAATACGGGACGAGGTCCTTTAATTGATGAGCAAGCTTTAGCTGATGCTTTAATCAATAAACAAATTGGTGCTGCAGCTGTTGATGTATTAGTTAAAGAACCACCTGAAAAAGATAATCCTTTGATTAAAGCAGCCACTTTTTTACCTAATTTAATTATTACGCCGCATATTGCTTGGGCATCAGATAGTGCGGTCACCACTTTAGTGAATAAAGTAGCACAAAATATTGAAGATTTTGTTAAAGAATTTCATCAGTAAAATAAAATATTAATGATACTAGGCGGATAATTCATCCGCCTAATTTTAAATAGGATTTTATGAATATCTCTTTATTTATTGCGATGCGTTATTGGCGATCTAAAAGTGCCGATCGCTTTGGACGTTTAGTTGGATTTCTTGCTAGTATTGGTATTGTATTGGGTGTGATGGCATTGATTATTGTCTTATCAGTAATGAATGGGCTTGAGCAACATCAAAAAAAACAAGTGCTTAGTAATATTCCTCATGCAATTATTACACCAACAAAAGGACAAATTGATTTACAGCAACAGTCTCCTCAATTAGCTGATTTTATTAATAAAGTTGTCCCAATAAATACAACTAATGTTATTTTACAGACTAGTCGAGGAATTAATGCAGGGCAAGTCATTGGCATTAGTGATTTTTCTGATGATGATTTATTGTCTGCGTTTTCTGCTGATTCTTTTGATAATATTTTACCTAAGGGCGAATATAAATTAATTATCGGGGAATTATTAGCGAATAAATTACAAGTAACAAAAGGTGATAAAATTCGAGTTATTATTACCGAAAATAGTCAATATACGCCTTTTGGAAGAGTGCCGGTACAACGTTTATTTACTATAAGTGGTATTTATCCGTCTTTTTCTGATGTATCAAATTATGAAATATTTGCTAATTTAGCAGATATTGGACGGTTAATGCGAATTAAACCAAATGAAGCTCAAGGTTATCGTTTATTTTTAGAGGATCCATTTCAAGTAACAGATTTAGAAAATAGCTCATCTTTGAAAGATTGGAAAATTTCTGATTGGCGAACACAAAAAGGCGAGTTTTTCCAAGCGGTAAAAATGGAAAAAAATATGATGGGCTTATTGGTGAGTTTAATTATTATTGTAGCAGTATCTAATATTATCACCTCTTTAAGTTTAATGGTGGTGGATAAACAAGGCGAAATTGCTATTTTACAAACTCAAGGTTTAATGAAATCACAAGTTAGGAATATCTTTATTTTTCAAGGTTTTTTAGTGGGAATTATGGGAACGCTATTAGGTTCAATACTAGGTGTCATTATTACTAGTTATTTAGACCAAATTATTCGTTGGTTTAATCCACAAGGCGTTTATTTACCGACAGAAATTAATTATTCACAAATTTTAATGATTATATTAATCTCTCTAGTGTTTTCTTTATTATCAACAATTTATCCGGCATACAGAGCATCAAAAATCGATCCAGCTGCTGCATTGCGATATGAATAAGGTCAATTTAACTAAGATACAATAATTATGAATACAAATATATTATTAGAATGTCGAAATATCAGTAAGTTTTATCAAGAAGGAACGACACAAACTCAAGTATTAAAAGATGTTAATTTTTCTATAAATAAAGGAGAGTTAGTGGCGATTGTGGGGAGTTCTGGCTCTGGTAAAAGCACGTTGTTACATACTTTAGGGGGGCTAGATAAACCCTCTAGTGGCGAAGTTTTTTTAAGAGGGCAATCACTACAAAAAGTCAGTAGTAATGCACTTGCTAGGTTACGTAATGAAAATTTAGGTTTTGTATATCAATTTCATCATCTTATGGCAGATTTTTCTGCATTGGAAAATGTAATGATGCCAATGTTAATTGGCAAAAAAGATAGAGAAGAGGCACTATCAAAAGCAGAGAAAATGTTAAGTGCGGTTGGATTATCTCACAGAATTTCCCATAAACCCTCAGCATTATCAGGCGGGGAACGTCAACGTGTTGCTATTGCAAGGGCATTAGTCAATGATCCTGCTTTAGTATTAGCGGATGAGCCGACAGGAAACTTAGATCATAAAACAACGGAAAGTATTTTTGAATTAATTAAAGAATTAAACGAACGACAACATATTGCTTTTTTGCTTGTTACTCATGATTTAGGTTTAGCCAAAAAGTTATCTCGTTGCTTAACAATGCGAGATGGTGTATTAAGTGAGAATGAATAATGAATACTCCTTTTTTTATTAGCTGGCGTTATCAAAGAAGTAAACAAAAAAATCGTTTAGTTTCGCTCATTTCTGCATTTTCAAGTATTGGCATTGCACTTGGTGTGGCGGTGTTAATCATTGGATTAAGTGCGATGAATGGTTTTGAACGAGAATTAAATCAACGTATTTTAGCTATTGTTCCTCACGTTGAAATATCTGCTTATCAAATAAATGGCGATGAGCGATTACAAACTTGGCAAAATCTAGCCGCACTTTTAAAAGAAAATCAAGAGATAGAAGCGGTGTCACCTTTTGTTACCTTTACGGCATTAATCGAAAATGGTACAAAATTAAAAGTTGCTCAAATAAAAGGTGTGAATAAAGCGTCTCAAGATAATGTAAGCCAAATTGGTAATTATGTATTGAATGAAGGCTGGCAACATTTTGCTCAAGACGGGGGATTAGTGCTTGGTGCCGGAATTGCTAAAGATCTTGGCGTTACGGAAGGAGATTGGGTTACGCTATTGCTGTCTCAAAATAATGAGGACAATAAATTTGCACAGCCTATTCGCCAACGTATGCGAGTAAGTGCTATTTTACGTTTAGATGGGCAACTAGATCATAGCTATGCTTTAATGCCACTTGAACAAGCTCAAGTGTTTCTTAATTATAATCAAAATGAAGTAACAGGATTAGAATTAAAAGTAAAAAATCCTTTTATGGTGAATGAGATTTATTATGAAGGGCTAGAACGTTATCCGCAGATGTTATCTGCTGAAAATTGGATAAGTAAATTTGGGTATATGTATAACGATATTCGCTTAATTAGAACGGTAATGTATATTGCAATGGTACTAGTGATTGGCGTGGCTTGTTTTAATATTATTTCTACTTTAATTATGGCGGTAAAAGATAAACAAGGTGATATTGCAATAATGAGAACCTTAGGTGCAAATGATCATTTTATTCGAAAGATTTTTATTTTTTATGGTTTACAAGTTGGTATGAAAGGTTGCCTTATTGGTATAGTATTAGGTATTGTTTTAGCGTTAAATTTAACGGAAATCATTCGTAGTATTGAATGGTTATTGAACAAAAAATTATTGTCAGATGGTATTTATTTTGTGGATTTTTTACCAAGTGAATTACATTGGCAAGATATTGTATTAGTGTTTATTTCTGCTTTAGTTTTAAGCTTATTAGCAAGTTTATATCCTTCAAACCGAGCGTCAAAATTACAGCCAGCTCAAGTTTTAAGCAGTTATTAGTAAAATATTAAATTTATCTGAAAAATTAAGTTTGCTAGAAAGTATATTTATGATAGATTTCTATTATGAACTATTATAGTAGTACAATAAAAATTAAGGTGAGTAATTTATGACAAATAGTAAGCAAAAATTATATATTGAAAATGATGATAAAAGAATCAATAAGATTGAACAAGTTTTACCACCTGTTGCATTATTAGAAAAATATCCAGCGAGTGCGATTGCGGCAAAAACAGTGAGAGAAACACGCCAAAAAATACATAATATTATTCATGCTCAAGATGATCGATTATTAGTTGTCGTTGGACCTTGTTCTATTCATGATCCTGTTGCTGCGATTGATTATGCAAAACGTTTGCAAGAGTTAAGAGAGAAATATAAAGATACACTTGAAATTGTGATGCGTGTTTATTTTGAAAAACCTCGAACCACAGTTGGTTGGAAAGGGTTGATCAACGATCCTTATTTAAATAATTCCTATGCGTTGAATGATGGTTTACGCATTGCAAGAAAGTTACTTTCGGATATAAATGATCTTCAATTACCAACAGCAGGTGAATTTTTAGATATGATAACTCCACAGTACCTTGCTGATTTTATGAGCTGGGGAGCAATTGGAGCAAGAACAACAGAATCTCAGGTTCATCGTGAATTAGCTTCCGGATTATCCTGTGCGGTTGGTTTTAAAAATGCCACGAATGGCAGTGTACGTATTGCATTAGATGCGATAGGCGCAGCGGAAGCACCACATTATTTCCTTTCCGTCACTAAATTTGGAAATTCGGCTATCGTTTCAACAAATGGTAATGAAGATTGTCATATTATTTTACGAGGTGGTGATCAAGGACCTAATTATTCTGCTAATGATATTGAAAAAGTTTGTACGGATATCAAAAAATCTGGTCGTATTCCACATCTTATGGTGGACTTTAGCCATGCTAATAGTAATAAACAATTTAAAAAACAAATTGATGTATGCGAAGATATTTGTCAACAGATTAGTGGTGGTTCTACATTTATTTTTGGCGTGATGATTGAAAGTCATTTAGTCGAAGGAAGACAAGATATCTGTGTCGATAAACCTTTAGTCTATGGACAGAGTGTTACCGATGCTTGTATTGGTTGGAATGATACGGAATTAGTATTAGAAAATTTATCGAATGCAATTTTAGCAAGACGCCAAAAAAATAATTAATTTTTTGAATAATAAACATTCATAAGTGCGGTTATTTTTGACCGCACTTTTTTATTTTCTATTTCTGATTAAATATTACGGTAATTTGTTATATCATATAAAGCAATTTCTATAAATGATACTCATTGAATGGCAAAACAAATGTCTAAAACAAATCATCAAGTAAAAGAAAGCAAGTTTGAACACATATCAACTCCTCCCCATTCTATTGAAGCTGAACAAGCAGTAATAGGCAGTTTATTATTAAGTGATAGTTACTGGGATGCCGTTAGCGATATTTTGATTCCTGAAGATTTTTATAGTTTTGAACATAAAATGATCTATCAAGAAATAGCAAGTTTGTTTGCTCAAAATAAAGCGGTCGATTTATTGACTCTTGATAATGCCTTAAAGTCTAAAGAATTAGATGAAAAAGTAGGCGGTTTTGCTTATTTAGCTGAGCTACATCACAATACTACTAGTGCTGCAAACGTTGTTGCTTATGCCAATATTGTACGAGATAAGGCAATATTGAGAGAATTAATCGCAGTCGGTAATCGTATTGCTAAAAATGCCTATTTACCGAAGGGACAAGACGTTAAAGAAATTCTTGATGAGGCGGAAAAAGATGTTTTTTCTATCGCAGAAAAACGTACATCTTCTCAAGAAGGACCTGTTAATGTAATGAATATTCTTATGAATACTGTGGATAAAATAGAACAGTTATCAAAAAATAAAAGTAACACAGGGATTACTGGTGTTTCCACAGGTTTTATTGATTTAGATAAAAAAACAACGGGATTACAGCCTTCAGACCTTATTATTATCGCAGCAAGACCTTCAATGGGTAAGACTACATTTGCAATGAATTTATGTGAAAATGTCGCCCTAGCAGCAGAAAAACCTGTTCTTGTCTTTAGCTTAGAGATGCCCGCAGAACAAATTATGGTGCGTATGATTTCCTCACTTTCCCGTGTAGAACAAAATAAATTAAGAACAGGACAGGGGCTTGATCAAAAAGATTTTGCTAAGATTGGTAGTACATTAGGTTTATTTGAGAAAAAACCAAATCTATATATTGATGATTCTTCAGGTTTAACGCCAACTGAATTACGTGCGAGAGCAAGGCGTGTTTATCGTGAACACGAAGGGCTAAGTTTAATTATGGTGGATTATTTACAATTAATGCGAGCCCCGGGTTTTTCAGAAAATAGAACCTTGGAAATTGCTGAAATTTCTCGATCTTTAAAATCATTAGCAAAGGAATTAGAAGTACCAGTAGTAGCACTTTCTCAGCTGAATCGTACTCTTGAAAATCGTGCAGATAAACGTCCGATTAATTCAGATTTACGTGAGTCAGGCTCAATCGAGCAAGATGCCGATTTAATTATGTTTATTTATCGTGATGAGGTATATAACGAGAATTCAGAAGAGAAAGGTATTGCAGAGATAATTATTGGTAAACAGCGTAATGGACCTATTGGAAAAATAAGATTAAGATTCCAAGGGCAAATATCTCGTTTTGAAAATTTAGCAAAAGCAGAAGAATATTAGAGGTAAAAAGTATAAATGGACGTAACTCCCGCAACGGTAAAAATTAGCTCTGTTGCATTAAAACATAACATACAAATTATTAAAGAAAAAGCACCTAATAGCAAAGTGATCGCGGTTGTTAAAGCGAATGCTTATGGACATGGTGTTGAATTTGTTTCTAGTGCGATTGAACATTTAGTGGACTGTTTTGGTGTCGCTCGTTTAGCCGAGGCATTGCGTTTACGTTCAAATGGCATAACAAAGCCTATTCTATTATTAGAAGGTTTTTTTTCAGAGAAAAATTTACCAATTATTGCCGTGAATAATATTCAAACGATTATTCACAATCAAGAACAGCTTGAGGCATTAAAAACAGTTAATTTGCCAAATAAAATTAAAGTATGGCTTAAAATTGACACCGGAATGCACCGTTTAGGTGTCGATTTAGATCAAGTGGATGATTTCTATCAACAGCTAAAAGACAATCCAAATGTCGATGATGAAATTGGTTTTGTGAGTCATTTTAGTCGAGCCGATGAATTAGAATCGGATTATACTCATATCCAATTAAATCGCTTTTTATCTGCGGTAAAAAATCGAGGTGAATGTAGTATATCTGCCTCTGGTGGTATTTTGTTTTGGAAAGAGGCACATTTAGATTGGATCCGACCGGGAATTATTATGTATGGGGTTTCTCCAAATAACGTACCAAGCAAAGAATATGGATTAATCCCTGTGATGACACTCACCTCATCTTTAATTGCAGTTAGACATCATAAAAAAGGCGAGCCAGTGGGTTATGGCGGGGCTTGGATTAGTGATAAAGACACTAAAATTGGCGTGGTTGCCATCGGTTATGGGGACGGTTATCCAAGAGATATGCCAGAAGGTACACCAGTTTATATTAATGGCAGACGAGTTTCAGTAGTAGGACGAGTGTCAATGGATATGATGACTGTTGATTTAGGCTTAGCATCTCAAGATAAAGTCGGTGATGAGGTCATTTTATGGGGAAAAGAATTACCATTAGAAGAAATTGCCCAAAAAAGTGGCTTATTAAGTTATGAACTGATTACTAAATTAACACCAAGGGTTTTAACAGAATATATTGATTAACCTCTATTTTTAAAGCAGTGGTAACACTGCTTTTTCCTTTTGCTTACTTTTTAAAAAACTTTCCAAAAAACAACCGCACTTTTATTCGTAAAAATAACAAAAATTAAAAAATGTTGATTTAACTTAAAGATTTGATCACCCTTACCTTAACTAATACGACGATTTAGTATATTATTCTTATTAATTATATTAACAACAAGGGTATAACAATGAAAAATATTAATCCAACAACAACAACTGCTTGGAAAGCCTTAGAACAACATAAAGCGACTCTCGCACAAACAACTATCCAAGATTTATTTAATCAAGAAAGTGATCGCTTTTCACAATATTCTCTTAATTTTAATGAGCAAATCTTAGTCGATTTTTCTAAAAATAATATCAATCAAGACACTTTAACATTATTACGCCAGCTAGCAAAAGAATGTGCGGTATCAGAAGCCACCGAAGCAATGTTTACTGGTGAAAAAATTAACCGTACAGAAGATCGTGCCGTATTACATACTGCACTTCGTAATCGTGCTAATACGCCAGTATTTGTGGACGGTAAAGATGTGATGCCAGAAGTGAATGCCGTATTAGCAAAAATGAAAGCATTTTGTGAACGAGTGATTTCAGGTGAATGGAAAGGCTACACGGGCAAAGCCATTACCGATGTTGTGAATATTGGTATCGGTGGATCAGACTTAGGACCTTATATGGTAACAGAAGCCTTACGTCCTTATAAAAATCACCTAACGATGCACTTTGTTTCTAATGTTGATGGTACGCATATTGCCGAAACTTTAAAGAAAGTAACCCCTGAAACCACTTTATTTTTAGTGGCATCAAAAACATTTACCACACAAGAAACGATGACAAATGCAATGTCTGCTCGTGATTGGTTCTTGGCGAGCGCAAAAGAAGAAGCGCATATTGCCAAACATTTTGCCGCACTTTCAACAAATGCAAAAGATGTGGCTAAATTTGGTATTGATACTAACAATATGTTTGAATTTTGGGATTGGGTAGGCGGTCGTTATTCTTTATGGTCAGCAATCGGTTTATCTATTGCCCTTTCAATCGGTTTTGACAACTTTGTGGAATTATTAAAAGGTGCACACGAAATGGATAACCATTTCCGTACAGCACCAATAGAAAAAAATATCCCAACAACTTTAGCTTTAGTAGGATTGTGGAATACCAACTTCTTAGGGGCAGAAACCGAAGCAATTTTACCTTATGACCAATATTTACATCGTTTTGCCGCTTATTTCCAACAAGGTAATATGGAATCAAACGGTAAATATGTAGGACGTGACGGTAAAGTAGTGGATTACCAAACTGGTCCAATTATTTGGGGAGAGCCGGGTACCAACGGACAACACGCTTTCTATCAATTAATTCATCAAGGTAAAAGTTTAATCCCTTGTGATTTTATTGCCCCTGCACAAACGCACAACCCATTATCCGATCATCACAGTAAATTACTTTCTAACTTCTTTGCACAAACCGAAGCCCTTGCTTTTGGTAAAACAAAAGAAGAAGTGGAAGCAGAATTTGTGAAAGCAGGTAAATCATTAGATGAAGTGAAAGAGATTGTGCCATTTAAAGTATTTACTGGTAACAAACCAACTAACTCAATTCTCTTGCAAAAAATTACACCATTTACTTTAGGTGCATTGATTGCGATGTATGAACATAAAATTTTTGTACAAGGTATAATCTTTAATATTTATAGCTTTGACCAATGGGGAGTTGAGTTAGGTAAACAGCTAGCTAACCGTATTTTACCAGAGCTTGCAGATAACGAAAAAGTGACTAGCCACGACAGTTCGACTAACGGCTTAATCAACCAATTTAAAGCATGGCGTTAACATTTAAATAGCCTTGCATTAACTGATAAGCAAAAATCCTTATTCGAGAAGAGTAAGGATTTTTTGTTTTATTAGTAGCCATTTTCTCCAACAAAAAACAACAATATTCAGATGAATAGTGCCATCTCGGATAAAGGCTAATTATTATACGCTACATTCCCTTTTTCTCGTATTTTGTGTTTCTATTAAATAACAAACTGGGTAATAAAATATGAGATCCTTCTTCCTTGATAATAAAAGTATTTCCGCATATATTGTTAATTATATAAATGAATATCAGAATGGAAGTGAAGCAATCGCAAGGCAATTCAGAATTATTGATTTTACAAATAGAAATATAACAAGTTGAATCTATATCCGATTATATTTTATTCAAACTTCAAGATATTATTGCAAGGATTTTACAAAATTAGTAGAATGTTATCTCATCATCAGCCACTTAAATCTTAATGGTGCTTTCTTTTTTATGCTGATATTCGATAATAGAAACGTGGCTTGTGATTAAAAAATAGTACGTCGCACCTAAAATCAATTATTTATTATATTAGTTTTTGTCATAGTTTATGTTGCATAATTTTAATTGAGTTGATTGAAATGGTAACACGGGAATAATGCCTAATAATCCCTGTGCTATATTTAAAAACATATGCTGATTTTTATCAAAATATGTTTTATTTCTTTTGACATAAATAAATTATGTGATTATGATCTATGCTGGATTATTTTTATTTAAAGATTGATGTTTTTAATGCAGAATTGAAATTATCTAAATAACAATAATTATTATTATCTATTTTCGTAAGGATTTTTTATGAACCATATTTACAAAGTTGTTTTCAATAAATCAAAGGGTGTATTCACCGTTGTTTCTGAAAACGCTAAATCAAGATGCAAATCAACAAAACGTTCAGTTTTGACTAAAGGAGAGGTGGATTCAACTTCATCTCAGTTAAAATATAAGTTAGGGCTAGTTGCTTTAAGTGTTATGTTGGGGTTATCACCAATCGCAGCAAACGCTTCTATTGCAATTAGTAAGACAAAAAATACAAATACAAGCACTGGAGCAGTTGATAACAACAACAACGATGAGTATAAGGCAAAATTCGCAGGCGATCAATTTGATGGCGATGCCTCCCTTAACTATCATAACCCAGGTAATCCATATTATGATAAAGATGTTGCGGAACCAGAAAAGAAAAATCTTCATTCTCCTGATGGCAATAAAAAAGCAGGACAGACAATCGCAATCGGTCGAGATGCTAATCCTGTAAGAGGTAAGGGAAAAGCCAACAATGGTGGGACTACAGAGTATGATGTAGGCTCAGGTATTGCTATTGGGGATTTCTCTAAAGCGACAGGGGGACTCTCTATTGGATTAGGGCATTTTTCTCAAGCAACAGAAACTGGGGCGATTGCTGTAGGTACTTCTAGTTTAGCCTCAGGCTTTAACTCCCTTGCGCTAATGCGCCAATCAGCAGCAACTGATGATTATGCGATAGCATTAGGAACTACTTCTTATGCTCAAGGCAAGGGCAGTTTAGCAGTTGGATTTTCATCACAAGCCGTAGGAACACAATCAATTGCAATTGGTAGCGCTACCGCTGTGAAGAAAGACTCTGAAGGTGCGGATGCAAAAGTTGCAGGTTTTGATAAGATAACTAATACAGTTGCAACAGGTGACTACGCGATAGCATTAGGCGCACAATCGAAAGGCGAAGGTAAATCATCAGTAGCGCTAGGTAAGGAATCAATAGCTAAAGAAGAATCATCATTAGCGCTAGGTACATCATCTAAAGCTGAAGGTAAATCGTCAATAGCAGTAGGATTATCATCAATAGCTAAACAAGAATCAGCAGTAGCGTTAGGTAAGGAATCAAAAGCTGAAGGTAAATCGTCAATCGCAGTAGGTTTATCATCAGAAGCTAAAAAAGAGTCATCAGTAGCACTAGGTTCGAAATCAAAAGCTGAAGGTAAATCGTCAGTAGCAGTAGGTTTATCATCACAAGCTAAAGAAGAATCATCAGTAGCGTTAGGTGAATCATCTAAAGCTGAAGGTAAATCGTCAATCGCATTAGGTTTATCATCACAAGCTAAAAAAGAGTCATCCATCGCTATTGGTAATAAAGCAATTGTTGATAATAAAAATAGTGTCGCTTTAGGGGCAGGATCTAAAGACAAAGCGGTGGATCTTAAAACTGCAACAGCAACTGTCGGAGAATTTACTTACTCTGGTTTTGCAGCAGTGCAAACAACACAAGATAATGGTGTGGTGTCTTTAGGCGATAAAGGTAAAGAACGTCAATTAGTGAATGTGGCAGCTGGTGCAATTAAAGCAGATTCAACTGATGCTATTAATGGTTCACAACTTTATTTTGTAGCGAAGACGATTACGGATAATATACCTTTTGAATATAAGAATAAAGATGGATCAAAAGTTCGTAAAGAGGGTGATAAATACTATACAGTGAAAACTGACGGAACATTAGATAAAAATAATCCAGTAGATGAAAAAAATGTAGTAATAAATGCAAAAGGTGAAACACCACAAACGGTATCAAATATCGCAAGTAATTTACCTGTAGCAGATGATAAAGGTCTTGTAACTTTAGATGGTAAAAAAGTTGCAGTAGCAAAACCAGATGAATCTAAATTAGCGAAGATTAAAAACAATGCAGCCACAGTTGAAGATGTCTTAAATACAGGCTTTAACCTTCAAAGCAATGGCGAAGCGAAAGACTTTGTTAAAGCTTATGATACTGTAAACTTTGTAGATGGCGTAGGTACAAAAGTTTCAGTTGAAAGTGATGGCGTTAAATCGACAGTTAAATACAGTATTGATAATGGCAAACTTTCTACTAATACTAATGGTGTAGCAGAGGTTGATATTCAAGACGAGATTGCTAAGGCAAAAGATGCGGTAACTAAAGCACAAGCGGCAGCAGAAGCGGATAAAACTAACGTTGGTTTACAAACTAAGTTAAAAGAGGCGAAAGCATTACAAGCTAAGTTACAAGAAAAAGCTGAAAGTAAAAACGTTGCTACAAAAGCTTTAACATCTGCAGAGACAGCATTGAATGCAGCTAAAGATAAGTTAAAAGCAAATCCAGAAAATGCAGCATTGAAAAACGATGTATTAGCAAAACAAAAAGCTCTTGAAACAGCTGAAGCTAAATTACAAGAAGTGGCAAAAGATATTAATGCTATTCAAAATGATAAAGTAGCGACAGTTAGCAATGTAATAGATGCTATTAACGAATCATCATTTAATGTGACTTCAGGTAAGGAAGGAACAGGAGAAGTGAGTGGAACGAAGGTTGATAAAGTAAAAGCTGGTAATACAGTAACCTTTAAAGCTGGAGACAACTTAAAACTTGTTCAAGATGGTAAAAACTTTACTTATTCATTGAAAGATGAAGTAGCACTTACAGATAAAGATGGTAATAAAACTGTTATCAATGGTAATGGATTAACGGTCACACCGAAAGATGCGACTAAAAAACCAGTATCTTTAACAAAAGATGGTCTTGATAATGGTGGAAACCAAATTGTTAATGTAGCGGCTGGTACTAAAGATACTGATGCGGTTAATTTAAGTCAGTTGAAAGATTTAGATGCAAAATTTACGGATAATAGTCCATTTGAATACCTAGATGGAGATAAAAATAAAGTCGTAAAATTAGGTGATAAATTCTATCCAGCTGGAACAACATTAGATGCAAAAGGAAATCCAGTGAAAGATGGAAAACCCGTTAAGCCTGCAGAAAATGTTGTGATTAATGCCAAAGGTACAACACCACAAACAATATCAAATATTGCTAGCAATTTACCAGTAACAAATGATAAAGGTAAAGTGTTAGATAAAAATGGTAAGCCAACAAATGTAAGTGTTGAGAAACCAAATGATGCTAAATTAGCGAAGATTAAGAACAATGCAGCAACTGTTGAAGATGTCTTAAATACAGGCTTTAATCTTCAAGGCAATGGCGAAGCAAAAGACTTTGTTAAGGCTTATGATACTGTTGACTTTGTAGATGGCGTAGGTACAAAAGTTGCCGTTGAAAGTGATGGTGTTAAATCAACTGTTAAATACAGTATCGATAAAGGCACAATTACCGCAGTAGATGGAAAATTAGTTGGAACATCAGAAGCAGATAAAGCGAAAGCAAAAGATGCTTTAGATGCGGCAAAAGCAGCTGTAGATGCAGCGCCTAATGATGAAGCTAAAAAAGCAGAATTGGCAAAAGCACAAGCGAAAGTTGATGCAATAAACAATAAAGTTGCAACAGTTGAAAATGTTGTCGAAACGGTGAATACGATAGTAGATAGAGGAAGTATTTCAACGAGAGATGACGGTATAGCTGTGGCAGATGTTAAACCAACTGCAGCGATTGAAGCTAAGGAAGAAGAGTTACTTAATGCAATAAATGAATTAATGACTTTAGAAGCCGCAGGTGAAGATACCTCTACAGTTGAAAGTAAAGTTGCACAAATCAAAGAAGACTTACAAGAACTTAAAGATAATAGTTCTGTAAATCAATTAGCGACAGTGAAAAATGTTGCAGATGCGATAAACAATTCGTCATTTAATGTTGTAGCTGGAGCGGAAGGTACTGGTGTTGTTGAGAATAATACAAGTGAGAAAGTGAAAGCTGGCGATACAGTAGCATTAAAAGCTGGAGATAACTTAAAACTTGTTCAAGATGGTAAAAACTTTACTTATTCATTGAAAGATGTTGTGACACTTACAAATAAAGATGGTACAGCAGGAGTAGCTCTAAATGGTAAAGATGGCACTATCGGTCTTAATGGTAAAGATGGATCAGATGCAACTATTGGTGTTCAAGCAGGTAAAGCAGGTTTAGATGGAGCAGAGGGTACGACTAAGACTCGTATCGTTTACGAAACTAAAGATGGAACCAAGGAAGAGGTGGCAACACTTAATGATGGCTTAATTTTTGGTGCAGATTCTGGTACAGAATATAAAGCTAAACTAGGCAGTAAAGTTAATGTTCAAGGTGATGGAACTAATATCTCTACTAAAGTTGAAGGTAATAATATTAGTGTTAAATTAAGCAATAACATTAAGGTTGATGGTGCTACTATTGCTAAGAATTTTGTTGTTCAGAATGGGGCGACAATTAATTTAGGTAATAATGTAGTAAACAATGTTGCTGATGGTGAAGTTAGTGCAACCAGTAAACAAGCTATCAATGGTAGCCAGTTGTATAATGTGCAGTCAAAAATTAATGGCCGTATCAATAAAGTTGATAAAGACTTAAGAGCAGGGGTTGCAGGTGCTATGGCAACTGCTGGATTACCTCAAGTATATACTCCAGGTAAGAGTATGGTAGCTGTTGCTGGTGGTACTTACCAAGGTCAAAATGCAGTTGCTCTTGGAGTTTCTCGAATCTCTGATAATGGTAAGGTTATTATAAAATTATCAGGTAATGCCGATAGTCGTGGTAAGTTTGGTGCGACAATTGGTGCAGGATATCAATGGTAATTTGAGAATTAATTAAAGTAATTTAGTTTACTTAGTTTAGCCCTACTGGATATTTGTTTTATAGCAAATATTTGGTGGGGCTAATTTTTTGTATGTAATAATTAACATTTTCTATTAGTAAATTCTATTAGTAAAATAGTGAAAATTATTTTTATAAAATTGAAAAGATATCCATTAAAATGGTATGATCATTAGAATTTTATTGGAGGATATAATGGGGAATAAAAAAGTGATTGCACAAAGTGGTGTTTTGTTAGAAGGAATGAAAGCAGCAGTTTTTTTAGAGGCTAAAATTAATGATTTTTCAACTATTCCCAATGCAGCGAGATTACTTTGTGAAAGAACAGAACAGTTACAAAAAGAATTTCCAGATGCATATTTAGGTGTTGTCATTGCATTTGGACATGAGGCTTGGAGAGCGTTAGCTGGTGCAGAGAGTGCATCAGAGTTAAAACCTTTTGTTACTTTAGGGAAAGGTAATTTATCGGCACCATCCACACAATGTGATTTATTGGTGCATATTCAATCTTTACGCCCTGATGTTAATTTTTCAGCTGCGATGGCTGCAATGCAAGTTTTTGGTCCATCAATTAGTGTAGAGCAAGAAATTCATGGTTTTAGATGGATTGAGGAACGTGATTTAACTGGTTTTGTTGATGGTACTGAAAATCCGCAAGATGAAGAACGTGCAGTAGTCGCTTTAGTTAATGAAGGGGTTGATGCTGGTGGTAGTTATGTATTTACCCAACGCTATGAACATGATTTACCAAAATGGTCTAAATTAACCGATGCGAAGCAAGAAGATGTTATTGGGCGTACAAAACCAGATAGTGTGGAGCTTGATGACGTGCCAGCGACTTCTCATGTTGGTCGAGTGGATGTGAAAGAGAATGGTAAAGGTTTAAAAATTCTTCGTCAAAGTTTACCTTATGGATTAGCAAGTGGTAAACATGGCTTATTCTTTGTGGCATACAGTGCAACTTTATATAATATTGAGCAACAATTATTAAGTATGTTTGGCGAGAAAGATGGGCAAACTGATCGTTTGTTAGGTTTTACTAAAGCAGTAACAGGTAGTTATTATTTTGCACCGTCTTTAGCACAATTAAAAAATTTGTAATTTTATGCAATTTATTTCATAAGAATCATTACCCCAAATTTTGGGGTAATTTTGTTTAAAGGCTAAGGAGATATCGTGTCATTACAATTTAATTATATTGCAGTATTACTGGTACTTTTAATCTTATTAGGAATACTTAGTAATAATAGCTCCATTACTATTTCTGGGACAATTTTGTTGTTAATGCAACAAACTTTTTTAGCCAAATATATTCCATTTATGGAAAAATATGGGGTAAATATTGGCATTATTATTTTGACGATTGGTGTACTTAGTCCTATTGTATTAGGGAAAATACAAATTCCTAATTTAACTGCTTTTTTAAACTGGAAAATGTTTTTAGCGATTGCTGTGGGCGTGTTAGTCGCTTGGTTTGGTGGGCGAGGGGTGAATTTAATGGCATCACAACCTATGTTAATAACAGGTTTATTATTGGGGACGATTCTTGGTGTGGCATTTATTGGTGGTATTCCAGTGGGGCCATTAATCGCCGCAGGTATCCTTTCCCTTTTTATTGGTAAAGTATAGGATAATAGAATGAAAAATAAATGGTTATTTATTACCGCACTTAGTGGTTTTTTAGCTGTCGCACTTGGTGCATTTGCCGCCCATAGTTTGCAAAAAACATTATCACCTCAAGCACTTGCGTGGATTGATACTGGTTTGAAATATCAAGTGTTTCATACATTAGCTTTAATGGTACTAGGCGTATTACAAGTAGTTGTTAATAATTCAGAAAGAACCTTAAAAATTAACGCTACACTAAATATAATTGGTACGTTTTGGTTATTGGGAATGCTACTTTTTAGTGGCAGTTTATATGCCCTTGCTTTTGGTGTGGAAAAATCAGTTATTTGGTGGATAACACCTGTTGGTGGAACATTATTTTTAATCGGTTGGTTAGTGCTAGCTTATAAGGCAATAAAATAGTTAATCATTTATGAAAACAGCAATTAACAAGAATTTTAAAAGATCGGTATTTACTCCATTACAAAAAAAATTATTATCTGAATTAAAGGAGATAATGATCGTTGATCAACGCCGTTTATTTGGGCGTATTAAAGGTATTCAGAATATAAAAAATGAACAAATACGAGAGGCGGTAGTCGCTGAAATTCAACAACAAATTCAAGTGGCACAACAACGTTTAGCCTTGCGTAAAAGTGCGGTACAAAAAATTGACTATCCTGAGGATTTGCCAGTTAGTCAACGAAAAGCCGAAATTTTGAAGACTATTGCTGAAAATCAAGTGGTTGTAATTGCGGGAGAAACTGGCTCGGGAAAAACAACACAATTACCGAAAATGTGCCTTGAATTAGGTTTAGGGCAAAAAGGGTTGATAGGACATACCCAACCTCGTCGAATTGCCGCTCGTTCTGTTGCTAATCGTATTGCCGAAGAATTAAAAACAGAATTAGGGGGGATTGTTGGTTATAAGGTTCGCTTTAATGATCAAATTAGCGAGCAAACGCAAATAAAATTAATGACTGATGGTATTTTACTTGCGGAGATTCAATCTGATCGTTTTTTAAATCAATATGATACATTAATTATTGATGAAGCCCACGAACGTAGTTTAAATAATGATTTTATTTTAGGTTATTTAAAACAATTATTAAAAAAACGTCCTGATTTAAAAGTGATTATTACTTCTGCGACGATTGATGTAGAGCGTTTTTCAACGCATTTTAATAATGCGCCTATTATTGAAGTATCAGGTCGAACTTATCCTGTTGAAGTGCGTTATCGTCCCATTGACCTTGAAAAAGATCAAGATCAACTACAAGGAATTTTAGATGCCGTTGATGAGCTGCAAGCAGAAGGACGAGGCGATATTTTAATTTTTATGAATGGTGAACGTGAAATTCGTGATACCGCAGAAGCATTACAAAAACAAGAATTACGCCATACGGAAATTTTACCGCTTTATGCGCGGTTATCTGCTCAAGATCAAAATAAAATTTTTCATCCCTCTGGATTAAATCGTATTGTACTTGCTACAAACGTAGCCGAAACCTCGTTGACTGTGCCGGGAATTAAATATGTTATCGATCCTGGTACGGCAAGAATTTCTCGTTATAGTTATCGTACCAAAGTGCAACGCTTGCCAATAGAACCCATTTCTCAAGCTTCGGCAAATCAGCGAAAAGGGCGTTGTGGGCGTGTATCGGAAGGGATTTGTATTCGTTTATATTCGGAAGAAGATTTTAATTCTCGCCCAGAATTTACCGATCCTGAAATTTTACGCACTAATTTAGCTTCCGTTATTTTGCAAATGACGGCATTAGGGCTAGATGACATCGATGCTTTTCCATTTGTTGATGCTCCAGATAAACGCAATATTCAAGATGGGATTAAGTTACTAGAAGAGCTAGGGGCATTTCATTTTGTTAAAACAAAATTGGGTGAAAAACGTCAATTAACAGAAGTTGGGCGTAAACTAGCACAATTACCAGTTGATCCCCGTTTGGCAAAAATGCTTTTAAGTGCGGTTGATTTTTCTTGTTTATATGAAGTGATGATTATTGTCGCAGGGCTTTCTATCCAAGATCCAAGAGAGCGACCACAAGAAAAACAACAAGCCTCTGATGAGAAACATCGCCGTTTTGCCGATAAAAAATCAGATTTCTTAGCATTTTTAAATTTATGGAAATTTATTCAAACGCAACAAAAAGAGTTATCAAGAAATCAATTCCGCCGATTATGTCAAAAAGATTACCTTAATTATTTGCGTATTCGAGAGTGGCAAGATATTTATCATCAAATTCGTTTAACGGTTAGGGAATTAGGTTTACCGATCAATTCTACACCAGCAGAATATCCACAAATTCATACCGCACTTTTAAGTGGTTTGCTTTCTCATATTGGTATGAAAGAGGCGGAAAAACATCAATATCTTGGGGCAAGAAATGCGCACTTTGCAATTTTCCCCAATTCAGTATTATTTAAGAAACAGCCAAAATGGTGTATGTCGGCAGAATTGGTGGAAACTTCAAAACTTTGGGGACGAATGGTCGCAGATATTGATCCGCAATGGATTGAGCCATTAGCACAACATCTAGTCAAAAAATCCTACAATGAACCTCGTTGGGCAAAATCTCAAGGGGCAGTGATTGCCGATGAGAAAGTAACCTTATATGGTATTCCTATTGTCGCAAGCCGTTCGGTAAACTATGGCAGAATTGATCCAGTTGTTAGCCGAGAGATTTTTATTCAGTCGGCATTAGTGGAAGGAAATTGGCATACAAAACATAAATTTTTTCATCAAAATAGTCGGTTAATTCGTGAAATCGAAGACTTAGAACATAAAAGTCGTCGCCGAGATATTTTAGTTAATGATCGTACTTTATTTGAGTTTTACGATCAACGAATTGGCACAGAAGTGGTTTCACAACGTCATTTTGATAGTTGGTGGAAAAAAGCAGAGAAAAAAGATCCTGAATTACTGAATTTTGAAAAGTCCTTTTTAACGAATGATGAAGCAAAAGTTAGCGAGCTTGATTTTCCTAATTTTTGGTATCAAGGTAATATAAAATTTAAACTGACTTATCAATTTGAGCCAGGTACAGAAGCAGATGGCGTAACGGTACATATTCCTTTACCTTTATTAAACCAAGTGGAAATGACTGGGTTTGATTGGCAAATTCCTGGTTTACGCAAAGAGTTAGTGATTGCTTTAATTAAGTCATTACCAAAATCTTTACGCCGTAATTTTGTTCCTGCACCCAATTATGCTGAAGCATTTTTAGGGCGAGCCGAGCCTTTAGCAAAACCTTTGTTAGAGAGCTTAATTTATGAATTACGCCGTATGACTGGCGTTGAAGTCGATTCAGAATATTGGCATTTAGCCGACATTCCGAGTCATTTAAAAATGACTTTTAGAGTGATTGATGATAAAGGGCGTAAAATTGCAGAAAGTATGGATTTGGACGAGTTAAAATTCCAATTAAAAGAAAAAGTGCAAGAAATTATTTCAGCGGTTGCGGATGATAATATCGAGCAAACGGGTATTCATATTTGGAATTTTGATCATTTACCTCAATTTTACGAACAGAAAAAACGTGGTTTTACAGTAAAAGCCTATCCAGCGATTATTGATGAAAAAGAATCCGTTGGGATTAAATTATTTGAAACAGAATTTGAACAGTCTGTGGCAATGCGACAAGGGTTACGCCGTTTGCTGTTACTTAATGTTCCCTCTCCAATAAAATATTTACACGAAAAATTGCCGAATAAATCAAAATTAGGTTTATATTTTACACCATTTGGACGGGTAATGGATCTGATTGATGATTGTATTGCTTGTGCAATAGATAAATTAATTGATGATTTTGGTGGGTTTGTTTGGAATGAAACGGATTTTGAAAAATTACGAGATTTTATTCGTGAACATTTAAATGAAATTACGGTTGATATTGCCCAACAAGTAGAACGAATTTTAACCTTAACCTTTGAATTAAATAAACGCTTAAAAGGAAAAATGGATTTTACGATGGCGTTTGCTTTATCAGATATAAAAAATCAAATAGCAGGGCTAATTTATCCTGGGTTTGTTGAAAATACAGGTTATCAACGTTTGCCAGATATTCAACGTTATTTACAAGCCGTTGATAAACGCATTGATAAATTAATGCAAGATATTAATCGAGATCGAGCTTCAATGTTACGTGTTGAACGGGTATCAAAATCTTATCAGCAGTTACTCGGAAAACTACCAAAATCAAAACCAATTTCTGATGAGATTTTGGAAATTCGTTATATGATTGAAGAATTACGAGTGAGTTTATTTGCACAACAACTTGGTACAAAATACCCTATTTCAGATAAACGTATTGAAAATTTAATTGATAGCTTAGGTTAAAAATAAAAAACTTAGTGCTGTATTATGCTAAGTAGATTTAACATAAAAGTGCGGTAATATTTTTATTTGTTTTAAAACAATAAAAAATTTGACCGCACTTTTTTATTATTAATTTGTTTGATTAATCATTTTTATAATGCGTAAATATATAGTATCTGCTGGGCTATTATTAAGGAGAATTTATTTGGGAAAATCAAATAAAGTTGTTGTCCTTAATATTTACCAAATAATCTATCCCACTTTTCTTTTTTAGTTAGTACTGGATTACGTAAAATAGCAACAATCCAAATAATACAAAATACTAATGGGATTCCTGGTAGGATAAGAGCATACAATAACCCACGATAATACTCGTCATTTAAGGGAATTAAATCAATTAAATGAGATCCAAAATAACAATAAGTGACACCAATAACACCAAGTAAAACAAAGATAAATATTCTCTTTAAGCCTATCATAGCTAGTACGAAAAAAGTTGTAAATTCTTCCATTTATACCCCCAATATTCATTGAGCTACTTTATCAAATTTATTTGTAATTTCAATAAAAATCATTTTATTATCAATTTGTTAAAAAGATTCCAAATAATCAAGGTAATAAGGAATAGTGCGATTGTTTTAATGTGTTAGCAATAAAAGGTAATTTTAAATAATTTAAGTGCGGTAATATTTTTATTTGTTTTAAAACGATAAAAAATTTGACCGCACTTTTTTATTATTAATTTGTTTGATTAATCTGTTTTGATAATGTATAAATATACAGTATTTACTGAAATATTATCAAGGAGAATTCATTTTGGAAAATCAAATAAAGTTGTTTGAAGACAGTCAAATCCGCTCTGTTTGGGATAATGAAAAAGAAGAATGGTATTTCAGTGTGGTGGATATTGTAGGGCTATTAAGTGAGAGTAAAAATCCAAGGGATTATTGGTATCGTGTAAAAAAAAGAATGACAGAAGAGGAAAAAAGTGAGTTGTCGACATTTTGTCGACAGCTGAAACTTAAATCATCTGATGGAAAAATGTATGCAACTGATGTAGCCGAAATGCAAGGAATTTTCCGTATTATCCAATCTATTCCATCGCCTAAAGCGGAGCCGTTTAAAATATGGTTAGCTGAAGTGGGTAAAGAGAGAATTGATGAAATAGTTGATCCTGAATTAATCATTGATAGGGCATTAGCTACTTATTTACAAAAAGGTTATTCAAGAGAATGGATTAATCAACGGTTACAAGCTATTCAAGTGCGAAAAGAATTGACGGATACTTGGCAAGATCATGGGATTACTGCAGGAAGAGAGTATGCTATTCTCACCAATGAGATTTCAAAAGCATGGAGCGGTATGAGTACAAAGGAATATAAAGTACTTAAAGGATTAAAGAAGCAAAATTTAAGGGATAATATGTCCACAACGGAACTGATTTTAAATATGCTTGCAGAAACTGCGACTAAAGATATTACGAATGTTTCTCACCCACAAGGGCTAGAAGAAAATAAAAAAGTAGCACAACGAGGAGGAAATGTGGCGAAAGTTGCAAAAGACACTTTAGAATCAGAAACAGGTGTACCTGTTATCACTTCAAAAAATGCTCTTGATTTTGCTCAGCTGATTTCTGATGTAGTAAAAAATATTCCAAATAATCAAGATGATAAAGAATAGTACGATTGTTTTAATGTGCCAGTAATAAAAAAGTAATTTTATAATAATTTAAGTGCGGTAATATTTTTATGTGTTTTAAAACGATAAAAAATTTGACCGCACTTTATTTTTATTTTATTTGCTTAAATTTTTAGCGTGGAATTTTATGTGATCTTCTATGAATGTCGCTATAAAATAATAACTATGATCATAATTATCTTGATAACGAATAGTTGTATTTATCCCCATTTTTTTGCAAGCATCAGCAAACATTTCAGGCTTGAGCTGCGCTGGATAGAAAGGATCGGCTAACCCTTGATCAATAAGAATTTCATTCGCTACTTTACCAGATAGAATAAGTTGCATCGGATCGTATTGCTTCCAATCGTCTTTATTGTTACCTAAATAGGCAGTAAAGGCTTTTTCTCCCCAAGTTACAATACTTGGTGTGAGAATAGGGGAGAATGCCGAAACACTTTGATAAATGTCAGGATTTCTAAGTGCTAACACTAATGCACCCAAACCTCCCATAGAATGCCCAAAAATTCCTTGTTTTCCATTGGTATTAAAATTTTCTTTGACTATTTGACGTAATTCGTTGGTAATGTAGTCATACATTTTAAAATTTTTCATCCAAGGCTCTTCAGTGGCGTTTAAATAAAAGCCTGCGCCTTGACCTAAATCATAGTTTGGATCATCGGCTATATTTTCACCACGGGGACTGGTATCTGGTGCAATAACAATAATACCTAGTTCTTCAGCATAGCGTTGAAAACCTGATTTTGTTGTGAAATTTTGCTCATTACAGGTTAAGCCAGATAAAAAATATAACACTGGGCAAGGTTCAGTTTCCGCTTTACTGGGAATAAAAGCAGAAAATGCTATTAAACAATCCAGCGTATTAGAATGATGTTGCCAAACTTGTTGGCAACCCCCAAATATTAAATGGGATTCTGTTTTTTTCATAAATTTTCCTAACAAGGTATTAAATAATATTAGTAATGGATAACGGTTCGAATTGCTTTACCTTGATGAAGTAGTTCAAATGCTTCATTGATTTTATTCAATCCCATTGTATGAGTGACAAATGGTGCTAGTTCAATTTCGCCATTCATTGATTGTTCTACCATTTTAGGCAATTCACTACGACCTTTAACACCACCAAATGCAGAACCTTTCCATACTCGTCCTGTTACTAATTGGAATGGACGTGTTGAGATTTCTTGACCAGCACCAGCTACGCCAATAATAATTGATTGACCCCATCCACGATGTGCGCTTTCTAAGGCTTCGCGCATTACATTGACATTTCCAATACATTCAAAAGTATGATCGATTCCCCATTTATTAATATCAAATAACACTTCTTTAACTGGTTTATCATAATCTTTAGGATTGATAAAATCTGTTGCACCAAATTGTTCTGCTAGTTTAAATTTTTCTGGGTTCATATCAATCGCAATAATACGGCTTGCTTTGGCTTGACGTGCACCTTGAATAACCGCTAAACCTATTGCACCTAGCCCAAAGACCGCAACAGTATCGCCTTCTTGTACTTTAGCTGTATTATGAACAGCACCAATACCAGTCGTTACGCCACAACCTAATAAACAAACATGCTCGTGATTCGCATCAGGGTTAATTTTTGCTAGAGAAACTTCCGCGACAACGCTTAGCTCACTAAATGTTGAACAACCCATATAATGATAAATATCTTGACCATTATAAGAAAAGCGAGTGGTACCATCGGGCATTAAACCTTTACCTTGTGTTTCACGTACAGATACACATAGATTTGTTTTTCCGGATTTACAAAATTCACATTCGCCACATTCAGCGGTATAAAGCGGGATGACATGATCACCTGGTTTTACACTTGTTACACCTTCGCCAACCTCAACAACAATACCTGCGCCTTCATGCCCTAAAATAACAGGAAATATTCCCTCTGGATCAGAACCAGAAAGCGTAAAAGCGTCAGTATGGCACACACCTGTATGTGTATTGCGAATAAGGACTTCTCCTTTTTTAGGTGCTTCAACATCAACTTCTACTAGTTGTAATGGTTCATTTGGGGCAAAAGCTACTGCTGCACGAGATTTGTATGTTTTTTTCATTAAGGATCCTTTTGGTTTATTTTAAATAGGTACGAATAATATTAATAAAATCATCCGTTGTTGATTGCAGTTGTTCATCTAAAGACAAAGAAGGTGTTGAAAATGTTTCACGTAAATGGCTTTCTAAAATTTGAGCCATTAATCCATTTGTTGCCCCTCTAATTGCAGCAATCTGTTGTAAAATGGCTTTGCATTCCACTTCATTTTCTAATGCTTGTTCCAAAGAGTTAATTTGACCTTTTAAACGGTGTACACGAGTTAATACTTTTTTTCGTTCTTCTGGAGTACTAGGCATAAAATAATATTTCCTTATCAAGAATTAGATTTAATATACTATACCCCAGTATAGTTTTATAATCAAGTGTAAATTGAGAAATGGTAATTATTTAATAGAGAGCTAGTTATCTTTTTATTGTTATCTTATTGAAATTTAAATTATTTTAAATGATGGGAGATTAATGTTAACTACTTTATTGTTGATTTACTTGATCAATATTTTGATATATGAGCATATACCATATTAATAAATATTATTAATTTTACTTTATTCATTTATAGTATGGTTACAGGATTAATTGAAAAAGAGAACTGAGATAAAGAATAGAATATGGCTTTGAGAATATCTGTTGTAAAAATAGTTTTAAATAATTTAAGTGTGGTAATATTTTTATTTATTTTAAACTATTAAAAATATTACCGCACTTTTTTAGGCATTATTTAGAATTTAGTTAGTCAAAAATAACTAAATCCTGTTTTATCGGCGTTACTTTTACTTTTTGACCTAACTCAAGGCATAAAATACTTTGTATTTTTAGCTCGGTATCTGCAATTTTTATAAGGTAATGATAATACTGACCTAAGAACAATTTTTCTAATACAATACCATTGCCTTGTTCATCAATAGTCATATTAAATTGGTGTGGGCGGATTAGCCAGCGAAGTGATTTATTTTTAGGAAGTATTTCACCATTAGCAAGGGTTTTATGCTCTGATATGGCAGTAATACCAAATACAGAATGAAGTTGATTTTGTTCATCAATACGGCAAGTTAGGTAATTAAAATTACCTAAAAATTCAGCAACAAATGGACAGTTAGGGCGTAAATATAATTCATCGGTTGCCCCAAATTGAACAATTTTCCCAGCTTTCATTACGGCGAGTTTATCAGCAAAGGCAAAAGCTTCCTCTTTACTATGGGTAACAAAAATAGCGGAGATATTTTGCTTTTTTAGAATTTGTTTAATTTCATCAATCATTTGATGACGTACTTGTGTATCAATATTTGAAAATGGCTCATCAAGTAACAGCAATGAGGGTTGACAAGCTAAGGCTCTAGCGATTGCTACTCTTTGTTGTTGTCCGCCTGATAACTGATGAGGGTAGCGTTTTTCTAGTCCTTCCAAATGAACTAGGTGGATCATTTTTTGCAAAATTTGCTGTTTTTCTTCCGCACTTTGTTGGTGTAATCCAAATTGAATATTGTCTTCGACAGTTAAATGTGGAAAAAGGGCATAGTCTTGAAAAATAAATCCAATATTGCGTTTTTCAACAGGGAGATTGGCTAGATTTTGTTGGTTTAACCAAATGTCACCTTGCGTAATAGGGAGTAACCCCGCAATAGCTTTTAGTAATGTGGTTTTTCCACAACCACTAGCGCCTAGTAAGCAAATAATTTCATTTTCATCTACTTGTAATTTTAAGTTTTGTAAAACAACTTGCTGATTATATTGACAACTTAATGCATTAATAGTTAATTTTTTCATAATTAGCGATCTTTTTGAGTATTCGACATAAGAGAACGAGTCAACCAAATTACAGGGATTAATCCAACTAATACTAAGGTTAATGCAGGGAGAGCTGCTTGTTCTAACTGTTCATCAGAAGTAAAGGCAAAAACATAGGTGGCAAGGGTATCAAAGTTAAATGGGCGTAATAGTAACGAGGCATTTAATTCTTTCATACTTTCAATAAATACCATAAGAAGTGCAGTTAAAATACCTTTCGATATTAAAGGGAAATGTACTTTACAAAGCATTTTTCGCCCATTGTAACCAAGTGTTTGGCTTGCCATATCTAGCGATGGCGTAATTTTTTGCATTGAAGTTTCCACGCTACCAATTGCCATCGCTGAAAAGCGTACTACGTAAGCAGAGATTAATCCCGCCATTGATCCTGATAATACGAGTCCTACTGTTGGTAATTCTAACCATTTTAGCAAAGCGTGTAATTGATGATCAGCTGCGGTATAAGGAATAAGGATGCCTATCGCTAATACTGTACCAGGGATAGCGTAACTTAAACTGGATAATTGAAGATTATGGCGAGCAATTTTTTGAATAGTTTTTGACTGTTGTAAAGATAATCGTTGTGTAAAATGTAATATTAGGGCAAACATCACACAAATAATAGAGGCAATACTGGATACGGATAGGCTGTGATAGGCGTATTCACTAAAGCGATCTATTTGTGATAATTGAAAGTCACTAATCGCCCAATAAGCGAGCTTTCCTACGGGGATAATAAAAGCGAGCCCTACAACCATCCAGCAGAAAAACAATGCAAACACTAATTTTATGCCAGTTAATTTTTGTAAACTGGTTTTCTTTTCACTGCCTCGTTGATAGGTTTTTTGTTTGCGACGACTATAGCGTTCTAAAAATAATAAACTGAAAATCATTAATAAAACTAGTATGGATATTTGGCTAGCTGAGCCTAAATCACCATAACCTAGCCAAGTGTCATATATCGCGGTTGTAAGAGTTGGAATAGCGAAATAAGAAACTGTACCAAAATCACCAAGTGTTTCCATTGCAACTAAGGCACAACCCACGGCAATAGCTGGACGAATTAAAGGAAAAATAATTTTGAAGAATATTTTTCTAGGGCTTGCTCCCAATACTTTCGCACATTGAACTAAGTTTTCCCCTTGTTCCCACAATGCAAGGCGAACAAGTAAAAATATATAAGGGTAAAGTACTAAACCTAGTACGAAACAAGCTCCCCCTAAAGTACGAATAGCAGGAAACCAGTAATCTTGAGAATTTGTCCAATGAAATGTATTTCTTAAAAATATTTGTACAGGACCCGCATAATCAAATATTTCGGTATAGAGATAGCCAACTAAATAAGCAGGCATAGCTAGAGGTAAACAAAGTAACCATTGTAAAGCTTTTTGTCCTTTAAATTGGTAATTAGATACAAACCAAGCACTTGGTAAGGCAAAGAAGAGTGCAAATCCAATAGTCCCTAAAACTAATAGTAGTGAGTTAACCGTATAATCTACTAATACTGTACGCCATAAATCTTCAATATTTTGCCAATCTGTTTTCCAAGATTGATAAAAAATAGCAGAAACAGGCAATACAAATAATAGGGTAATTAAAAGTGCGGTAAAAAACCATAAATATTTATTTAAATTCTTATTTAAAATGGACATTGTTATTTATTTTTATGCTTAAAACGCAAACAGGCACGCATATTTTATGCGTGCCAACGATTTTAAAAAGAAGAGCTAAAATTAGAAAATATCAAATTTAACTTCATCAATTAATTTTAATGCTTTTTTATGATTATCTGCAACAACATTTAATGGTAATGTATCTGATTTAAATTGACCCCAACCTTTTACAAGATCTGATGGTTCAACACCTGCTTTAACTGGGTATTCGTGGTTAAGTTCAGCATACATATGTTGTGATTTATCATTACTTAAATATTCAGCAAGTTTGATTGCGTTTGCTTTATTAGGTGCATATTTTGCAATGGCAATACCACTTACGTTAACGTGAGTTCCTTTTGCTTTTTGATTTGGGAAGTTAATGTAAGCTGATTCTGCCCATTCACGTTGTTTATCATTGGTGAGCATTTTACCATAATAATAGCTATTTCCTAAAGCATAATCACAAACACCTTCTTTAATGGCTTTAACTTGGTCACGATCTCCACCTTGTGGTTTTTGTGCAAGGTTAGCTTTTAAGCCTTCTAAGAATGCTTTTGCTTTTGCTTCACCATCATTTGCAATCATTGATGCGATTAGAGAAACATTGTAAGGGTGTTTTCCTGAACGTACGCAAACTTTACCTTTTAATTCTGGTTTTGCTAGGTCATAGTAAGTGAAATCTGCTGGTAATTTACCTACACGATCTTTTGATGTATAGATAGCTCTAGCACGCATTGTTAGTGCGAACCATTCATCTTTTGCATCACGGTATTGTGAAGGAATATTTTTTTCTAACACTTCACTATGAATCGGTTGAGAAAGACCTTCATTAACAATTTCCATTAAGCGTGAAATATCAACAGTTAATAAAACATCCGCAGGGCTTAATTCACCTTCACGTTTTACACGATCAACTAGCCCTTTATCCGCAAAGATTACATTCACTTTGATACCTGTGTCTTTTTCGAAATCTTTTAACATAGGTTCAATTAGATAAGGTTGTCTATAAGAATAAACATTAACTTCATTGGCAGCTAAAGCGCTTGTTGAAACGATTGCTGATAATGCAATCGCGATTGTGGAAAGTGATTTTTTCATAAAATATCCTCATAAGTGATAAAATAAACACGATTAATAATTCTTTATCAATCGTGCTAATTAAATCATATTGGGATATTTAAATCAATGAGAATTGTTTTTATTTGTAAGATGGTAATTATGATTCCAATTGAGACAAAATTAATCTTCCTAACATTTCAATGTGATCTTTACTGTCGTTTAGTGCTGGAATATATTGAAAAGAAATACCGCCATTATTTAAGAAGATTTCCCTATTTTCAACTTCAATTTCCTCAAGCGTTTCCAAGCAATCAGAGGCAAAGCCTGGACAAATTACAGCAATTTTTTGTACAGCTTGTTGTTGATTAATAGTCTCAATTAAAACGTCAGTATAGGGTTGTATCCATTCTTCTTTTCCAAAGCGAGATTGAAAAGAAAGTGCCCATTGATTTTCAGTTAACCCTAATTTATCGACAATCGCAATAACGGTTTGTTTGCAATGTTCACGATAGTAATCACCGTTATTTTCATAGCGAAGCGGAATACCATGAAATGAAAAGACTAAAAACTCATCTGATTTCATCCGCTCTTTTATGGAGTTAGCGAGCGCATTAATATAGTGTTCATCAAGATGATAAGAATGTATAAATTTAAAAGAGGGGATATTTCTTTTATGTTTTAATACATCAGCAAAGGCATCCAAAACCGCACCTGTGGTAGAACTACTGTATTGCGGAAATAGCGGTAAAACAATGAGCTGATCAACTTGTTGATCTAGTAAATTTTGTACCGCTTTCTCCATTGAAGGATTACCATAAGTCATTGCTAGCTCGACAACGGCATTAATATCCTGTTGTATTAAATATTGTTGTAGTTTCGTTTGTTGTTGCTTTGATATTTCTAATAAAGGCGAGCCCTGTTCAGTCCAAATAGACTGGTATTTTTGGGCTACTTTTTTGGAACGTCTAGGTAAAATAACGCCTTTTAATAAAGGAAACCATTTCCAACGAGGTAAATCCACTACACGTGGATCAGTTAAAAATTGCCACAAATAACGAGATACAGCACTTGCAGTCGCTGTATCTGGTGTACCTAAGTTTGTTAAAATAATACCGATTTTTTGTTGTTTATTTTTCATTGATTCATTATTAAAAGAGTAAGTCTTGAACAGCAACATAGTTTATCTTGTTGATCTTTAATATCAATTTGCCAAACCTGTGTTGTTTTGCCTAGACGAATGGGATAGGCTCGAGCGGTTACGCTCCCAGCTTTGACTGGTCGTAAATGGCTTGCATTAATTTCTGATCCTACAACAAATTGATTTTCTGCAACACAACAAAAGCCTGCCATTGAAGCGACAGTCTCTGCTAATGCGGTAGATATTCCACCATGGAGCAATCCCATTGGCTGTGTCGTTCTGTGATCAACAGGCATTGTGGCCTCTAACCAGTCATCGCCTTGTTGTGAGAAATTAATACCTAAATGTGCTACGGCACAAGATTTTCCCAGTTCGTTCATTTGTTGTAGTGTATAGTGTTTTTTCCAAATTTTCATTCTATTACTTTAATAGTTAATTTATATAATACTTAATAAGGCTTGAATTGGGTGCTTGAGTATCTGATTCTCAAAGCGTTTTACTTGGCTACGACAGGAATAACCAGTAGCTAAACAATATTCGAGATTTTTATCTTGTAATTTTTTTTGCCAAGAGCTGCTATAAATAGCTTTCGACATTTCGATATGTTGTGTTTCATGGCCAAAAGTACCCGCCATACCACAACAGCCAACGTTTTCTACTTGCAAGTTTTGTCCAAAGACTACAAAAATATGTTGCCATTCTTTAGGGCTATTTGGCATTGCTGTGTTTTCGGTACAATGTGGATATAAATACCATTGTTGTTTATTTTGTGTTTCCTCTTGAGAAATATTTAATTTTTCCACCGCAGTTTTTATTTTTTCAGAATTTAACTGATTAAATAGCCATTCGTGAGAGGTAATGACTTGAAATTCACCACGATCTTTTTGGAGAATTTCCTTATATTCATCTCGATAAGAAAGGACAATGGCAGGATCTACCCCTACCATTGCAATTCCTAATTTTGCCATTCGATTTAAAAAATCTGCTTGATTTTTAGCGGTTTTTGCAAAGCGAGCCAAGAAACCTTTTATGTGTAGTGCTTTTCCATTTGGTTTAAAAGGTAATAGGATCGGTGTGTAACCCAACTTTTGACTGAGATTTACAAAATCTGCGACTACTTTTGCATCATAATAAGAGGTAAACGGATCTTGGACAATTAATAAAAATTCTTGTTTTTCTACCGCACTTTTCGAGGAAAATGATTTTTCTAATTCTTCTAAAGATAAACCTTGATAGCCTATTTCAACTAATTGTTGTTGTAAAGTAGGGTTTGATAACAAAGGTAAATCAGTCATACCTAGCATTTTTTCTGCTAATGGTTTAGTTATTTTAGCTTCTGTAAAAAAGTTAAAAAATCTTGGTGTTTTTGCCATTAGTGGCGCAACGGTTTCTACATTAGACACGACATAATCTTTTACCGGACGTAAATAACGGCTATGATAAAAATAAAAGAATTTTGAGCGAAAACTTGGAACATCAATTTTAATAGGGCATTGGCTCGCACAGGCTTTACAAGCTAAACAAGTGTCCATTGCTTGTTTTACTTCGTGAGAAAAATCATATTCACCTTGTCTTTTTTGCCAGCTATTGCGTATTTTTTTGACTAAATCAGTTAGTTTTATTTCTGCTTTTCTAAAGTCTAATTGTTCAGGTTGTACGTTTTCATTTGCCATTAGACGCAACCATTCTCGAACCATTGCAGCTCGTCCTTTAGGTGAATAAACACGATTTCTACTGACTTTCATTGAGGGGCACATAGTACTATTAACATCAAAATTAAAGCACAAGCCATTGCCGTTACAATTCATTGCGCCCGAAAACTCTTCACGGATTTGCACTGGAATTTGTCGATCATAATCTGCACGCATCGGTGATAAAATTGAGTAAAGTTGTTGTTTTGACTCAAGTGGTGTACAAATTTTCCCTGGATTTAGACGGTTATTGGGATCGAATAAATGTTTAATGTAACGTAATTCACGCCATAATTCAGGTGTAAAAAATTTTTCACCGTATTCAGAACGGACGCCTTTACCATGTTCTCCCCAAATTAATCCCCCATATTTTTTTGTGAGATCAGCTACTTGATCGGAAATTTCTTTTAATAATAAAACTTGTTGTTTATCACATAAATCTAAAGCTGGTCGAACATGTAATACACCAGCGTCAACATGACCAAACATACCATATTGCAGATTGTGTTTATCTAAAATTGCTCGAAACTCAGTAATATAATCGGCTAAATTTTCAGGTGGCACACAAGTATCTTCTACAAAAGGAATCGGTTTTGCTGAACCCTTAGCATTTCCTAATAAGCCAACTGCTTTTTTACGCATCGCATAAATACGAGAAATGGAATTAAGATCCGTACATACTTGATAACCAATAATATTATCCTGTTGCTGTGCTATTTTTTGATCAAGCAATAAGCATAGTTGTTGAACTTGCTTATTAATTAGAGTGTGATTATTACCTGCGTATTCAACAATATTTAAGCCTAAAATCGGATTGCTTTCATCTTCGGTAAGTAATTCATTCACAGAATGCCAAATAATATCTTGTTTTGCTAAATTTAATACTTTGCTATCTATTGTTTCTACAGAAAGCGCATCTGCTTTTACCATAAAAGGTGCATTACGTAATGCCGCATCAAAAGAGCTATATTTAATGTTAATTAATGTACGGTATTGAGGAATGGGTAATAAATTGAGTTTTGCTTCACAAATAAATGCAAGTGATCCTTCTGAACCTGTTAAAATACGAGTTAAATTAAATTTACTTTCATCATCATTGAATACATTTTTTAAATCATAGCCAGTAATAAAACGATTAAGTTGTGGTAAATCATTAATAATTGCTTGTCGGTTTATTTTACAACGTTCAAAAATATCTTTATGTAAACTTTTTGCATATTGTGTTAATGATTGTTGAGTTAAGTTATCTTCAAAATTCAGTGTATTAACTGATTCTGTATCAAGCACTTCTCCATTTATTAATACGGAGCGCAGGGCTAATACATGATTGGAGGTTTTGCCATATTTTAATGAGCCTTGCCCAGAAGCATCAGTATTAATCATCCCACCTAAAGTCGCACGATTACTGGTTGACAGTTCTGGTGAGAAAAATAAACCATAAGGCTTTAAAAATTGATTTAATTGATCTTTTACTACACCAGCTTGAACACGCACCCAACGCTCTTTAACATTAATTTCAAGGATTTTTGTCATATAGCGAGACATATCCACGATAATATTATTATTTAGAGATTGTGCATTTGTGCCCGTACCGCCACCTCGAGGCGTAAAAGTTAGCTCAAGAAATTTTTCTCTTTGTGCCAGTTTGGTAATAATTACTACATCACTGGTACTCTTGGGAAATAAAATAGCTTGAGGTAACTGTTGATACACACTATTATCGGTTGCAAGGCTTAAGCGATCTGCATAGGTTGTAGCTATATCACCTTCAAAATGTTGAAATTGTAATTCTTTTAAGTATTCTGACACTAATGGTGTAATTGCAGGTACATTTTTTAAACAAGGTAGCATATTATTCGTCTTTATTGTGTTGGGTAATATAGAGTATAAATATTTGATTATTACAGAGACAATATCATAGCCTTAATTTATCTTTTAATAAAATAATTTATTAAAAGATTAAGTTTAATTAGATTCATCTTTTTATTAAATTTTTTATTAAGTAATGTTAATTTAAATAGTTAAAGTATGAATTTCAAACAATAAATGACTAAAAAGCTATTTTTTGTTTAAAGTTTGAACAGAATAATAGAAATCGTTTGATTTTATGTCTAGCTAAACGGATAATAGACTCTACCTCAAATAAAGATGCAATAAAAAGCACTTTTTACAAGGTAAAACAAATGAAGGGAACCATAATAAATACTTTACTTATTGTCAGAGTTTTGACAAGGAAAAAAGTAAAAAGTTTCTTTTTTTATAAAAAAGGTTTAATATAAGCGTAACACTTTATGTTATGTGTTTTAAGTTTCAGCATTTAATTACGCTATTATCATTAGCGTATTTGGAACTTTAATTTATTGATGACTAAAACAAGAGGATCATTCAAATGAAAAAAACTGCAATTGCATTAACTATCGCTGCATTAGCGACAGTATCAGCTCAAGCAGCACCACAAGCAAATACATTTTATGCTGGTGCTAAAGCCGGTTGGGCATCTTTCCATGATGGCTTTAAACAATTAGAAACTGATGGCGTAGGAACTAGACGTAATTCTGTAACTTACGGTGTGTTTGGTGGTTACCAAATTACTGATAATTTTGCTGTAGAATTAGGTTACGATGATTTTGGTCGTGTTAAAGCAAAATATAATGGTAAAGTTACTGATAAAATGACTAACCATGGTGCACACTTAAGCTTAAAAGCTAGCTACCCTGTATTAAATGGTTTAGATGTTTATGGTCGTGTTGGTGCGGCATTAATTCGTTCTGACTATAAACCAAATTTTGATTCTGAATCTAAAAGTTTGTTAGTTAAACATGCTGATAGTAAATCTCACAGCACTAAAGTATCTCCAGTATTTGCAGCGGGTGTTGAATATAATTTACCATCATTACCTGAGTTAGCGGTACGCGTTGAATATCAATGGGTTAATATGGTAGGCAAATTGAAAGATACTAATGGTAACCGTGTTGACTTTACTCCAAGCATTGGTTCTGTAACAGCTGGTTTATCTTACCGCTTTGGTCAAGGTGCACCATATGTTGCACCAGTAATGGTTGATAAAACTTTTGCTTTAAGCTCTGATGTTACTTTTGCTTTCGGTAAAGCAAACTTAAAACCTCAAGCGCAAAGTACTTTAGATGGTATTTACAACGAGATTGCTCAAGTTAAATCTGCTCAAGTTGGTGTTGCTGGTTTTACAGACCGTATCGGTTCAGACGCTGCTAACATGAAATTATCACAACGTCGTGCAGAAACAGTTGCTAATTACTTAGTAGCTAAAGGTGTTGCTCAAAACGCTATCTCTGCAACAGGTTATGGTGAAGCAAATTCAGTAACTGGTAACAAATGTGATTCAGTTAAAGGACGTAAAGCTTTAATCGCATGTTTAGCAGATGATCGTCGCGTTGAAATCTCAGTTAAAGGTACTAAATAATTTTTATTAATTATTTGAGTATGTAGTATTATTTTAAAAGACCTAAACAATTGTTTAGGTCTTTTGTTTATCTGTAATATTTCTTTTTGAGTTTGTTAATATAGAAATATAATATGATTATTGAGTGAATTTTCTAATAGGTAGAATAAAATGAAAAAATGGTTATTTTTAATTCTCATTGTTATCGTAGCAGGTTTTACGTTAATGAGTGGGTATAATGGATTAGTAAAAGCAGAAGAACAAATTAATTCTGTTTGGGCAAAAGTGGAATCTCAGTATCAACGTAGAATGGATTTAGTACCTAATTTAGTGAATACTGTTAAAGGCCAAGCAAATTTTGAAAAAGATACCTTGACAGGCGTTATTGAAGCAAGAGCAAAAGCAACACAAACTAAAATTGATCCAACGAATATGGATGAACAACAATTAGCGCAATTCCAACAACAGCAAAATAGTCTCGGCTCGGCATTATCTCGCTTATTAGTAACCGTTGAAAAATACCCAGAATTAAAAGCACATAGTGGTTTTTTAAATTTGCAAGCGCAGTTGGAAGGAACGGAAAATCGAATTACAAAAGCTCGTAATGATTTTAATGATGCCGCTAAAGTATATAATCAAAAAGTTCGTCAGTTCCCAACAAAATTAATCGCAATGATTTTTGGATTTAAAGATAAGCCTTATTTTAAATCTGTATCTGGTGCTGAAAATGCCCCTGTTGTTGAATTTAACTAAATATAATTAGAGTATTTATGTCATTATTTTTCAAAATACCTTTTGATAAAAAACAAATAGAGTTAGCTATTGAGTCATTGGAGTTACAGACCTCGGCAGAGCTAAGAGTTTATATTGAAAGGAAAAAAAAGAATCAACATTTTTCTGCTTTTGAACAAGGGCTAGATTATTTTAATCAACTTGAAATGTTTAAAACTGAAGCTAAAAATGGCGTCTTGATTTATATTGCTTATAAAGATCAACAATGTGCGATTATTGGTGATCAGGGGATACATCAATATGTAACTGAACAGTTTTGGCAACAGCAAAATCGCTTAATGATCGATTATTTTAAGCAGAAAAAATACAATGAAGGTCTAATTAATATAATTGCGAATATAAGCAAGGAATTAGCACGCTATTTTCCTTATCAAGAGAATGATAAAAATGAATTAGACAATGAGGTTATTATCAAATGATTAAAAGCCTTAAAAGTGCGGTAATATTTTGTACTATTTTTATTGTATCAAATGTATGGGCAGTGAATTTTCCTGAAATCCCAAGTCCTTTTCGTTATATTAATGATTACACGAATACTTTATCAACAGCAGAAATAAATACCCTAGAGACTAAGTTAATTGATTATAGCCAACAAACTAGCTCGCAAATTGCAGTAGTACTTGTTCCAACTGTTGATGAATATGAAATAGCGGAATATACTTTTGAACTTGCAGATAAATGGGGAATAGGAAGAAAAAAACTTGATAATGGTGTATTAATGTTAATAGCCATTAATGATCATAAAATGTTTATTGCAACAGGAAGAGGCTTAGAAGGAGCTCTGCCTGATGCTTTTCTTTCCCAAGTAATTCGGAATGTTATTACACCAGAATTTAAACATAATAATTATGCTTTAGGTATTAATAATGGTTTAGATCTTATTATCTCGGCTAGCAAAGGTGAGTATGATGCTTATCAGGATATCGCTCAAGAAGATTGGCGAGATTATTTACCTTTATTAATTTTTATATTATTTATTATTTTTATTGTTTTTGGTGAATTACGAGGCGGTCGTACTCCTTATATTAGCCAAACAAGACGATCTTCTTACAATCATTATCCTCATCATTCAGATGATGATCATTTTAGTGGTGGCAGTGGTTTTGGTGGCGGTTCTAGCGGTGGTTTCGGTGGCGGTAGTTTTGGCGGCGGAGGTGCTGGCGGAAGTTGGTAGTTTATAAAACTATTTTTGATTTTTTTGTAAAATAAGGGTTATACTAGAACCTTAATATTTAAATTATTTAGTGAGAATAATAATGGAAACTTTAGACAAAATTAAACAGCAAATTAGCGAAAACCCAATTCTTATTTATATGAAAGGCTCACCTAAATTCCCATCTTGTGGTTTTTCAGCTCGAGCGGTTGAAGCATTGATGAATTGTAAAGTGCCTTTTGGCTATGTTGATATTTTACAACATCCAGATATTAGAGCAGAATTACCGACTTATGCAAATTGGCCTACTTTTCCACAATTATGGGTTGAAGGGGAATTAATTGGAGGTTGTGATATCATTTTAGAAATGTTCCAACAGGGTGAACTCCAAACTTTATTATCAGAAGTTGCGACAAGACATCCACAGAATTCATAAAATAATGTGCGTTTTATAACGCACTTTTTATTTATAAATTCGTCATATTTATAGACAGAAAAATATTATAGCAATGAAAATTCAACAGTTACGTTATATTGTCGAAATAGTTAATCAAAAATTTAATATTACAGAAGCAGCTAATGCGTTATTTACCTCTCAACCTGGGATTAGTAAGCAAGTACGTTTACTTGAGGATGAGTTAGGATTAACTATTTTTGAACGAAATGGCAAGCATATAAAAGGACTAACACCGGCAGGTAAAAAAATTATTCCAGTTGCCCGAGAGCTATTAATTAAAACACAAAGTATCAAAGCAATTGCCAGTGAATATACTAGTCCTAATTATGGCGTATTAAGGATTGCGACTACAAATACGCAGGCTCGTTATGTTTTACCTAATGTTATTCGCCAATTTTCTAAGCGTTATCCTCATGTTAGCTTACATATCCATCAAGGTTCACCTACTCAAATTTATGATGCATTATTGTTAGGTGAAGTTGATTTAGCTATATTTACTGAAGCACAACATCTTTTTAATGATGCAATTTTATTGCCTTGTTATATGTGGAATCGATCGATTATTGTGAAATCCGATCATCCTTTAGCAAAAAGTAAGGAATTAACGATAGAAGAATTAGGAAAATATCCATTGGTTACCTATACTTTTGGTTTTACAGGGGTATCGGATCTTGATTATGCCTTTAATAATGCGGGTATTTTACCGAATATAGTCTTTACGGCAACAGATGCCGATGTAATAAAAACCTATGTTCGTTTAGGACTAGGAGTCGGAATTATGGCTTCAATGGCTTATACGGAGCTAGATGATGATCTTGTAGCGATTGATGCGAGTCATTTATTTAGAGCAAGTATGACCCAAATTGCAATAAAATATGGTTTCTTCCTAAGGGATTATATGTATGATTTTATTGGTTATTTTTCGCCGCATTTAACCAGAGATTTAATTGAGAGGGCGGAAAGTTTGCGTGATAATCATCTAATTCAAGGGCTTTTTGAAGGGATTGAATTAAGTAATAAATAAAAACAATAGATTATCTATTTTAACAATAAAAAGAGTGAGTTTCTTTGCAAAATATGTTAAAAATAATCTCTTAAATTTAAAATAATATAATAGGAAATAATATGTCAAATTTAGAAAATATCATTGAAAGTGCTTTTGAACGTAGAGCTGAAATTACACCTAAAACAGTTGATAATGAAACTCGTAGAGCAGTAGAAGAAGTAATCGAAGGTTTAGATAGTGGAAAATATCGTGTTGCTGAAAAAATTGATGGTGAATGGGTTACGCATCAATGGTTAAAAAAAGCGGTACTTTTATCTTTTCGTATTAACGATAACCAAATTATTGATGGTGCTGAAACAAAATATTATGACAAAGTCGCATTAAAATTTGCTGATTATGATGAAGCTCGTTTCCAAAAAGAAGGTTTCCGTGTTGTTCCATCTGCGACTGTACGCAAAGGTGCTTATATTGCTAAAAATACAGTATTAATGCCTTCTTATGTTAATATTGGTGCTTACGTAGGTGAAGGGACAATGGTTGATACTTGGGCAACTGTTGGATCTTGCGCTCAAATTGGTAAGAATGTGCATTTATCAGGTGGTGTAGGAATTGGTGGTGTGTTAGAACCATTACAAGCTAATCCAACTATTATTGGTGATAACTGTTTTATCGGTGCTCGTTCAGAAGTAGTTGAGGGCGTTATTGTTGAAGACGGTTGTGTCATTTCAATGGGTGTTTTCATTGGACAAAGTACAAAAATCTACGATCGTGAAACTGGTGAAATCCATTATGGCAGAGTGCCTGCTGGTTCTGTTGTTGTTTCAGGTAGTCTTCCATCAAAAGACGGTAAATATAGCCTTTATTGTGCGGTAATTGTGAAAAAAGTTGATGCGAAAACCTTAGGTAAAGTAGGTATTAACGAATTATTACGTACAATTGATGAATAGTTTTTAAATCAATTTTCAAACTATTTTAAGTTTTAAAATAATGTGTAAAATCTAGTTAAGTATTTAACTAGATTTTTTTATATATTGTGTTTACCGGCAATAAAATAATTTATTAGTGGCTATAAGTAACTATTTTAATAATTAGGATTATTTCATTTCCATAAAAAACCAGTTAGCTAATTTAGCTAACTGGTATCAATAAAAAATGAATGAGTAATGGTTATAAAAAGTATTAAATTTATAATATACTTTATTAATCGTTATCTCGATTTATTTACCTAAATTATCAAAAAAGTTTTTTACGCCGTCTAAAAAACTAGAATTTTTAGGGCGATGTGAACTACCATTTTCCATACTTTCTTCTAATTTTCTTAACAGATCTTTTTGTTCCTCATTTAGCTTAACTGGTGTTTCGACAATAATTTCACAAATTAAATCGCCAGTATAACCACGAGTAGATTTAATCCCTTTACCACGTAGGCGTAATAATTTACCTGATTGGGTTTCAGCGGGTACTTTGACTTTTAAGCGACCATCTAAAGTAGGAACCTCTACCTCACCACCTAATGCTGCCATTGTAAAACTAATAGGGACTTCGCAATATAAATTATTACCATCACGTTCAAAAATATTATGTTTTTTAACGTGAATAACTACATATAAATCGCCAGCTGGTGCTCCATGTTCACCTGCAGCACCCTCTCCAGATAAACGTAATTGATTTCCAGTATCAACCCCAGCTGGAATAGTAACAGAAAGATTTTTCTTCTTATGTACTCGTCCATCTCCATGACAAACACGACAAGGCTTTTCAATTTTTTTACCAGTACCATGACAAGTAGGACAAGTTTGTTCGGTCATAAAAAAGCCTTGTTGACGGCGTACTCGACCAGCACCATGACAGGTAGGGCAAGTTTCTACTTTAGAATCTTTTTCAGCACCAGAACCATGACAATGATCACATTCTGCAAGGGTATTAATTTGAATATCTTTTTTTGTGCCTTTTACCGCTTCTTCAAGGGTAATTTCGATGTCATAACGTAAATCCTCACCACGCACGACGCGTTGACGACTACCGCCACCAAAACCGCCACCAAACATTTCACTAAAGATATCTTCAAAGCCACCAAAACCACCACTGAAACCGCCAGCTCCACCAAAGCCACCTTGTTCAAAGGCTTGATGACCATATTGATCGTAAGCTGATCGTTTTTCTTTATCGGCTAACACCTCATAGGCTTCATTAATTTCTTTAAATTTTTCTTCGCTTTCTTTATCTCCCTTTGTTCTATCAGGGTGATATTTCATAGCTAGGCGTTTATAGGCACGTTTAATCTCTTTTTCATCTGCACCTTTTTGAATACCTAATACTTCGTAATAATCTCGTTTTGCCATAGTTTTTCCGTTTTTAATTGACAATATTTTTATAAATACTTGTTTATTTTCTCGTTATATTTTTTATTAAATACTAGAATAGCTAGCAAT
Organism: Bisgaardia hudsonensis; assembly: GCF_004345785.1. Lineage (GTDB taxonomy): Bacteria > Pseudomonadota > Gammaproteobacteria > Enterobacterales > Pasteurellaceae > Bisgaardia > Bisgaardia hudsonensis. Next base: position 94,174 of record NZ_SLXI01000002.1, read on the forward strand.
GTGGCTGTATTGAAATATAAATTTCAACCTTTTCATCAGGATAATATTTTTCAAAATCAAGAGAATAGGCTCTTTTTAGTAGACCTTGCTGACTTTTATTCCAAATTGTTTTCCAAGTTTCCACAATTTGTTCTCTATCTGTATTAAAAACTTCAAACCAATAATTATTATCATCGATTTCAATCGGATTGGCTTGTTTATTTTGTTGTTCTAATGCGATAGAAAAATCATATTCTCCCTTATAATCACTCTCATAATGATGATATAAACCATACAGTATTTGATCAGAGGGTAAATTTAGAGATTTCCATAATTTTGATAGGTCTTGCTCTGCAGTTCTATTCGTTAAACGAATAGTTTTAATCGGATAAAGTGTCAAGCTCATTTTTATTTTCTCTAAATTTTTTAATACAATAGTTCTTATGATTAGCTTTTTACACATCAAAAGGGCGTATTACTACGCCCTTAGATTGATCAAATTGTGAAATTATTTATCTTTCACTTCCTCAAACTCAGCATCCACAACATCATCATTTGCTTTTCCGCTTTGAGCTTGTTGACCTTGTGCGTCCGCTGCCGCTTGTTGTTGTCCTGCTTGGATAAGTTTTTCTGAAACTTGTACTAAAGCTTGAACTTTTGCATCAATCTCAGCTTTATCTTCGCCTTTAGCCGCCGCTTCAAGATCCGCTAATGCTTTCTCAATAGGTGCTTTATCATCAGCAGATAATTTATCGCCTACTTCACCTAATTGTTTACGGGTACTATGGACTAAGTGATCTGCTTGGTTACGAGCTTGTACTAATTCTTCAAATTTACGATCAGCTTCCGCATTAGCTTCGGCATCACGCACCATTTGTTGAATTTCTTCATCACTTAAACCAGAAGAGGCTTTAATCGTAATTTGTTGTTCTTTACCAGTACCTTTATCTTTTGCTGAAACGTGGATAATACCGTCTGCATCAATATCAAAAGTTACTTCAATTTGTGGCATACCACGAGGTGCTGGGTTAATACCTTCTAGGTTAAATTGACCTAAAGATTTATTTGCAGAGGCTTGTTTACGTTCCCCTTGAAGCACGTGGATAGTTACCGCACTTTGATTATCTTCTGCTGTTGAGAATACTTGCGATTTCTTCGTTGGAATCGTTGTATTTTTCTCAATTAATGCAGTCATCACACCACCCATAGTTTCAATACCTAATGAAAGTGGAGTAACATCTAATAAAAGCACATCTTTTACGCTACCTGATAACACACCGCCTTGTACTGCTGCACCAATCGCCACCGCTTCATCTGGGTTAACATCACGGCGTGCTTCTTTACCAAAGAATTCAGCTACTTTTTGTTGTACTAATGGCATACGAGTTTGCCCACCAACAAGGATAACATCATTGATTTCAGAAACACTTAATCCAGCATCTTTTAAGGCTACTTTTACTGGTTCTAATGAACGAGCAACTAAATCTTCTACTAATGCTTCTAATTTTGCACGAGTTAATTTAATGTTTAAATGTTTTGGACCTGTCGCATCAGCGGTAATATACGGAAGATTTACATCCGTTTGTTGTGCAGAAGAAAGCTCAATTTTTGCTTTTTCTCCCGCTTCTTTTAAACGTTGCATTGCTAATGGGTCATTGCGTAAATCAATCGCTTGTTCTTTTTTGAACTCATCAACTAAATAATTGATAACACGGTTATCAAAGTCTTCCCCACCTAAGTGAGTATCCCCATTGGTTGATAATACTTCAAAGGTTTTTTCACCACCAACTTCATCAATTTCAATAATTGATAAGTCGAATGTACCACCACCTAAGTCATAAACAGCGATAGTTTGGTTACCATTACCTTTATCTAAACCATAAGCTAATGCTGCTGCCGTTGGCTCATTAATAATACGTTTTACTTCTAATCCAGCGATACGTCCAGCATCTTTTGTTGCTTGACGTTGTGCATCGTTAAAGTACGCAGGCACAGTAATAACCGCCTCAGTTACTTTCTCACCTAAAAAATCTTCCGCTGTTTTTTTCATTTTTTTCAATACTTCAGCAGAAATTTGTGGTGGTGCCATTTTTTCACCTTTTACATTTACCCAAGCATCGCCATTGTCTGCTTTAGTAATTTCAAAAGGCATAATATTTACATCACGTTGTACTTCTTCATCTTCAAAACGGCGACCAATTAAACGTTTAATTGCAAAAACCGTATTTTTAGGATTGGTTACCGCTTGACGTTTAGCTGGTTGACCAACTAAGGTTTCATTATCATTTGTAAATGCAATAATTGATGGAGTAGTACGATCACCTTCTGCATTTTCGATAACACGAGGTTTATCGCCATCCATTACTGCCACACAAGAGTTTGTAGTACCTAAGTCAATACCAATAATTTTTCCCATTTTTATTTCTCCTAGTAAAATTCGTTTGATAACTTCAAGATTGGGATAGCTTTTTATTTTTCAAGTAAATTTTTGAAAAAAACTTAAAAAAAGTGCGGTCATTTATTCACGCATTTTATTGCTATCTATACTTGTTACCTAAAATGCGAACAGAAAAATAAATTTCAAGGGGGAAAAATAAATATTTAAGAATTAAGTGCGGTAAGAGGATAAAATTTGAATTGTTTTTAAAACTATAAAAAATTGTACCGCACTTTTAAATGGATTACTTTATATTTTCTAAATGTTTTAATAACGTTTCATCAGGTTGATTTTGAATTTTTCGTAAACGTAGTATTAGTAACAATGCTGCAACCGTTAGACTCACTAAAAAACCAATCCAAAATCCTTTAGCACCAAGTGCAGAAACGATAAGATTGGTACGAGCTAAGCTATAACCCACAGGCATACCGATTCCCCAATAACAGAATAGGGTAATATAAAGCATTACTTGAGTATCTTTATAGCCCCTTAAAATACCGCTACATACTACTTGAATTGTATCAGAAAATTGATACATTGCTGCAAAAATCAGTAAACTGCCAGCCATATTAATCACCGCTAAATCAGAAACAAAAATACTCGCAATATTATGTCGGAAATAAATCGTAATAAATGCCGTAAATAACACAATACTAATACCGACAGCAAGTGCTGAATAAGACACCAATTTTGCTTTTTTGGTCGAGCCTTCTCCTAAAGATTGTCCTACCATAATTGTGGCAGCAGAGCCTAAAGAAAGGGGGATCATAAAAATAAGTGAGCTTGTATTTAGGGCAATTTGGTGGCTAGCGACCACATTTGCCCCTAATGGCGAAAGCAACAACGCAGTTAAGGCAAATAGCGCGACTTCACAACAGATTGCAATGGCAATCGGTAAGCCTAAACGAAGTAATTTATTTAAAGTAGAGAAATTAGGTTTTTCGATAATTTTTTCAAACAACTTTAAATCACGTTGATTTTTCGCCGCTTTAGAATAAAGGAACATCATCAAAAACATCGCCCAATTCACAATACTTGTCGCAATGCCACAACCGACCGCCCCTAATTCTGGAATCCCTAATTTGCCATAAATAAAAATATAATTTAATGGAATATTTAACAGTAATCCCGCAAAAGTGATCACCATTGCTGGTTTAGTTTTTGCCAATCCATCGCTTAAACAACGGAAATTAATCATCAATAAATAACCAGGTAATCCCCAAAGCATACAATGTAAATAATCAATAGTAATCTTGGCAAGTTTCTTTTCCATACCCATAAATTGAATAATCAGATCACTATGATAAAGTATCAAGCCTAAAGGAACACAACTACCTAATACAATCCAAATACCTTGACGTACTTGATGGGCAATTTGATCACGTTTTCCTGAGCCATTTAAGTAAGAAATTGTCGGAGGAAGAGCCAATAATAGTCCGAGTCCAAAAAGCACCAAAGGTAACCAAATTGATGCCCCAACGGCAATCGCAGCCATATCTGCAGCACTGACACGACCAGCCATAATCGTATCCACAATCCCCATTGAATTTTGAGCCACTTGTGCAAATAGAATCGGCATTGCAATCAGTACTAATTTCTTTGCTTGTTCGTAATGTGTTTTTATATGGGTAAATATCATAACTATCCAATTATTGCTATAATACAGAATTATTAACGATTCATTAATAAATTAAAGGGAACAATATTATGTTTACAGGTATTATACAGGGCATTGCCCAAATTCATTCTATTATAGAGAAAGATAATTTTAGAACACACATCATAAAAATGCCACAACAATTATTAGCAGGATTGCAACTTGGTGCATCGGTTGCACACAATGGCGTGTGTTTAACGGTTACGGCAATCAATGATGATTTAATCAGTTTCGATTTAATGCAAGAAACCTTACGTATTACTAATTTAGGTGAACTCAAACAAGGTGATTTTGTCAATATTGAACGAGCAATGCAAATGGGATCAGAAATTGGTGGACATCTTTTATCAGGGCATATCTATTGCACTGCAAAAGTAGCACAAATTATACCATCGGAAAATAATCTACAAATCTGGTTTGCCTTACCAAATGAATTAAATGTGATGAAATACATTCTTAAAAAAGGCTTTATCGCCATTGATGGTATTAGCTTAACCATTAGTGATGTCAAAGATAATCAATTTTCTGTTAATCTCATTCCTGAAACCATTCAACGAACCTTAATTGCGAAAAGAGCGGTCGGAAATTTCGTCAATATTGAAATAGACACGCAAACACAAGCAATAGTAGATACGGTAGAGCGTTATTTATCTTCTAAATAGGAACTAATGCAATAACAACGCTTGCATTTTTGATTTAAATGATGCAACAAAAAATTAGTTTAGCAAAAGCAGATACTGCACTTCAAAATATTACAGATGCCCAAGTAGTAGAAATAACACAAGATTTCTGTCAAACTTGATGCGGGTATGGATACTTGTGATGATATGAACTTTGTTGGTAGTGTTGGTTATCAATGGTAATTAACTAAATACTATTAGTTAATTAATAATAAGGTCTATATATTTATCAACCTTATTTTTTTACTTGAAGATATGTTATTACTAAGTATGAATGATGATAAAGGATTATTGACAGCTACTTCAAAACTGTGTAGTTTTCAAGATATCTTTTTTAATGCAAGAGATATAAACCCGATGATAGAACAAAAAATATTATTAACTGATTGTCCTGATGATAAAGGACTAATCGCTAAAATTACGAATGTTTGTTATAAACATCAACTTAATGTTGTTCACAATAATGAATTTGTGGATTTTGAAACTCGTCATTTTTTTATGAGGACCGAATTAGAAGGTATATTTAATGAAGCTTTATTGCTAGCAGATCTTGAATTTAGTTTGCCTAAAGGTACTAATTGCCAATTAGTTAGCCGAAAAAGAAAAAAAATTGTTATTTTAGTCACTAAAGAAGCCCATTGTCTTGGGGATATTTTGATGAAAAATTATTATGGGGCCTTAGATCTTGATATTGCAGCCGTTATTGGTAACTACAACACGTTGGGGGAGTTGGTTGCACGTTTTGATATTCCTTTTCATTATATTAGTCATGAAAGCTTAACTCGAATCGAACATGATAAATTATTGATGGATAAAATAGATGAATATCAACCTGACTATATTGTTTTGGCAAAATATATGCGTGTATTAAATCCACAATTTGTTGAAAAATACCCTAATCGTGTGATCAATATACATCATTCTTTCTTACCTGCATTTATAGGAGCGAAACCTTATCAACAGGCTTATCAAAGAGGTGTAAAAATTATTGGGGCAACTGCCCATTTTATTAATAATGAATTGGATCAAGGACCGATTATTGTTCAAAATGTTATTAATATCGATCATACTTATAATGAAGAAGCGATGATAAAAGCAGGAAGAGATGTTGAAAAAACAGTACTTAGCAAAGCCTTAGATGTTGTAATGAACGATAAAGTTTTTGTTTATAAAAATAAGACCATTATTTTGTAAAGAATTAATTATATATTTTCCACTTGATTTTTTATAAAATTTAGGTATCTTGTTAAGCACCTTATAGGTAGAGGTGCAATTACTATAAGTATTTTTTCGGAGTGGATAACGTTGATGAAAAATGAAAGGAGTAATTGCCGAAATCAGTTAAGAGTCATTTTAATTGGTTGGTGGCGTGTTCGAAAGGAACGTCACTGTCATAGTTATCTTTTTTACTATGGAGCGCTACTGGCTAGATTAAATATATATTGCCTATTTATTATATTTTTCATATCTTCTCTCGGTGGTTCTCCCTTAAATTTAATACAGGAAGAACAAAATGGAATTAGTCAATTATTCAACGTCAGTTTGGTCGATTGTCCCCCCTATATTAGCGTTATTATTAGCGATTGTTACTCGTCGAGTCATTTTATCATTGAGTCTTGGTATTATTATTGGTTCATTAATGTTGAGCGATTTTAATATTATGAATACGCTTTCTTATTTATTAAAAAGTGTGTCTTCTTTAGTATATAGTACCGAAGAAGGAAGTATTGCGTTTAATTGGGATACTATCAATATTATTTTATTCTTAGTATTACTAGGTATTTTGACCGCACTTTTAAGTATTTCAGGCAGTAATCAAGCCTTTGCAAATTGGGCTCAAAAACGTATTAAAGGACGTCGAGGGGCAAAATTAATGGCAGCTTCTTTGGTTTTTGTTACTTTTATTGATGATTATTTTCATAGTCTTGCAGTGGGGGCAATTGCTCGTCCCGTAACGGATAAATTTAAAGTATCTCGTGCAAAATTAGCTTATATTCTTGATTCAACTGCTGCTCCGATGTGTGTGATGATGCCAGTATCAAGTTGGGGTGCTTATATTATTACTTTAATTTCAGGGCTATTAGCTACTTATTCTATTACTGAATATTCACCTATTGGTGCATTTATGGCAATGAGCGCAATGAACTTTTATGCAATTTTTTCTATTGTGATGGTATTTTTTGTTGCTTATTTTTCATTTGATCTTGGTTCGATGGCAAGACATGAAAGATTAGCCTTGGAAGCTCCTGAGAATGATGAGATTGAAGCTAGTGTTGACGGTCATGTGCGTAATTTGATTTTACCTATTGTAGTATTAATTTTATCAACGGTTTCTATGATGATTTATACAGGTTATCAAGCACTGGTGGCAGATAATAATCCATTTACAATATTAGGAGCATTTGAAAATACAACAGTAGGTATTTCGTTGGTTGTTGGTGGAGTATCCTCTATTATTGTTGCGACATTTTGTATTTTAATCGATCGCCAAGTGAGCGTTGCAGAATATGTAAAATCGTGGGGTATTGGTATTAGATCAATGTTAGGTGCTATTTTGATTCTGTGTTTTGCTTGGACAATAAATTCTGTGGTAAAAGATATGCAAACAGGGACTTATTTAGCAAGTCTTGTTTCAGATAGTTTACCTATAGCAATTTTACCTGCTTTATTATTTGTACTTGGCTCTGTTATGGCATTTTCTACCGGAACAAGCTGGGGAACATTTGGGATTATGTTACCGATTGCCGCGGCAATGGCAGCAAGTGCTGCACCAGAATTAATGTTGCCTTGTTTATCTGCGGTAATGGCTGGGGCTGTATGTGGTGATCATTGTTCGCCGATTTCAGATACGACAATTCTTTCTTCTACTGGTGCAAAATGTAATCATATAGACCATGTAACTAGTCAATTACCTTATGCCTTAACATTGGCTGTAGCCACTATTGTTGGCTTTTTAGTAGTTGGTTTTACACTTTCAGGTACATTAGGGTTTATTGCAACAGCAGTAACCCTTGCAATATTAGTGTTGATTTTAAAGAAACGTTAATAGAATAGATATTAATAAAAAATACGGCAAAATGCCGTATTTTTTATTGGAGATTTTTACTTAATATATAAACGTGTTTTATGTGTATAAATATTCGCTTTACCTTCTCGTGCAAAGCCAATTAAGGTGAGATTGCTTTCGTCTGCGATTTGTACGGCAAGATCCGTTGCTGCGGACATAACGACAAGCATTTCGATACCTACACTTATTGTTTTTTGTACCATTTCGTAACTAGCTCGGCTCGTAGTGATAATAAAACCTTTGGGGGAACCATTTTTTACATACCAACCGAGCAATTTATCTAGAGCTATATGACGGCCTACATCTTCTCTGATTGCTACAAATTCACCTTGTGTATTGAAAAAAGCTGCAGCGTGAGTCGCACCTGTTTGCTTTCCTAATTCTTGCATTTCTTTGACTTTTTTTAGGCAGTTATCAAGCAAAGCTATATTAAAAGTAAAAGTGCGGTCTAAAATAGGCAGTTTTTTTATGACTTGATTAAGTTGCTCTGTACCACAAATTCCGCAACCAGTTTTTCCAGATAGAGTACGACGATGATCTTTAAAATGAACAAAACAGCGTGAAGATATTTCGAGTTGGATCTCAATGCCATTTATTTTTTCTTCTATATCAATACCATAAATGTCCTTTGGGTTTTCAATAATTCCTTCTGTGATAGAAAAACCTATTGCAAAATCTTCAAGATTTTTAGGTGACGCCATCATGACTGTATGAGATATACCATTGTATACGAGCGCAATAGGGGATTCTTTAGCTAGAATATCTTCCTTTTCTAAATAAGAAATATTATCATTTTTATTTGTCAAGCTTTTTTGTTTATTTATGTAACTAATTTTCTTTTTTGTGATCCAAGTCATTATTTTTTCTCTTTATCAATATCTTTTGTGTGGATTTAGACTAAAAAAAGTCGTAATCTAGACATGTATATTTTTTGTTAATAATTTATTAACAATTATATAGCAACCTAATGAATTTAAATCTACTATAAATTATCCCAATAATCTATATTTTGGGGTAAAAGGAGTATCTTTATATGCAGGTCACTAGAAGAAAGTTCTTTAAGATCTGTGCAGGAGGTATGGCGGGAACATCAGCTGCGATGCTAGGTTTTACACCTTCTACGGCATTAGCAGCACCTCGCCAATACAAATTATTACGAGCGAAAGAAACTCGTAATACCTGTACTTATTGTGCTGTTGGTTGTGGAATGTTGATGTATAGTCTTGGTGATGGTGCAAAAAATGCTAGGGCAAAACTATTTCACATTGAAGGCGATCCAGATCATCCTGTCAGTCGTGGTTCACTTTGTCCTAAAGGGGCGGGTGCCGTTGATTTTGTAAATAGCCCAAATCGATTAAAATACCCAGAATATCGAGCTCCAGGTTCAGATAAATGGGTAAGAATGTCTTGGGATGAAGCATTACATCGTATTGCTAAATTATTAAAAGAAGATCGTGATGCTAATTTCCAAGAAAAAAATGCAGAGGGTACAACAGTTAATCGTTGGATTACAACGGGTATGCTATGTGCTTCTGCGGCAAGTAATGAAACTTGCTTATTAACTCATAAATGGGGTCGTGCCTTAGGTATGGTGGTTTTAGATAACCAAGGAAGTACTTGCCACGGTCCGACTGTTACCAGTCTAGGTCCTTCTTTTGGCCGTGGTGCAATGACTAACCACTGGGTTGATATTAAAAATGCCAATGTCGTGGTTGCGATGGGAGCAAACCCTGCGGAAGCTCACCCTGTTGGTTTTAAATGGGTTGTAGAAGCGAAAAAGCAAAATAATGCTAAGCTATTAGTTGTTGATCCGAGATTTAATCGTACTGCGGCGGTATCTGATTTTTATGCAGCTATTCGTGCGGGATCAGATATTGCTTTCTTGCTTGGGGTAATTCGTTATTTATTAGCAAATGATAAGATTCAACATGAGTATGTTAAACATTACACTAATGCGAGTTTCTTAGTAGATGAAGGTTTTAAATTTGAAGATGGTTTATTCTCTGGTTATGATGAAACCACTCGTAGCTATGATAAAGCTACTTGGCGTTATCAATTTGAAGTAAATGGTGAACCAAAACGTGATTTAACTTTACAAGATCCACGCTGTGTAATTAATTTATTACGTGAGCATGTTGAGCGTTATACGCCTGAAATGGTTGAAACGATTACAGGGGTAAAACAAAAAGATTTTCAATATTTCTGTGAAACTGTTGGTGCAACCGCGGCACCAGATAAAACAACCTCTTTCCTTTATGCATTAGGCTGGACTCAACATTCTGTGGGAACACAAAATATTCGTTCTATGGCGATGATTCAGCTATTGTTAGGTAACATTGGTATGGCTGGCGGTGGCGTGAATGCCTTACGTGGACATTCCAATGTACAAGGAGCGACTGATCTTGGATTATATCCACATACTTTACCTGCTTATTTAAAATTACCACAAGAAAAACACCGCACTTTAGAAGAATATCTCTCAAGCGTTACTCCTAAACAGATTGGGGAAGGGCAAGTTAATTACTGGAAAAATACACCTAAATTTATGGTTAGCCTACTCAAGACATTCTATGGCGATAACGCTACAAAAGACAATGAGTTTGGTTTCCAATATTTGCCTAAGTGGGATATTCGTTATGATCCTTATCGTTATATGGATATGATGAATCATGGCAAAGTAAATGGTTATATTTGTCAAGGTTTTAATCCTGTTGCATCTTTCCCTGATAAAAATCGAGTGGTTAGTGCATTAAGTAAATTAAAATTTTTGGTGATTTGTGATCCTATTGAGACAGCGACTTCAAATTTCTGGCAAAATCACGGTGAAATGAATGACGTTAATCCTGCCGATATTCAAACAGAAGTCTTTCGTTTACCGACTACTTGTTTTGCCGAAGAAGATGGCTCTATTGCAAACTCTGGTCGTTGGTTGCAATGGCACTGGAAAGCAAGTGAACCACCAGCAGAAGCAAAACCTGATGTTGATATTCTTTCTGAATTACGTGAGATTTTACTTGAAATGTATCATAAAGAAGGTGGTGTTGGTTTAGAAAGTTTTGAAGCAATGCAATGGAATTATGCTAATCCATTAGAGCCGAAAGCAGATGAATTAGCAAAAGAAAATAATGGTTATGCGTTAGAAGATCTTTATGATACTAATGGTAATTTAATAGCAAGAAAAGGAGAGTTACTTTCTACTTTTGCTCACTTACGTGATGATGGCTCGACTGCTGCTGGTTGTTGGATCTTTACAGGTCAATGGACTGAAAAAGGTAACCAAATGGCAAATCGAGATAATTCTGATCCATCAGGTTTAGGTAATACCTTAGGTTGGTCTTTTGCTTGGCCTGCTAACCGTCGTGTACTTTATAATCGAGCAAGTGCAGATTTGTCTGGTAAGCCTTGGGATAAAAAACGTCAATTAGTAAAATGGAATGGTAAAAACTGGAACTATGTTGATGTGGCAGATTTTGGTAATGCTCCACCGAATACCAAAACCGCACCATTTATTATGCAACCAGATGGCGTAGGTGGGATTTTTGGCTTAAATCGTATTGGCGATGGTCCGTTCCCTGAACATTATGAGCCATTAGAAAGCCCAATCGGAACAAATCCATTACATCCAAATGTGATTTCAAATCCTGTTGCTCGTATTTTGGAAAATGATAAAGATACCTTTGGTAAAGCTGATGAATTCCCTTATGTGGCGACAACATATAGTTTAACTGAACATTTCCATTGTTGGACAGGACAATCACTATTGAACGTTATTGCTCAACCTGAACAATTCGCAGAGATTGGTGAAGATCTTGCAAAAGAAAAAGGAATTCAGGTAGGCGATTATGTGAAAATTTGGTCAAAACGTGGCTATATTAAAGCGGTTGCAGTTGTGACTAAACGTCTAAGAACACTTGATATTAATGGTAAAAAAGTGCATACCATAGGGTTACCTGTGCATTGGAGTTTTAGCACTGTTGGTAAGAAAGGTTTTGTGACTAATACATTAACGCCTCGTGTTGGTGATGCTAATACGCAAACACCTGAATATAAAACTTTCTTAGTTAATATTGAAAAAGTGGGGGCATAATATGAGTAATGTTCAATCTCAAGATGTAATTAAAGCTTCTGCAACATCAGCATTAACACCTCCACCTCAAGCTAGGGATCATCAAGTTGAAGTTGCAAAATTAATTGATGTAACAACTTGTATTGGTTGTAAGGCTTGTCAAGTTGCTTGTTCAGAATGGAATGATTTGCGTACAGAACCACAAGCTTGTGTGGGAACTTATGATAATCCAATTGATATGAATGCTAAAGCTTGGACAGTCATGAAGTTTAATGAGGTAGAGGAAAATGGTCGTTTAGAGTGGCTAATTCGTAAAGATGGTTGTATGCATTGCTCTGAACCAGGTTGTTTGAAATCTTGTCCATCACCAGGTGCGATTATTCAATATGCAAATGGTATTGTTGATTTTCAATCTGATAAATGTATTGGTTGTGGCTATTGTATTGCAGGTTGTCCATTTAATGTGCCTCGAATGAATCCTGAAGATAACCGTGTGTATAAATGTACATTATGTGTTGATCGGGTAAGTGTTGGTCAAGAGCCTGCTTGTGTGAAAACTTGTCCTACTGGCGCTATTCATTTTGGTAGTAAAGAAGAGATGAAAAATTACGCAGAAACGCGTATTGCTGATTTGAAATCTCGAGGCTATAAAAATGCAGGATTATATGATCCTGAAGGTGTAGGTGGTACACATGTTATGTATGTTTTACATCATGCCGATCGACCAGAGATTTATTCGGGATTACCAAAAGATCCACATATTGATCCAACAATTAAGATTTGGAAAGACTTCTTGAAACCTGTTGCTGCGGTCGCTTTTGGCGGTATTGTATTGAGTGAAGTTGCACATTATATTGCAGTAGGACCGAATACTGAGGAACTTGATGAACATGAAGATGAAAAGCATAATGGAGGTAAACATGAGTAAGATTAAGATCAAAGACGATCAAAAGGTCATACGTCATAAACTTCCTGCGCGTTTAAGTCATTGGTTGTTAGTAATCTGTTTCTTTACAACTGGCTTATCTGGATTAGCATTTTTCTTTCCTGATTTCTCTTGGTTGACGGAAATTTTAGGTAATCCTCGCATTGCAAGATTTATTCATCCATTTACAGGACTTGTAATGTTTGTTGCTTTTATTAATTTAGCTTTAATTTATTGGAAACATAATATTCCAGAAAAAAATGACTGGGTATGGTTGAAAAATATTAAAGAAGTATTAAAAGGTAATGAGCATGCTGTTTCTGATAATGGAAAATATAATCTTGGTCAAAAAATGTTATTTTGGTCGTTAATTTTGGCGATGATGACATTGTTAGTGACGGGGATTATTATGTGGCGACAATATTTTTCACACAATTTCCCTATTCCAGTTATTCGAATTGCTATTTTACTTCATTCTGCCAGTGCATTTATGTTGTTTACCGGTATTATGGTACATATTTATATGGCATTTTGGGTTAAAGGTTCAATTCGAGGAATGATTGAAGGTTGGGTTACGGCTCGTTGGGCAAAAAAACATCATCCACGTTGGTTTAGAGAGGATGTTTTACCTGAACTAGAAAAATCAATAATTGAAAAAGAGAATAGCTTAAAAAGAGAGCAATAAATAGGGCTAAATAAGTGCGGTAATATTTACCGCACTTTTAGTTTAAATGATTAATCATTGATATTACTAATATAGAAATCTAATTATGAGTATTAAAATTTTACCAAAAGAACAGATTCAACAAAATGCAAATAACCCTTATTCACCACCACTTTTATTTGGTAATTCAAAAAAAATTTATCAACGCCGTATAGAGCGATTACAAAAACTTGCCGTTAATCATCCTATGGCGGATTACTTACTTTTTGTTTCTAAAATTGTTGAGAGTCAGTTAAGTATTATGAATAGAGCTGATTCCTTTGATATTGTATTACCAGAACAATTATCAGACATTATGCCATTGCACGTTAGCTCTTGGAAACGTGATCAACATTGGCAACAGATTCTTATGATGTTGTTATCTGATGTGAAGTTAGAGGCAAATGAAGTAATTTTGGCGACTATTGATTGGTTAGAAAAATCTTCTAGTAGTGAATTAGAGCGGTTAGCGGATCAGTTATTAAAGCAAGAGATTAGTTCCGTAGGAACTGATAAAGCTATTTTTATTTGGGCGGCACTTTCTGTTTATTGGCAATTGTTGACACAGAAAATATCACATAATGCGATAATGGAAAATAGTGATAATTTGCATATTTGTCCTGTTTGTGGGTCTGCACCTGTATCGAGTGTGATTCAAATTGGGGCAACACAAGGTCTTCGTTATTTACATTGCTCTTTATGTGAAACTGAGTGGAATATGGTGCGATCAAAATGTTCTAATTGTGAGCAAACTGGCCAATTAGATTATTGGTCTATTGATAGCGAGTTTTCAGCAATTAAAGCTGAAAGTTGTGGTGATTGCCATACTTACCTTAAGGCATTTTATCAAGAAAAAGATGCTGATATTGATGCTATCGCAGATGATTTGGCGAGTATTTTCTTAGATATCGAAATGGAAGAAAAAGGCTTTGCTCGTAGTGGTGTAAACCCATTTCTTTTTTCTAGTGAAGAACAATAATCTAAATTTTTATCAGTTAGGATAATTAGGGGATTTAGTATAGAATATTGGCATTAAGTAATAAAATAAGGTATACCGTATTTTAATCATTTCTTTATACAAAAATAATATGCTATTTAAATCTTCTATTATTGGCGAATAACTGATGAGAAAAGAAAATAATTTAATTAATAAAAAATCTCACATTGATCACTGCGTTGATTGTGATACGGTAGTTTCTATTCCTTTTCTCTCTGAATATCAACAAGCTGAATGCCCTCGTTGTCATAATACGGTTATCTCTGGAAGTCGTTGGGGACTACGTCGTTGTTCAATAGTCGCATTATCAATTTTAATTTTATTGCCATTTGCTTTAAATTATCCTTTATTAAGCATTGATTTATTTGGTTCAAAGATAGATGCATCGGTTTGGCAAGGTATATGGAAAATGGCGACTAATGGTTATCCTTATACCGCTTTTTTAATTTTGATTTGTTCTGTTATTGCACCACTTTTCTTTGTTATTTTAATTCTTATGTTGCGTATTTCTCAACTTTTGAAAATTCAACCTCGTAATGTGCTTATTACATTAGGTTATATTCAACCTTGGGTTATGTTTGATGTGTATTTTGTTGCATTAGGGGTAACCATTTTTAAGGTTCGCGAATACGCTTCTTTGTATATTGATATTTATCTCATTGCTTTTATTTGTACTACTATCTTAATTACATTATTGTTTATTAAATTAAATTTAAAATCCCTTTGGTATGATTTTTATCCTGAACATAAAGTGTTAAATAGAAATTTAATTACTAAACCATTTTTATGTACAACTTGTGAATATACATTTCAAAATGCTTATTTTGATAAAAAAGGCAATCAATGTTGTCCTCGTTGTCAAACTATTATTCAGCAATCCTTCGATATTAAATTACAACGAACTTGGGCAACGTTAATTGCCGGCATTATTATGCTTATTCCAGCTAATTTACTTCCTATCTCTATTGTTTATGTAAATGGGGTGGCTACTGCTGATACCTTGATGTCTGGTGTGTTATCTTTTATTAATACAGGAAGCTATTTTATTGCTTTTATTGTTTTTTTCGCCAGTATTTTTGTACCTGTTAGCAAAATTCTAATTATGCTATATTTACTTACCTGTATTCATTTTAAAATTAAACAAAATATTAAATGGCAAATGAAACTATTACATATTGTTCATTTTGTCGGTCGTTGGTCAATGTTAGATCTTTTTGTTTTAGCATTAATGATGTCACTTGTTAGTCGAGGACAGATTATTGATTTTTCAGTAGGGCCTGCGGCATTTTATTTTGGTATTGCTGTTTTTTTAACGATGATTTCAACTTCTCAATTTGATAGCCGGTTACTTTGGAAAATTTATGACAGAAAATAATCAACATAATATAGATAATCATCTTTATAAAGATGTTGCTGCTACTATTCGTAAGAAAAGAAGAATATCACCTTTTTGGCTATTACCTTTTATAGCGTTATGTATTGGTGCATTACTTTTTGTTCAGATTATTCAAGAGCAAGGTACAAATATTAAAATTGTTTTTGATAATGGTGATGGTTTGGTTGCCGGTAAGACTCCTATTCGTTATCAAGGATTGCAGATAGGGGTTGTGAAGAAAGTTAATTTTACTGATAATCTTCAGAAAGTTGAAGTTCGAGCAAATATTTATCCAGAGGCAACAGAAGTATTAAAAGAGAATACAAAGTTTTGGATTGTTCGACCGACTGCTTCTATTGCGGGTATTTCTGGCATTGATGCTTTGGTTTCAGGTAATTATATTACTTTACAACTCGGTGATGGTGATGATGAAGATGAATTTGTTGCTGAACCAGAGGGACCTATTGCTCAGTTAGTTAATGGGGATTTATTATTACATTTAGTCGCTGATGATCTAGGATCTATTTCGGCAGGTTCTTCGGTATTTTTTAAAAAAATTCCAGTGGGAAAAGTTTATGGCTATCATTTTATTAAAGGAACTCAAACAGTTTTAATTGATATCGTGATTGATAAGGCTTATACCCATTTTGTTAAATCAGATAGTCGTTTTTGGAATATTAGTGGTATTAATGCAAATCTTGATTCTTCGGGGTTTTCTCTGAAAGTAGACAGTTTGAATGCCGTAGTTCAGGGGGCGATTACATTTGATTCTCCAGAGAAAAGTGAAATAGCTAAGAATAATGCAGAATTTAAGCTATATGATGATTTCATTTCAGCAAAACGTGGATTTGAAATTACGGTAGATCTTAGTCATATTCCTAAAATTGATTTAACTAATAAGTTTGATGTTTATTATCAAAATGTCAAAATAGGATCGATGTTAGATTATGTTGCAAAAGATGAGGCTAACGAATCTGAAGCTAATGGTCTCAATCAAAACACTATGAAAGCAGAGGAAGTGAGATTATTAATTGATCCCAATATGAGACACTTATTTAAAGAAAATACAAAAATTGTATTGAGAAAAAATAAGTTAAATTTGGCAAGTTTAAAAAATATTAATACATTACTAAGAGATAATTATTTGGATGTTATTCCAGGAGAGGGAAAAGCACAGGAAACATTTACAGCAATTAATGCACAAGATTTACTGTTGCAACAATCTGGTTCCTTGTTGATTACCTTAACTGCACCAGAAACTTACGGGGTAGGTAAGGGTGAACCTGTTTATTATAATAATATTAAAATTGGTGAGATTGTAACACAAAAAGTTGATATTGATTCAGTTACATTTTCAGTTGTTATTTTGGAACAATTTAAGCATTTAATAAAAAAAGATACTTTATTTGTTGCCGCTTCTAATTTGGAAGTAAGTGTTGGTATTGATGGTTTAAAAATGGAAGCCGCAACACCTGAAAAATGGTTAGAAGGTGGGATTCGTGTTATTGCTGGTAAAAAAAATGAAGGAAAGCCTGAACAACGTTATCATTTATATAAAAGTTTAAGTTATGCTGAAATGGGTATTTTAGATACTCAGCTACAACCGAGCATAACATTAAAAACAAGTAATTTACCAAGTATTAGTTCAGGGTCTTTAGTGCTTTATCGACAATATGAAGTTGGTAAGATTCTTGATATTAGACCTACATTAAAAAGTTTTGATATTGATGTCTATATTTATCCTAAGTATCAGCATTTATTAACATCAAAAAGTGTGTTTTGGGTTGAAGATGCCGCTAAGATTGATATTACTCCACAAGGTATTAGTATTCAAGCAAGCCCTGTTGGACGTTCTTTAAAGGGGGCTATTAGTTTTGATAATATTGGTGGAAAAGATAATAAAACACTTTATCCTAGTGAAATAAGAGCAAAATCAGCAGGACAGGTAATTACTTTGATGTCAGATGATGCAACTTATTTAAGTAAAGGTATGGCATTACGCTATATGGGATTAAATGTCGGACAAATTGAAAATATTGTTTTAACAAAACAAAATAAAGTACAAGCGACTGCTTTGATTAATGGTGATTATATGAAATTAATTGCTAAAAGTGGCAGTAAATTTAAAGTTATTTCACCCGAAATTTCCGCAGGGGGAATCCAAAATTTAGAGACTATATTACAACCTTATATTGATATTGAAGTAGGGACAGGAAGTCCCCAAAATAGCTTTGCATTACAGCAATCAGCACCAAATAATCAAAAATATGCTACGGGCTTTCCTTTGGTACTTGAAATATCTGATGCATCTAATATTACGAAAGGTTCACCTA
Source organism: Bisgaardia hudsonensis (assembly GCF_004345785.1). Taxonomy (GTDB): domain Bacteria; phylum Pseudomonadota; class Gammaproteobacteria; order Enterobacterales; family Pasteurellaceae; genus Bisgaardia; species Bisgaardia hudsonensis. Next base: position 112,393 of record NZ_SLXI01000002.1, read on the forward strand.
TAATGTATCGTGGTGTTGATGTTGGTATTGTTAATAGAATGGAGTTAAATAAGTTAGGTGATCGCGTGTTAGTTTATATTACCATAGCGAATAAACATAAGCATTTGGTAAGACAAAATACAGAATTTTGGATCTCCGCTGGTTATGGAATGGAAATTGGTTTTAGAGGCTTATCAATTAATACAGGAAGTGTGCAACAACTACTAAAAGGGGGAATTTCCTTTTCGACACCTTCTGGAACAGTTGTGCAACCTATGGCTAAAGCTAATCAGCATTTTCTTCTACAAGTGAAAAAACCTGTGGGATCAGCAGATTGGAATTTAGGAATATTAAAAGAGTAGTTATTGTTTTGATATTAATAGGCTTATAATCAATAAAAATCCACCGTGTTTTATAAGTGCGGTGGATTTTTTAAGTATTTTTTAATTAGTTTTGATATCCATTAGGATTGTTTTTCTGCCAATTCCAAGTATCTTGCATCATTTGTTCAAGATTATGTTCTGTTTTCCAGCCTAATTTTTCGAAGGCTTTTTGTGGATCAGAGTAGCAAGTTGCTATATCCCCAGCACGTCTTTCTACAAACTTGTAAGGTACTTTAATGTTATTGACCTTTTCAAAGGCTTTAACCATATCTAAAACAGAATATCCGATACCCGTACCTAAATTATAAACATGATAGCCTCGATCATCTTGGTGTTTTTCAAGTGCTTTAAGATGACCGATCGCCAGATCAACTACATGTATATAATCTCTAACGCCTGTACCATCTGGCGTGTTGTAGTCATTGCCAAAAATAGATAATTCAGGTAATTTACCAACGGCTACTTGGCTTATATACGGTAAAAGATTATTTGGAATACCATTAGGATCTTCGCCGATTAAGCCACTTTTATGAGCACCAACAGGATTAAAGTAACGTAAAATCACAACACTTAATTGAGGATACGCATTAACGGTGTCTTCTAAAATACGTTCTACCATAAATTTTGATGTACCATAAGGGTTAGTTGTGCCACCAACTTTGCAATCTTCCGTAATCGGAATTATTTCAGGATCACCATATACTGTTGCGGATGAACTAAATACTAAGTTATTGACATTTGCTTTCAGCATTTCTTCTACAAGGGTAATTGAACCTGTAATATTATTTTGATAGTAATGAAGTGGTTTGCGAACACTTTCACCAACGGCTTTTAATCCAGCAAAGTGGATAACTGATTCAATATTATGTTGAGAAAATATTTTTTGTAAAATTGTTCTATCTAAGATATCACCTTCATAAAAAGTAACTGTTTTACCTGTTATTTTTTCTACTCGTTCTAGTGATATTTTTGAGGAATTTGATAGGTTATCTAAGACAACGATTTCTTTATTTGCATTGAGTAATTCAACAACAGTATGCGAGCCTATGTAACCCGCTCCACCTGTAATTAAAATTGCCATATTTACTCCTTATCATTTTATTTGTTCATATTTTGAATGTACGTAATTGTACTATTCTTTTTAAATATTAAAAATAAGATTAGCTAAAACCGCAATTTTATTTGATTAATATTAATAAAAAAGGATAGATAATGATCAAATATCTATCCTTGTTATTTTCTATAATTGAGTGTTACTCAACTTTTACAATCCAATTCTCTGGTGCTGGAATATCACCGAATTGAATACCGACTAATTCGTTATAGAGTTTCTTAGTTACTTCTCCTACTTCTGTTTCAGAATAGAAAACATGGAAATTATCTTTATATTGGATACCACCAATAGGACTAATTACTGCGGCTGTGCCACAAGCACCAGCCTCCTTAAATTGCGCTAGTTGATTAATATAAATATCTCCTTCTATTGTTTCTAATCCTAAGCGTTCTTTAGCTAAATACAGTAGCGAGTATTTAGTGATACTTGGTAAAATAGAGGGGGATTTTGGTGTAATAAATTTATTATCTTTTGTGATCCCAAAAAAGTTAGCAGCGCCCACTTCTTCTATTTTTGTATGAGTTTGTGGATCAAGATAGATACAATCACTAAAGTTTTTATCATGAGCTAATTTACCGGGATACAAACTAGCTGCATAGTTTCCACCTACTTTTGCGGCACCTGTACCTTGTGGTGCGGCACGATCATATTCAGATACAATAAAGTTAGTTGGCTTCATTCCACCTTTAAAGTAAGCACCAACGGGACAACAGAAAATGGAGAAAATATATTCTGGAGCTGGGTGTACGCCAATGTTATCACCCACACCAATTAAATATGGACGTAAATATAACGTTGCACCTGAGCCATAAGGTCCAATCCAATCTTGATTTGCTTTAACCACCTGTTTACAGGCATCAATAAACATTTCGGTAGGAACTTCAGGCATTAATAAACGCTGGCAACTACGTTGCATACGTTTGGCATTTTCATCTGGTCTAAATAAATTAATAGAGTTATCTTTACAACGATAAGCTTTTAAACCTTCAAAACATTGCTGTCCATAATGTAAAGCTGTTGACCCCTCACTAATACGTAATGTGTTATCTTGGGTTAGTTCACCGTCAGACCATTTTCCATCTTTCCAGTAAGCAATATAGCGATAATCTGTTTTTACATAACTAAAACCTAAGTTTTTCCAGTCAATATTTTTACTCATTTTACTTCCTTTGTTATTCTAAAAATAAGATGTTTTTAATCTACACCATTATTTTAATATTGAAAATAGTTGGATATAAAATATTTATATTAAGTTAATAGATTTATTTAATTAATCAATATGGTAGAATTTAGACATAAAAAAACACCACCCAATTTAGAGTGGCGTGAATAACCTAACTAGAGGTTAATATATACAGGAAGTGAAATAAGTAACCTAGGTTACTTGGTTCGGATTTCCGAACAATATGCAAACACAACATCATACTTAAGAGTTAGATTCTTTAACGAGTAAGGAAGTGCTAATTACTAAGTATGCGCGTATTCTATTAGCATTTTATTCGGCTAACAAAGGATATTTTTTAATTTGAGTAATAAAAAAAACTAATCCGAAAGGTATATAAAGTAATTACATAAAGTAGGACATAAATATGCATAAACGTTTGCCTCCTCTTAATTCATTAAAAGCATTTGAATCTTCTGCAAGGCATTTGAGTTTTACAAAAGCGGCGGAAGAGCTTTTTGTTACCCAAGCGGCAATTAGTCACCAGATAAAGATATTAGAAGGTTTTTTAGGCATAGAATTATTTATTCGTAAAAATCGATCATTAGAACTGACAGATTTAGGAAAAGCGTATTATGCTGATATAAGTAAGTTACTTAATCGTTTAGCGGATTCGACAACCAAATTATTGTCTCAGAAAAATGATCGTCATTTGACCATTAGTGTACCACAAACATTTGGTATTCAATGGCTTGTACCAAGATTAAGTGAGTTTAATCAGCGCTATCCTGATGTAGAAGTAAGATTAAAAGGAGATGATAGAGATGAGGGGATTTTGACGGACGATATTGATATTGCTGTTTATTATGGAAAAGGTAACTGGGATACTTTACAAGTAGAAAAGTTAGCAGAAGGTGATTTATTACTTCTTGCATCACCGAAATTGTTAAAGAAAAATCCGATCAATGATATTAGTGATTTAAATAAACATACACTTCTTCATATACAAAGTCGGGATAATTGGCAAAATATGGCAAATTATTTACAAATAGAAGGATTAAATATTCAGCATGGACCTTTATTTAGCCATACTTTTATGGCATTACAAGCGGCGGTTCATGGTCAAGGCGTTGTATTAGCAAATAAGATATTGGCGAAACAAGAAGTTGAAAATGGTAATTTAAAAAGGGTGTTACCGATAAAGAATTTACGAGATTCAAAATCTTTTTATATTGTTAATCAATTAGATAAAGCAAATAATGATTGTATTAAAATATTCAAAGAGTGGATCATTGCAAAAATGGCTAAAGGTTAAGAATGAATAAGTTAATTTTATATTGTCGAGCAGGATTTGAAAAAGAAGTCGCTGCTGAAATTATTGAAAAATCGACTGCACTTGGTGTATTTGGATTTACTAAGGTTGTGGATAATTCTGGGTACGTTATTTTTGAATGTTATCAAAACGGTGAAGCGGATTTGCTCGCAAAAACACTTCATATTAATCAGCTAATTTTCGCAAGACAGCTTATTGTTGTATCAGATTTATTATACGATATTCCATTAAATGATCGCATTACGCCTATTTTACAAGAATATAGTCATATCGAAAATACGATCAATCTTAAGAGAACGACAACGTTGTTTGTTGAAACCGCTGATACTAACCAAGCAAAAGAGTTATTAACTTTTTGTCGTAAGTTTACCGTACCACTTAGGCAGAGCTTAAAGCGACAAAGTTGGTTAAATTCTGATGATTTTGAATACGGCATCAGTTTACATGTATTTTTTACTAAAACGGATTGTTGTTATGTTGGGTATTCTTATAATGCTAATCATTCACCTTATTTTATGGGAATACCAAGACTTAAATTTCCGGTTGAAGCACCTAGTCGTTCTACTTTAAAACTGGAAGAGGCAATTTTAACTTTTATTCCTAAGCATGAAGAAACAAAACGTCTGAATGAAAATACCTATGCGGTTGATTTAGGGGCTTGTCCAGGGGGATGGACGTATCAGTTAGCAAAGCGAGGCGTGTTTGTTTATGCAGTAGATCATGGAAAAATGGCTGACAGTTTACACGAAACAGGGCGTATTGAACATTGTCCTGAAGATGGATTTAAATTTCAACCACCTAAGCGTAAGAAAATCGATTGGCTTGTTTGTGATATGGTTGAAAAACCAAGTCGTATTGCTGCGTTAATCAGTAAATGGCTCGTGAACGGTTGGTGTCAAGAAACGATTTTTAATTTAAAACTACCAATGAAAAAACGTTATTTAGAAGTACAACAATGTTTACATAAAATATCAAATGATTTGGATAAACAAGGATTAAGTTTTATTATTCAAGCAAAACATCTTTATCATGATCGAGAAGAAATTACCGTTCATATTCAAATTAAATAGCAAATAAAATAAATGGGAGACATAGGCTCCCATTAAATTTTTTTATATCAATTTTTCTAATTTGTTGGTATCGCTTCTTCTACAGGTGCAGTGTATTTTTCTTCTTCATCTAATACATCCCAAATACTTTCTCTTTTTTCTATATTTTCTAATACAGGGGTAGTTTCAGCGCTTTGAGAATATCCATAAGAACAAAATGAGGTTCCTTTATTAACCCAAACTGGTATTTTTCGAACACTAGAACAGTCCCAGCCACCAGAACTAGTAATCCCTATCCACTTGATTGATGTTGGTTGTTGATAAGATAACGGTAAAATATTGCCATATTGTAAATAGTTTTTATAAACTTGTAATGCACCGCTAGCACCTGTTAGTCTAGTCTTGCCATTATCATCTCGACCTAACCATACGGTAGTAACATTTTTCCCATCAATACCTACAAACCAAGTATCTCTAGCATCATTGGTTGTACCTGTTTTTCCTGCTATATGAAGATAAGAAAAATCATTATGTAAGCTACGACCGGTTCCTCGTTCAACTGCTTGTTGCATCGCAAATAGGGTTTGATATGCCGCTTCAGTTGCTACAACTTGTTTAGGGGTTATAGCACGTTGATAAATAAGGTTACCTTTATTATCGGTAATATTATCAATGGTAGCTAATGTAATATGTTCTCCTTGATTCGCAATAGTTTGGAACAATCTTGTTACATCATAGGGCGAGATAGAGTAAGAACCGAGTAGCATTGCTGGATAATGCGGAATATTAACTTTGTTCCACCCCATTACTTTTTGTGTCGCAATTACTTTATCCAATCCTACTTTCATACCAATATTTACAGTAGGAATATTTAAAGAACGAGCTAAAGCGTCCATTAACATAACTGAACCACTGTATTTTTTACTATAATTACGAGGTTTCCAAGGTGGGCTACCTTTTGTATGAATGGTAATAGGTTGGTTTTGAATTGCTGTATTCAACCTAAATTGATCGGGATCTGAAAGTGCGGTCAAATAAATAGAAGGTTTTACCAAAGAACCTATTTGTCTTCTCGAGCTTAAAGCACGGTTGAATCCAGCATAATTAGTTTGTAATCCGCCTACGATGGCTCTTACTTCACCTGTTTGGTAGTCAGCGACAACCATTGCACTTTCTAAATAAGGATTTTTAACTTTTAGTTGTAACTCAGGCACTTTGGATTTTATTGCTCTTTCTGCGTTGATTTGCGTTTTAGGATCGAGCGTTGAGAAAATTCTCGCTCCAGAAAGATTAGCTAATTTTGATTCACTTAATTGTTCTCTTAGTTCGGCTTGTAATGTTTGAATAAAAGCTGGGTATTGACGATTAATTTTTCCTTTTTCTTGGACACCTAGAGGTCTATTGCTTAACATCTCATAAAGCTCATTACCAATAACTTTATGTGCTAATAACAATCGTAAAACAACATTACGGCGTTCTAAAGCATTATTAGGATTACGCCAAGGGTTGTATAAAGAAGGACCTTTTACCATTCCTACTAATAAAGCAATTTGATCTAAACTGATCTCGTTAATCGGTAGTCCAAAATAAAAATGACTAGCTAATTCAAAGCCATGAACCTGTGTATCGCCATTTTGTCCTAAATAGACTTCGTTTAAGTAGGTTTCTAAAATCAGATTTTTACTATAACGAAAATCTAAAATAATCGACATTAAGGCTTCATTAATTTTTCGAGAAAAAGAACGTTCATTGGTTAAAAATAGATTTTTTACTAATTGTTGCGTTAAGGTACTTCCCCCTTGTACTTTATGTCCTGCTTTGATATTCGCAATTAACGCTCGAATAATTCCCGTAGGGCTGATACCATCATGTTCATAAAAGTGTCGATCTTCGGTTAATAACAATGTATCAATCAGTAAACGAGGATAGTTCTGTAAAGAAATAGCAAGGCGATCCTCTTTTTCTGAATCTGATTGTAACATTGCAATCAATTTAGGGGAAAGTCTAAATTCATCAATGGCTTTGACATTGATTAAGTCTTCGATAACGCTTAATTTATTATTAGTGAAACGTAAACGAAAGACACGTTGTGATTCTGGATGAACAGGAAAAGGAAAAGCACGGCGTAAGATTACAACTGTATCTCCCTCAATTTTAAAATCACCAGGGGATGCAATAATTGTGGTTTGACGATAATCATTATCTAATAAAATATGTTTTATTTCTTCAAGAGATAAGTGATCAGATAAACGAATACTATTGATTTTACTATATACTTCAGCGGGTAATTTCCAAATTTGCCCATCCATTTTAGAACGGATTTGCCCATCTAAGTAGATACCATAAAAAGCTAAACAACAAAGAAAAGTAAAGCCGACTTTCGTAAAAAAGAGTAATATTCTGCGTTTTTTGCTCAAAGTCGTTTTTTTTGTTTTTTGTTTAGTCATAGTTATTTTGCTTGTTTAAAGCTGAGATAAGATTGTAAAAATTGAGAAAAATCTTCTAAACCACAGAATGCGATACTTTCTTCATCATAGTAATTAAAGTTTTCTTCTAGTAGGTTATCATCAGAGAGAGCAAGGTTATTTGCTTTAATTATTACCTCATCTCTGTTAATAAATAAACTGTATTCTTTACCAATTAATTGTAATTTATCAGAAGGGGAGAGCCTACTTGCTTGCTTTAAATATGAAAGTGCGGTAGAAATTATTTCTGGATTTAACCGCACTTCTGTATTGAGCCAATTTGCAACCGCTTCGTGTCCCATTGAGCATTTAGCAAAAATATTGCCAAGATAATAAGTGAATTGAAAATCCATAAAAGTTTTATTAAATACTAAATGATGATCCACAACCACAAGTAGTTGAAGCATTTGGATTATTTACGATAAAACGCGAGCCCTCTAAACCCTCTGTATAATCAACAGTCCCGCCGATAAGGTACTGCAAACTCATTGGATCAATCACTAATTGAACGCCAGCATTTTCAATGGTTAAATCGTCTTCATTGACTTTTTCATCAAAGGTAAAGCCATATTGGAAACCACTACAACCACCACCCGTGATATAAACTCGTAATTTTAAATCAGCATTTTCTTCTTCTGTAATTAATGATTTTACTTTATTTGCTGCGGCATCAGTAAATACTAAAGGAACTGCTATATCTGTCATAATTACTTTTCCCTATAAATAAATTAATCTGAGCATTATCTTACAACTAGAGATACCATTCAAGAAATTATCAAAGATTTTTCAAATGAATTAAGAAGAGTGCTATAATACTTGAACATTATTTTTTGATAAAAGAGAAAAATTTATGAGTATTCCATTAAGAAAAGAAGATGAAATTATTAAATTACGAGAGGCGTGTAAATTAGCTTCTGACGTATTAGTTATGATAGAACCTTATGTAAAAGCGGGTATTACAACAGGAGAGTTGGACCGTATTTGTCATGAATATATGGTTAATGTACAAAAAACAATTCCAGCACCATTAAACTATCATGGTTTCCCAAAAGCCACTTGTATTTCACTAAATGAAGTGGTTTGTCATGGCATTCCGAGTGATGATAAAAAACTGAAAGATGGTGATATTGTTAATATTGATATTACCGTAATTAAAGATGGTTATTTTGGTGATAATTCAAAAATGTACATTGTTGGTGAAACCAATATTCGTAGTCAAAAATTAGTTGAAGCAGCACAAGAAGCCCTTTATGTCGGCATAAGAACCGTGAAACCAGGTATTCGTTTAAATGAAATTGGTCGAGCAATTCAAAAATATACGGAAGCACAAGGATTTAGTGTCGTTCGTGAATATTGCGGTCATGGTATTGGTACAGAGTTTCATTGCGATCCTCAAGTGTTACATTATTATGCCGATGATGGTGGCGTCATTTTAAAAGAAGGTATGGTATTTACGATTGAACCAATGATCAATGCAGGCAAAAAAGAAGTACGTTTAATGGGCGATGGTTGGACAGTAAAAACCAAAGATCGTAGCCATTCTGCACAATATGAGCATCAAATCGTGGTAACCGCAACAGGTTGTGAAGTGATGACCATTCGTGAAGAAGAAGAGAAAGCAGGAAGAATTAGTCGTATTATGCTGAATGTTTAATTTATTCTTTGATAATTTAGGACGTCAAATGGCGTCCTATTTTTTTGTACAATATTTTTATTTTCCAGTATATTATTAAACCTTAGCCAATTGGAAAGGATCACCAATGTTTACTTATTTGCCCGAGAATAATTTCACTGTTTCCAGTATTAAATGTCAAAAGCAACAACTCAAACAATTTGAGTTAGAAACATTTAATCAATTTTCGGTGTATAAGCTAATATTAAATCGTAGTCAATTTTGCGATGATTTACTCATTCATCTTTGGCAAGCCTTTAAATTAGATCAATATAGAGATCTGAGTTTAATTGCTGTGGGTGGTTATGGGAGACAAGAAATGTTTCCTTTATCTGATCTTGATTTTTTGATTTTATCACAAGAAAAAATTAGCCCTGAAATTGAAGAAAAAATTCATCAATTTGTACAGTTTTTATGGGATTGTGGTTTTGATGTGGGACATTCGGTAAGAACGTTAATCGAATGTGAGCAAGAAGGGCGAAATGATATTACTATTGCGACAAATTTACTCGAAAGCCGTTACCTTATTGGAAATCAAAAAAATTATCAAAAATTGACCGCACTTTTAGGACAAGCGGATTTTTGGGCAATAAAGGATTTCTTTAATGCAAAAATTACCGAAAAAAAAGCACGCTATCAACGCTATAATAACACCAGTTATAATCTTGAGCCTGATATTAAACATAGCCCTGGTGGACTAAGAGATTTACACTTACTTTATTGGCTTGCACTAAGAAAAACAGGGGCTAAAAATTTAGAAACTATCCTAAATTCAGGTTTTATTTGTACAGAAGAATATCAAGCACTACAAGCGAGCCAATCCATATTATTTAAAGTACGCTTTGCCTTACACCTACTCTTAAAGCGTTACGATAATCGCTTATTGTTTGATCGCCAATTAAAAGTGAGCGAATTGCTTGGTTATCAAGGGGAGGGGAATCAACCTGTTGAAAAGATGATGCGTACTTTTTTCCAAGCATTACAATCTATTTCAGTATTAAGTGAAATTATCATTCAAGATTATGAAAGTGCATTTTTGACGAAAAGAGTGAATACTGAAAGCATTGCATTGGATAAGCATTTTATTTTAACTGACAATAAAATCTATGCAAAAACAGACTGTTTTACACAACAACCTAATTCTATTCTTGAGTTATTTTATTATTTAACCCAATACTCAAATGCAGAAATTCATTCTGATACCTTAAGAAAACTTTATATTGCCGTTGAACAATTTCAAGGTTATTTAAGCGAACAAGCTATCGCAAGAGAAATATTTTTAAAAATTCTCGCACAGCCTAATGCGATTAAACGAGCTTTTTCGTTAATGCACAAATATGGTGTATTAAGTATTTATCTTCCACAATGGCGAGGTATCAAAGGCTTAATGCAGTTTGATTTATTTCATAGCTATACCGTTGATGAACACACGTTGCGTGTTATGTTAAAGCTAGAAAGTTTTTTAGATGAAGAAAGTCAAATAACCCACCCATTGTGTAGCAATATATTCTCACAATTATCTGACCGCACTTTATTATATATCGTGGCACTTTTTCATGATATAGCAAAAGGTAGGGGAGGCGATCATGCTAAATTGGGGGCGGAAGATGTTGTTATTTTTGCACAACAACATGGTTTTGATCGCCGAGAAATAAAAACGATGGAATGGCTAGTCAGAGAACATCTATTAATGTCAATTACAGCACAACGACGAGATATTCAAGATCCTGAAGTGATTATGGCTTTTACTGAAAAAGTTGAAAATAAAGTCCGCTTGGATTATTTAATTTGCTTAACCGTTGCGGATATTTGTGCCACTAATACAACCCTATGGAATAGCTGGAAACGAGCTTTATTGACCAATTTATATCAATATACTGAACAACAATTCCAATATGGAATAGAAAACTTATTAAATATTCAAGAAACGTTAGAACAGAATAAAAAACAATCACTCAATATATTAAACCAAAATAAACAATTAACGGAAACGCAAATTCAAGCATTATGGCAACGTTTCCCAGAAGACTACTTTTTGCGTAATAACCCTCAAAAAATTGCTTGGCATACGGAGTTATTATCTGAACTAAATAGTCCTTGTTTAGTAAAGGTAAGTAATCGTTTTTCAAATGGTGGGACAGAAATTTTTATTTATTGCCAAGATCAAACTAATCTTTTTTATAAAGTAGTGGCGGCCATTGGTAAGAAAAAATTCAGTATTCATGATGCACAAATTATCACAAGTGAAACGGGAATGGTTTTTGACAGTTTTATCATCACTGAACTTGATGGATCGTTGGTAAAATTTGAACGTCGTAGAGAACTAGAGAAAGCACTAACACAGGTTTTGTCATTACCTAATAAAACATCAATAAATAAAATTAATACGCTTTCCTTTAATAAAAAATTACAGCATTTCAACGTAAAAACAGAGATTAAGTTTTTAAATACCGAAAAACAGGATCAAACAGAAATTGAAATTATCGCTCTTGATAAATCAGGATTGCTCGCCGAAATTAGTGCAATTTTTAATGAATTAAACTTAAATATTTTAAGTGCGAAAATTACCACCACAGGTGAAAAAGCCGAAGACTTTTTCATTCTCACTAATCATCAAAACCAAGCATTAACCAATGATGAAAGGGAAATTTTGAAAAGAAAAATATTGGAGAAGATTTGAGTTGAGTCTTTTATGTAATGCAGTATAATTCCGTGCCCAATTAATTAATATTTTTAATGAAATATTAGCTTCTTAACATAATATAATTTTTCTAAAGAGAGTATTACAAATGAAAAAAACGTTACTAGTTATTTCTTTAGGTTTAGTTCTAACGGCTTGCGGTAGTGGTGGTTCAAGTTCTCAATCCAATAATATGGAAATGACAAAAACTAAGTCTATTGATTTTGTCGTAGATGATTTAAAACAACAAGTTATCGAGATGAAAACTATTGAATTGGATGATGGTTCTGTACTTGAACTTGCTAATATGCCTGTCGGTTTTAATGAGGTAAAGGTAAAAGAAGGCAAAGTAAAAATTCTTAATGGTGTGTATTATATCTTTGATACTTTGATCCCAAATAATTTAAAATATGATGAATATGGGCAGGCAATTAATGTAAATCTTGAAGGTAAGCAAGAATTCGGTGCTATTTTTACCGATATTAATAATTTACCAAAATCAGGGACTGTTACCTATAAAGGAGAGTCTTTAGGTGTTGCAACAAGAGGTAAATTACAATTAGATGTTAATTTTTCTGATAAAACCTTAACTGGTAAAATTTACGATAGACATTTAGAATCAGGAAAACCAATAGCTGATATTAATTTAACAAATGGAAGAATATCTAGTAAAAACCCTATATTTTATGGTGATGCCTCTTATCTAGATGTTAAAAGTAAGTTTGACGGTGCTTTTGTTGGACCAAAAGGTGAAGAAGTTATTGGACACGTCACTAAAGACGGTGCCGTATATGTAGGATTTGGTGGAAAACGTCAATAATTAATTCGATCTTATTTTTATAAAGCCTTTTAGTGATAAAAGGCTTTTTTGTTTCCTAATATATTCAAAATAATGTTTTGCCTTCCTTGCTTCATCAAATCAAATGTTATCTATATTTATGTGCTAGATATGTGAAAACTGGTAATTTTACTTAGCTACAAGTAAACACTAATGTTTATCCCTTTCGAGCAGGGCTGTGTCTTTCGACTGAATAGAGATATTCTAGAGAAGTACTCGTTCCAACGTCTTAATCCCTTTCGAGCAGGGCTGTGTCTTTCGACCTTAGAGTCGTTTGGGGTTAAACTCACTCTGAAGTCTTAATCCCTTTCGAGCAGGGCTGTGTCTTTCGACACGTCCTAGAACTAGGTCTAGTTCGTCTAGAGCATTGTCTTAATCCCTTTCGTACAGGGCGGTGTCTTTCGACTTCTTTAGAAAGCAAGCGGAAATAGTAGAAAAATATGTCTTAATCCCTTTCGTACAGGGCGGCGTCTTTCGACGTACACCCTCAGGCGCAGCCACCGGTGAAAAAGTCTTAATCCCTTTCGTACAGGGCGGTGTCTTTCGACACTATTGCTAGTCGGTGTTTACGAGGAATCACGTCTTAATCCCTTTCGTACAGGGCGGTGTCTTTCGACATTAATCGCTACGATGACTCCGATATGCCTGGCGGGTCTTAATCCCTTTCGTACAGGGCGGTGTCTTTCGACGCAAACAATTAAGCAAGAATTGAGGTAAAAAGTCTTAATCCCTTTCGTACAGGGCGGTGTCTTTCGACTAAGTTTAGTGAAGAAAAATACCGCCAATTACATGAGTCTTAATCCCTTTCGTACAGGGCGGTGTCTTTCGACACGAAAATGCAACAGTATCAGAAATAATAGAGCCGTCTTAATCCCTTTCGTACAGGGCGGTGTCTTTCGACTTTGAAGCTTTTGAGAAGCTACATAATAAACTTGTCTTAATCCCTTTCGTACAGGGCGGTGTCTTTCGACAAAGCTCAGCCTGAGGATTTTGTGCCGGAAGAGTCTTAATCCCTTTCGTACAGGGCGGTGTCTTTCGACAAGACAGTATTGTAAAACAAATGGACGAGTTTGTGTCTTAATCCCTTTCGTACAGGGCGGTGTCTTTCGACTTAACTACAATCCCCGGATTTGAAACCCCAACTTCGTCTTAATCCCTTTCGTACAGGGCGGTGTCTTTCGACAGTACAACAGGCACAAAGTAAAAAACTACCAACAAGTCTTAATCCCTTTCGTACAGGGCGGTGTCTTTCGACATGGCGAAATGCGGTATTAAATTCTGTACCGATGTCTTAATCCCTTTCGTACAGGGCGGTGTCTTTCGACAAAGTGAACGACAAGTAGGGTATGGTGTATATTCAATGTCTTAATCCCTTTCGTACAGGGCGGTGTCTTTCGACAGAAAAATTACTATTGATTCCGGTGCCGAAGTGTGTCTTAATCCCTTTCGTACAGGGCGGTGTCTTTCGACCTAAAAAATAGGAGAAAAACTATGACGTTTCATCAGTCTTAATCCCTTTCGTACAGGGCGGTGTCTTTCGACGTTAAGCTTGCTTATACCATTGCACTAACCTGGTCTTAATCCCTTTCGTACAGGGCGGTGTCTTTCGACACGAAACTAAGGGAGATTATAATTTAGCTAATCAGTCTTAATCCCTTTCGTACAGGGCGGTGTCTTTCGACATTAACCCAGCACCAGCTGCAACTATTGCAATAAGTCTTAATCCCTTTCGTACAGGGCGGTGTCTTTCGACTGCAGATAGTTATATTTTGTTTGTTTTTTAATGGGTTAGCTAAGACTTTCCCAAAATTTTTGTACCAATGATTCGTTGGGTATTGAATTGATTTAAAAATAAACAATCTAATGATCTACTGCTTGTTTTATGTAGTATATTTTACCTTATTTTAAATAAAGATACGATATAATTTTGTTATGTTAAAGCTGTCCAAATAATGCCTTCTGGTAAAATTGGTTTACCTATTTTCCATTGATTTGAGTTTTTAGAAAGCGGATAAATTCGTAAATCATCTTCTTTTTTATTTAGAATAGTTAAGATAGTTTTTAAGCATTCTTGGAGTTTATGTTGATCGCCTTCAAACAAAAAAACACTATATTGGATAGGAGTCGCATATTTTTGCATGCGTCGGTGTATTTTTTGTAAGCGTTTTTCATCTGAGATATCATAGCCAATTAAATATTGCATTTTTATTCCTTGATGAATTAAAAATTAAATTGAATATTACTTAACATGGTTTGTTGATTAAAGTAATAGGTTTCTATACGTTGAGTAATGATTTCTTCTAATTGTATTTTATCAATTTCTGATTGTTGGATTAGACGACGCTGCGGAAGTGCGGTCAGATTTATTCCTTTTAATATATTAACTAAATCGTAACAATTTTCTGTAAGTATCTTTCGCCAAGTTACAATGATTTTTTCATATTCTTGATAGAAATTTATTCGTCCAGTCTTACCTAAAAAACAACCTTCTTGGGTGTTCGAAAAGTGTTCTTTTCTTAATATTTCTTGGTGAAAACAACCAAGTATCCAATTATCGACGAGTGGACGAAGTGGTTCAATTAAATCACAGGCAAGGGATTCTCTGCTGTAATTTATACTATGATAAAAGCCAATATAAGGATCAAGCCCCGCACCATAAGCTACTAATATAGCTTCACTATGTAATAGGGTATAAGTTAATGAAAGAACCGCATTAAAGGGATCTTTTGGTGGTCTTCGATTACGTCCTTCAAATCCAAGAGATGGTGGCAAGTAGCTGCTTAACGCAGAAAAATAAACAGCTGCTGCTTTTCCTTCTATACCCCTTAACTCAGCAAGAGTATTTTGGGTGGCAATTTTTTCCATTAATGCTTTCAATTCAGTCGCTTTCATTGTGAGAATATATCTTTTTTCTGGTTTATGTTCTGCTGCTTGATATAACCAAATTTTTTGTGTGTTTATTTTTAGATTAATTAAACTTTTTGCAAAGTTTAAGCAAAATATTTCATTGTAAGCTAGATCATATTGAGTAAAGCGACGTATTACATCGTTGTGAGGCTGGCTTAAAAAAAGTGTCGGTGTATTTTTTCTACCTTTTAGAAAAATAATTCCGATATTTTTTTCACCCAATTTGGCTAGGAGTGAAGCTTTCAAGGTTACATCTCCCCTAAGATAAATATGATCAATTGGAGCTAAGGGGATCGTACCTACTCGCTCATTATTTTCGTAGCAAACTAAAGTTTCACCACTTAGTCTTAATTCTATTCCTTTGCGATCGATATATAAACTAGACATATTTTACCTCTAAATTATTAAAAAAGGTTGTGTTGATTGTAGTTTAGCCTTTCCATATAAAATGGGGGTTGTGTCCTTATTTAATTGAAAAATAAATATCTTATCATCGGCTTCTTCAATAAGTGCGGTAATATTTTCTTTAAGTTCTTTAAATTCTCGTTCATTTAACCAACATTCATAAAAGGATTTTTGTCCTCCTATTGCATAAGCATTCACTTTTTTATGTATTTTATATAGCCGTTTAGGATCGGATATATCGTATGTAATAAGGTAACGAGTTCTATATTTCATAAACATTATTGGAATATAAAGTGTGATTAAGTTTTTTATATTAGCTTTTTTAAGATAATTCGTATTAATATCTTATAGACTCTAATTTGTAGATATAAAAGATCACTATGAACTGTTCATAATTAAAATATATATTTATTTTATAAGCAGTGCTTAAGATAGAATGGAGAAAAATTTAATGTTGTTTATTTTAGTCCAATCCATTTCTGTAGTTCATTTTCTAAATTATTTATTTCATTTCCTTGGATAATTTTAATCCTTAAATGGTCAGCTTTATTTTTTACTACTTGTGATACTTCAGAATAGGTTACTAAACAAGTTTTAGTCATTAATCCCCCATAATTTTTTAGTGCATGTAGCTTATAAAGAATTTTATCTGCTGTATCTCCTTTAATCTTCCCCGTTTTACATTCAATAATATGTAGGCAGTTTTTGGTAATAAATACAATATCAAATTCATTTTTCTTTCCTAGATTATCTGAATGATCTTCTTCTTCGTCTTTGTTATATTCAGGGTATTTTATGGTGATATTACAATCAATGATTTTTTCTATTTCTTCTATGTTGTCACTATTTAAAAGACTTTTTGTTTTATCATAGATATAGAGCTCTAACCAACCACCTTTTATAAAGCTTATTATTTGGTCATTTTTAAAATTTATTATTTTATCTTGATTATATTCTATCAAATTATTTTTATTTAACTTTACTAGTAATTTTTCAATATCATTTATTTTTTCATCTTGTTCATTTATTTTTACTTTATATTTATTTTCTTTTTTATTATTTTTTACCTTAGAAGCATAAGAATTTAATTTGGGAATTAATTCCTTGTATTTTTTATATTCTTGAATAAAACATTCAATTTCAGGAATATTTATTTGTACTTTTTCCTTTGAAGTGCTTCTATTAATCTTAAAACCATAAGAGGAAAAATAAATTTCAAGATCATTTCTAGTTTGTAATTTTTCAGATCGATATTGGTTATTTTCTTTAGAAACAAAAATAATTTCATTATTACTTGTATTAAGATAAAAGATAGGTTTCTTTATGGCATCAAATATTTTAACACCTATAATAGACATTAATTTGGTACCACCAGTTGCATTTAAAGCAATATTTTTTTCCTTATATTTTTCTATTATTGTTAAAAAATTTTTTTCTAATAAGTCTAAGTTAAACTCATTCTCTAAATATTCAATAATGACCGTAATGCCTTTATCCTTAAAAGCACTTTTGAGATATTCAGCTTTTTTTTCTCTTGATTTAGAAACTAAAAAAATAGCTTCTTTAGGTTTAAAATTATTATCCAAAATAGGTAGTAAATTAGCAGCTGCTTGATCAGATACAAGGCAAAAGTGAATGTCAAATTTCATAATTCTCTCCTTGAGATTAAAGTTTTTGAATATAATATGGTTGAATACTACAACCTTGTTGTACAAGTTGTTCGCTCGTTAGCTCTTGACCACGTTGTTCTTGCGATACATTAACAGAGAGAAAATAAAATGTTGCTTTCTTGGCACAAACTTGTTCTGCAATATGAATAGGCAGTGTGCCTATGACAATATCTCCAGCTTGAATGTCATTTATATCAAGATGTTTTTCAAAAGATCTATTTGGATATTTTGTTGTTTTATCCAGTCGATAGCTCCTTGATGTCTTGATATAAACCACACAGTCATTTTTTTCTCCTATAAATAAGTGCGGTTATTTTACTAATGATTTTTTATATAAATTATTTTTACAAATTTGTAATTCTGTATTTTCCTAGCCCAAAGGTTGCATTTTTTCCACAATGTAGCCATTGACCGATATAGAGTAATGTTACCCATTGTGTTGGTACATTATCTAATTCCCATTGACCGACTACGCCACCAAGAGTCATTTTTTGATTTTGCCTTGAGGAATATCTTGTCCAATCTTGCCAGCTTAATGATTTTTTATCTTTAATTTCAGATATTGAAGCAATCAAATCCTCAAAATTGAGATTGAGTGGTTGATGATGAAATTCACTAACAAGCGAAATTCTTTTCGCTAAACTAATTAAAAAGCGTGGTAGTGTAATTGTATTTGGTCTTAAAGGCTTCCCATTTTCTTGTAATCGTAATGGTGTTTCAATGTTTAAAATAAGTTTTGTTGGTAATATTGTAGGTAATGTAATTTGTGATGAATGATCTTGTATATTGCCATTAATTAAAATACCTTGGTAAGTATTAGTATTTTGTAAATTCACTGCAATATCCATCAAATTCGCTTTTCCACCAGCTATGTTGTATTCAAAGGCACGTTTGAAAGCAAAGGCAATTAAAGGCAGTTGTTCGATTAATTTACCAAATAATACTAAATTAAATGATATCATCTCGTTTATTTGATATTGTTTATGTCCCCAATCTGGCGGTTCAATAATATAGCCATTAGGTACTTGGTTAAATTGCTGTATTTGATGTGTTTCAGGTGCAGGAGTTTCAAATATATTTGTATAAGGACAAGTGCGATATAATGCACATTCCTTACAATTATCTTCCTTTGTCATACAACTAATTTTACGCAATGCACGACCAAATACACCACGGATTGTAGAACCTGAATATTCAGGCAACTCAAATGGTTGAGTTACCTGAAATGTTAATTGATAACGAGCGATTGGTAATGATGAAATATTCATTAAATACTATCCAATTTTGTAAGTAGTTTTTCTAGTTCTTTTTTATTTACTTTTATAGTGATATCAATTTTAGATTTTAATAATTCCATTGTAATATTTTCTTTTAAATAAGATTTATCAGCATTAGACCAAGAATGAATAGCATCTTTCATAATATTTAAACTTTCTTGTAATAATGGGGAACCATTTCTATCTATTTGACGTTCTTTTACTTTTTCAATTTTTTCTTTAAGATGAATAACCGTTTTTTGATTTTCAGTCGCTGAGTTTAATCGATCTTGCTTTTGTTGTTCTTCAACTTGGCGTTGCTTTTCTAATTCTAGACGTTTTTGTTCTTCTTGTTTTTGTGTTATGTATTGTTTTTGTAATTTTGTTTTAGGTTGTTTATCGCACCATTCTTTTAAAAGAATATTATCAGATGAATTATCATTATTATCCAACTCAAGTATAGCCCAGCCGAAAGGTTGAATATTAGAATTTTGCTTTTGGGATTCTGAGGCAAGCCAATATGTATTTGATTCGGTCTTAATTTCATCAATTCTTTTACCATTTTTATTGCTTATCATTACTGATATTTTACGTAATTTTTTATTTTGATAAACTTTAGATTCAGCACCATTTTTACCTAATCGGATTAGTGCTATATCATTATTTGAAAGTAATAGTTTTATACGTTCCATGTAGTCTTTAGAAATAATATTATTCTTAATTAAATGATCACATTCACTTTCAAATATAGGTTTATAAAAACTATTTAATAAATTAAAAAGCTTTGATATTTCTAATGAATTTTTCTCATTACCTTTTAATAAGGTTATACTACTAGAAAAAGCTCTATATTGCCCAGGAATAATTACTTCATAACGATTAGAAAGATTTTGAAAGAGAGATTTTTTATTTTCTTTTAACTCTTTTCTTACATTAATAGAGTATAAAATTTTTGAGAAAACTTTATCTATAGGAATAAAATCAGATATTTTGATATTTTGAGTGAGTATTTTTTCTGAATTATTTTCGAGATTATTGAAATCACCTATATAACTCTTCCAAAGTTCAGTGGATAAATCAAAATTATTCTCTTTCTCTTTCTCTTTCTCTTTCTCTTTCTCTTTCTCTTTCTCTTTCTCTAGTAATTCGGTGATATCAATGAGATTTGAAATATTTATTTCATTCAGAATTGTTGTTATCAATGAACCTTTTACGCTACTACCTGGAATATAAGTTTGTTTTTGATAAGGTAAATAGGCATGTTTAGATAGGAACATTTTGTTGAATACATTTCTATCCTTTTTAAGTACTTTCTCAATCCATTCTTTAGTTAGTATATCGCTTGCTTCAATTTTTAAATGTGCAATTTTTTTTATTTTTTGTACGATGGTATGATTTTGTGAAAAAAAATCATTTATTTTAAAAAGAATTTCATTATTTTTATTATATAAACTCTCATTATTGAGGATATCTAGTAAATCATTATTTTCTTTTTCAGAAAGATTTAATTTACTAGGATCAAAGTGATATAGCATATTTTCACTTGAATCTATAATATAATTTGTGGGTTCAAAATCTTCGCCACAACCAATATGAATTGGACTGAGTGGTGTTAAGAAAATTTTATAAGTCTGCATAAATTTTTGCATAAATAATCCTATTTATTTTCAAATTCAATAGTTAATGGAAGCACTGGTGCATATCCTTGATGTACGGCATCATTTTGTGAATAGGAAATATTTTTTAAGCCATTCCCTAAAAAAGTCTTATTTTCCCATTGTTTAGGTGTAAATACTGCTCCCGTTTTTGCAAGTAGAATTGGTTTTTTAAACGGGTTATTACTTAATGCCTTAATATCACCGTGTCGTCCAAATCGAGTAGTAATTTGATAAAAACTAAATTCTTTATTCAAATTTAGATTGGCAGGACTACAGTTCGCAAGAGTGAGATAAGCATTTTCCGTATTTTGATGATACTCAAAAGATTCTGTGTTTGTTACACTAAATTTACCTAGCCCAATAGAGGCATCTCTTCCAAAACCATATTTCCCAATATTTTCTAATAATGAGTTAATTTCTTCCGAACTTATACGATTTTCGTCAAAAACAATGTAAAGATCGAGAGTAGTATTTGGCTTATACCAAATTTCATCTTGACTATATGGTGCAAACATTCCAGTTCCAGTGGTATTGTTTTGTCGATCTAACGTATTATGAAGATGACTATGTATTTCTTTTTGCATTATTTCATTTTCAGCTTTAGCATTTTGTTGCCATAGCTCAATAGATTGTTTAGTACATTCAATTTCAATCCATTGTTTCTTTTTTAGTTTTTTTCTATCTTGTTCTTCTCCAACTTTCCAATATTTAGAAGGTAAAGTTGGTAGAGGAAGATAATTATGTGGCATTGCATCGGACACCACCATAAATGGCTGATTTGTATCATAGCCATTTAATAAATTATTTAAATGGCTTTCTCCTTTGGTATGTACAATAGCCCAACATAGTTGTCCAAATAAACTATCTCCAACTAGTGGTGTTCCAAAGGCAGTTAATGTTTGAATAGTGAAACGATGGGTTTTCATTCCGCCTTCTCCTTATTCAAATGGTTTAATTGTACTAATATCTTTATTTTCACCATTTATTGTTAAATTTTGGAATTCAACTTTACCATAACCACGAGAACCACTTCCGCCCAAACTATCAAGTTCAAGTAAACGTAATCCTTTTAGTGTGAGATCAAGTAATTCTGGCTTATCATTTTCAAATTGTCGTAATGTAAGTTTAAAATCAAATTTAGTTCCAGCTGGCACTCGTTCTGTTTGTCTTGGGTTTCCTGCAGTCGAAGTGATGCGATCGATAGTATTTTCACTTTTGGCTTCTGTTGCGGAAAGATTTTCATCTTCCAGTTGTTTTTTCCAATCTTCTGATAATTCACAATCCCAAAATGCAAGGCGAGAAACACCAATTTCAGTAACCTCTTCATCCTGATTTTTAGTATCACCACTGATTCCAAATAAACGTAGAATATCTTTAACTGATTCTGGATCTCTTGCTGTTTTGGCTTGTGCTAAACTAAGTGGTTCTTTTTTGACTTCGCCTGTTCGCCATTCTAATAAAGTTCTAATTTTTCCTTTCAAACTTGATCCGGGTATATAAGGTTGTTGTGTAATAGGATTTTTTATTACGCCATTATCAATACCACCAATGTGCATTTCACTGTCGCCAGCACCAATATGTAAACCTGTTTTTAATACCAATGTTGCTTTAATTTCTACAATATTTGTTAATTTCATTTTAAATTCTCCTTTATTCTATTTATTAGCTTCATAAAGTTTGCAATAACCCATTACAGCTTCCATAAAGAGTTTGGCATCTCTCAGTGTTTCTGGTGAATTGATTTGATCGATACATTTATTAAAAATTTGACGAAATTGCTCATCAACGTATTCTCTGCTTTCAGCATAAGCTACCTTTGCTTTTAACATTTTTATAAATGGAATTAATTCATTGTATTTATTCTCTTTACCTTTTTTATCTTTACTTTGTTGTACTTTTTCATTCCACATGGAAAGCTCATCATAAAACTTGCGTAATTGAGTTGTTTTATTATATTTTCCTTTACGCATCTTAATTTTTTCAGCTGATTTTTCTGCAATATCTGAAAAAATATTTTCAGATTTATTTGAACCAAATTTTATTTTTTCTATTATGTTATACATAGTTTTCCCCTTAATATTCACGTTTTTGATAAAAATAATTAAATAATGGAATAGTGAATTTACCTTTATATTTTTCAATACCAAGGTCACCAAATGATTTTATGATTTGTGTAAGAGCAAGATCCTTTTTCTCCTTTGGTAATTTATCCAATACATAGCGAGCGGTACGATAATAAAAACGGCTACGCCACATTGTATTTTCAATATTGTTATTGGTATTCTCTGCTTGTTTAGATAACCGAATTAAAGAATATAGGTATGACGTTGAGATATTGTAGTCATTTGCTAATCGGTTGATTTCTAGCTCTAATTCATTAAGTTTATGCCAATCAGCCCATTTAATTGATTGTTGATAAATAGTAACGGCGTTTTTTCCTTCTACTTTTTTTGCTTTTTCTAAAGCGTCTTCTGCTTGTTGACCTAGACGAGGGATAGGAATCCCTACTTTCGTCATTACCATTCCAATAGAAAAATGAATATCTGTATTATGAGCAACATAACGAGTAAATTCTTTTTGCATATCCGTAGCCAGTTTTTGGATTGAGTACCAAGGACCAATTAAAAAGAAATCATCTCCACCTGCGAATACAGTGTAAGTATTCGGAAAATTCTCAGCACAATAGGCAGGAAGCCATAAACTAAAAAAGAAATTCATTTGACGAGAAAGTGCGGTCGTTTTTGCAAGATTATTTTTCATTAATCCCTTTTGGAAAATTGTACCTAAATTATCAATATCACCTTTTAGAGTCATTAATGCTATTTGACCGATATAATTTTGATTGTTATCAGGTTTTCTATCCTCACAGGCTAGGTAATCGAAGGTTTTTATTTGATTCTCATTATAATTTTTATTTTCTTCTTCAATATTTTTGTATTTATTATCATCTGTAATACCATTTTCTTTAAATTTTGGAATGTAGGCGTTAATATAGCGTTTTGCATAGCCATTCCAATTTGGTTTATTTAAATTTTGTGGTATTGAAATATCCCAAAAACGATGAATTTGTTGGTATTCTGTGACTTTTCCAAAATTACTGGCCGATTCTTTTTTGTCTTTATCTTTTTCTGAGAAAGAAATACCAAAACCAAAAATATTCATTTCAAGCGATTGAGTTTGGTTATTTTTATAAATTTCACTATCATAGTCTGAAACAATAATGTAATCGTTTTTAACTAATAATTCACCGATTTTAATTTGATCATTCGATATTGATGAGCGATTATTTTTTACAGAAGGAAAGTAATGATTTAATTCACAAATACCTTTTGAATAATCAACATTTAATACAGTTTGTTCATTTTCTGTAAGGTATAAGCGTTGTAATTTTGTTTCTTCTAATTTTTCATATAAGGTGTTTAATAATTGATTAAATTTATTGCCATTCGAAAGTTGATCGTTTTGTACTACTTGCGTTGCGATGTCAATACCTGCTAATCCATAGGTATTGGTAATAAACCATTGGTTTAATTCTTTTTGTACGCTAGTTAGTTGTGAATGTATAAAATCATTATTGGGTGCAATGATTAAAAATTTACCAGCAGCATTCATTATTTGGCTTGTACTCGGTAAATTACAGGCTTCCAAAAGTTTTAAAGCTGCAAGTTCAGTAAATAGGGATACTTGGAATGAGCGTCCTCTTAATAATTTAGCTGAATTTTTATTGGTTTGGCTCCCCCCTGAAAAAATAAAATTTTGTATTCCAAAGAAATCACCTTGTATTAATAATATCTCTTTTTTTTCATTAGGATATGCTAAAGCTATAGCAATAGCGGTAATCGTTTTATAATGATCATAGAGTGAAATATCTTCGGCAAATTCACTAGGGAGTTGACTTGTGAAACATTGTAATGCGGTATCAAAATGATCCAACCATACTAATAAATTAGAACGATGTGAAGTTGGAATATCTTTTAATCCTTCTAAGAATGCTTCCCATAGCTTTAATTTTTCTTCTTTTATGTCGATATTTTGATTATTTATTGGAAAGATTGCTGTTGGCGTTGTTTGGTTTATTGGATAAAAATAGGAAGGTTTAGTTACTGAAGGTGTTTGTTTTAAGTGAATATTTTCAAACAAAGAAAAAAGTTCTGAACTTGAATGATTATTGTGTTGATTATTACCTAAAGCAATTTGATTAGCTTCAGTCAATATATCTTCTATATTTTTAGGATGTAAGGCTGTGTTTAATTCAGATGGCAAATAGTCATTAATTTTTTCTAATTCTTCTTTATCTGGGGCGAATATTTCAAGTCCTTTATAAAAACAAGCGAAGGCGATTTGATGAATTTCTTTTGTTGAGAAATGTTGAGTCATTAATTGATACCTCTTTAAAAATTTTGAGAAAGTATATCAAGGCAGTAAAAAATAAATAAAAATTACAAATTTGTAATTTTATTAGTTTTTTGATTATATCAATTAAAGAAAAAAGATAAATTAGTAATTTAATCTATTAACTAATTGAGTAGTTTTATATTGAAAAATGTGATGAAAATCATAAAAATAGAAGTGAATAATTGCATTGTTTGGATATTGACTAATTATTATGATGTTATCTTTTGATTGATATTAGATATAATAAATCAATGAGGGCAAAATATGTTTAAATTTATTATTGATGTTTTTATTACGGGGATAAAAATTGATCTAATAATTCTATTGTTTTTCTTATTTATTATTGGTTTAGGTATTAGTTTTTTTCTTATTCTAACAAATAGAAATGGTATTTATTATGTTTTAATTTGGTTGGTTTCAATTATTATTTATTCTGTTTACCTCATTATAAAGAAATCAAAGAAAATAAATTATGAAAAGAAATCAATGACAGAAACAGAATTATGGGTTGAGAAGGAATTACAAAGACCGATCATTCAAAAAATTTTAAATAAAAAAGAAGATAAATAGGGCATATTTGTTTGGAATATTTAAGTTATTTCTTTAAAAGCAGATATATGAAAATTTAGTTTATTTAGTATGATACAAAATGGCATAAGCCGAATGTTAAGTAATATTTTAATTGTATGTAAAAAAAGGGATATTGAGGTAATTTAACAGTGTTTGAAAGGATTAAATGGTGCGACCGGGTGGACTCGAACCACTGACCCCCACCATGTCAAGGTGGTGCTCTAACCAACTGAGCTACGGTCGCTAAGTGCGGTGCATAATATCTATTTTTTTTTATCAAGACAAGTTATTTTTTCCTGTTAAAATCTGTTTGTTATAAATTTAGACAGTCTATTGAATAATTTATAGTATTTTTAATCTTTTTTTATCATTTGTGATATCGATCTAATCCTATTTTCAGGTATAATACGCAAGATTTTCAAGGTTTTGGCATTTCTTTATCTTTATCGGTTTATTTTATCGTGTTTAATTACTCCTTTTAGGGTATGTTGTTGTATTTTTTTGTTGTGGATGAAAGTGGATAAGGATAAGTAAGTTTGAATTTTGAATGTGTTTATATATTTAAGTAATTGACGGAGTAAAAATAATGTCTACAAGACTAAGAAGAACTAAAATCGTTTGTACTATGGGGCCTTCTACGGATCGTGGTGATAACTTAGAAAAAATTATTGCTGCTGGTGCAAACGTTGTTCGTATGAACTTCTCGCATGGTACGCCTGAAGATCATATTGGTCGAGCAGCTCGTGTACGTGAAATTTCAAAAAAATTAGGTAAAACCGTTGCAATTCTTGGTGATTTGCAAGGTCCTAAGATACGCGTTTCGACGTTTAAAGATGGTAAGATATTTTTAAATATTGGTGATAAATTTGTATTAGATGCTAACTTACCTAGAGGTGAAGGAACAGAAGAAGCTGTTGGTTTAGATTATAAAACATTGCCACAAGATGTGGTACCTGGCGATATTTTATTGTTAGATGATGGTCGTGTTCAATTAAAAGTTTTATCAACAGATGGTGCGAAAGTATTAACTGAAGTAACAGTTGGCGGTCCTTTATCTAATAATAAAGGTATTAATAAATTAGGTGGAGGTTTATCTGCTGATGCGTTAACAGAGAAAGATAAAGCAGATATTTTAACTGCGGCTAAAATTGGTGTGGATTATTTAGCGGTGTCTTTCCCTCGTTCAAGTGCTGATTTAAATTATGCACGTGAATTAGCAAAAGAAGCTGGCTTAAATGCAAAAATTGTTGCTAAAGTAGAGCGTGCTGAAACTGTGGTTGATGATAAAGCTATGGATGACATCATTTTAGCTTCTGATGTGATTATGGTTGCACGTGGTGATTTAGGGGTGGAAATTGGCGATCCCGAATTAGTTGGAGTTCAAAAGAAATTAATTCGCCGTTCACGCCAATTAAATCGTGTGGTGATTACTGCAACACAAATGATGGAATCAATGATCAGCAATCCTATGCCGACTCGTGCAGAAGTAATGGATGTGGCAAATGCTGTATTAGATGGTACTGATGCGGTAATGCTTTCTGCGGAAACGGCAGCTGGTCAATATCCAGAAGAAACAGTAGCCTCAATGGCTAAAGTTTGTTTAGGGGCTGAAAAAATGCCAAGCCTAAATGTTTCCCGTCATCGTAACGATATTACATTTGAGACTATTGAAGAAAGTGTAGCAATGTCGGCAATGTATGCTGCAAACCATATGAAAGGCATTTCAGCTATCGTTTCAATGACAAATAGTGGACGTACGCCATTATTAATGTCACGTATCAGTTCTGGCTTACCAATTTTTGCATTATCTCGTCATGAAAAAACATTGAGTTTATGTGCTTTATACCGTGGTGTTACGCCAGTTCATAGCGAAACACTTGAAAGTACAGCAGAAGGCGCGAGAGAGGCAATTCGTCTATTAAAAGATAAAGGTCATTTAGAAGCTGGTGATCTTGTATTGGTAACTCAAGGTGAAGCTCATCAGGCGGGCGGGACAAATATTTGTCGTATGCTAGTTGTTGAATAATTTGACTTAACAATGAATAACAAAACGGTAAACTTTAAAGGTTTACCGTTTTTTTATAGGTTAAAAATATTTAATTTTCCAATAAGCAAGCCATTCTTTTATTAATTGTGCATTTTTAGCGATAGCAGCTGATTGAGGAATAAAATGCATTAAATTTAATGGATAGTAATCAGGTGTAATACCACTTCCAATACTTGCTGGTAATACTGTAAACCCTTGTTTTTCAAAAAGCAATTTTGCTCTTTGCATATGCCATTGATTAGTCACTAGAATAATTTTTTCAATTTTTTCTTGAGAAAGTATTTTGTAGCTAAAAATAGCATTTTCAATAGTATTTTTAGATTGTTCTTCTTGCCATTTGGTTGGTGTATTGAAAAAATATTGCAGTTCATTTGCCATAATGTTTGCTTCGGAATTACCATTTGGGGTACTTCCAGAAAGTAGTATTGGTAATTGAGTTTCTTTGTATAAATAGCTAGCGTAACGCAAGCGTTCTAATGCTATTTGTGGTACGGCAAGGCTTGAATATAATTCTTTGTTATCTCGCAATCCGCCCCCTAAAACAACAATAGCTTGAGCAGACTGATAGTCATTTAAGGTTAGGTTGTCTTCAATAACCAAACTATCTTCCAATTTTTGTGCTGTATAAGGTAGGCTAAAGGTATAAAGTAATCCTAATGCAAGTGCGGTCAAAAAATAACTTAATTTTTTATAATTAAACCAGCCTAGTAATAATGCAATTATCCAAATAAATATAATACTAAAAGGTGGAAGTATAATTGTCGAAATTAGTTTTGTTACTTCAAACATTCTTATCTATTTTATTGATTAAAAGGATAGTAAGCATAAATCCGTTGTAATCTTTTGTAAAGATAATAAGTTTTATTGAATGGATTATTCTTTAGTCTTACAATGCACCATTATTTTTCTCTAATTGATATAAATTATATTGAGATATTTTATTTATGAATCAGGTATTAGTTTCCTTAAAAAAACAATTACAACAAATAGCAGAAATTATTGTTGATAGAAATGACGTGATGTATTTTGATTATCCTTTACATTTAAATGTAGGGGATTTGTTGATTTATGTTGGTACAGAAACTTTTTGGAAAGATTATGGCATTAATATACGATTAAGACGTTGTTGGCAAAATTTTGATGTTAAGGAAATTACGAAATATATAACACCAAATACCACATTAGTTTGTCATGGCGGGGGAAATTTTGGCGATATTTATGAGGAAGAGCAACGTTTAAGAGAAACATTGATCAAATCCTTTCCAAATAATCGGATTATTGTTTTACCACAAACGGCTTATTTTTCTGATGAAAAAGCATTAGAAAAATCGGCGTCAATTTTTTTACAACATAACGATTGTCATTTATTTGCTAGGGATCTTAATAGCTTAACTATTATGCAAGCCTTTTCTAATAAAGTGACGTTGTCACCAGATATGGCACATCAGTTGTATGGTATGTTACATCGTCAATCTAAAAGTGCGGTAGAAAATAAACAAATGTCTGAAAAAAATACGTTATACTTTTTACGAAAAGATATTGAAGCAAGCCATATTGAAAAAAATATTCAAGTAAAGTTATCAGCGAATGCTCATATAAAAGACTGGGAAGATTTATTAATAGTAGCAGATGATAAAGTTGCTCGATTATGCAGTAAATTATCAAAAATAGCGAATATATTACATTTATCTTTCCTTAAAAATTGGGTGAGCAAAATTTGGTATCATCGAGCCTTATCAATTATTAAGAGAGTAAATATTGAATTTTTACGTTATGATTTCGTGGTAACAAGTCGTTTGCATGGGCATATTTTTTCTTGCTTGTTGGAGTTGCCTCACGCAGTTTGTGATAATTCTTATGGTAAGAATTTAGCTTATTATGAACAATGGACAAAAGAGATTACTTTTGCAAAAAAATATGAATAAACATCGTTCTTTGATTTATTTAATTTTTGTAACTGTGTTGAGTACAGGACTTACAATGATAAGTGCTTTTCTGCTTGCACACTTATTAAATGTAGAAGATCGAGGTACTTTTCAGTTATTTGTTACCTCCGTAACTTACCTTGTTACTATTGGTGCAGGTGGGGTTGGCTTTGCATTTGCATTGAGTATGCGTCAACGTCAGTATTTAGGGTGGGCTTATTATTTTGTTAGCTTTCTTGTTGTTAGTGCATTGGTAGCAATTATTGCATTATGTTTTTTTAAATTAACCACATTTCCTGTGCTATTTATCATTAATGTTGTTTTAACTGCAGTTCTGACTATTACTTTAGAAAAAAGTAAAATTGATGCGAATTTAAGGTTTTATAAAGCCATATCATTGCAACAACCAATCCTTGCAGTATTACTCTATGGTATTTGTTATTGGGTTTTCGGAGAACAAAAATTACCGATAGTATTATATTTATTAACTGGGCTAACTTGTATTCAAGCATTATTGTGCCTTTATTATTTAAGATGTATTAATAAAAATTTTGTTACAGAGCAAAGTCAGGGATTATCGAAGATTGATCATCATTTTTTTAGAAAAACTTGGCTAAAACAAAATTTACTACAAACTTTTGGGGCGACAACAGTTAATTTAGATAAGTTTTTAATTGTTTCTTTAATGGGAAATTATACCTTAGGGCTTTATACCGTTTGTATCGCATTTGATGCGTTATTAACTAAATTTATTAATATGCTTGCAGATTATTATTATTCAGGGTTACTCAACAAGATGAACCGTATTAAGCCTGTTTTGGTGTTAGTGGGTATTATGGGTATAAGTGCGATTGTGATTGTGCCACTTTTATCTGAACCAATAGTGAGATTCTTTTTTACTGAAAAATACCTTGAAGTTGCACCAATATTAGTATGGTTTATTGTTAATTCAATTATTGCTGGGTTATCTTGGGTACTTTCTCAAAATATGTTGATTTTGGGAAAACAGATTTTACTATTTACTCGACAAGTGATTTCTATTTTAGTGTTAGTTGGATTATTTTATTATTTTAGTGAATTAGGGCTATATGGTGTCGCTTATGCGTTAATCGGTGCAAGTTTAACAAGATTAGTTATTTCGATTGTGTACTATTTTAAATACCCTATACTTAATTGAAATATTTTCTCTACAAAAATGCGTAATAATAAAATAAATAAAATGAAGTCAATAAAATGAAAAAATATTTAATTTCTTTAGCTAAAGATATTCAACGTCGAGAACTTTTTTTCCAACAGGCAGATACGCAAGATTTTCAGGTTTTTGATGCGATTAATACGATGCAAAAAACACCTGAAAATTTGACCGCACTTTTTGATTATAAAAAATTTGAAACACATTATTCTCGTCCTGTTACAACAGGTGAAATTGGTTGTACATTAAGCCATTTAGCCGTTTATCAGTTAATTAAAGACGATGATAATGTGGCAGATAATGAATATTGCTTGATTTGTGAAGATGACGCGTTGTTTAATGATAATTTCCAGTATCATTTAGATTGTCTTTTAAAACAAAAAAATAAAGCCGACATTATTTTAATTGGACAATCAAAAATTGACCGTTTTAATGATATTGAATTGGAAATAACTTATCCGAGTACGTTCTCTTTTTTACAAAATAAGATTAAAGGTTCACATTTCAAATATGCTTATACCTATCGACCTTATTTTGCTGGAACAGTGGCTTATTTGATTAAGAAATCCGCGGTAAATGTTTTTCTTGAAAAACAGCAAAAACGCCCATTTTGGTTGGCTGATGATTATATTTTATTTGAACGAGAATTTAAATTAGCGATTTGTACGGTTCGTCCATTAATGGTGATCGAGAATCCGAAGTTACAAAGTAATTTAGCAATGCTTCGAGGTGCTTTACAACATAAATTATGGCAAAAATTAATCAAGTATCCATTTAAAAAATTATTAGCCATCAAACGTAATTTATAACTTAGGAAAGTTTATGTCTGCTATTTTTAATTTATTTTATCTCTATGATCCTTGGTTATTCCATTTTTTCCGAATGGCATTTTTTGTTGGTTTTATAGCAATCAGTTATTTGACCTATAAATTATACAAAAAAGAGTATTCACAAGGCGTGATTATTCCTTTAGATAGTTTAGCGGTAATCGGTATTTTAATTGTATTTACCTTATTACCTTTGTTGATACATAGCAGTCGTGATTTTTCAGTATTATTTCAATATATTAAGACCTTGATTTTATTTGTTTTTGCTATTGGTATTTATAATCTATTTTATTTTCAACATAATGGAAAAGTACGTTTTATAAATGATTTGAAAATAGGGATTGGCATACAATTTGTTATTGGTTTTTTAGCGTTGCTCGGTATTACTTTTATCATCAATTTCGCACTATCAACACATATTGTATTACCGACTTTTTATGGTTCAGAACAAGAATATCGTTTATATAATTTTACCTCATCAGCATTTTTCCAGTTGAGTGCTTTCTATGTTGTGTTATTGCATTTTTTATTAGCTTATAACAAACAACATAATTCCATAAGTGCGGTTTATTTATTTTTAATTTTATGTATTGGATTAATTTCTGGGCGGACTTTTTTATTATTATCAATTATCAGTATTGCTGCCTATTTTAAACTTCGCTATTTACCTGCATTATTGTTATTTGCTGGGTTATGTTTAATGTTAGCTATGAATTTTGCGGATCATAAATACGTTGCTCATGCCCTAGAGCCATTAATTAATTTATTAGGGCATAAAGGCTTGGTTAGCTCTTCTACGGATACGTTAATCGAAAAGCATTTGTTTATTCCGACATTAAAACAAATAATGATTGGAGAAGGCTATTATATGACAGTTGATGGGCATTATTATGGTGGTACCGATAGTGGCTTTTTACGGCAAATTCTTTATGGCGGTATTGTAAATGTAATAGTTTGTTTATTATTTACAGCATATTTTGTACGAAAAATTGCATTACATTGGTTTCAAGGGAGTTGGTATTTTAGTTTATCAACCTTAGCTATTTTATCTATTTTAAATATTAAAGCGGATACTTATGCTTTTCCGGGATTGATGCTGATGTTACTAATGCTGTTATCTCTTTTTGGGGAAAAAGGTAATAATCTCATTTTATTCAAAAATATTAAGGACGAATAATGTTTAGTATTATTGTGCCATCCTATAATCGTAAGATAGAAATAATCAATTTATTAGAGAGTTTAGTTCAGCAAACTTGTTATGATTTTGAGGTGGTTATCGTTGATGATCATTCAATTGAACCAATACAATTAAATAAAGATTATCCATTTGTAGTACAACTGATTCGAAATGAAAAAAACAAAGGGGCGGCAGAAAGTCGTAATATAGGGGCATTATACGCTAAGTATGATTGGTTACTTTTTTTAGATGATGATGATCGCTTTATGAATAATAAGTGTGAAGTATTAATGCAATGTATTAAAAGTAAATCAGACATCAATTTTATTTATCATCCAGCAAAATGTTTGATGGTTAACGAAAAATTTACTTATGTTACTCACCCTTATAGTGATATCGCAAATTTAACTTTAGAAAATATTTTACTTGCTAATAAAATTGGTGGAATGCCGATGATTGCGATTAAAAAATCACTTTTTAAGCAAGTCGGAGGATTATCAACGGCATTAATGGCATTGGAAGATTATGAGTTTTTACTTAAACTTTTATCACATAATGAATTTAAACCAGCCTATATTTCTGAAGCATTAACGCAATGTACTTTTCATACTAAAAGGCAAAGTGTCTCCACCAATATACAACGTACAGAAGAGGCAATTACTAAAATCGAACAATCTTATGTCAAAACAGCGGTACAAAAGAAGAATTTTGATATTAATAAGCAATATATGTTGGCTTATCCCTATATTATGAATTTATCTCGTCAAGCCGCAAAATATTATTGGGCAATATTTAAATTAAATAAGCATTTTAAATCGTTACTGATTGCTTTAATTACATTTATATCGCCTCAATTAGCGATTAATTTAAAAAGGTTTATATAATGAAGTTTTCTGTATTAATGTCTTTATATATTAAAGAAAATCCAGATTTTTTAATTGAGTGTTTGGAAAGTTTAAAACAACAAACTTATCCTGCTGATGAAATCGTTTTAGTTTTTGATGGAGCTATTACCGAAGAATTAGAAAGTGCGGTGCAAAAATACAAGGATTTTTTACCGATTAAAGCAGTACGTTTAGCGAATAATATTGGATTGGGTAAAGCATTAAATGAAGGTTTGAAACATTGTTCAAATAACTGGGTATTTCGTATGGATACTGATGATATTTGTGCGAAAGATCGTTTTGAAAAACAAATTAAATTTATAGAGCAAAACCCTGATACGATTATTTTCAGTGGGCAAATAGCTGAATTTGGTCAAAATATTGATGATATTATGAGCTACCGTAAAGTACCATTATCAGCAGAGGATATTGTTGAGTTTACTAAAAAACGTTGTCCTTTTAATCATATGGCGGTGGCATATCAAAAGCAAGCTGTACAATCAGTTGGTGGTTATCAAGACTTACAAGAAGATTATTATTTATGGATTAATTTAGTTGCCAAATACCCAAAACAAGTTGCTAATTTGGCAGATATTTTAGTCTATGCACGAGTTGGCAATGGAATGGTGAGTCGTCGTAGAGGATTGGCTCAAGCAAAATGTGAATGGCGATTATTTTTATTAAAACATCGTTTAGCTATGCAAAGTTTACCTAGTGGTTTTATGGTATTTATAATGCGAGTTATTCCTCGTTTATTGCCGTTATCTATGCTAAAAGTAATTTATTCTATATTAAGAAAGTAATGTATTTTGTTATTTTATTCTGATATATAAAATAATCTATCTAAAATAAATAAAGCTCAACATAGATAAGTTGAGCTTTAGTTTTTTAGTTAAGATAAAAGATTATTACTTTTCTAAAGTTAACGGCTTGCCGTCAAGTTCACCAGTTAGTGATTTTAAGAATGCTGTAATTTCATCTAATTCTTGTTCAGATAAATCTTTACCACTTTGATATACAGCCATAATACGAACGGCTTCTTTAAGATCTTTTACTGAACCATCATGCATATAAGGTGCGGTTAAAGCAACATTACGTAATGTTGGCACTTTAAAGCGGTGCATATCATAAGGATCTTTTGTTTGAGCAAAACGACCTTGGTCTGCATCAGTCATTGGGATACCACGATCTTTGAAGTAATCGCCATACAATCCCATATATTCAAAGGATTGACCGCCCATTGCAATACCTGTGTGGCAAGTATCACATTTTGCTGATTTGAAGTGTTGATAACCTCGTTTTTCTACTTCAGTTAAGGCATTTTCATCGCCTTTTAAGTATTTATCAAAAGGACTATTTGGGGTAATTAATGTTTTTTCAAATTCACCAATTGCGTGTGTTAATGTTTTTTCATTAAATTCTGGATACACTGCAAGGAATTCTTTCATAAATTCATCATCTGATTTAAATCTAGCAAGAATTTCTTCCCAGTTTTTTGAACCCATTTCAATTGGATTTAGAGGTGGTCCACCTGCTTGATCAGCAAGATCTTTTGCTCGTCCATCCCAGAATTGTAAAAAGTTAAATGCTGCGTTATATACCGTTGGGGCATTAATTCCGCCGACTTGCCCATCAATTCCTTTAGAGAATTGTAATCCATCAACGCCACCTTTTGCTAATTGGTGGCAAGTATGACATTGAATTGTGCCGTCGCCAGATAGACGTCCATCATGATAAAGTTTATTACCTAATGCTACTTGAGCCGGATTTGTTTCTAGTTTATCAGGAATCGGTTGAACTAAACGCGTTGCATCTACACCGTCAGTATTTTTTGGTAAAAAATATTGATTACGTTGTTGATGTATCCAATCAAGAATTGTTTTTCTCTCTTCATCATTAGGTTTTGTACCCCAATGCAAATGAGTAAATGAGGTAATTGGCATAGTTTGATTTTGAATAACATATTCTAATTTAGCTAAATCAGCTTCTGATAGGTTTTCTGGATGATCAATACTATCAACTAAGCGATCTAAACGAAATGCTCGAGTACCTTTTAGGATATCTTGTTCCATTATTGTACCTACAACTGGTAATTTTGCATAGAAAGGAAGATCTGCATTTGGGCTATGGCAGTATTGGCAACCATTATCAAAAAATGGTTTAGCAATCACTTTACCTGTATTAGATAAATTTGCTTGAGCAAGCCTTGTTTCCGCTCGCTCTTTGTCAAAGAAATGAACATAAGCTACTATCGCAAGAAAGCAACTTAAGCCTACAATAAATATTGTAGCTAATAGTTTTTTCATAGAACACTCCAAGTTATATTAGTGGGTAAGAATAAAATAATGGGGATTATCTATGATTGTCATAACAGATATATTGATCTAGATTAATAGTCTTAATTTATTAAATCTATCGATTTAATTTGTAAAACCGATGAAATTATCTTTAATATTAAAAATAATGTAATATAGATAAACAAAATGTTATTTAAATGATATAAATATTAATCAATTTTATTCAAATATAGAATAACTGTACTTACTTTTAAGCGTTATATTAAAACCAAAAGGAACCGAAATGTTAAAATTAAAATTATCGCTATTTATTGCGAGCTTTATTCTTGGTGCTTGTTCAAGTAATAGTTATTCCATTAAACCTATCGATAATGATACAACATATAATAAACCGAGAACTTTACTAAACTTTGATGATTATGTTGTATTTTTAAAACAAAAGGCGGTTGCTCAAGGCGTATCGGCTAAATTATTAAATTCTCAAAATAATATTAATTATATCCAGAAAGCGGTTGATTTAGATCGTAAACAAGCTGGACGTTCGATAAAAAGCACGGCAACTAAGCCTATTGCTAATCCTCATGGTGTCAGTCGTTATTTAAAAAGAGTATTAACGGATAATAAAGTCAATGTAGCAGAACGTCGTTATTGGGAAAGATTACCTGAATTAACCAAAGCAAGTGAACGTTTTGGTGTTCAAAAAGAATATTTAATGGCGCTTTGGGGAATGGAAAGTAGTTTTGGTTATTATCAAGGGAATTATGATGTACTTTCTGTTCTTGCTACCTTAGCTTTTGATGGACGTCGAGAGGATCTATTTAGTAAAGAATTTATATCCGCAATGAAATTATTGGAAAGAGATCATATTGATCGTAATAAAATGTTAGGCTCTTGGGCTGGTGCAATGGGACAAACACAATTTATGCCTAGTTCTTATTTAAGCTATGCTGCCGATGGCGATAAAGATGGGAATAAAGATATTTGGAAAAACCATTATGATGTATTTTCTTCTATTGCTAACTATTTACATACAGTAGGGTGGAATAATGAGTTACCTTGGGGTGTAGAAGTAAATCTAACACAATATATGGATCTTGATTTATCTGGGATAGAAAATGAAAAAGCAGGTTCATTACAAGAATGGCAAAACAAAGGTGTGAGCTTAAAGTCATTTAGCACTGTTGAGCAAGATAAATTAAATTCACTTTCTCGCGAAAAACTTTGGTTAGTTCGACCTGATAAAGAACTTGGACGAGCATTTTTAGTTTCTAATAACTTTCGTACCTTATTAAATTGGAATCGTTCGAATTATTTTGCGGTAAGTATTGGTATGTTTGCAGATAGAATTAACCAAAGAGTTTCTAATTAAACTGATTGATAATAGCTAATCCCTCTGCATTACCAGAGGGATTTTTTTATTGTTATTTTACGCTAATAATAGTTGAGACTTTCTCACCTTGAGATAGTTTTTGTGAAATTCGAGCCGTTTCAACACAGACCATTGTTTTATAACTTTCTTTATTCATACTGCTAGTTTCTTTATGCCAAGGATTCCATAATACTGTTTCTGTTGCATTTTTATGCGTAATTTCAATACAACGATTTAAAATGGCGTCATTAATTTGATGTGTTTCTAAGGTGGCTATTTTATAAATACAATCTACATTCTCTGCAATTTTACGCGTAGAAGGAACGGTTTCTTGTTGTTGGATTAAAGAATTAAAACAGCTAGTAGGTAAACCTGATACCTCAATGTTTTCTATATCAGCAATATTGAAATAACTATGTAGTGCTATTTCTGCGGGATCTTGACCATAATGAGTAAAGGTTAATTTACAATCTTCATAAAATTCCATATTGATTTTGGCTTCAATAAGATGGTTCTCGGAAAATAAACAAAATTCTAACTGCACTTTTTGAGTTTCGATTTGGTAATCAGTGAGTTTCCATAAAGTATTGCGAGCATAGCCGTGAGCTGGATTTTGTTTGCCCCCAAACCAAGGATAGCAAAGAGGAACTCCACCACGAATAGGGTTACCTAGTGTAAAAGGTTCAATTTCACTGAGCCAAAGTACATCTTTTTGTTGTGCTTTAGGCTGCCAGCTAAATAAATGTGCACCTTGTAATGAAATGAATGCTTTACCAATATGGTGATCTAAAGCGATAACAGGAATTTCATTATATTGTTGCAGACTTAGCTCTGGTGTAATTTGTTTTAGAAAGGTAATAGTTGTCATTTTAATGCCCTCATTTTTTAGTATTAAGATATTTTATCACTAGAGATAAACAAAAGTCATATATTAAAATCATCTGTTAAAACTTAAGTTGAATACTATTTTGGACGATGGGGAATAAGCCTTTTTGATAGTTATCTGTTACAATAATATTAATTTAATACAACATAGATAGTTTAATGGATCAATCATCTAAAATTATTCACGTTTTTTCCGAAAAAGGTGAGTTAAGTCAGAATATTAAAGGATTTAAGCCTAGAGCAGAGCAACTAGAAATGGCTGTTTCAGTTGACAAGGCGATCACGTACAAAAAGCCATTAGTCGTTGAGGCGGGTACGGGTACGGGAAAAACTTTTGCTTATCTGGCACCAGCCCTATTAGCGAAGAAAAAAACAATTATCTCGACAGGATCGAAAAATTTACAAGATCAGTTGTTTAATCGAGATCTTCCCGCAATAAAAAAAGCACTAAATTACACAGGAAAAATCGCTTTATTAAAAGGTCGATCTAATTATCTTTGTTTGGAGCGTTTGGATCAAGTTATTGCACAAGGTGTATTAGGGGATCGAACGGTATTGGCGGATTTATCCAAAGTTAGAAAATGGCATACTTCCACAAAAACAGGGGATTTTTCTGAATGTGTTGAAGTAGCAGAAGATAGTGGTATTTTTTCGCAACTTACCAGTACCGCAGATAGTTGTTTAGGTTCTGACTGTCCTAGTTATGGGGATTGTTATGTGGCTAAGGCAAGAAAAAAAGCATTAAATGCAGATTTAGTGGTGATTAATCATCATTTATTTTTTGCAGATATGGTGGTAAAAGAAAGTGGTTTTGGTGAGTTAATACCTAATGCAGAAGTAGTTGTTTTCGATGAAGCACATCAGTTAGCAGACATCGCAAGTCAATATTTTGGGCAATCTGTTACTGCACGTCAATTTTTTGATTTATGTAAAGATATTAATATTGTTTATCGTACTGAAGTAAAAGATATGGCACAACTTGGCGTTGCCTCGGATAATTTACAAAAAGTGGTGCAAGATTTTCGTTTATTACTGGGTGATGGAAATGTAAAAGGGAATTGGCGAGAATTATATACTAAAAGTGCGGTACAAAAAGGCTTTAGTTTATTACAAGAAAAATTAAATTTTTTATCTGAGGTGGTAAAAAGCGGTTTAGGGCGATCACAGACGCTAGATAGTATTTTTGAGCGTATTGCGGTACTTAAAAATATGCTAGCACGTTTACAAGACACGAGTATCACGGGCTATTGCTATTGGTATGAAGCGATAGGACGACAATTTGGTTTAAATATTACGCCATTAACTGTTGCCGATAAATTTGGCAATGAGATGAAAAATCGTGAAATTGCTTGGATTTTTACTTCTGCTACCCTTGAAGTTGGTGGTAACTTTGATCATTTTTGTCAACGGTTAGGCATTCAAAATGGGGAGCAAAAGATTTTACAAAGTCCATTTAATTATGCTGAGCAAGCGATGTTATGTGTACCAAGATATTTGCCAGCAAGTAATCAAAAACAAACATTGTCAACTTTAGCAGAAATGTTATTGCCTGTAATTAAAGCGAATAATGGACGTTGTTTTGTATTATGTACTTCTTATTTTATGATGCGAGGTTTAGCTGAATATTTTCGTGAAAATAGTGAACTTGCGGTTTTATTACAAGGTGAAACGTCAAAAGGAAAGTTACTTGAGCATTTTATTCAAGAAGATCATTCGGTGTTGGTGGCGACATCAAGTTTTTGGGAAGGTATTGATGTACGAGGTGATGCCTTATCTTTAGTAATTATTGATAAATTACCTTTTACTGCTCCAGATGAGCCTTTACTGAAAGCTCGAATTGAAGATTGTCGATTGCAAGGTGGCGATCCTTTTAAAGATATTCAAATTCCAGAAGCGGTGATAGCCTTAAAGCAAGGTGTTGGTCGCTTGATTCGCGATGTTACCGATCGTGGTGTGGTAATGATTTGCGATAGTCGTTTAGTTATGCGATCTTATGGTGAAACTTTTTTAAAGAGTTTACCTGATGCAAAACGTACCAGAGATTTAAACAAAGTGATACAATTTCTAAAAGAAATTCAAAATAAAGAGAATAAAAAATAAAATGACAACATTATTAGCAATTGATACCTCTACTGAGGCTTGCTCAGTGGCTTTATTATATAAAGGCGAAAAAACACATTTATTTGAAATTGCACAGCGAACTCATACTAAACGTATTTTACCTATGGTGGACGATATTTTAACAAATTCAGGTATTCGTATTGCTCAAATTGATGCGTTGGTCTTTGGTCGTGGACCTGGAAGTTTTACGGGGGTTCGGGTGGCAGCAGGAATTGCACAAGGGTTAGCATTAGGTACTGATATTCCAGCTATCGGGATTTCTAATTTAACCGCAATGGCACAACAAGCTTATGAACAAAATGGTTCCATCAACGTATTATCTGCTATTGATGCGAGAATGAATGAAGTTTATTTTAGTCATTTAATGGCAGAAAAAGTGCGGTTAGATTCTGATGAATTTATTCAATGGAAGGAAATTATTAAAGAACAAGTTTCTAGTCCTGAAAAGGTGATTCAACAATTATCTGCTTGTGATAAAGATTGGACAACAGTGGGAACAGGCTGGTCAGCTTATTCGCAATTTGCTTTGGCAGATCTTACTTTAAATTCTAATATTACTTTACCTTCTGCTCAATATATGCTGTCTATTGCATTACCGCTTTATAAGCAAAAGCAATGGATAAGTGCGTTGGAAATAGAGCCAGTTTATTTACGCAATGAAGTAACTTGGAAAAAACTTCCAGGTAGAGAGTAATAGTACAATTTATGATGGAGACATCAAATAGATGAAAAAAATAATTATTCTATGTTTATTATCTTTGGGAATAACAGGTTGTATTTCAGCACCTAAAGGATTAGAAAGAGAGCAATTTCAAATACAGGATATCCAAGAGATACAAAATGATGATTACCTTTGCCAATGCAAAAAAGCAAGATTAGCTGGAAAGGTGCTTAATGCTATTGCGTTGAAAGATAAAATGAAAATTGAAATATTGAGTTATCCAGTTTCAAGGTTTTCAGCTAAACCAGCTATTTATTCTGTACCAAATGGACGATTTATTGCTTATATTAATGGATTTGTTGATCCAGAAATATTAAAAGATCAGTATATGTCATTTTCAGGTGTATTAGTTAAAACAGAACAAGGGAAAATAGATCAAGCGAACTACTTATACCCAGTATTAAAAGTTGATAATTATAAACGTTGGAAACTGGTTGAAGAGTATTATTATGATCCTGAAGATTTAGCTGATTATCGAGAACAACGTCTTCGTTGGGGATTTGGGGCTTTTTGGCGACCTGAGCCTAAGCTACGTTGGAATCTGTATTAATAATAAGAAAAGTGATAAAATTCAATAAATTTATAAGATAAAAATAAAGGTAAAAATATGGTAAAGCCATGGTTTAAAAATTATCCTGAAGGCAGTAGCGTTGAAATTGATTCATCAAAATATGAAAATCTTTTAGATATGTTTGATAAAGCGGTAAGAGAGCACCCAGATCGTGCTGCTTACATTAATATGGGACAAGTGTTAACATTTCGTAAACTTGAAGAACGTAGTCGAGCATTTGCCGCTTATTTACAAAATGAATTGAAATTACAACGAGGTGAGCGAGTAGCATTAATGATGCCAAATTTATTGCAGTATCCTATTGCTTTATTTGGTATTTTAAGAGCGGGGTTAGTTGTTGTTAATGTTAATCCACTCTACACACCGAGAGAGTTAGAACATCAATTACAGGATAGCGGTGCGACAACGATTGTTGTTGTTTCTAATTTTGCTTCAACATTAGAGAAAGTAGTTTTTAATACTAATGTTAAGCATGTTATTTTGACGAGAATGGGAGATCAGCTTTCCTTTGGAAAACGGACATTAGTGAATTTTGTCGTCAAATATGTTAAAAAATTAGTACCAAAATATAAATTACCACATGCAGTTACTTTCCGTGAGGTGCTGTCTATCGGTAAAAGTCGTCAATATGTTAGACCAAATATAAAACGAGATGATCTTGCTTTTTTACAATATACTGGTGGTACAACAGGTGTTGCTAAAGGTGCGATGTTATCTCATGGAAATATTATTGCTAATGTTTTTCAAGCTGCTTGGATTGCAGAGCCTTTTGTTGGTAATTCAAAAAAAGAACGTTCTGCTATTTTAGCGTTACCGCTTTATCATATTTTTGCACTTACTGTGAATTGTTTGCTTTTTATTGAGCTTGGTATTACCTCAATATTAATTACTAATCCCCGTGATATTAATGGTTTTGTGAAAGAGCTAAAAAAATATTCTTTCTCTGCTATTACAGGTGTGAACACATTGTTTAATGCTTTATTAAACAATGAAAACTTTAAAGAAGTTGATTTTTCTAATTTAAAACTTGCTGTTGGTGGCGGAATGGCAATTCATCAATCTGTTGCTACTCGTTGGGAAGAATTAACAGGCAATACAATTATCGAAGGTTATGGAATGACGGAGTGCTCGCCACTCATTGCCGCTTGTCCTATTACTGTAACTAAACATAATGGCACAATTGGTGTTCCTGTACCTAATACGGATATTAAGATTATCAAAGATGATGGATCAGAAGCTGGATTAGGTGAGCCAGGGGAATTATGGGTTAAAGGTGAACAAGTTATGCAAGGTTATTGGCAACGTCCAGAAGCTACTGCAGAAGTGTTAAAAGACGGCTGGATGGCGACCGGTGATATTGTGGTTATGGATGACAGTTATAGTTTAAGAATTGTTGATCGTAAAAAAGATCTAATTATTGTTTCTGGCTTTAATGTTTATCCTAATGAAATAGAAGATGTGGTAATGCTTAATTATAAAGTCTTGGAAGCGGTTGCGATTGGCGTTCCACATGAAGTATCTGGTGAAACAATTAAAGTGTTTGTTGTAAAAAAAGATGAGAGTTTGACGAAAGATGAAATTCGTCAGCATTGTCGTCAACACCTCACTGGATATAAAGTACCAAAAGAAATAGAGTTTCGCGATGAGTTACCTAAAACAAATGTAGGTAAGATATTAAGACGAGTTTTGCGGGAAGAAGAAATTGCAAAACGTCAAAATAATCATCAATAAAAGCAATAAAATTAAGTGATAAAGACGCCTTTATGGCGTCTTTATATTTGTATATTGAATTAATTAAAATAGTAAATTATGACTTCAGAAATAAAAGAATTGTTATCTTTACCTGATTTTAAGGTAGTTAAGGATAATATCGCATTACTACAAGTATGTGAGCAGGCGGAGCAAAAAAAATTTGTTGCCCTTGATACTGAATTTGTTCGAGTTAGAACCTTTTTTCCAAAATTAGGGCTTATTCAACTTTATGATGGTGAGAATATTAGTTTAATTGATCCT
Source organism: Bisgaardia hudsonensis (assembly GCF_004345785.1). GTDB lineage: Bacteria > Pseudomonadota > Gammaproteobacteria > Enterobacterales > Pasteurellaceae > Bisgaardia > Bisgaardia hudsonensis. The sequence goes on from NZ_SLXI01000002.1 coordinate 155,958, forward strand.
TTAGAAATTACCGATTTTACTCCTTTTATCAAATTATTGGCAAATCAAAATATTCTTAAAATATTACATGCTTGTAGTGAGGATTTAGAAGTTTTTCAACATTATTTCAAGCAGTTACCTAGTCCAATGATAGATACTCAAATTATGGCAAATTTCCTTAAATTTGGTAATTCAACAGGATTAGCGAAATTACTGCAACATTATTTTGGTTTAGAAATGGATAAAAGCTCATCAAGAACGGATTGGTTAGCAAGACCATTATCAGCTCAGCAATTGGCTTATGCTGCAGCAGATGTATGGTATTTATTGCCTCTATATCAGAAAATGCAAGTTGATTTAGCTAAAGTAGGTTGGGAAAGTGCAGCACAAGAGGATAGTCATTATCTACTTAATAAATGTTTAAAAATTAAAGATACTAATTATGTTTATTTTAATATCCCAAATGCTTGGCAATTAGAGTCGATAGAATTAATGCGGTTACAATTACTGGCGAAATGGCGTTATGAAGAAGCGATTAAGCGAGATAAAGCAATCAATTTTGTTGTAAAGGGAGAGAATCTTTGGCGAGTAGCGAAAGAAAATCCTAAACATACTTCTCAATTATTAGCTATAGGATTATCTGTTTCAGAAGTGCGTATTCATGGTAAAAAAATATTACAAATACTTGATCAATGTAAACGCATTGATCCTACTGATTATCCTCCTAAAATTGAGAGAATATCAACAGATCCAGATTATCGTAAGATATTAAAATTATTACAAAAGGCATTAAAAGAGATCACGCCTGAAACTTTATTGCCAGAAGTAATCACAAGTAAAAAATTTTTGGAACATTTAATAAAGTGGTGTTGGTTAAAAAATGAAGATTCCGATAATTTACCTGAATTGCTGAGTGGATGGCGTCGAGAATTTGGCTTACAATTATTGGAAATAATAAAAAAGTATTAAAAAAATACCGCACTTTATAAATATTGTTATTAAAGTGCGGTAAGATTTTTTAGATTTATTGTGTTGCTTGAATTGCAGTTAATGCGATTGTATAAACAATATCATCAACTAATGCTCCACGAGATAAATCATTCACTGGCTTACGCATACCTTGTAGCATCGGTCCGATAGATACAAGATCTGCAGAACGTTGTACCGCTTTATAAGTCGTATTACCTGTATTTAAATCAGGGAATACAAATACGGTTGCTTTACCTGCTACTGGTGAGTTTGGTGCTTTAGAGCGAGCTACATCTTCCATTACAGCCGCATCGTATTGTAATGGACCGTCAATAATTAAATCAGGACGTTTTTCTTTAGCAATACGTGTTGCTTCTTTTACTTTCTCTACATCAGCACCGCTACCAGACGTACCAGTAGAATAAGAGATCATTGCTACTTTTGGTTCAATACCAAAGGCTTTCGCAGAATCAGCTGATTGAATAGCGATCTCTGCTAATTGCTCTGCATTTGGATCTGGGTTAACCGCACAGTCACCATAAACAAGCACTTGATCTGGTAGTAACATAAAGAAAATTGACGAAACAATAGAGTTACCCGGTGCAGTTTTAATAATCTGCATAGGTGGGCGAATAGTATTTGCGGTAGTATGTACTGCACCAGAGACTAAACCATCAACTTCATTTGCTTCAAGCATCATCGTACCTAAGACAACGGTATCTTTAAGTTGTTCGCGAGCAGAATCTTCAGTCATACCTTTGTTTTTACGTAACTCAACCAAACGAGCAACATAATTTTCACTAACTGTTTTTGGATCAATTACGGAAATACCAGCCCCAAGCGTTACGCCTTGAGAATCAGCAACGCGTTTAACATCTTCTGGATTAGCTAATAATACACATTCAGCAATTCCTTTTTCCGCACAAAGTACAGCAGCTTTAATTGTACGAGGTTCATCTCCTTCTGGTAATACAATGCGTTTTTTCGCACTACGAGCTAATTCTGTTAATTGGAAACGGAATGCTGGTGGTGATAAACGACGTAAACGAGAAGAATCAGCTACTAATGAGTCAATAAAGTCGCTAGAGAATTGTTCACAAGTATATTGTTTAATATTTTCAATGCGTTCTTTATCATCAACTGGTACTTCAAGATTGAAATTTTGTAATGTTAATGAAGTTTGCCAAGTATTACCTTCGATACGGAAAATAGGTAATTTAGATTTTTCAAATGCAGGTTGGCATAATTTATTAATTTGGTTATCTATTTTATAGCCACCAGTTAATAAGATTCCCCCTAGTTCAATACCATTAAGAGAAGCAAGTGCCGCTGCTGTTAATACAGCTGGTCGATCTGCTGAAGTAACCAGTAAGGTACCCGCTTTAAAATGATCGACCATATTTTGTAGTGATCTTGCACAGAAAGTGATACTACGAATACGGCGAGTTTGAATATCACCTTCATTAATAATTGTCGCACCTAAATGATTAACTAAATCAATCGCACGCGTTGCGATTAATTCTGCACTCCAGGGTACACAAGCAAGCAATTTAATTGGTGATTTTTCAAAAAGTTTATAAACCTCAGAAATATTATTATGGCTGTGTTGATAAGCATCAAAAATTTCGCTTAAGTCTGGACGAGTACGACCACTTTCATCAATTGGTGCATTAAATTTATTAATAACCACACCTAATAAATTAGGGTTATTCTTTCCACCAAATTCTGAAGCTGAAGCTTCGATACGTTCTTTTAGCTCTTCTGATGTTTCAGTAGTTGGTGCTGCAACTAGTATTATTTCTGCATCAAGTGCCTGAGCAACATCATAGTTAATGCTATTTGCATAGCTATGTTTTCTTGTTGGTACAAGACCTTCTACAATAATTAATTCATTATTTTTTGCAAGATTTTGATGTTTCTCTACTATTTTTTCGAGTAGCAGATCAGATTGATTTTGACCAATAAGATTTTCAGCAACACTTAACATAAAAGGGTCTGCTGTTTCAAGTGCGGTACTTTTACGAATAATAGAGGTTGTACGATCAATTTTATCTTCATCAGTAATAGGTTGAGAAATAGGTTTCATGAAGCCTATCTTTGCACCTTTTTGTTCCAAAGCATGAATTAAACCTAAACTAATGCTGGTTAAACCCACGCCAGCACTAATAGGTATAAGAATAATTGTACGAGACATAATAAACCTTATTCATTTTGTTAGTTAAAAGAAAACTGCCGAACATTCGGCAGCTTATTTATACTAGAAAGTAAGACGAGCAGTATCTTGTGCGATAACTAATTCTTCGTTAGTAGGAAGAACCATTGCAAGTGGTGTATTATCTTTTGTTATTACACCTTCTTTGCCAAAGCGAGCGGCTAAATTTTTCTCTGAATCAATATCATAACCAAATAATTTTAAGTGGTTCAATGTTAATTCACGAACAAGGGCAGAGTTTTCACCAATACCACCAGTAAATACGATGGCATCTAAGCGTTCACCAATTACTGCCATATAAGAGCCGATATATTTTGCTAAACGATAGCAATAAACATCTAAAGCACGTTTTGCTGGTGCTTCTTTATCGTAATTATCTTCAGCATAACGACAATCGCTAGTAACCTCAGTTAAACCTAATAAACCTGATTTTTTCACTAAAGTTTCTTCAATTTCAGCAACAGACATACCGAGAGAATTATGTAAATAGAACATAATTGCAGGATCAAGATCGCCAGAACGTGTTCCCATTACAAGACCTTCTAATGGTGTAAAGCCCATTGAAGTATCAATACATTTACCATGACGAATAGCAGAAACAGAACCACCATTACCTAAATGGCAAGTAATAACATTGATTTTATCTTCAGCGATATTTAAACGTTTTGCCGTTTCTTTACTCACAAAATAATGGCTTGTGCCATGCATACCGTAACGACGAACACCATGTTCTTTATAAAGTGAATATGGTAATGCATATAGATAAGCTTCTTCTGGCATTGTTTGATGGAATGCAGTATCAAAAACAACAACATTTTTTTCTTTTAAATGTGGGAATGCTTTAAATGCTTCTTTGATTCCAATTAAATGTGCTGGGTTATGAAGTGGTGCAAATTCCGCTGCATCTTCAATCCCTTTGATAACTTCATCTGTTACTATAACTGAACTGGTATATTTTTCTCCACCATGAACAATACGGTGTCCAATAGAAACAATACTATCTTTTATTTCTTGAGTTAAGATGTTTGATACAATAAAGTTCAATGCTTCACTATGTGCTGCACCATTACCTAAATCAGCTGTACCTTTCTCACCATTTAATTTCCATTTAATACGAGCTTCTGGAAGGAAAAATGCTTCTGCAAGACCAGACAATTTTTCATCGCCATTTTCTGGATCAAGAATTGCGAATTTTAAAGATGAACTACCGCAGTTAAGGATTAGTACTAATTTTTGAGTCATATGTAACCTATTCTTTGATTAGTTAAAAGAAATTTGTTTGAAAATCAAACAAACAGACGTAAAAGTCATTAATACCATATAGGATACACTTTTCAGCCTGTAAAATAAATTCTCTTTATAAAAAATATTGTAATTTTAAAAAATATATTTTCATTGTAAGATTTCTTCTAATTTATGAATTATCTTTAATGCAGTAGAGGATAGTAAGCTGAATGTTTAAAATTTTTAAGTTAGGGCAAAATTATTTAAATACATGGCCTAAAGTGAATCGTTTAGGTGGTATTTTTCCTGAAAATAGAATAATACAAGCAACAGTTTTTTCACAAAAATTTATGCCTTTTATCGCTGTATTTTCTGTTTTTTGGCAACAGATATATTTACCTTCAAGTTTATCTGCATTAGCAATAGCTGTAATGACTGCTATTTTTGCGTTATTTTTACCTCTTCAAGGGTTATATTGGTTGGGTAAACGTTCTAAAACAAAATTACCAGCGAAAAGTGCGGTTAGTTTTTATAAAATTTCTAAAAAATTACAAGAAAAAAATATTGTAGTAATGACCGTTGATGAACCTACTTATCAAGATTTGGCTAATTTACTCAATAAAGCAGAAAAACATTTTTCAAAAGAATTTTGGGATGATATTTAAAATAATTATTAGATTTTTAAAATTCTAATTATTTTTAGTAATTGTATATAATTAGATAATATGAGTTATATTTAATGTATCTCTACTAAAGAGTATAAAATTATTTTTATTTTAAAATTTACCAAAACTCTCATATAATAGTTACGCAAACGTTTTCTTTTTTTGTTACAATATAGCAACTGTAAATTGGTATATCTTTTAGAGACGATTTTATGAATAATTATATTGATTTTATTATTATTGGCATTGTGGCATTTTCTGTGATTATCAGTTTACTTAGAGGGTTTATTCGTGAGGTAATGTCTCTTGTTAGTTGGGTCGTTGCTTTTTTTGTTGCCAATAGATTTTATCCCTATTTAGCGCAGTATTTGACACAAATTGAATCCGAAACTATTCGCTATGGCGTGGCAATAGCTATTTTATTTATTGCTACACTAATCGTTGGCTCAATAGTCAATTATATTCTAGGTCAGTTAGTTGATAAGACTGGCTTAACTGGCACTGATCGTGTTCTTGGCGCTTGTTTTGGATTATTGCGAGGGGTATTGATTGTCGCTGCATTATTATTTTTTGTGGATACTTTCACAAACTTTAGTCAAAGTGAGTGGTGGAAAGAGTCTAAATTAATACCGCACTTTGGATTTGTTGTCGAATGGTTTTTTCAACAAATACAAGAAAGTTCAAGTTTACTCAATTCAAAATTTAATTAATAAAAGGATCATTATATGTGTGGTATTGTTGGTATAGTTAGCCAAAGTCCCGTTAATCAATCTATTTATAATGCATTAACTCTATTACAACATAGAGGGCAAGATGCCGCAGGTATCGTTACTGTTGATGATGAAAATCGTTTTAGATTGCGTAAAGCTAATGGTTTAGTTAGCGATATTTTTCAACAAGTTCATATGCTAAGATTACAAGGTAATGTTGGTATGGGGCATGTTCGTTATCCTACGGCGGGTAGTTCAAGTGTTTCAGAAGCACAGCCTTTTTATGTTAATTCGCCTTATGGATTATCTCTTGTCCATAATGGCAATTTAACTAATTCAGAAGAGCTTAAAGAAAAAGTATTTATTGAAGCAAGACGTCATATAAATACCAATTCAGACTCAGAAATTTTACTTAATATTTTAGCTTATCATCTTGATCCTATTGATAAACATAATCTTGAACCTAGTGATATTTTTAAGGCCGTTTATGAAACCAATAAGGATATAAAAGGTGCTTATGCTTGTATCGCATTAATTATTGGTCACGGAATGGTTGCTTTTCGTGATCCTCATGGTATTCGCCCTCTAGTTTTAGGAAAAAGAGAATGTAATGGGCATACCGAATATATGTTTGCTTCAGAAAGTATCGCTTTGGACGTTGTTGGTTTTGAGTTCGTAAGAGATGTTGAACCTGGCGAAGCAATTTATGTCACTTTTGATGGAAAACTGTATTCTGCACAATGTCATGATAAAGCGACTTTAGCACCATGTATTTTTGAATATGTCTATTTTGCTAGACCTGATTCTTATATAAATAACGTATCTGTTTATGCTGCTCGAGTTCATATGGGCGAATATTTGGGGCAAAAAATAGCAAAAGAATGGCAAAATGAAGATATTGATGTGGTTATTCCTGTGCCTGAGACTTCTAACGATATCGCACTTCGTATCGCACATGTGTTAAATAAACCTTATCGTCAAGGTTTTGTAAAAAATCGTTATGTTGGGCGTACTTTTATTATGCCAGGTCAAACGCAACGAGTTAGTGCAGTTCGCCGTAAATTAAATACGATTTCATCAGAATTTAAAGATAAAAATGTGTTGTTGGTAGATGATTCTATTGTACGTGGAACGACATCAAAACAAATTGTTGAAATGGCAAGAGCCGCGGGAGCAAAGAAAATTTATTTTGCCTCAGCAGCACCTGAGATTCGTTTCCCTAATGTTTATGGTATAGATATGCCAACATCAGAAGAGCTTGTTGCATACGGTCGTAATGTAGATGAAATCGCTGAATTTATAGGGGTTGATGGGCTTGTGTTCCAAAATTTAGAAGATCTCGTTGCCTCAGTACAACAAGAGAATCCAGATATTAAAGACTTTGATTGCTCGGTATTTACTGGTAATTATATTACTGGTGATGTAACTGAAGAGTATTTAAGACATATTGCTTCATTGAGAAATGATTTAGCAAAAACAAAGTATGAAAAGAATGCAACTAATCTTGAAATTCATAATGAGAATTAATGGATAAACAACGTCTAATTATTGGCATAAGTGGTGCTTCTGGTGCGATTTATGCCATTCGTCTTTTACAAATATTAAAAGAGGTTTCTAATATAGAAACCCATCTTGTTATTAGTAATGCTGCAAAATTAACTATTACGGCAGAAACTGATTTTTCCATACAGCAAGTTAAAGCATTAGCAGATTATACGTATGATATTCGTGATCTTGCCGCGGCTATTTCTTCTGGCTCATATCGTACGTTAGGTATGATCGTGTTACCTTGTTCTATGAAAACTTTGTCAGGTATTGCACATAGTTATACCGATGATCTCATTACTAGAGCGGCAGATGTGTGTTTAAAAGAACGGAAACCTCTCTTGTTATGTGTTCGGGAAACGCCTCTTCATTTAGGGCATTTACGTTTAATGACTCAAATTGCTGAGATTGGAGGGCAAATTATTCCCCTAATGCCAGCTTTTTATCATAAGCCAAAATCAATTAATGATATTATTGATCAGAGTGTTAATCGTTTATGTGATCAACTTGGAATTATCTTGGAAAAAGATTTATTTCAACGTTGGGAATAGTAAAAATTCATAAAATTGTTCAATAATATAAATACTTTTTATTTTTTATTCATTATGCTTTTTATGCTTAGTTTTAATCATAAATTCAAATTTTTTAGTGTATTTATACTGTAAAAAGCAAATAAAAAGTAAAAAAAGGTTGACCTATCTAGAGATAGTTAGCAATATATCGGCAATTTTTTACAAAAATAATAAATTAGGTATTTAAAAATATGACCAAATCTTTAGTGATTGTAGAGTCGCCAGCTAAGGCAAAAACCATAAATAAGTATTTAGGCAGTAATTACATTGTTAAGTCTAGTGTTGGACATATTCGAGATTTACCCACTTCTGGTTCTTCAACGGGTGAAAAGGCAAAACCTGTTTCAACAAAAGGATTAACAGCCGAAGAAAAGAAAAAAATTAAAGCTGAGAAAGATCGTGTTGCACTTGTAAAAAGAATGGGTATTGATCCTTATCATAGCTGGAAAGCGAATTATCAAATTTTGCCAGGTAAAGAAAAAGTTGTTTCTGAATTAAAGTCTTTGGCTAAAAAAGCAGATCATATTTATCTTGCTACCGATTTGGATAGAGAAGGGGAAGCAATCGCTTGGCATTTAAAAGAAGTGATTGGTGGTGAAGATTCACGCTTTAGTCGAGTAGTTTTTAATGAAATTACTAAAAATGCCATTACTCAAGCCTTTGAGAAACCAGAACATTTAAATTTAGATCGTGTTAATGCTCAACAAACACGCCGTTTTTTAGATCGTGTGGTTGGCTTTATGGTTTCGCCATTACTTTGGAAAAAAGTAGCACGAGGTTTATCTGCTGGGCGTGTTCAGTCGGTTGCCGTAAAGTTACTAGTGGAACGTGAACATGATATTAAGTCTTTTAAACCAGAAGAATATTGGGAAGTTTCGGTTGTTACTCAAAATACCAAGAAACAAAAAATCGAGTTAGAAGTAACAGATTTTAATGGCAAGAAATTTTTACCAAAAAATGAAGAACAAGCTCAAAGTGCGGTTCAATTTTTAGAAAATTCTCATTATGTTGTTTCTAATGTGGAAACAAAGCCCACTAGCTCCAGAGCAAAACCGCCTTTTATTACGTCAACATTACAGCAAACAGCAAGTACCAGATTAAATTTTGGTGTAAAGAAAACGATGATGTTGGCACAACGTTTATATGAAGCGGGTTATATTACTTATATGCGTACCGATAGTATGAATCTAAGCCAAGATGCGTTATCAATGGTGCGTGATTATATTGGTAAAAATTATGGTCAACCTTATTTACCAGAAAAACCTAATTTTTATGCAAGTAAACAGAATGCACAAGAGGCTCACGAGGCGATTCGACCTTCTGATGTATTAGTTAAAAGTAGTGATTTAGTTGGAATGGATAAAGATGCGGTACGTCTTTATGATTTAATTTGGTGTCAATTTGTCGCTTGTCAAATGCCTGCTGCGCAATATGACAGTACCACGTTAACAGTAGCTGCGGGTGATTATGTTCTAAAAACAAGGGGACGTATTTTACGTTTTGATGGTTGGACGAAAGTACTTGGCTTATCAGGTAAAAGTGGTGAAGATCAAGTTTTACCAGAAGTGACTATTGGTGAAAATTTAAAATTAAATGATGTATTGCCACAACAATTCTTTACTAAACCACCCGCTCGATTTACAGAAGCGGCATTAGTCAAAGAATTAGAAAAACGAGGAATTGGCAGACCTTCTACCTATGCTTCCATTATTTCTACTATTCAAGAACGAGGTTATGTAAGAACAGAAAATCGTCGTTTTTATGCAGAGAAAATGGGCGAGATAGTAATTGATCGCTTAAATCAATCTTTCCCAGCATTAATGAACTATGATTTTACCGCTAATATGGAAGATGTATTAGATGAAATCGCTACGGGTAAAAAAGACTGGAAAACTGAGTTAAATCAGTTTTTTACTGATTTCTCTAAACAACTGACTCAAGCTGAACTTGATGAGCTTGAAGGGGGAATGAAACCGAATAATCTAGTGTTAACGGATATAAAATGCCCTACTTGTGATAGAAATATGGCAATTAGAACAGCGAGTACAGGCGTTTTCTTAGGTTGTTCTGGTTATGCTTTGCCTCCAAAAGAGCGGTGTAAAACAACCATTAATTTAATACCCGAGTCTGAAGTATTAAATGTATTAGATGAATTATCCGAAGCTAAAGCCTTAATGGTTCGTAAGCGTTGTCCGAAATGTAATACGGCAATGGATAGTTATTTAATTGATGCCAATCGTAAGTTACATATTTGTGGCAATAACCCAAATTGTGATGGTTATTTAATCGAAGAGGGTGAGTATAAGATCAAAGGTTATGATGGCCCTGTTGTTGAATGTGATAAATGTGGCGAGGATATGCATTTAAAACTTGGTCGTTTTGGTAAATATATGGCTTGTACTAATTGTGATAATACACGTAAGTTACTCAAAAATGGCGAAGTTGCACCACCAAAAGAAGATCCTGTTCACTTCCCTGAATTAAAATGTGAAAAATCAGATGCTTATCTTGTATTAAGAGATGGTGCAAGTGGTGTATTTATGTCAGCACATAATTTCCCAAAATCAAGAGAAACGAGAGCAGCTAAAGTGGCTGAATTAGCTAAATATCGAGATCGTTTACCTGAAAAGTTACAATATTTAGCTGATGCACCATTAAAAGATCCTGAGGGAAATGAAGCAATTATTCGTTTCTCAAGAAAAGAAAAACGTCAGTATGTAACCTCTGAAAAAGAGGGAAAAGCAACAAAATGGCTTGTTGATTATACTGACGGGAAATGGATTGAACGTAAAAAAGCTAAATAGTTTTAGTCGCTAGCAAAAAACGGTAATAAGTAATTATTACCGTTTTTTTATGTATTTTGCATAACATTTGTTGTTAAATTTTGCTAAAATTCTTGCGGTTAAATAACTTGTTATTTATTCAGCAATATTCATTTATTTTATTTACTTTTACTAGGCTAAATTAATTATGTCAAATCAATCTTTTTTACAGCGTTTTTTTAAATTAGAGCAAAAAAATACTACTGCAAAAACAGAGATTATAGCGGGCATTACTACTTTTTTTACAATGGTGTACATTGTTTTTGTTAATCCGTCTATTCTTGGTGATGCAGGAATGGATAAACAAGTAGTTTTTGTTACCACCTGCCTAATTGCTGCTCTTGGTACAATAGCAATGGGATTATTCAGTAATTTACCTATTGCTCTTGCTCCAGCGATGGGATTAAATGCTTTCTTTGCCTATGTCGTGGTTGGGAAATTAGGCTATTCTTGGCAAATTGGTATGGGAACTATCTTTTGGGGATCTATTGGATTATTCGTATTAACCTTATTTCAAATCCGTTATTGGTTAATGGCATCAATTCCATTAGGTTTAAGGGTTGGTATTGGTGCTGGAATAGGGCTATTTATTTCCCTAATTGGCTTTAAAAATATGGGATTGGTTGTTGCGAACCCAGCAACATTAGTTGCATTAGGTGATCTACACAATCCACAAGTATTAATGGGGATCTTAGGCTTTTTTATTATCGTTATTTTAGCTGCTCGCCGAATCCATTCTGGTGTTTTAGTATCTATTGCAACGGTTACCACTTTAGCCTTATTATTTGATGATTCCGTCGTATTCAACGGCATTATGTCTGTTCCGCCAAGTCTAGGAACCGTTGTTGGACAAGTTGATATTGCTGGTGCATTAGATACCGCATTATTAGGTATTATTTTCTCTTTCTTATTGGTTAATTTATTTGACTCATCTGGAACATTGCTTGGCGTTACCGACAAAGCGGGAATTAGTGACGAAAAAGGGCGTTTCCCAAAAATGAAGCAAGCCTTATATGTGGATAGTGTCAGTGCCGTAGCGGGATCTTATATCGGTACATCAGCCATTAGTACCTACATTGAAAGTGGTGCTGGCGTATCCGTTGGTGGTAGAACTGGAATGACGGCTGTTGTGGTTGGTATCCTTTTCTTAATTACCATTTTCTTCTCGCCATTAGCAGGTTTAGTGCCAGCTTATGCTACTGCTGGAGCGTTAGTTTATGTGGGTATTTTGATGGCGTCCAGCTTAGTTAGAGTACAATGGGACGATTTAACAGAAGCTACACCAGCCTTCATTACTGCCGCAATGATGCCTTTTACTTATACAATTACTGAAGGTATAGCCTTTGGTTTTATCAGTTATTGCTTAATGAAAGTAGGTACAGGTCGTTGGAAAGAAGTGAATGCACCAGTATGGGTAGTTTCACTTCTTTTTATTGCCAAATTTGTTTGGGTCGGTTGATGTTATAATCCGTAATTAGATCTTTATATAAAGACTGAATTTAATATTGTATTAATTTCAGTCTTTTTGTATAAAAAACTTATCAAAAAACTACCGCACTTTTTAACTACCTTGAAAGGTAAATATAATCAACTTAATTAAATAAGCTTAAGGAAAAAAGAAATAAGTCATAATAGAAAAAAATCGAAAGGAAACCTTATTTTTAGGTTAATTATGATAGTTCTTAATATTGAAAAGTTAGCATTAGGTGTTAAGGTTTTATCGGAAAATCAGGAGATCGTTTAAACGATCTCCTGATTTATGTTTATATGAAACGGAGGCGTTTATTTTTAATAAGATTTTTTGCCAGCTTTATTAATAAGCTCTTTCAAATATGGAATATCATCGTGACTTAACATATCAATTAATCCTTCTTGTAACCAACTGATAATTTCACTTTCTGCATCATAACCATATTTTCTGTTGTAAACTTTTAATATAGGTTCGTTTTTTGACTCATGTAAATACAAACGAACGGATAATCCTGCTTTTTTATAAGCGATTAGATCTTCTTTGCCAACATAATGGTACTCTACACAAACACTACTTGCGTTTGAACCAAGTACTGCTGATAATTGATCGTTGTAACGAGCAAGTGTAACAACTTGAAGTTTTATTTCTGGCAATAATGCTTTTACTTTATTAATTAGAACATGATCAAAACCAAGTAGAAGAATATTATCAACTGATTTGGTTTCCTGTAATAACGAAACTAATACTTCAGCAAAACGTTGATGGTTTCTACGTTGTTTTGCTTCAACAATTAATCCTAATTGATTTTCAACAGCCCAGTTTAAAACATCACGCAACTCTAAAATTTGAGTATTTTTAAATTCAGGTGAAAATTTAACACCAAAATCATATTGTCTAAGCTCTGCTAATGTCATTTGTTCGACATAGCCTTCGCCGTTGGAAACACGTTCAATAGAAAAGTCGTGGATAACCACCATTTTTTCATCTTTTGTCATTGCTACATCTAATTCAATACTGTGTGTACCTTCCTTAAATGCCCCAAGAAATGCATGCATTGTATTTTCAGGATATTTGATACTATAACCACGATGACTATTTGCTAAAACAATCCCTTGTTCACTCACATTAAAATTAAATCCCATTTTCTAACCCCTTTATTTTTACATTTGAATTGAAAATGGCGGCTATTTTGCACCAAATAAAAAAATACTCAATAGCTAATTAATGAATTAAAAAATAAAAAAATTTTAATGTGATCTGGTTCACAATTCAAAGATATTATAATGGTAATTAATTAATTAATTAATTATACTTGTAAATTCAATTAGTTAAAAGAAAAAACAACAAGTTTTTATTGAATGTAAAGAGGACATAATGGCAAAACTAGAAATAAAAAATGTAACAAAAAAATTTGGAGATTTTTATGCTGCAAAAGATATTACTTTTACAGCAGAAGAAGGGGAATTTGTTACATTACTTGGTCCGAGTGGCTGTGGAAAAACATCTTTATTAAAATTGATTGCAGGTTTTTATCAAGCAGATGAAGGTGAAGTGGTTATTGGTGGTAATAATGTCAATTTTGTACCGCCCGAAAAAAGGAATACTGCAATGTGTTTCCAATCTTATGCCCTTTTCCCACATCTTAATGTATCTCATAATATTTGTTATGGTTTACAGCAAAAGAATATTGCAAAAGATGAGCAAGTTAATCGCTTAAATGTTGCATTAAAACAAATGGATTTGGAAATGCACAAACTAAAAATGCCAAACCAACTTTCTGGTGGACAACAACAGCGTGTTGCTTTGGCTCGTGCAATGGTTACTCGTCCTGATGTTATTTTATTTGATGAACCTTTATCTAACTTAGATGCTAAATTGAGAGAAACCGTACGTTTTGAAATTAAACAATTATCACACCAATATAATTTAACTAGTATCTATGTTACTCATGATCAGGCAGAAGCATTAGCGATGTCAGATAAAATTATTGTTCTTAACAAAGGTAGTATTGAACAAATCGGTACGCCATTAGAAATTTATCATCAACCTGTTAGCCGTTTTGTGGCTGATTTTATTGGTGTAGCGAATATCGTTGAAGCTGAAGTCAATAGTTTAGGAAATGATCTTTATCAAGTGCGGTCAATTTTTGGCGATTTTGTTGCAAAATCAAATAAAAAACCTGCAGCAAATCGTGTTTACATCTGTTTCCGTCCAGAAGATGCCGTACTCTGTGAGGCTAATTCATCTGAAGAGAACCAATTTACAGTTGAAGTTGTGCAAACTGCATTTATGGGAAATTTAACAGAAGTACAAGCTATTTTACCTAATCACTCAGACCAAAAAATTCGTTTACAATTAACTAAATATCCAAATATTCCAGCGGATAAACGTTTACGCTTTAGTTTACCAAGCTCTGCTATTCATTTTTTGGAGGCTGTATGAATAAATTCAGAAATGATATAAAAGCGTGGCTTTTGCTTATGTCAGGATTAGGGACAATCTTACTTCTGATGGGATCAACATTTTATATTGTAGTGCTACAAAGTTTTGGATTACATAATGTTTTTGGAGAAGAAGCAATATTTACGTTAACTCATTGGCAGTCTGTGCTTACAAATGATGTATTCCAAAGAGCATTAATGTATTCAATTAAAGTTTCATTACTTGGTGCTATTTTTTCCATTATTGTTGCTTATCCTATTGCGATGTGGTTGCGTAAACCTATGGCTGGAAAAGTGGCAATAATTACCACTTTAAGAGCTCCAATGTTAGTACCTGGTCTAGTTGCTGCATTTTTATTCGTTAATATGATTTCTTATCATGGTATTTTAAATGAAACCTTGGTTTTCTTAGGTATTTGGGATAGTCCTCGTACTTTGCAAAATGATGAGTTTGGTTGGGGGATAGTTATTCTACAAATGTGGAAAAATATTCCATTTGCATTAATTCTAATCGGTGGAGCGGTAAACTCGTTAAAATCAGATTTACTTGATGCAGCCGCTAATCTAGGTTCTGGTCCTTGGCAACGTTTTAAATATGTGGTTTTTCCTTTAAGTTTAGGTGCTGTGCAAGTTTCTTTTATTTTAATATTTATTGGTGCTTTGGGGGACTTTGCTTTTTACAGTATAGCAGGACCGAGAGATACCTATTCTCTTGCTCGCTTAATGCAAATGACAGCTTATCAATTTGAAGAATGGAATCAAAGTGCTGTTATGGCAATGATGATAATGTTAACTTCTGCATTCTTTACGATATTAATTTCTATCATTATTCGTCCATTAAGCCATAAGAAAGGAGAAATAAAATGAGCCAAACTTCGCAACAACCAGTTAGAACTAAAAATGGTCGATTAATTGCCAAAATATCTTTAACTTTCTTTATCGTGGCAAATTCTATTTGGTTATTTATTCCATTCTTAATGGCTGGATTATGGTCATTAGTGGATCCCAAACAGCCTTGGAGTTATCCGGATATTTTACCGCCATCTCTTTCCTTTGAGCGTTGGGTAAATGTGTGGCAACAAACCTCTTTACCTGAAGCAATGTTCAATAGTTATACAATAGCACCAACCGTTGCCTTAATTGCTATTTTATTAGCCATTCCAACCTCTTACGCCTTTGGTAGAATGGAGTTTCGAGGTAAAAAATTGGCTGAACTTTTAACGTTGATTCCACTTGTTATTCCTGGAATGATCATTGCGTTATTTTTTAGTCAAATGTTATTAGCACTAAATATAACAACCCCTTTTGTTGGTATTGTTATTGGTCATACAGTAATGACATTACCTTATGCTATTCGTATTTTATCTTCTGGTTTTTCATCTGTACCACAGGATTTAATTGATGCTAGCCGTGATCTTGGTGCATCTAAATTAACAACTTTTAAAGATGTTTATTTACCAATGCTAAAACCAAGTTTCTTGGCGGCTATTATTTTCTGTTTAGTAAAAAGTATCGAAGAGTTTTCAATATCATTTATTATCGGATCACCTGATTTTATTACTGTACCAACGATTTTATATTCGTTTTTAGGATATTCATTTATTCGTCCAAATGCGGCAGTTGTATCATTAATCTTATTAGTACCAAATATTATCCTAATGATGATTATTGAAAAATTATTAAAAGGGAATTATCTCTCACAATCCACAGGCAAAGCCTAACCACTTTATAGGAGTACATTATGAGTAAATTAACAAAATTTCTTTCTGTTGGCTTAACTTGCACAGCAATAGCACTTGCTAGTTCAGTTTCCGCTAAAGATCTTAGCCAAAAATCTTGGAAAGAAATTGAGGATCAAGCTAGAAAAGAAGGACAGGTAGTCGTTAGTATTTGGTATTTACAACCGCAATTCCGTATTTTTGTAAAATCTTTTGAAGAACAATATGGCGTTAAAGTACGTATTCCTGAAGGAACACCAGATGGAAATATCAATAAACTATTAGCAGAGAAAAACTTAGAGAAAGGTAAAATGGATGTTGTTGCTGTGGGTGCAGATACTTATACAACAGTACTAAAATCTGATGTTTTAGCTGATTTAACGAAAATGCCAAGTTTTGATAATGCAAACCATTTTTTACAAGGGGTTGATTTAGGTAATTATGGCGTGGGCTTTTGGGGGAATCAAACTGGTTTTGCTTATGATCCATTGCGTTTAAGTGAAGATAAGTTACCGCAAACTTGGGAAGATCTCCAAGCTTATTTACAAGCTAATCCTAAGAAATTTGGTTATGCTGATCCAAATGGTGGTGCTTCAGGTAAAGCATTTATTGAGCGTGCTTTAATTTATGTTGGCGGCGACTACAATTATCAAACTCAGGATATTAATGAAAAACAAGTTAATTCTTGGAAAACAACTTGGGATTGGTTTGCAAAAAATAAAGAAAATATGACCCGCACTTCTTCTAATGCAGATAGTTTAACTCGTTTAAATGATGGTGAATTAGATTTAGTTTCTGCTTGGCAAGATCACTTATTTAGCTTACAAAAACAAGGTGCTATTACACCTCGTTTAAAATTCTATATCCCTAAATTTGGTATGCCAGGTGGTGGTAATGTAATTACTGTTGCAAAAAATAGTCGTCATCCTGCGGCGTCTTTATTATTTGTTAATTGGATAAGTTCTGCTGAAGTACAACAAAAACTTAACCAAGAATTTGGTGTACGACCTTTAAATAACAATGTAGGAAAAGCTGATATTCTATTCTTCCCATCAACTTGGGGTAAAGAAGCAATGGCAGACTTTACCAAAGAAGTTATTTCAAAATAATATTGATAAATACGTAATAATATAAATCGATTATTAAAACATTAATCTGCATTCTAAAGTTGACTTGTTCAATATTATTAGAGTGCAGATTTTTTATACTTTCAACGTACGATGATATTTTTAAACGTTCTAAAACTCAAAGAAAAAACACCGCACTTTTATATGCCATCCAAAAGTTGTGTCCAACTTTTTGGGGACATATCAAATTCGGTAAAGGCTTTTCTGTTACAAATTTAAAGCAAATGAGAAAGTTCTATAATGTTTATACTCAAGATGTAATTGGTCAGACGGTATCTGACCAATTAGATAGATTTCCTATTACCGTTACAGGAAGGAAGTTTTTCCTAAGTTGGTCACATTATTTACAGTTAATGAGAATAGACAATTAAGCGGAAAGATATTTTTATGAGATAGAGTCTTATAAAAATGATTGGAGTTTGAGTGAGCTTAAAAGGCAATTTGATAGTGCTTTATATGAACGTTTATTGTTAAGTACCAACAAAGAACAAATTAAAAGATTATCAATGGAAGGGCAGGTAATATCGACTCCAAAAGATTTAGTAAAAGATCCTTATATTTTGGAATTTTTAGGAATACCTGAGCTTGCCGTATACTCTGAAGCTGAGCTTGAAGCTAGAATTATTGATAATTTACAAAAATTTTTACTTGAACTTGGAAAAGGGTTTACTTTTGTTGGCAGACAAGTTCGGTTTACTTATGATGAAGAACATTTTTTGTAGATTTAGTATTCTATAATAGGTTATTAAAATGTTTTGTTCTTTTTGATTTAAAATAGGAGAAATTAAACATCAAGATCTTGGTCAAATGCAGATGTATGTTAATTATTATGATAGAGAAGTTAAGCTAGATGATGAAAATTCAACAATAGGTATCGTTTTATACAAAGATAAAAAACAATCCATGGTAGAAATGACTTTACCTCAAAATAATAGTCAAATATTTGCGAGTAAATACACTACAGTTTTACCAAGTAAAGATGAATTAAGAAAGCTACTAGATAAATGAAGTGAGTAGCGAGTTTCTTTAAAATTTTATAGGAAATTTACTGTTTTTAGTCTTTGGTGGAAGATATCTCATCGTTTAAGTAACAAGAATAGGGAAGTGGAAAATAAGTTATAAATCAAGATAATTCCTCTTTTTATTTTATGATATAGTAATCACTAAATTTTATGTTTATATGATTTAGATAACTCAAACTATGACAACGATAAAGTCGCTCAACCCTGTCACAATTCCCTTAAAGGCGATTAATTTAATTGAAGCTTCAGCAGGAACGGGGAAAACCTATGCTATTACTTCTCTTTATATTCGACTTTTGTTACAAAGTGGCCGAGATAATTTTTCTCAACCTTTAACTGTTGAGCAAATTCTTGTGGTTACCTTTACTGAAATGGCAACGCAAGAATTAAAAGAACGTATTCGAACAAGAATTTATGAAACACGAGAGTTATTAATTGAATACCGAGATAAAAAAGAGAAAAGTATTTTTGAAAAAGATGATTTTTTATATGAACTGGTTGAGTATATTGATGATATTGATTTGGCGATACATCGTTTAAATCTTGCGGAGCAAAATTTTGATCTTGCCGCTATTTATACCATTCACAGTTTTTGCCGAAAAGTATTAATGCAATATGCGTTTAATTCGGGTATTCATTTTAATTTAGAATTAGTTACAGATGAAAGCGAGTTATTACAACAATTAACGAATGAATTTTGGCGAAAACATTTTTATCATCAGCCACTTGAAATTACTTCATTTATTTATAAAGAATTAGTTTCTCCTGCACAATTATTGAATAAAATAAGGCATTATCTTTCTAAGCAATCCTTAATACTTCCAAAGCAAGAAAGAGAACATATTAATTTGTCTTTTGCGGAGTTTCTGTCGAAAGATTTACAAACGACATTAAATGCGGTCAAAAATTTCAAAGAAAATTGGTTAAATAATGAAGTTGAGCTAAGGGCATTATTTGATAAAAATAAAGCGAATATCAGTCGTTATCGTGATGATTGGATTGACGGACGCTTTAATAAAATTCGTAGCTGGGCTTTAGATAAAAATAATGCCTCGTATCCTGATGAATTACAAAAATATTTTTCATCTGAAGGGATTCAAAAACAGATGAAAAAAAATCAATCGCCCTTTGAATACAGTATTTTTTCGCAAGTAGATGAATTTGTAGATAATCTTATTCCTACATTTACGAAGAATAAGTCATTATTTTTATATTATTGTATTCAAGAGATTAAACAAACCTTATTTAATTACAAATTAACCCATTCTCAAAAAGGTTTTGATGATTTATTACATTTAGTTCAACAAGCACTTTATCAAGAACAAGGTGAGGCACTTGCACAGCTTATTCGTGATCAATATCCTTTTGCAATGATCGATGAGTTTCAAGATACGGATATTACGCAATACGCTATTTTTTCAAAAATTTATATTCAAGCACCAAAACAAGAAAGTGGATTTGTGATGATCGGTGATCCCAAACAATCTATTTATAAATTTCGTGGTGCGGATATTTTTACTTATTTAAAAGCAGCGGAAGAAGCGACTAATCAATTTACTTTAGAAAAAAACTGGCGTTCTAGTCAAGAATTAATTGATTGTGTAAATGGATTATTTGATTTTAAAGAGAATGCACCATTTATTTATGAAGAAATTCAATTTTTACCTGTAACAGCAGGGCGTGAGCAACCAAAATTTATTTATCAAGATAATCCAGAACCTGCTTTTCGTTTTTATCTTTCTGAACAACCAAAAGAGAGTCAATTTGCTGAAATTTGTGCAAACTCAATCAAAAATTGGTTAGAAAATGCGGGGGAAAATCGGGCGATAATTGGCGATAAGCCTATTCAAGCAAAAAATATAGCTATTTTAGTGTGTAATGCACATCAAGCCGAATTAGTAAAAAATGCGTTAATGGCTCGAGGTATTGCCTCTGTTTATTTATCTGATCGTAGCAATGTCTTTGATAGTAAAACCGCACAAGAATTAGCATTAATATTACGAGCTTGTTTAAATCCATTTAATGAGCGAAATATTCTTAATGCGGTTGCCACAAGTCTATTTAATTTAACGACACAAGCTATTTATTCTATTAAAGAAAATGAGAGTAAATGGGAACTTTGGGTTGAGAAATTTACGGAATATCAAAAGAAATGGCAACATAAGGGTATTCTAGTTATGCTTCATCATTTGTTAGATAACGAAAATATCAGTAGAACATTATTAGCAACCAAAAATGGCGAGCGTAAATTAACTGATTTTCTGCATTTAACGGAGGTATTACAACAAGCTAGCCGATTAAATGAAACAGATGCCGCATTGTTGCATTGGTTTGAAAAACAAATTAGTGGAGAGGCAAGGTTAGAAGAACAAATTCGTTTAGAAAGCGATAGATCCTTAGTTAAAGTGGTAACTTATCATAAATCTAAAGGGTTAGCTTATGATCTTGTTTGGCTACCTTTTATTGGATTACCGAGTAAGCGTAGCAGAGGGACTATTAATACCTATTATGATAAAGATGAACAAAAAGTTTTATGGGATTTTAATGATCAGCATAGTGATTTAATTGATAAAGAAAATTATGCAGAAGAAATGCGTTTGTTGTATGTCGCTTTAACAAGGGCGAAATATCAAGTCTTAATGATTCTTCCTAAAACCTTTGAAAAATGGAATGCTTTATTATATACCTTAACCAATGGTCATATTGGTTTATCAGAAAAACTAAATGATAAACAAGATTCACAATCTCTAATTAACCAATTACAAGATAGCGTAGGACATCATCAAATTTTATGTGAAACTATTGATCCCCTAGCGTTACTTCAAGAAAATTCAAAAATAACGGAAAAAACAACCGCACTTGAAACATTATCGACGGCTGATTTTAATGGGGAAATTGAGCGAGATTGGACAGTAACCAGTTTTACGGAAATGACTTACATTGATAGCAGAAAAAAAGCCTATTATGTCTCTAAAAGTGCGGTTGAAAATCAATCAATTTTAGATGAGGCGAAAGATTATGATACCGCCAATTTTCTTAGTGCTGATAAAAGTGCCAATAAAATAGTTTTAACAGAATTTAATGAGAATAATGCCGAGCGAAATACTGTTTTATTCGATTATCCAGAAGGGTATTCACCTTTTGATTTTCCGTATGGTACACAGATTGGCTCAATATTACATCACTATTTAGAAAATTTACATTTTAGTCAAGAAATTACTAATCAGAGTGTCGAAAAATTGTGTGAGCAGTTACAACTTAATGCAGATTGGGTTGAGCCAACGAAACAATGGATAAACAATATTTTAAACACGCCATTAATAGATGATAACAATCATTTTTGTTTTGCGGATCTTTTAGAAAAATATTGCCTTAAAGAGTTGCAATTTTATTTAAAAATACGTGATCATTTTGATGTATCCACTTTTAATCGTTTATTAAAACAATATCATCATTTACCAAGTGATATATTGATGATTGATGAGATAAAAGGAATGTTAAGGGGCTTTATTGATTTAGTATTTATGCAAAATGGGCAATATTATATTGTTGATTACAAATCAAATTTTTTAGGCGACAAAATGGAAGATTATCAGATAGATAATTTAAAGAAAGTGATGACTAATCAACATTATGACTGGCAATATTTACTTTACACCGTTGCCCTACATCGTTATTTACAGCAACGTGATCCTAATTATCAATATGAAACCCATTTTGGTGGTGTGATTTATACTTTTTTAAGAGGAATGAATGGGATCGATACTACTGGCATTTACTTTGATAAACCTGATGTTGCACTAATTAATGAATTGGAGAAATTATTCTGATGTTATCCATTTTAAAATTATTAAAAAATGAGCGAATTATTACCGAAGCAGATTATTACTTTGCAAAATTCATTGATGAAAAGCAACAGTCAGAAAATTATTCGGCAGAAATAAAAAATCTAGCCGTTTTTTTAGCCGCACTTTGTCATTTTAACTATCAACAAGGGCATACTTGTTTGAAGTTGAATAATTCAGTTTTATATTCTGCCTTTGGCTTACTAAAAAATAACAACAAAATTATTACCGATATTCAAGAAAAAATTAATTATCTAGCAGTAACTGAATGGGAAACAGCCTTAAGTCAGCATATCGCCTTTAGTTCTACACCATTAACAAAAATTGCCCCTTTTGTTTTTCAATTTAACACACTTTATTTTTATCGTACTTGGCAAGATGAATATCGAGTGGCAAGTTATTTTATACAAAATTTTTCAGAGAATAATAACGAAAGTATCGAAAAACTATCAAAAAAACTACCGCACTTTAATCAATATAACGAGAAAGATATTGCGGAAAAATTAGCTATTTATTTCCCTCAATCTTATTCTTCTTTAGCTGAGGGAGAAACGCATCATTGGCAAAAAATTGCGGTAGCCGTGGCGGTACGTCAGCCATTTTGCTTAATTACTGGTGGACCGGGAACGGGTAAAACAACCACCGTAGCAAAATTATTGTTGGTATTACAATCTTTGCATCAAAATCAACTACAAATAAAACTGGTTGCACCTACTGGTAAAGCGTCAGCACGTTTAACAGAAAGTATTGAAAATTCATTGGTGGATCTTCAAAAACGAGAAAATATTGTCATTGATCCCGAATTAAAAACCAGTATTCCAACAAAAGCAGAAACGATTCATCGCTTACTTGGTGTGAGGTATTTTGAAGATAGCACAAAATATAACGCTCAAAATCCATTGCAAATTGATGTATTAGTGGTCGATGAAGCCTCAATGATTGATTTATCGTTAATGGCAAAATTATTGCAAGCCTTAAAACCTAATACTAAATTGATTTTATTGGGTGATAAAGATCAGTTATCTTCCGTTGAAGCTGGGGCAGTTTTAGCCGAAATGGGCTATTTTAGTCTACAAGGTTACAGTAATGATTTAGTCAATTATATTCAATATACAACGGGTGAAATATTAATGGCAACAGCAGAAGGCAATCCAATTCGAGATTGTTTATGCAATTTAGTGGTAAGCCGCCGTTTTGGTAATAAACCTTATATTGGGAAATTGGCGAATGCAATTAACCAATGCCAAGCAAAAGAAAGCTGGCATTTATTTTCAGAACATCTTAGCCAAGTTACTTCAGATAAGGCATTAGAAATAGAATTAAAAAACTTCGATAATCTTTATGATAAACGATCACAAGAAAAGCAATATCACAAAAAATGCCTTGAATGGATCGTAAAAAGTGCGGTAGAAAATTATCAAGAATATTTACGATTAATTCAGCATATTCAAGAAAATAAACTTCCTATTCAAGATAATATTCAACAAATTTTTAAGGCATTTAATAAAGTAAGATTTTTAACTGCGCTTAGAGTAGGCGAATTTGGTAGCGAAAATCTCAATCAATTAATTGCAGAAAGGCTACGTCAAAAAGGCTTAGTAACCTTTAACCAAACAAGAGATTGGTATGTAGGTAAGCCAATTATTATTAATCAAAATGATAGTTCCGTTGGATTATATAATGGCGATATTGGCTTATATTTAACGGAAGTTGATATATCAGGAAAAGTTAAAGGGCGATTTTGGTTTGAAAATGGTAAATCAGAATTGGCTAGTCGTCTTCCGAGTAATGATCCCGCTTTTGCTATGACCGTTCATAAATCGCAAGGATCAGAATTTGCCCATACGTTTTTGATTTTGCCTTTAGAGCCTAATCCTGTACTAACAAAAGAATTAGTTTATACAGGGGTAACTCGAGCAAAAGAGAAAATTACTATTTTTAGTAAACAGTCCATTTGGGAAAGTGCGGTAAGAAAACAAACAGAAAGACAAAGTGGACTAGGCGCGTTATTGGATCGATTATATTGATTTTCAATAATTACTTAAACATTAGGAGATGGAAATGTTACCTAGATTACCGAAAGTGGTGGTGCTTACAGGGGCTGGGATTTCAGCAGAATCAGGTATTGCAACCTTTAGAGCGGGAGATGGTTTGTGGGAAAATCATCGAGTGGAAGAGGTGGCAACACCAGAGGGATTTCAACGTAATCCTCAACTGGTGCAAGAATTTTATAACCAAAGACGGCAAAAATTATTTGATCCCAATGTAAAGCCAAATGCAGCACATTTTGCATTGGCAAAATTAGAAGAAAATCTTGGAAAGAATTTTTTATTGGTTACTCAAAATGTAGATAATTTACACGAAAGGGCTGGATCAAAAAATTTAATTCATATGCACGGAGAATTACTAAAAGTGCGTTGTAATTGCTCGGGAAAAATCTATGATTGGCAAGGCAATGTAACAGAGGAAGATCGTTGTCAATGTTGTCAACCACCTAGACGGTTACGTCCACATATTGTGTGGTTCGGCGAAATTCCTTTAGAAATGGAAAAAATTTATACCGCACTTCAAGAATGTGATTATTTTATTTCAATCGGTACATCAGGTAATGTATATCCTGCCGCGGGATTTGTTAAAGAAGCAGCTTTGTCTGGTGCTGAAACCATAGAGTTAAACCTTGAACCCAGTTTAGTTCGTTCCGCTTTTGATAAAAGGATTTATGGTAAAGCGAGTGAAGTTGTGCCAGAGTATATTGAAAACTTTTTAAAGAAAATAGATGGGTGAAAATTGACCGTATTTTTATACGGTCAATTTAAGTTTATTTATACGTGGGCTTCACACTCTGGTAAATCACCTTCAATTTCATAAATTACATCGCCTTCTTTAAAAAAGGCGTAGCCACCATTTTTCATTTTTACCCAATTTTCATTTTTAGTGAGTGGTTGGGTGGTGATAACTGTTACTTTATCCGATTCTGAGGTATATTTTCGAAAATCAATCATTACATCATCTTCCCTTAATGCAGTTCCAAAAGGGGCTTTGCGACAGACATAATGTAAATTCGTGGAGCAACGAGCGATCATCCATTCGCCATTAGATAAAATAAAATTAAATACGCCAAGTTGAGCAATTTCACTGGTAATTTCTACCACCGCATCAAAAATTTCTTTTTCTGTAGGTTTTTTAGAAAAACGTTCTTTTAATTTAGCGACCATACAGCAAAAGGCAATCTCGGAATCCGTTGTTCCAATAGGTTGGCAATGACTATTGGGGCAAATTTCAATATTTTCCACCGTGCCATTATGAGCAAATACCCAGTTTTCGCCCCATAATTCTCGAATAAAAGGGTGGGTATTTTCTAAATTAACAGTACCTTTTGTGGCTTTGCGAATGTGGGCAATTACATTGTATGATTTGATACGATATTGCCCGACTAAATCCGCCATTGGTGATAACGCACCAGGGTGATTATCTCGAAAAATACGCACACCTTTTCCTTCAAAAAAAGCGATACCAAAACCATCAGTATGATGATCGGTTAAACCTGCTCGGCGACGAAATCCCTCAAAGGAAAAGGTAATATCTGTTGGTGTGTTACAGTTCATTCCTAATAATTGACACATATTTACATCTTCTTGTTTTATATTTTGTTATGCTAAGGTAATTATACTGCTAATATTTGTAAGGTTAAATCTAATTTTATTAAATTTATTAAATTATTTCTTTTTAAAAGTAGATTATTTATAACAAGTAATCATCAGGTTAAATTTGAGTATCTTATGGTATTTATTTTGTTATTTATAGCGAAATAAAATTGATTATGATAATGCTACAATAGGATAATAAATATTAATTTTAAAATGGAATTAATTTAGGGATTATTATGGTGAAATGGGACGATAGATACAATACAGAAGAATATGTTTTTGGTACAGAATCAAATGAATTTATTGCAAGAATACAACCTTATTTACCTAAATCGGGTAAAGCATTGGATTTAGCAACAGGTGAAGGACGAAATGGTATTTTCTTAGCTCAAAATGGATTGGAAACAGAAGGTGTTGATATTTCAAAAGTTGGTTTGGAAAAAGCAGAAAAATTAGCAAGACAAAAAAATGTGTCTTTTACAACAAGGTTAGATAATATTCTCGAAATGGATATGAAAGAGAATTACTATTCTGTGATTACGTCTGTTTTTTGTCATTTTGCAGAACCAGAAAGAACCAAAGTGATGCAAAAAATTGTTAATGCTTTAATACCAAATGGTTTATTTGCAGGAGTCTTTTATCACCCTGAGCAGATTCATTATGGAACGGGAGGACCTAAAGATCCCGCTATGTTAGGTACATTATCAGAAATGCAACAGGCATTATCAGGACTCGAGTGGGTTATAGCGGAAGAAACGCTAAGAGAGATAAATGAGGGATTTTTACATAATGGGACGAGTTCGGTTATTTACTTATTAGGTAGGAAATTATAAGTATAAATAAGAGTAAAGTGCGGTTATAAAATAAATAATTTTAGGGGGCGGTGATGAATCAATATTTATCTGTGTTTGTCTGTATTTTAGCATTGACTATTAGCTCAAGTATTTTTGCCAAGCGCGTTAAGTGTAAAGATTTTTCTAACCAAGCTGAAGCCCAATTTTATATGAATAAATTTGGAGCTTACTATTTGGATAGAGATAAAGACGGAGAAGCTTGTGAATGTTTATTAGGTGGAAGTAAGTATGGTTCTAAGCTTTGTAAACGATGAATGATCTACTTTATTGAGAAATAGTGAGTTAATGATTAACTTAATCAAAACTACGATTGTAAAACAAATAATTTTATAAATGATTAGATTTTTATCATAATTTTTTGTATAATCACGCGACCCTGTAAATGTGTTGGATTCCCACCACGCATTATTTTATTGATATTACACTCGAAGGGGTGATGATAGCGATTAATGGTTGTGTTTATGAAAATGTAAACACTGGGTATTAATATTAAAAATTGGTAATTAATTAATGAAAACTTTTGTAGCAAAACCAGAAACGGTTAAACGCGACTGGTATGTAGTAGATGCGACAGGTAAAACTTTAGGTCGTTTAGCTACTGAATTAGCGCGCCGCTTACGTGGTAAACATAAAGCTGAGTACACTCCACACGTGGATACTGGTGATTATATTATTGTAATCAACGCAGATAAAGTTGCTGTAACAGGTAACAAACAAAGCGATAAAATTTACTATTGGCACACTGGCTATGTAGGTGGTATCAAACAAGCGACTTTCGCAGAGATGATTCAACGCCGTCCAGAAGCAGTGATTGAGATTGCGGTTAAAGGTATGTTGCCAAAAGGTCCATTAGGACGTGCAATGTATCGTAAATTAAAAGTGTATGCAGGTTCAGAACATGATCACGCAGCACAACAACCACAAGTTTTAGATATTTAATCACGAGGTTAGGAAAATGGCAGAGAATCAAAACTACGGCACAGGTCGCCGCAAAAGCTCTTCAGCTCGTGTATTTATCAAACCGGGCAGTGGTAAAATCACTATCAACAAACGTGAGTTAGACGTGTATTTCGGTCGTGAAACTTCACGTATGGTTGTTCGTCAACCATTAGAATTGGTTGATTTATTAGATAAATTAGACTTATACATTACTGTAACTGGTGGTGGTATTTCAGGTCAAGCGGGTGCAATTCGTCATGGTATCACTCGTGCTTTAATGGAATATGATGAGACTTTACGTCCAGCTTTACGTGCAGCAGGTTTTGTTACCCGTGATGCTCGTTGTGTTGAACGTAAAAAAGTGGGTTTACGCAAAGCACGTCGTCGTCCACAATTCTCAAAACGTTAATTTTATATTTACGTTGTATTTCAAAAATTGCAAGTCATTCGGCTTGCAATTTTTTATTTTCTAAAAAAAATTATTTTTCATTCAATAAATTATTATAGGATTTATGGTAGAATAAACCTTTATTATATTCAATTTTGTCGTCGGAGGAATAGATGACCAGTGCTGCAAATAAACGTTCAATAATGACACTCTTTTCAGATAATACCAATATTTATTGTCATCAAGTTAAGATTGTGCTTGCAGAAAAAGGTGTTGTTTATGAAACAGAACTTGTCGATTCACAATCTTTATCAGAAGATTTGATGGAATTAAATCCTTATGGAACATTACCGACATTAGTCGATAGAGATCTTGTGGTATTTAATTCAAGAATTATTATGGAATATCTTGATGAAAGATTTCCACACCCTCCTTTAATGCCTGTTTATCCTGTTGCCAGAGCTCAAACTCGCTTATTGATGATGAGAATAGAACAAGACTGGTATCCTGTATTAGCTAAAGCAGAAAATGCCACAGATGAAGAAAGAGATGTAGCATTAACACAGCTTAAAGAAGAAATTTTAGCTATCTCTTCTATTTTTACTCAAATGCCATATTTTATGAGTGAAGAATTTAGTTTAGTTGATTGCTATATGGCACCATTACTTTGGAAAATGCAAAAGTTAGGCGTTGAATTTAAAGGTGCTGGAAGTAAAGCAATTAGATCTTATATGGAACGTATTTATCAAAGAGAATCTTTTTTACATTCAATAGGTGAAACTTTACCTAAAAATTTGATTGATGACAAATAGAGCTTATATATGAGTAATAAATTATTACCTAAACGTCCTTATTTATTAAGAGCTTATTATGATTGGTTAATTGATAGTGAGCTAACGCCTTATTTAGTTGTAGATGCGACTTACTTCGGTGTTAATGTACCTATTGAATATGTTAAAGATGGGCAGATTGTTTTAAATCTTTCCCCTAATGCGACAGGAAATTTCTTAATGAATAATCAAGCCATTCAATTTTCGGCTCGATTTCAAGGCGTTTCTCGAGATATTTATATTCCAATGGGGGCGGCACTTGCTATTTATGCAAGAGAAAATGGCGATGGGGTGATGTTTGAACCTGAAAGTATCTATGAGATACAACGAGATGAACAACCACTTAGTTTTGCAGAAGCCACAGATAAAAAAGAAAAGCCATTAAAATCTAAGCAATCGGAAACAAATAAGAATAAAAAATCTCCATCACATTTACGTATAATTAAGTAATTGTTATAGATTGGTTATTAGATTAAGTTTATCAAAAGACTGATTTGGGTTATATCTAATTCAGTCTTTTTGTTTGGGCATAATATATAAAGGCTGATCAATGTCAGCCTTTATATGATTTGTTCAAGCGTAAATAATGATTATCTCGCTTTCATTATCAGCATTTAGAAATTAGCATTTCTTGGTGCTCTAGGGAATGGAATTACATCACGAATATTTTGAACCCCAGTAACATAAACAATCAAACGTTCAAATCCTAAGCCAAAACCTGAATGTGGCACGGTACCATATTTACGTAAATCACGATACCACCAGTAATCTTCTGGATTCAGTCCCATTTCAAGCATACGTTTATCTAATACTTCTAAACGTTCTTCACGTTGTGAACCACCGATAATTTCACCAATTCCAGGGGCTAAAACGTCCATTGCTGCAACTGTTTTGCCATCATCATTTAAACGCATATAGAATGCTTTAATATCTTTCGGGTAATTTTTTACAACTACTGGAGATTTAAAATGTTCTTCTGCTAAATAACGTTCGTGTTCTGAAGATAAATCAATTCCCCAAGAAACTGGAAACTCAAAGGTTTTACCTGATTTTAATAATACATCAATTGCGTCGGTATAATCAATTTGAGCAAAGTCAGAACTCACAAACTCTTCAAGGCGAGTAATGACATTTTTATCAATGTGTTTTGCAAAAAATTCTAAATCATCACGTCTTTCCGCTAATACGGCTTTAAAGACATATTTCAACATATCTTCTGCTAATTTTGCGTTATCAGCTAAAGTTGCAAAAGCAATTTCAGGTTCAACCATCCAAAATTCTGCTAAATGACGTGTGGTATTAGAGTTTTCAGCTCGGAAAGTTGGACCAAAGGTATAAATTTTACTTAATGCACAAGCGTAAGTTTCACCATTTAACTGACCTGATACAGTAAGGAATGACTCTTTTCCAAAAAAATCTTCTGAAAAATCGACCGCACCTTTATCTGTTCTTGGTAGGTTTTCAAGATCTAATGTTGACACTCTAAACATTTCGCCAGCACCTTCGGTATCAGATGCTGTAATCAATGGGGTCGCGACCCAATAGAAACCTTGTTCGTGGAAA
Source organism: Bisgaardia hudsonensis (assembly GCF_004345785.1). GTDB lineage: Bacteria > Pseudomonadota > Gammaproteobacteria > Enterobacterales > Pasteurellaceae > Bisgaardia > Bisgaardia hudsonensis. The sequence continues at coordinate 186,501 of NZ_SLXI01000002.1, forward strand.
AAACGATGAATTGCTTGAGCTAAACAATGACGTACTCGAGCTACTGCACCAATAATATTAGTGCGTGGGCGTAAATGAGCCACTTCACGTAAGTATTCAATACTATGACGTTTTGCCGCCATCGGATAAGTTTCTGGATCTTCTACCCAGCCGGTAACTTCGAGTTGTGCTACTTGTAATTCTACTGCTTGACCTTTTGCTGGTGATTCGACAACTGTTCCTGTTACAATAACGGAGCAACCAGTGGTTAAATGAAGAACTTCTGTTTCATAATTTTCAATATCATTATTTACAATAGCTTGTATCGGATCAAAACAAGATCCATCATAAACCGCTAAAAAAGAAAGTCCTGCTTTTGAATCTCGTCTTGTTCTAATCCAGCCTCGAACAGTTACTTTATCGCCTAAAGTAACTTTACCTTTTAATACATCTGCTACCGATGCAATCTTAATCATACTTACCTCAATAATACTTTTTTGTTGAATGTGAGCATTTTAACGCAACTCATTCAATTACTCAAAATTAATCCATATATTATTGAATATAAAAAAAGCATAAGGATTATTCTTATTAAATTATTAGCGTTATTTTTGTGATATATCACACAGAATTTAACTAAATTAATTGTTTTTTTGATGATTACTGGTATAAAAACCAAATATTTTAGTAAATAAATTAATTTGGAGATGTTATGCCAAAAGTTAAACAGCAAGATAAATTACCTTTACGAATGAAACAATTAGGCAAAATTTACCGATTAATCGAACAATTTGAAGAAATCTCTAGAATTGATTTATCTAAATTATCCCAGCTTGCCCCCGCAACAATTACGGCATTAACGAGAGAATTAATTGACAAAAAATTAGTGATTGAGCGAGCGGTGCAAAGTACTGAAGCACGAGGTCGTCCTGCAATAGGACTTTGTGTTTCGCCATTTTATTGGCAATCAGTTTGTGCAATTTTAGCGGAGAATCATTTTGATCTTTCACTTTGTGAGTTAGACGGAACATTAATTGAACAACGTAGTTACCCGATTAATTTAAGGGATCTGTCTCAATTAGAGCCGTTGTTACTCGATTATTTAGATCAATTTCTAAAAGATATTCGTAATGAATTAAATCATCCTATTACTTTTTCAATCGCAGTAACAGGGGAGTTGGACAAGAAAACTCGGCATTTACGGCGATTAGGCGATAGAGCAATGGATATTGATTTAAAAACTATCTTTTCTTCTCGGTTTGATATTCCTATTATTATCAGTGAATATTTTGATAGTTGGTTATTTGCGGAAAGTTCTTTAGGTGCAGTAATTGGTTATAAGAATGTTATCTTTTTGAAACTTGATGAAGTTATTAATTTGAGTGTTTTACTTGATGGCAATATATTACATAACACCATTAATTCTAAAATGAATATTGATCATTTTATTGTGCCTCATTTAAATGAATTGCAAGGAAAAATTAATTGTGATTTACCTGAAAATGAACGTTATCAACTTAAAAATCAAATTACCCATAATGCAATCTATCAAATGATCGATTTACTTTATCCTAACAATGAATTCCCTAATCATATTGATAAGATTAATTTTTTGTGTGAACAAGCCAAAAATAATGATCATCGAGCGGTAGCGATTTTACATTGTTTAGCGGATTCTCTTGCTTATATTTTAATGAATTTTGTGCAATTATTTTCATCACAAAAGATTATGTTTAGTTCGAGTTTACTTCCGGCAAAGGAGATCCTTTTAACTAGAATTAATAATAAGCTTGCTACTTATTTAGAATATGAAAAGACTGTACCAGAGGTAATGATAAGTCAATATGAATGGAATAGTACGGTCGTTATTACATCAAGTATAAAGCAAGGAATTTATGATGGAAGTTTATTACTTAATTTAGAAAAAAATTAATTTATAAAACTTTGTGCTATCTCAATATACTCAATTCCATTTTATTTTAGAATTAGCCCACTGATTTTACTAAAGGAAATATGATGAGTTGTTTTTTTATAGCAGGTACTGATACTAATGTAGGGAAAACCGTAGCAAGTCGGGCAATTATTCAAGCACTACAAATGAGAAATATTCAAATTGTGGGCTATAAGCCCATTGCTTGTAATCAATTAAAAACCAGTACAATGAATTTAGATGAAAAATCAACTTTAACTGATCCGCTAGAAAATAACCCTGATGTGATTACATTAATGAATTCAACTAATGAGTCAGTCTCTTACAGAGATGTGAATAGTTATACTTTTATTGATTCATTGCCTGCTTTAAGTCGATCGAATAACAAAATTGATATTCAACATATTAATCAACATTTAGCTCGATTAAATAAATCTTATCAATCGGTCTTAGTGGAAGGGGCGTTTGGTTGGTTGACACCAATAAATAAAGAAATAAGTTTTGCTGATTGGGTTAAGTTTCATAATATGCCAGTAGTATTGGTGGTTGGAATAAAAGAAGGTTGTATTAATCATACGTTGTTAACCGCTCAGTCAATTTCTCAAGGGAATATTCCTTTAGTTGGTTGGATTGCAAATAGAGTTAACCCTTGTTTTGGTCATTATGCTGAGTTGATTGAATTGTTAAGTGAAAAAATTGATGCCCCTCTTTTAGGGGAAATTCCTTATGTTTATAAACCTGAAAAACAAGATTTAGGAAAATATATTACTAACATAGATCGCTTAACCTTTATGCAAACTATTTAATTATTTAAACAAAATGCTATTTTATTGGATAGGGTTAAATGTAAAAAAATGTAAAATATACAAATAAAGGTTTATTTTTCCTTTAAATTAATGGAGAATAAGCCTCGCATATTTTGCACAATTTAAATTTTTAGGAGTAATTAATGAAAAAAACACTATTAGCGACATTAATCTTAGGTACAACTTTAGTTGTAACTGGTTGTTTTGATAAAGACAACAAAATGTCAGAAGCAGCAAATGCTGTTGCGGAAAAAGCAACAGAAGTAAAAGATACTGCAATGGAAAAAGCAACGGAAGCGAAAGATACTGTAACAGAAAAAGCAACAGAAATGAAAGATGTAGCGGTAGAAAAAGCAACAGAAATGAAAGATGTTGCGATGGAAAAAGCGACAGAAATGAAAGATGCTGCTATGGGTAAAGCAGAAGAAATGAAAGATGCCGCTATGGGTAAAGTTGCAGAAATGAAAGATACTGCAACAGAAAAAGCAGAAGAAATGAAAGATACTGCAACAGAAAAAGCAGAAGAAATGAAAGATACTGCAACAGAAAAAGCAGAAG
>NZ_SLXI01000002.1:189867-211823 GCF_004345785.1 Bisgaardia hudsonensis
AGAAATGAAAGATACTGCAACAGAAAAAGCAGAAGAAATGAAAGATACTGCAACAGAAAAAGCAGAAGAAATGAAAGATACTGCAACAGAAAAAGCAGAAGAAATGAAAGATACTGCAACAGAAAAAGCAGAAGAAATGAAAGATACTGCAACAGAAAAAGCAGAAGAAATGAAAGATACTGCAACAGAAAAAGTAGCAGAAATGAAAGATGCCGCGATGAATAAAGCGGCGGATATGAAAGAGACTGCAACAGAAATGAAAGATTCTGCTATGAATAAAGCAGAAGAAATGAAAGATGCTGCTATGGATAAGATGACTGATACGTCTGGACAAAAATAAGATATTTTTATAAATATTATTATATTTGTTATTTCTGAAATAAAAGGAAGAACATTGTTTCTTCCTTTTATTTGTTGTAGTTTTCTTGAAATTCTATTAAAATAGCAAAAATCAGGGGCTGATTTTGGATTCGACGGGATTAGCAAAGCCCAAGGTGCACGTCGAGGTGCGGTAGGCCTCGTAAATAAACCGCAAAAAAATAGTCGCAAACGACGAACAATACGCTTTAGCAGCTTAATAACCTGCATTTAGCCTTCTCTCCCCAGCTTCCGCTCGTAAGACGGGGATCAAGAGGAGTCAAACCAAAACGAGATCGTGTGGAAGCCCCCGTTTGAGGATCGAAGCATTAAATTAAATCAAACTAGTTTATTTATCGCGTGTCTGTCCGCAGTGAATAAGCGAAATTAAAGACTAGACTAAACGTGTAGTGCTGAAGGTAGAGTGATTTCGGACGGGGGTTCAACTCCCCCCAGCTCCACCAAATCAAAGTTTTTTAAAGTTCAAAAGAGTTCACAAAGGCTAGAATTTACAAGGTTCTAGCCTTTTTTCTTATCTTTTTAAGTTCCTTAAAGTTCGCTTAAATCCTTGCTTTTTAGTAATACTGGAAGTAACATCAAGCCATAGTAACACTAATTTAGTGTTACTAAAAAACGCTAGAGCCTTTATATATAAGACTTAAGCGTTATATAATAGTGTTCTAAAAAAGGATTATTTTATGTCTCGTATTACTAAACCTTTGACTAATACAGAAATTGATAAGGCGAAACCAAAAGATAAAGAATAAAGCCTAATAGGTAGTAAGTTATGGTTATTTAATTATTAGCAGCTTATTGCCAAAAAAGAAATAATATCAGTTTAGGGAATTACCTAACTGTATCATTACAACAAGCTAGAGTTAGGGAAGAATATAGCATTGTTGGCGAAAGATGTTGATCCAGGTTTATACGAAGAACAAAAAGGACAACAAGAAAAGCGAGCCATTAATAACACGTTTAAAACAATCGCTATGGAATGGTTAGAATATCGCAAAGGGCGAGCTAACTTTTCATAGGATTACGTTTAAAGATGTAACAAGTTTAATATAGATAGAGTATTAATCCCACTTTTGAGAACTTGCCAATCAAAGATATTACCGCCTCAATGGTGTTAAAAGCGTTTAAATATATACAAGAAGCTGGAAACCAAGAAAAATTAAAACGTTCTATTTAGAAACTTAATGAAATTATGAATTATGCTGTAAGGTGAGATATTATTCCTTACAATCCTACTGAGACTCTATCAAAAGAGTTTGATAGCCCAAAAGTAGAACATTTCAAGACGATTAAACCTGAAGATTTACCAGAGTTCCTTACTGCTTTACATCAAACTCAAATTTACCTACAAACTCATTATTTAATCCTATGGCAATTAATTACTATTACTAGACTACAAGAAAGTGCTACCGCTAAATATAGTGGTATAAACGGAAAAGAAAGAATATGGACTATTTATATTAAAAAAGGAATTCAAGAGAATGAACGAGGCAGAGAGTATAAGATAACCTTATCTACTCAAGCTACATCATTATTGAGAGAAATAAAAAAATTAAGTGGAGATAAAGAGTATCTATTTCCTAGCGTTAGAAACCCGATGACTTATACAAACCCACAGATTGCTAATTCAGTCATAAAGAGAATGGGATATAAGGGGAAGTTCGTCGTTCATGGATTAAGAAGTATTGCCAGCACTTACTTAAATGATCAATGATTTATATGTAAAATGATGTTACTTTTAGTGGATTTCGGTGATTTTCATCAATATTTTTATTACTTTGTAAATGAACTATTTAATATGGGCTAATTGATCAACTAAACATTCTTTTTTATATTCTAATTATTCTGAAAAACTACAAAACTAAACACAGAATTAAGAAAATTAAAAAAGAAATGATAATTGACCTATGACATTACCATTTAGATTATTGTAATCTGTAATTGTTTACCGAGAGTATGAAACACTCTACCTATTGTATCAATTTTGGTGTTATGAGTAGGTGTTAATATACGTTGTATTTCTGGCGGTCTAATATTTGTTAATCTAGCTAATTGAACTTTGGATATTGATTGTTCAATCATGGTGTTATGTAGTAAAATTTTAAGATAAACACTTTCAGGTAAAGAAACGGCTGTTTCATTTTCTAGTAAAGCTCTATTTTGTGGAAATTTTCTATCTTCACTAAAATAGATTTCTACACAAGATAACAATACATCTTCCGCCATTTCTATTGCCTCTTCAAAAGTATTACCTTGAGTGATAGCTTCTGGAATATCTGGAAATGTTACAACATAACCACCTTCAAGTGCATTAGTAAATATCGCTGGATAGTACATGATTTTATTCCTTTTATTTTATAAGTGTATGGTAAAAAAACTAACTTATTGTTATCTATAAAATTAATTGTTCAGGCTTACAGTTATAAACGCTAGCTAAACGTTCACAAGTTTTTTGTTGTGGTTCAGATCCTTTTTTCTCAGCTTGAGAAATAGAGGATTGTGTTAATCCTATTCTATCTGCTACCTCATATTGAGATAGACCACGATACACACGCCAAGCAGCTAATAGGCTAATATCTTGATCAAGCATAATATTAACAACTTCATTAGGTATTGTTTCATTATCTGTTTGATCTGCTTGGTATGGTATATCTTGGAATAGTAAATCATCATCAATAGCGGTTAGTCTTTTAAATTCTTCTATTGGTAATACTACAAATTGTGGTTTACCATTTGTATTATTCATGTATTGTGGTTTCATTTAATTCCTTACTAAAAATAAATATTTTTTAATGATTACATAATAAGATAATTAATTTATATTATTAATATTTAACTAGTCAAAGTCTAATTATTTTCTGTTTTTTCTTATTGTTTATTTGCTTAATTATTAAAAGGTTCTCCTAAGAGACACCTTTACTCCATGGGGTCGAGGTCGCAGTTTTTAACAATTTTTTGAATGTCTAGGCGTTATCATCTTTGACACCTAAAAATTGTATTAGCAATAAAATGAAGTTCAACGTGCGGTATTTAGGCATTTTAAGCTGAGCTTTTTATATACCCCAGCCCCTTAGCTTTTTTTCTTGCCTTGTAGCCAAAGCAAGATAATATTTATTTAATCTATTGATGATAGGTTTAATAAGCTTTGTTCATAATTTTGTAATATATCGGCAATTAATTCATTTTTAGATAAGTGATGGATTTCATAAGGTAGTTCTACATTACTATTACAAATTTGTAATTTGTAATATTTTGATGTTTCTTCTGAATTATTATCTGTAGTTTCTTCACATTCTATGGTTCTTAGAATATAGTTAAATTGCTCATTATTGGGAAGTTTTATTGTGAAAACTAAGCTCGGATCTTCAGTTACAAAATTATTTTCTAAGTGGACATCAAGTTCGTGTATTCCGATTAATTCTTGTCTGACTTCACGCATTGCAATAAGTGCGGTAGTTTTTAAGTAACTTATTGAATCTTGTTGATCATGAGAAGTTAATAAATTAGTAAGACTTTCACGCCAATCATCTGTTAACCAGCGTTGGGAATCATAAGCACGGTTATAATATTCGTAATCGAAACGTAGTCCTTTTAATAAGCTAAATGTCATTATTATCATAGAAATAGCAAAAGGAAGTGAGAAGATCAGCATAGTGGCTTGTAATGCCTCAATTCCACCTATTTGAAATAGCGTAAAACTTGATATAGCGAGAATAATTCCCCACATTATAATTTGCCATCTTGGTGAAACGACACTTTTATCTTTTGATGAGATGTTATTTAAAATATACACACCAAAATCAATGGTTGTGATAAAAAATAATAAAATAATGATAAAGGTAATGTAATAAGATAGTTTAGAAAAAGGTAAATAGCTCAGAAAAGTAAAAAGTAATTTTCCAGATTGATCAATAAATTCATTTAGTTTTCCATCAGCAATATTTTCATTTATCCAGATTGCTCCATTACCAAATATGGTAAACCATAAAATAAAAAAGATGCTTGGCACAATTAATACACCAAAAATAAATTCGCGAATCGTTCGTCCACGAGAAATACGAGCAATAAAGATACCAAAAGAGGGTGCCCAAGAAAACCACCAGGCCCAATAGAGTATTGTCCATTCAGTAAACCAAGATTGATATTCAGGCTGGTAAATATAGGTTTTGAAGCCTACCTGTATAAGACTACTAAAATAATATCCAATATTTTCTGTAAATGCGGAAAGTAAATAAGAAGTAGGGCCGACAAAAAGGACAAATAACATTAAACATATTGATAAAATTAGGTTGATATGGCTGACGAATTGTAATCCTGATGAAAGCTTTCTAAGGGAGATTAAAATGGCGATAAATCCGACCGCACCTAATATAAATTGAATAGTAATATTATGTTCTGCAAAAGCAGATGTAAGCCGAACAGCACTATAACAAAGGGTTGTTGTAATGCCAAATAATGTCGTGCAGATGCCTAATATATCAATAATATCGCCTAGATTTCCCTCAATACGTTGCTTAAAAAGGGGATAAAAACACGAACGTAAAGATAAAGGTAATTTATATCGAAAACCAAAATAAGCAATGGCTAGGGCAATAATGCCGTATATAGCCCAAGCATTAATACTCCAGTGAAAAATACTTTGAAATAATGCTTGTTTTTCAATATATTGATTAGTTATTGGTGATAATACATGGGAAAGTGGTTCAGATACCCCCAAAAATATAATACCTATTCCCATCCCTGCGGTAAATAATAAAGAAAACCAAGCTGTTAAGTTAAATTCGGGTTCTTCGTTATCATCACCAAGTTTTATATCGCCATAGCGACTTACAGATAAAAATACGAGAAAAAATACAAAAAAAGTACTCGTTAATATATAAAACCAACTAAAATTTTTAAAGATGCTTTGTTTTATAACGTTAAGATATTTGATTGATAATGCTGGTTCAAACAATAAAAAAACAATAATAGAAATACAAATAAGCAGGCTACTAATAACAACTTTATGATTAAAGGTACTTTGAATTTTGAGCATAAATTTTTTTATATAGAGAAACGCACTCTATGATATCAATCAAGGAGTGCGTTTTAAATTATTTAATTAATGAATTAGTGATTATTCTGCTAATTCAGTTTTTTCATGAGACATTAGTTCTTGACCGACATCATCTAATAAACTCAAGTAACGTTCATATTGTTTTAGTATATCAGCAATAATCTCTGTACGCGACATATATTGTACATCATAACCTGTACGACCATCAAAGAAATATGTGATTGGTTGATAAGTTGTTGAATGTTGAATATGTGGTAAATGATCATCATTAATTAGTTGATCTGATACATCATGACCAACAGATTTAATACCATACATAAAATCACGCATTGATTCTTTCTTAATAATGATTTCTATATGAGCTTCTTCTTCGGCAATAGATTGTACTACTTCAACATTTAAATTATGTACAGCAATCAATTCTTGACGTAATTCTCGCATTGCAGGTAATGCTGTGTATTTTAAGAACTTAAGAATATCTTTTTCTTGAGTTTGATTTAGCATTTGACCTAAACGATCTTTCCATTTATCACCTGTCCAGAATATACTTGTTGGAGTAACTTTAGCACCAAAATATTTTTGGTCAGCAGTAACACCTTTCCATAAACTAACACACATAATAATCATTAATACAGCAAAAGGGAGGGCTGCAATTAATGTCATCGCTTGTAAGGTGCCTAATCCACCAGCGCCTAGTAACACAATAGAAACAACCGCCATTAAAACACCCCACATTGCGCTTTGCCATTTTGGCGAAGAGACGCTTTTATCACGAGAGGCGATATTGTTTAATACGTATATTCCCGAGTCAGCAGAAGTAATAAAGAATAATGAAATAATTACCAGTGCAAGTATCCCAGAAATAAGAGGCATTGGTAAATAATTTAAAAATTCAAATAATAATTTTTCTGGTGATGAGGTTAATGCACGCAATGTACCTTGTGCAATAGTATCATCTAACCAAATCGCTGTATTACCAAACACTGTAAACCATAAAATACAGAATAAAGTCGGAATAGCTAATACACCAAAGATAAATTCACGAATTGTTCTACCTCGAGAAATTCGAGCGATGAATAATCCAACAAATGGCGCCCAAGAACACCACCAAGCCCAATAAAGAACAGTCCAACCTGTAAACCAACTGGTATGCTCGCTTTCATAAACATAAGTTTTGAAACTTAGATTGATAATATTACTAAAATAAGTGCCTAAATTATCACTAAAAGAAGAAAGAAGATATAATGTTGGTCCTGCAACTAAAACAAATATCAGTAATAACATAGCTAAGCTAAGATTTATTTCACTTAATATTTTGACTCCTTTACCAACACCTGAAATAGCTGATATGACAGCTAGTGTCATTACTACACAGATAATGATAATTTGAATACCATAACCACTTTCTTCCAAGAATCCTAAACTAACTAGACCTGCGCCTAATTGTGATGCACCAAATCCAAGGGTTGTAATAATACCGAATAATGTGGCAATTAAGGCCAAAATATCAATAAAATCGCCTAGTTTACCGTTAATACGATCCTTTAATAATGGGTAGAAACAAGAACGTAATGCTAATGGTAATTTATAACGGAATCCGAAATACGCTAGAGCTAATGCAATAACGGCATATACTGCCCAGGCATGAATACCCCAGTGGAAAAATGTATGTAGTAAGGCTGCTTGTTGTCTTTGTTCTGCAACTCCAGACGTGATAGTAGAGTTATAATGACTTAGCGGTTCAGCAACACCAAAGAACATTAATCCAACCCCCATACCTGCTGCAAATAACATAGCAAGCCAAGAGAGGAAATTAAATTCGGGTTCTTCTTCATTTGCCCCTAATTTTATACTACCTAGACTACTAACAGAAAGAATCAGTAAGAAGAATAAAAAGATGGAGAAACTTAAGATGTAAAACCAACTAAAATTTTTGAAAATACTTGCTTTAGCCCAATTAATAACATCTGTTGTTCCATCTGGAAATATTAGCGTAGATAGAACAAGAAATATTACCATTAATAATGTAATCGTAATTACTGAGGGATTAAATGAAGATTTATTATGAATAAATTTCGAGAAAATCACAATAATGATACTCCTTATAAATTTTGAGTTATTGATAAATAATTTAAAGTCGTTTCTTTTATTTGAGATAAAAGATAAGAATAGAAATTAGCGAAAGATTTCGTAAAATAATAGGTAAAATTGCACGTTATTTTATTGCAAGAAAATATAAAATTTAACTTAAACAATTATAGACACTTACTTTAACTTACGGAATGGATACGAAATTATAGCAAAAAATAGGCTAATAATCAAAATACCATTAATATATTAGGGGATATTTAAAGAAAAAAGAAGATTGATTGTGTGAATATTTAAGGTAATTACTTAATGAAAAGTAATTACCTTAGTTTATTTTATTCACTAATCAACGCAACAAAACGACAATTTGTTGGCACAGTTTGATTTTTACTGTTAAGAATTTGAATAATATTATTTTCATCAACACTGTATAAAGGAACAAATTGCTTATTATCCTCTTTATATTGTTCATAAGTATAATTTTCAGTTATGTTAGTTACTTTTACTCTTGCTTTTTTCGATACCATACTGGCTAATTTGGCATAAGTAACATCATCATTGAATAACCAATTTGATTTATAATTATCTTGCTTATCACTACGTGCATTTTGGTTATTATCATCACTAAAACGTAGACGGAAAATATTTCCCTCTTTAAATTCATGTTTATAGTGAAGCTCACATAATGTATTCATTTCTTTATCTGTACTCATCGCAAATAAATAACCTATGCCAATTAAATCTAAATTATTATCAGCGTGAGTAGATATTGGGCTACCATAGTAGGTGCGTAATCCCATCATTCTTGCTTTTGATATATCACCATAATGACTTGCAGCAACCAATACTTCAATACCAAGCTCTTTTAAAGACTGTGCTATCAATAAAGCTACTGGATTTGCTCCTACGATAAGAACACCCGAGTCGGCAACTTTTCTTACACCAAGAATTCTTGCTACTGTTTTAGCGCCTAGTCCCTGAATGAGAACAGTTCCCATAATAATAGTAAAGACTAAAGGTACAAGAAGTTCCACGCCTTGAATACCTGAATCTTGTAATTTAATTGCAAACAAAGATGAAATTGCCGCTGCAACAATTCCGCGAGGACCAATCCAGCTGATCATTAGTTTTTCATTTAATGTCAATCCAGAACCAATAGATGAAGCCCAGATAGCTAATGGGCGAGCAATAAACATAGCAATTAATAATAAAATAACACCAGGTATTCCAACGCCATATAGATCATTTAAATTCATTCTTGCCGCAAGAATAATAAATAAAGTCGAAATCAGTAAAACAGTAAGTGATTCTTTAAACTCTAAAATGTGTTCTTTAGGAAAATCTTTCCAGTTTGCCAGTGCAACACCTAGAATTGTTACTGTTAATAAGCCAGATTCGTGTGCAAAATGGTTAGAGATTGAAAATAAAAATAAGACATAAGATAAAACAAAAACATTACGTAAATATTCAGGAATTAAGTGTTTTTTTATTAACTTTGCTAATACCCAGGCACCAACCATACCTAAGATCATTGCAATGGAAAATATTTTTAGGAATGTAGTTATCTCATTACTTGCACCGCCAGAAATGATATATTCATAAACTAATACTACTGCAATAGCACCGATAGGATCAATAATAATACCTTCCCATTTTAGAATATTAGAGATAGTGTTTGTTGGTCTAACACTTCTTAATAAAGGCACAATAACTGTTGGTCCTGTAACACAAACGAGTGAACCAAACAAAAGTGCTATTCGCCAATCTAAATCGAATAATACATAACTAGCGAGAGATAACACGGTTACTGTAATTAACATTCCCACGGAAACAAGTAATTGAACCATTCTACTATTATGTTTAATCTCTTCAAATTCTAGTGTTAATGCGCCTTCAAAAAGTATTACGGCAACACCTAAGGAAATAAAGGGAAAGAGGAGATCACCTAATACTTCGTCAGGATGGAATAATCCTAACACAGGCCCAACTAATACACCGATTAATAATAGAAATAATATAGAAGGCTGCTTTAAATACCAAGCAAGCCATTGTGCAAGAATACCCAAACCGACTATCCCTGATAGTAGTAGTGCTATATCCATAAAATCTTTCCTTTAAGATTAACAAAAATGACGACGCATTGTATAAAATGGTTGAATAATAGTAAAGCTAACAAATTTTCTTATTGAGAAATAAAATTGATTTGAGTTTTATAAAAAAGCAGTGTAGCTTAGAGATAAATTTATAAAAGGGTTGTTATGTATAGGATTATTTTTTTTATTAGTCTTTTCCTTTATTTCTATTGTGAAATTTCATTAATTATAATGATAGGCTCTACCATCGGTGCTTTTGGTGTTATCGTTTCAATGATAATAATATCTATTGTAGGAATATGGTTAATTAGACTACAAGGTGCTATGACTGCTTTTAATATTCAAAAGCAGATACAAGTAGGAACATTCACAGTAAAAGAACTGACAGCTCCAATTATTATGTTAATAGCGGGTATTCTATTTTTAATTCCTGGATTTTTAAGTGATATTTTGGCAGTGTTATTAATTGTTCCATTCACAAGAAAGATACTACAAAATCTTGTTTTAGATTTATTATTCAGTAAATTTATTTCTGCCAATTATCGTCAGCAATCAAATCGATCAGATGATACTATCCTTGATGTAGAATTTGAACGTAGTGATGATAAACAAGATAAATAAAACTCATCGGATAACTTGAGCTAACAACTGTTAGCTATTTTAAATTGGCAATTATGCTGATACAATTACGGTATTGAAATTCAAGAATATATAATATTTGTAATATGATAGGGAATAAGATTAATGAGTACCAATATATCAATTAAAAAAAATAGTTATAGTTATGAAGATCTACTAGCCTCTGGGCGAGGGGAATTGTTTGGTTCTGAAGGACCACAGTTACCCGCTCCTACAATGCTAATGATGGATCGTATAGTTGAAATGAATGAAGATGGTGGTAATTTTGGTAAAGGTTATATTGAAGCCGAACTAGATATTCACGCTGATTTACCTTTTTTTGCTTGTCACTTTATTGGTGATCCTGTTATGCCTGGTTGTTTAGGTCTTGATGCAATGTGGCAGTTGGTTGGATTTTATCTTGGTTGGATTGGTGGTAAAGGAAAAGGGCGAGCATTAGGGGTTGGCGAAGTAAAATTTACAGGGCAAATATTACCAACTTCAAAGAAAGTTACTTATAAAATTAATATGAAACGTGTAATTAATCGAAAATTAGTAATGGGTTTAGCTGATGGAGAAGTTGAAGTTGATGGACGCGTCATTTATACGGCAACAGATTTAAAAGTTGGACTCTTTCAAGATACTTCTACATTTTAATTTTTAAATATTAATTGATTATTTTCCCTTGATTTGACTCAAGTTGTATATCCCTATGCACTTGGGTCTTTTTTTATTATTATATAAACCAGTTGTTAATTAAGGAGAATATGAATAATGAAAGTAGAGGCCAATTATATATATAATTTATGCTATCTTATTTTATTAGGGCTAGGGTTTCCTATTTTACGTTATATGAGCCTACATTTTGATGTAAATAATAACAATATGGTTCGTTTTTTATCAGGTGGAACTTTGCTACTAGCTTATGGAATGTGGCGATTTTATTCGCAATATTTTATCGTTTTTAAACAAAAAACGTTATTAACAAAAGTTATTTCTCTTGGTATTTTAATGACTATTAATATGTACTTATTTATACAAGGAATAGCTTATACAAGTGCAACTACCGCAAGTATTTTTGCAATTCTTGCTATGCCTATTTCGATTGGAATAGCCGCTTTTTTTTATATTGATGAACGACAAAGAGTAAAGCAAAAAAACTTCTATATTGGTAGTGTTATCGCTATTTTAGCTTCAATATTTTTTGTTGTACAAAAAGGTGGAGCTAATATCAATATTGATAACAATTTTTTATTAGGTGCAATATTTCTTTTTATTGCAATTTCCATTCAAGGTATTCAAAGTTTAGTTATTAAGTCGATGAATAATCAAATTAATGCAATTGTAATTAGTTCTTTTACGGCTTTAATTGCAGGATTAATTAATTTATTCATTAGTGTAGCTAATGGAAAAATACAACAGCTTACATTGACTTCTCAGGATCTTTTACTTTTTGCTCTTATTCTTGCTGGGATATATGGTATTGCGACTGGAATGCTAATGTCTTTTCAAGTTATTCAAAAACAAGGGATTGTGGTTTTTAATATATTGCAACTTATTGTTCCATTTTTTGCTAGTATTTTTGCCTATATTTTTCTTAATGAAACATTAACAATATGGCAAATATTAAGTGGGATTATCGTTATTATGAGTTGTATGTATGCTTTGGGAATTAGAAAAATTAATTTGAAATAATATAAAAGCAATCACTACCGTTTGAATTTTGATATTAAAATGATAGGAAATACCTGATTTGCTTTATTAAAAGTATAAAGTGTAATTATTTTTAAACTTTGAAATAAATGTTATATTTTAGAAAATAAATAAAATTATTTACTAACAAATAGGATATAAATTATGAAATATTGGCTTAAAGTATTAACCCTAACCATAGGATTTTTTTTAATAAGTATTTTATATGCCTTTTTAGAAAATAAATTAACTTTAGATAAAATTATAGATGGATTAATGTTTTTTCCAGTAGTTTTGTTATCGGCAGGTTATTATTTTTATCATAAAGATCGATGAGTATTAAAAATAACCGCACTTTGAATTGCTCTTCAATAATTTGATACTCAATATTAATTAAGGTTCAGATTTTTTATGAATGAAGATCTTTTTAGATAAAAATTGATAATTATTGGTTGTTTTATATCATCTGATAGTTATAAGGATTATAATAACCCTAAACATATTACAGAATAATATTCCTATTGCTTCATAATAATTTTTTAATATAATGAAATATGAAATATGAAATATGAAATATGAAATATGAAATATGAAATATGAAATATGAAATATGAAATATGAAATATGAAAAATAAAATAAGAGAGGATAGAATGAAAAAAGCATTACTTAGTTTAGGTTTAGCTATTTTTGGGGGAGTAATGTCATCACAAGTAGTTGCTCATGAATCACATAATCATAAACATGATATAAAATCTTTAGTTATAGAAGTTGTTCAGCTAGATCCTGTTAATGGAAATAAAGATGTGGGTCGTATTTATGTAACAGAATCAAAGTATGGTTTGGTATTTACTCCTGAGTTACATGATTTGACAGTTGGTTTACATGGTTTCCATATCCATCAAAATCCAAGCTGTGAACCTAAAGAAAAAGAAGGTAAGTTAGTGGCAGGATTAGGCGCTGGCGGTCATTGGGATCCTAAAAATACCAAACAACACGGCTATCCATGGTCTGATGATGCTCATTTAGGTGATTTACCAGCGCTTTATGTTGATAATGAAGGAAATTCAACTAATCCAGTATTGGCACCTCGTTTGAAATCATTAAATGAAATTAAAGGACATTCAATTATGATTCATGCTGGTGGTGATAATCATTCAGATCATCCTGCACCTTTAGGAGGTGGTGGTCCTAGAATGGCATGTGGTGTTATTAAATAATAGATAGTTAAATTTATTAAGCTTTAAACCGCACTTCTATAGGTAATAATTTTAAAGTGCGGTTTAATTTCTTGTTTTTTTATTTACTGTGCCATTTTTCTTGCCATTTTCAAAAATCCTTGTGCGGTTGTGTAAACATCAGATTTACCTTGTGCTTTTAAGATCATATCAGACACTTCTCTTACCGCACCTTTACCACCCTGTAATTGTAAAATATGATCTGCACAACTTTTTATATAAGGCATTGCATCAGCAACAGCAAAAGCTAATTCACAAATAGCAAAAGCGGGCAAATCAACTGAATCATCGCCAATATAGGCTGTTTCTTCAGCTGATACATTGGCTTGCTTCATCAATTCAAAACAAGCTCTTTCTTTTTCTAATTTACCTAAGAAAAATAATTTAATTCCTAAATCTTGAATACGTTTACGCAAAATAGGGGAGTCACGCCCAGAAAGAACTGCAACTTGAATACCATTTTCAACAAGCATTCTAATACCTAGACCATCACGAACATTAAAGGTTTTCACCACTTCGCCATTAGAGTCATAATGTAATGAACCATCAGTAAGAACACCATCAACGTCTGTAATAACAAGTTTGATTTTTTTTAATTTTTCATTTAGAGACATAATATTAACTCGAAAATTCAATAAGTCCGACGACTTGGTTATGATTATCAACTGCAACTAATGAGTGAATTTTTTTCTCTTTCATTAGGTCTTCCGCTTCGGATAGATAGCAATCTTGATGGATTGTTTTTGGATTGCTAGTCATTAATTCTTTTGCTACTTTGTTTAGTGTTTCGTTACCATTAGTTGTTAAAGCTCGGCGAATATCGCCATCGGTGATGATTCCTTTTAGTTCGTTTCCCTCCATTATAATTGCTACACCCATACGTCCTTCATTCATGATGCTTAAGCAATCAGTAAAACAGGTATTTAGTGTTGCAATAGGTAAACGGGTTTGCATTTGATCTTTCACTCGACAAAGTAAACGACGACCAAGACTTCCACCAGGATGAAACTTTGCAAAATCGGCTGGTTGGAAATTACGGGCAGTGATCAGTGAAACGGCAAGAGCATCACCTAAGGCTAATGTAATAAGGGCTGAAGTTGTTGGTGCTAAATTATTCGGGCAGACTTCTCGTTCAACAGTAATATCTAAGATATAATCAGCGTGTTTTGCCAAAGTAGAACGTTTATTTCCTGTTAAGGCAATAATCTTGTTACCAAAATTTTTTAAACTTGGAATGAGTTTATTAATATCATCGGTTTCACCACTATAAGAGATCAGCATGACAATATCTATTGGTTTTAACATACCAAGATCGCCATGAAATGCTTCGGTAGGGTGTAGAAAAAAACTTGGAGTACCTGTAGAGGCAAAGGTTGCAACCATTTTTTTTCCTATTAAACCCGATTTTCCAATTCCACCAATAACTAAACGACCTTCACATTTTAAAATAAGATCAATCACTTCATTAAAATTTGAGTCTAAATTTTGGCTTAGCTTTTCTAAGGCTTGTTTTTCGGCATCTAGCGTATTTTGAGCAATATGTAAATAATTCATTTTATTTTAGGTCTCATTATATCAATATTATTGGTAAATAATGATTGGGCAATTTTTTAGAAATAAATTTATTCTTGAATATATAAATTATTAATAATATAAAACATTATTAAGTTTTTTATGGTTTTATTTTCCATCTTAATAAGTGTGATACTGTGGTTTATTGTACTCTTGTATTATAGAAAAACCAATGTAAATTAGAATAAGAAAGCAGCTTATAAATATTCAGAAAAAATAATTTAATATTTCTATGTAATAGAGAAAAGTGTGATATCAATATTTAATCAGAATAGTAATCAAATGTTAATGGTTGAGAATATTTATCGAGAGTATATTTGAACATTTAGGTTTTAAATAAAGTGTATCGTAAAATTAAGGCAGTCATATAAACTGCCTTAGTTAGATTAAAAATCAAGTTAAATCAAAGATTAGAATTTGTATTCTAATTTTCCGCCAAACTGAGTTTGTTTTAATTTGGCGTTTGATACTGCGTGACGATGATCTAAACTTAATCCAATGGAGAACTGTTTGGTTATAGCAAAGTCAGCATTTACTTGCATTAAGAATGCGTTTCCTTGTTTAGCTGATTTAAATGTTTTACCTTGATCTGCTTTAACTAAAATATCATGGATATTGTTACTATTATCTTCATAGAAAGCACCAATACCAAATCTAGCAGCCTCATTTTTCCATGTGAAGTTAGCACCTAAGCGATGACTTATTAATTTATTTTTACCAAAATCAATATCCCAATTATTACCTAAATGCTCATTTGTACTAGTAGTTAGATGTTGATATGTTAGTCTATATATCGGCGTAACAATAAAGTTAGCTAATTGGAACTCATATCCTACTTCACCTAATAGTTGTAACTGTTTACCATTGATACGAGCGATGTCATCGTTATCAGCTACACTTAATTTACCTTTGTGATTATGATATCCCAATCCTAAATTTAAGATGACATTATCCCATTGGTTACGAGCAGCTAATAAGAAAGAGGTTGATTTATAGCGTGCTTTACTCCAACCATCCGCTGCATTTGGTGTTACATCTTGTTGGCTTAATCCAATACCAGCATGTAATTCAGTATTATTTGATAAAGGAATATATCCTCCAAATAATGTACTATTTTGGCTAGATTTATAATCATAACCATATTGCTTAAATCCTAAGTTAGACTGGTAATTACTGTTGCTATGTTTTTGATCAACATAGAATCCAGCAGTTTTACGAGACCATAAATTATTCATAAATTGTTGCTGTAAGCTATTACCTTGATTTAGCATTGCTATATTGGCAACAAGATAAGATGGTATTTTAGGATTAATTACTGCACGATGATTATCTTGATCTACAAGACGGTTTTGTAAGCGATAATCAAAGAAAGGAATCTTAGTTGTATCGCCAAATTTATTTTGTGCTAATGAAGAAGATTCTTTATTAAATGGCACTAAAATATATTGGAATAGACTATTCTCACGATTATAGCGATCTAATTGCTTACCTAAAGTAAAGGTTTCATTTGTTGACTTACCTAATACTTGGATAAGTGATATACCTTCATCAGGGTCATTTTTACCATTATTATTAGTATCAGAATTACCGACAATATTGGTTGCAAATTGGACATCAACAGGAATTGATGTTGCGGTTGAAACCACGTCACCTCTGATTAATACTTGGTCATGTTCCCAGGTATTCATATTATCAGGAGTATTATTCACACGAAGTACTATTTTGGTTCCTTCATTTGTTACTTTATTAAAGGTTAATGTTTGCTCAGAAAAAGCGTTATCTAAGCTATCTGCACTTCTAAATGCTGTTGCTGATCTTGATGATATACCGTTAATAGGTTGAGTAAATCCTGGCTGAATAATGGTATTTTCTTTTAATGTTGTATCTCCTGAGATACTACCATTACCCGCTAAAATGGTACCTGATTCCATCGTTAGTGGACTAGAAACAACGTTTCCTTGTAATTCTAATTTACCCTCATGAACATGTGTTTTTCCTGTATGAGATAAATTTCCTTTCAAGGTTAATAATCCAGCACCATATTTTTCAATATTACCATTCCCTTTAGTATTAACAGCTATATTTGATATTTTATTGTTTGTGATATTAGCATATAAACTACTGTTATCAGCTAAGGATAATGACTCAATCGTTGCCTCTACACCACTTAAAACTTTAAGTTTACTTTGATTTACCAAAAGAATGTTTTCTGCTTTATGTTCGGTATATTCATCATAAGTAATTGATCCTGTTTTTACATCAATTTGGTTAATAAAAGAATTTCCAGTAATGGTTAAATTAGCGCTACTTTCGGATGGTTGATAGACTAAATTTATTTTACTTGTTTCCGAACCAATATTTTTAATTGAATTATTTGTACCATTGATAGAATAAGTCAGAGTTGTTTCTCTAGCATTTTCATTGGTAATGCTACCAAGTAATGCTTCTAGATTTAATCCATTAGTACTTTCAGATGAAATATCAATATTTCTACCATTTAAGTCAATAGAACCCCCATTTAATTTCACATTAGCTAAATCTATTTGACCTTCTTCTGGAATACGCAATGTACCTAATTCATTTATGGTTACATGGCTAAATGCTTGTTTATTACCTTGTTCATCTGGTTTTTGAGCAAGTGTAACTGTACCTTCTTCTATCACTAGTTTTGCATGATTAACACCGGTACCGACTTGGATTATTTCCCCATCACCAATTTTATAATAGGTAATATCCTTATCTGGTGTAGTTAAATCTATATTTTTATTATCTGAGTTATTTCTTGTATCACGATAGATAATATTATCACGCCACAATAATTCTTGGAGATTTAAGCGGACATATTGAATATTTTCTCCTTGTTGTTCTTCATAAAGTAAACCTATATCACCATTTGGTAATTCAGTTAAAGAGTTGTAGGAGTACCTACCTGTAGTGATGTTAGTTGAGTATTTCCAATTGATGCTATCATCTTCTTGAACCTCTCCTAGATATATTGTACCATTTTGTCTAGCATTACTATGATGAGGATTTGAGAATAGGATATATTCTTTACCGTTTATACGTTTTGAATACTTAATAACGGACATTTGAGAATAAGGATCTAATAATACTGGGTCACTAAATGCCTCTGCTTTTTTCCAAGAAAGTCCTCCATCATAACTTGTTGAAATCAATACATTACCTGTATGATTTCTTGAAAACATTTTAATTTTTCCACTATCTAGCTCTATTATTTGTGATTCTGTCATTTCTGTTTGAGTTAAATAAGCTTCTTTTGAGCCACCAATTTGATCTAAATATGCATCAAGTGGTGATTCGCCTCTAATCCAAGTTTCACCGCCATCTTTGCTAATGATAAGAGCTGGTGACTGTTTATTATGTTTATTTGTATAATAAACCGGTAATACTAAATTTCCATTTTTTAATTGGATTCCCGTTCCTGGTCCTGTTCCTAAGAAACGCATCCAATCAGCTTTAACTTGAGGTGTGATATCTTTTGGAGTAGACCACGTAACTCCCTCATCATCACTATGCAGTAACCATAAATAACTAGTTACATAAGCTTTAAATGGGGCACTATCATTTCCCTGAACTTGAGAATTTAAGAATATATTTCCATGACGAGTGTTTGAACTAACTTGGTAAAGATCTCCTAAATCATTAAAGTGATTTTCGGGATTCCCTTCTGTAATTACTCTAAAATCAGTTGGTTGGCCTGTAATATCGTATATAATACCATCTTCTCTAACAGTATATTTGTTATTTTGATTATCGGTTACTTGTCTGTAGTATTTATCACCTACTTTTAGGTAGCCATGTCCATCAGCTGCACTTGTTGTTGCACTAAAAAATCCTTGAGATTCAGGGAACATGTCTAATAACATAAATATACGGCCATTACGTTTATCTTGTGTTACAACAGCATCAATAAGAAATGCTGATTGAGTTCCAGTATTATAAGATTGAGATTTTAAATCAAGTACAACCTGATCATCTTGCCATGTTAAACCACCATCTAGACTTCTACGGATAACCGTATCGATATTTCCCCAGTCAGCGCTATGTTGGAGTCTTTTATCAATTGTTGCAATTACTGTTCCTTTTTTTGTTGTAAATAAAGATGGAATACGATAGCTTTTTGAACCATGTTGATTTGGCTTGAATATTTCATATTTTTCACTACGAAAGGCACTGAATTGTTTTCTTTTAGCTTCTATTTGTCTTTCTTCTTCTAATTTTTTTTGAAGAGCTTCTTGACGCTTTACTTGCACACCATAATACTTTTCAAGTATTTGTTCCTGTGTGAGAACAGTGGGAGTTCCGTCAGATTGTAATATTAATCCAGTTAATGGATTTGTTGGGTAGTTATTTGCGCGATGTAATTTACCTAAATAGGCAGATGATAATCCGTCAATATCCTTAAAAAACTTAGAATTATTAATTGTTTTATTTAGTATTCCGTCAACATAGATTTTTATTTCATTATGATCTTTATCAAAAGTATAAGTAACAGTTCTGTATCCATCTTCTGTTTTTTCCAGTGGTTCTGTTATTAAATTATTAGTATTAATTAATGCATTACCATTTTTTATTTCAATACCAAATCTTTCTTTTCCATTTTCTATTTTAGTATAAAACCAAACATACTTATCCGTTGTCGTTGGATTTGTAACTCCTAATAATGTAGATATTCCAGAAGTTGAATTATTTTTAAATGTAAATGTTAATGAACCACTTTCTAAATTAAAAGCATTGTTATTACTAAATTGATTAGTAACATCAACTGGTCCTTGGTTATTTGTTGATGAAAAATTAAAAATAGGATTTGAAATTGCGAATGATGAAACCGTAGATGCGATAATTGTTGCTAGAACTGTTCTTCTAATATATTTATGATTTTTCATTTCGTTACTCCATTGAGATAAAAATAAATAAGCAGGCAAATAACAGTCTATATAAAATAGATTATTAGTTATAAAATATATTCACTCCATTATGAAGTATAGTATTAGAGTAATTATTCGTGATGGATGTCACAAATTTTGATGAATATATTTTTTATTGTGTGAGATAGTTAACATATTTTAACTACTAATTTGTCTAAATTTAGGTAAGTTTATTGTAATGGAATTTTATTTATGATCAAGGGACTTTTGAAGCGATTTTTCTTTATTTGGAGTTAACGGTTAAAGATTATTTTTTAATTAATAGACAACAATTATAATATTTTTGTTTATTAATTAAGAGATTATTTTAATTCAAATGATTTTTATATAATGATATATCTTGACTTTCCCACCCTACGTAAGTGGCGGAAAATTGATTAGATAGTATTTCAAATATTTCTACTGATTGGAATATTTCGGGTGTATTTAAGGCAATCTCTTGATCTAATTGTACTATATAGGCAGTTTCATTCTCATCTTCATCTATTGGGACTGGCATTGGTGAATGTTGCAACTTCACAAATGAAATTCGTTTTTCCACTATTTTTTCTAAAAATAACCGCATATTTTCTGTATCAGAAAAATAAAATGTGTGTTCAATATAAAATATATTTTCTAAAGAACGATTATTTTGTTGAAGCATTGCTAGAATTTCTTCCGTTGCATTAATTTTCATTTCTAAAGGTGAAGGAATAAGAAAATCAAAGTAAATATCCCAATTAGGATCTTTTTGAACTGAATAGCTTTCTATCTCTGGAAATTGTTTTAATATTTCCAATAATGGTTTTTCATTTTTACAATAAAAATAAATAGCCGTTTTTTTACTCGAAATACTGTATCCAACATAGCAAGTTTTTTTTACAGTTGAGAGTAATGTTGATATTTTGAATATCTCTTTTAAGATATTTTGATAATTTTCATCCTCAACAATCGTGGCTTGTTTTGTGGAGAAAGATAAGTTAATCTGCAGAATTTTTCTGCATTCATCTTGGATTAATGCAAATTGATCAAAAATGCCTAAATTTACCGAAAAAATAGCAACTTCATCATTTATTTTTGAGCGATAATTTTGCCAGTTTTGTTCAATTTCCATTATATTATCCTTATTATTTAAATGTTGCCCAAATTGGTGCATGATCAGATGGTTTTTCCATCGCTCGAATATCAAGAGCTATTCCCGTATCAATACAACGAGTCATTAACTCTTGATTAACGATAATATGATCAATTCTTAAGCCTCTGTTGTCATCAAATCCTTTTGAGCGATAATCAAACCACGAGAATTTATCATTCACTGTTGGATGTTGATTCCGGAAAGTATCAACTAAACCTATATTATATAAACTTTGTATCCATTCTCTTTCTTCTGGTAAGAATGAACATTTTCCTGTTCTTAACCAACGTTTTCGACTTTCTTCTCCAATTCCAATATCAAGATCGGTTGGGCTGATATTCATATCTCCCATAATAATGAGAGGGGAATTTGAATTAAGATCTTGTTCTACATATTGTTGTAGATCTGCATAAAATTTTTGTTTTGCAGGGAATTTTGTTTCGTGTTTGCGACTTTCTCCTTGTGGAAAATAGCCGTTAATAATAGTAACTAAACCAAATTCAGTTTCCATATCTGCCATAATAATGCGTTTTTGTGCATTTTCATCATCAGTTGGAAAGCCTTTTCTTACGGCTTTAGGTTTTTCTTTCGTGAGTAAGGCTACACCATAATGCCCTTTTTGCCCATGATGAAAAATATGGTAGCCAAAATGTTCCACTAATGGATAAGGGAAATCTTCATCAGAAACTTTTATTTCCTGTAAACCTAATATATCTGGTTGATATTGTTCAATGATCGCTTCAAGCTGATGTGGTCTTGCTCTTAATCCATTGATATTAAAAGACATTACTTTCATATTTATTGATATTTCCTAAATGTTAAATTTATTTATTTTTATTATACCTTATAATGATGTGAAGTTTTAGGAATTATGTAGTGCGGTTGTTTTTTTGTTGTTTTTTAACCAATTTTCAAAAAGATTTTCTTCATACTTAGGCATTTGTAAATAAAATCCATTTTCAATTATATTGTTTAATACTTCTTCTTTATTGGCATTGACTAATTGTTTTTCGCCTTTTAGGTTAAATAACATAACAAAGATTGGTTTGCCAAAAGCTTGCTGTAATGTTTCTGGTACAGGATCAAAGGCATTGCGTTTCGCAAGATAAAGGTACATACCCGCTTTTTTATTACTTTTATAAATAGCACATATCATCGTTTTATTC
>NZ_SLXI01000002.1:211920-260685 GCF_004345785.1 Bisgaardia hudsonensis
TTCTCTATTCTCTATTCTCTATTCTCTATTCTCTATTCTCTATTCTCTATTCTCTATTCTCTATTCTCTATTCTCTATTCTCTATTCTCTATTCTCTATTCTCTTATAAAAAAGTTTGATGATTTTAACGTAATTCTTTATCATCTTACCAGTATAATTTTTATTTAGGGTGATGTTATGTCGCAAGATATTATTGAATTAAGAACTGGGCAGTTTTCATCAATTTTTTTAGTATTTAAAAGTGCAAATTTGACGATAATTAAACGGGCTTTGGCAAGAAAGGTAAAAAAATCACCCACTTTTTTTCATAATATTTCTGTTATTTTAAAATTTGATGATATTTTACAGAAAATAGATCTTGTAGCTTTAAAAAAACTTTTAGCTGAATTTAATATACAAGTAGTCGGTATCAGTGATTGGCAGAATAGTTTACAAAAAGAACTGATTTTATCATCTGGATTCTTATTACTTGGCAAAAGCGAAGAGCTAGGTGAGGTTATTCCTGAACCCAATTATTTACCAACAAAAGTTATTGAGGGTAATGTGGTAAAAGGTCAAGTTATTTTTGCGAAAAATAGCGATTTAATTATTCATGGAAATGTGGAAAGTGGGGCTGAAGTTGCAGCAACAGGTAATATTCATATTTATGGAAAATTAAAAGGACGGGCTATGTCTGGTGTGAATACTAATATTGGTTGTCTTTATGTTCAGCATTTAGATGCTGAATTTATTTCTGTTAATAGTCGCTGTTTGTATAAAGATAACATTCCCACAGAATTTTTAAAAAGAGCAGTAAGAATTTTTGCAGAAAAAAATCAATTAGAAATAAGGATATTAGGGGAGTATTGAGTGTTGTATAAATAGAATTTTAGAATCATATTTTTAATTCTATGAGGCAAGGTTTTGCTGAAACCATAAAAAAGGCAACAGAAACAGGATACTATGATTGTATTGTGGTATTAGCTTGTGCAGAATGGACTTATTGGACATGGGGAAATGCTTGTCGAAATGCCAAGCCAAAGAAATTTCATTTTGATGAATGGATTACGTTGCATAATAATCCTGAATTTGAGCAATTTGTCATATGGTTACGTAGTGAGCTTGATTCAATTGTTCAACTTCCAGAAGCTGAACAACAACGATTAAAATTATTATTCAGACATTGCTGTCAGTTAGAACGAGATTTCTTTACTTATGCGTATCAACAATCTTAATTAAATTATTAATATGCCACTTTTTTGTACTATATTCTTTATAAACAATAAAGTGGCTATTTTTTATATAAATGCGATGACATTAAAAAAGATCATACATATTGATATGGATTGTTTTTATGCTTCTATTGAGATGCGAGATAATCCAAGTTTAAAGGATAAACCGCTTGCTGTGGGGGGAAATTCAAGGCAACGTGGGGTATTGACTACTTGCAATTATCTTGCTCGTCAATTTGGATTGCATAGTGCTATGCCTACGGCTCAAGCAGTAAAACTTTGTCCTAATCTTATTTTAGTACCAGTAAATATGCCCTTATATAAACAGATTTCTAAACAAATTCACTCAATTTTTCATCGTTATACGGATCTAGTTGAGCCACTTTCTCTTGATGAGGCCTATTTAGATGTTACGCATTGTCATCAATGTTCTGGCTCTGCAACTTGGATTGCTGAAGAAATAAGAAAAACTATTTTTAAGGAAACTGGATTAACGGCTTCTGCAGGCGTTGCTCCGGTAAAATTTTTGGCGAAGATTGCTTCTGATTGTAATAAGCCTAATGGTAGCTTTGTTATTAATCCTCAAGATGTTGATGATTTTGTCAAAAAATTACCCTTAAAGAAAATCCCAGGAGTAGGGAAAGTAACCACAGAACGTTTATTGAAAATGGGGCTTAAAACTTGTGAAGATGTGCAGAATTTTGATCAAAGTGTTCTTTTAAATCAATTTGGAAAAATGGGAATGAGATTATGGTATTTCGCTCACGGTGTAGATGAACGAGATGTGCAGCCTAATCGAGAACGTAAATCCGTTACGGTGGAAAAAACTTTATTAAAAAATATTACTCATATTGAACAAGGATTGGCTATATTAGAAAAATTATATCCAATTTTGATTACAAGAATAAAAAATACTTGTCCAAATATAGCGTTGAGTGATTTTCATAAAGTGGGGGTAAAATTAAAATTTGATGATTTTACGGTAACAACTTTAGAAAAAAGTGCGGTTGAATTTTCAAAAGATATTTTTAAACAATTATTAATCAAAATCTGGCAACGATCTAATGGTAGAGAAATTAGACTGATTGGAATACAGGTTACTATTCCAGAACAATGCCCACAAAAACAAATGACTTTATGGTAAGTATTTTACATTCATACTTGAATTTTAACAATTTTGTTACCATTATAAGAAATAGTTTTACGAACAACTACCTATACTAATTTATTCTACTGTAAAGAGGACTATTTTATGATGCGAATTTTGCTATTTTTAGCAACAAATATGGCAGTTTTATTTGTATTTAATATTATTTTAAGCCTAACAGGTATTCAATCTCAAGATACTATGGGATTACTGATTATGGCTGCTTTATTTGGTTTCAGTGGCTCGTTAATTTCGTTATTTTTATCAAAAACAATGGCATTACGCTCAGTGAATGGTCAAATTATTGAGCAACCACGTAATGAGATAGAGCATTGGTTGGTGAATACTATCCGTTCTCAAGCTGAGCGTGCGGGATTACCAATGCCAGATGTAGCAATTTATCATTCTTCTGATGTGAATGCTTTTGCAACAGGGGCTAGTCAGAAAAACTCATTAGTGGCAGTAAGTACTGGGTTATTAAATGCGATGACAAAAGATGAAGCTGAAGCTGTTTTAGCTCACGAAATGAGTCATATTAAAAATGGTGATATGATTACAATGACTTTATTGCAAGGTGTGCTAAATACTTTCGTCATTTTTATATCAAGAATGATTGCAAAAGTGGTAGCAAGTAATCGTGATGGTGAAACTAGTCAAGGTATGTATTTTATGATTTCAATGGTACTTGAAATTGTCTTTGGTTTTCTTGCTAGTATTATAGCGATGTGGTTCTCTCGTTATCGAGAATTTCGAGCAGATGCGGGATCAGCGGAGCTAGTAGGTAAACAAAAAATGATCGCCGCATTACAACGTTTACAGAGTTTACACGAACCACAAGAAATGGAAGGACAATTAGCCGCTTTTGCTATTAATGGTAAACGGGGAGGATTAGCCGCCTTATTTTTAAGCCACCCACCATTAGAAAAACGTATTGAGGCATTAAGAAATTTAGATAGTTTAAATTCTTATAAATAGCATATTTTATAGCTTAATTTAAATAAAATATGCTATAGCCCATACATATCATTATAATTCGGTAATGATTGTTGACCCAAAATGGAGGGAAAAATGAGCAAATTAAAGTAAAATTCAACTTACAAATTAATAGTGTAAAGTCGAAAATAAGAGAAGTAAAAGAAAGTGTAGACAATAAAGCAGAGTTAGTGAAAGCTGATGCTCGTGCAAAAAAAGAAATACTTGAAAAGAGAATTGATGAGAAAAAAGCTAAGATCAAAGATTTAGAAAAATCATTAGCTGATAAAAAAACATCAATTAAGAATGCTGTTGAAGAATTTAAGTAAAAAGCTGATTTAGCATCAGCTCAAAAATATGCAGAGATAGCAGAAGCTTATGCCGAAGACTACGTAGAATATACAATTTCTGCAATTGAAGAAGCAGATTATGCTATTTCAGAATCTATTTTGGCAATAATGGAAGTAGAAGATCTTTCTAAATAAGTTTCTAATATAAGCACAATATTAAACGGCAGAAAAACGACTGATTTTTCTGTCGTTTTTCTTTTGATTATAGATAGACATCGTCTATCTATAAAAACCATACGCTATGCGTATGGTATAAAAGAGCTTTAGCGATGAAAAAATCCTCCGATATAATGAAGAAGGCTGACAACCAAATTCAAAATATAGGAGGATGTGCCAATGGCAAATAAATCCAATGACGATTCAAGTCTATCACACACAAGATGGAACTGTAAGTATCATATAGTCTTTATTCCAAAATTCAGACGAAAGGCAATTTATGAAAAATTGCGTATGGATATAAGGAGTATATTAAGGCAGTTATATAATTACAAAAATGTAGAAATAATCGAAGCACATGCTATGAAAAATCATATTCATATGATATTAAAAATTTCGCCTAAGATAGTCGTCTCAAGTTTTATGGGATATTTAAAAGGGAAATCTTTACTAATGATTTTTGAAAGGCATACCAACTTAAAATACAAGTATGGAAACAGAAATTTCTGGTCTAAAGGTTATTACGTAAGTACAGTAGGTTTAAATACTAAAGTAGTAGAAAAATATATTAAGGAATCAAGAAAAGGAAGACCTGATTCAGGATAATTTATCGAAGAAGGAATATATAGACCCCTTTAAGGGGGGAGCCATAGAGTTATAGTACGCTTGTCAGTTTTCACATGCCTCTTGAGAGGCATGTGAAGTACTAAGCCCTTATAGGGTAGCTGAAAAAAACACACGTTTTACGTGCGAATTGTTATTAATATTCTATTATAAAACAGCTAATGCTGCATCATAATTTGGCTCTTGAGCGATTTCAGGTACGAGTTCTGAGTGTAATACGTTATTATTTTCATCTAATACAATCACTGCTCGGGTAGTTAATCCAGCAATTTTTCCAGAAACAACATCTACACCTAATGTGGTATGCAATGCTTTATTCCGAAATGTTGATAATGTTTGAACATTTTCAATTCCTTCTGCACCACAAAAACGGGCTTGAGCAAAAGGTAAATCGGCAGAAATACAAAGAACAACCGTATTTTCTAAATTGGCAGCTTGTTGGTTAAATTTGCGAACAGATGTTGCACAAATACCTGTATCAATACTTGGAAAAATATTTAATATCTTACGTTTACCATTAAAATCAGATAAAGAAACTGTTTCTAATTTATTATTAATAAGCGTAAAGTCTGCAATATTTTCAGATTTTTGTGGAAAACGACCTGCAATTTCAATAGGGTTTCCTAATTGGGTTACTTGATTCATAATTTTTCCTTCTATAATGTTAGCGGTTAATTTAAATAAAATAGATTCATACTTGGGTTAATTAGTAATTAACTTATTAATTACTAAGTTTTTTTTATCTCATAACAAGGTTCATAAGCATCACCACCAGGTAATTTCATTCTATGTTGTACAATAAAATCTTGTAGTACCTGATCCACTTTTTCCATCAATACTACATCACCGTGTAATTGGAATTTTCCTTCTTTTTCGATTAGATCTTTCGTATCAGGTTTAATGTTACCTGCAACAATACCAGAGAATACTCGACGTAAATTAGCGGCTAATTCTACTTTAGATTGTTCAAAGTGTAGGTCTAAATTCGCCATATTTTCGTGAGTCGGAATAAAAGGTTGTTGAAAATCAGAAGATATATCTAGTGACCAATTAAAACAGTAGGCTTCATTATTTTCTCGACGAGTTTTTTCAATATCATTCATCGCATTACGCATATATCGAGCAACGGCACTTGGATCATCAATAATTATTTCATAGAGATCTTGAGCTTCCTTACCTAAGGTTTCGCCAATAAAACGATCAATAGTAGAAAAATAATCTGCACTTTCTTTAGGACCAGTTAAAATTAAAGGTAGCTGTTGATCTTTATTTTTAGGATTAAGTTTGATACCTAAAATATATAATAATTCTTCGAAGGTGCCAGGACCACCAGGAAAGATAATTATACCGTGCCCTAATCTGACGAATGCTTCTAAACGTTTTTCAATGTCAGGCATAATAATTAATTCATTCACAATAGGATTAGGTGGCTCAGAAGCGATAATTGATGGCTCTGTAATTCCAATAAAACGGCTATCTTTATAGCGTTGATTTGCATGGCCAATAGTTGCCCCTTTCATTGGTGCTTCCATTACCCCTGGTCCACAACCTGTAACAATATTTAATTCACGATGACCTAATTCTAGACCAACAGAACGGCAATATTGGTATTCAGTATTATTTATTGAATGCCCTCCCCAACATACGACTAAATTAGGTTTCTCGCCAAATTTTAATGCTTTTGCATTACGTAAAATAGAGAAAACTTGATTCGTTATATGTGCATTATCTTGAATATCACAAGGATTAATACGTTGGTTGAGTACATTGACAAATAAAATATCTCGTAATACAGCAAATAAGTGATATTGAATATTACGAATAATTTTATCATCAACAAAAGCATTTTCTGGTGGGTTATGTAATTTTATTGCAATACCACGTTCTGTTTCTACAAGATGAATATCAAAATCAGCATATTTATTGAGTAAAGCACGACTGTCATCTGTAACCGCACCAGAATTTAATACGGCTAATGAGGAATTACGGTAAAGCGAGTAGAGTTTACTCTTTGCTTTCTTGGTCAAAATTTTTACTTCTAACTGAGAAAGTTGATCCATACTTCCTCTAGGTGTTACATTATAAATGTGGGTCATTTTTATCCTTCTATTTGTTAATTATTGTCTTGCAAGACGTAAATTATTAGGTATTTCTTCGAAATTAGAGCGAAATGGATTAATATCAAGTCCACCACGACGTGTATAGCGAGCATAAACTGTTAATTTTTCAGGTTTTGCAAATCGCATTAAATCACAAAATATACGTTCGACACATTGTTCATGAAATTCATTATGTTGTCTAAATGACACGATATAACGTAGCAATTTTTCTTGATTAATCTTTTTCCCAATATAGTGAATTTGTATACTTCCCCAATCTGGTTGATTGGTAATTAGACAATTTGATTTTAATAAATGACTAATTAATGTTTCCTCTATAACATCTTCTGAATCAATGCAATTTTTTAAAATGTCAGTATTAAACGTATAATCATTGATTTCTATATCTTGATTGTCAATACAAAATCCTTGTAGTGTTGCAATAGTTTGGTTTTTATATTTATCTAAAGTATTTAACGCTACTTTTACTTTACCTTTGGCACAATTTGTTAAATCTTCTTTAATAATACTTTCGATTTCTTGTAAATTTGTAAAACGAGTTTGGTTAAAACTATTTAAATAAAGTTTAAAACTTTTTGATTCAATTAAATTTTCTGAGCGGAAATCTATTGTTATATCTGCAATAGCAACTTGTGGTAAGCCTTTATTGTTTAACCAAGATACTTCATATGCCGTCCAAATATCTGAGCCTATGGTAAATGGTTGTGACGTTGTCACTCCTAATGTATCACGATTTAATTTGCGTGGTACTGCTTGTAATAAAGTGCGGTCATAATTTGTAGCATATTCTGTTTTTTGACCTAATTTCAATGATTTTAAACTATTATCATCATAATTCATTGCATAAACTCTCTGATTGCTAAGTGATTGTAATGGTTATTTTCAGTATTATAAAGCTATAATAGCTATAAATTTAAACTATTGCCAATGCCAAGATAAATTTGATACAAGGCGACAATGATCACATTTAAAGTGGAATAAATCAAATAATGGTTTGTTTAATATCCATTCTTCGTGACAAATTGGGCATCGACGTTGTTTTTCTGTTATTAGATTCTCTCCACCAATTCGATATAAATAATAATAGGTGGGAATACCAGTATTACGTTCAATATCTTGAGCGAGATAATAACCGTGCTTGAATAAATTACTTTGGGTATCAGAGATTTCATATAATGCTTGTTTTTCTAAAACCGCACCATTCATTTGTAATTGATCACAAGCTTGCCAATTTTCTTGCCATTTTATTATATCCATGGATAAGTGCGGTGTTTTTTGAAGTTGTTTATACAATGGAATAGGTAATAAATCTTCTCCACTATGTAATGGCGAGCAAGACTGTAAATAAGTGGTATAAAGAATTTGCCAGCTTGGTTTGATCCCTGTATGCGTAGTATCAGAATTGAGATCTTCAGCAATAATATGAAAACTATCTAGAAATATGCCCGCACTTTCAGCTTGCTCGATCGCATTATTTACTTCTTGGTTATTAAATTCGGGTAATAGGCTTTGTTGTTCAGGACAAACTACTCTCACTGCAAATCCTTGCTCATTTTCTTGATTAGCGACAAAAAGGGGAATTTCACGACCAATAATTTGACCATTGTAACGCCATTGTTCAATAATTTGATTGACTAAATAGCTCAAATTTTCCAAATTGTTGTGATTATTATACTGATAGGAAAAGAAGGTTTCGATTAGATACATAGTATTTGTCCAATAATTTAAAGGATAGTGGATAAATTGTATTAAATTTCATAAAATACCTCCTTATTCTACGCTATCTAGGAGTAATAATGCGAGAAAAAACCAAACTTAAATTAGAAGAATTACAGCAAATAATGCAAGAATTAGATCTTTGGGCAACGGTTGCCCCGAATCCACAAGCGCTATTGAGTACTGAGCCTTTTGCTATTGATACGATGACTGCTAATGAATGGCTACAATGGATTTTTATTCCTAGAATGTGTGCATTGTTAGAAGCAGATTTGCCATTACCAAATAATATATCCATAACTCCTTATATAGAAGAAGCATTAAAAGAATTAGATGGGCTAGAAAAATTACTATGTCCGATCAATGAAATTGAAAATTTACTGAAGAATCAATCACAATGATATTAGATATTATCTATCAAGATGAGTACATTATTGCGGTAAATAAACCTTCGGGAATGTTAGTTCATCGTAGTTGGTTAGATCGCCACGAAACTGTCTTTGTTATGCAAACGTTACGAGATCAAATAGGTCAATATGTATTTCCTATTCATCGTTTGGATCGTCCTACATCAGGTGTGTTGTTATTTGCTTTAAATTCAGAAATTGCTAATTTACTTTGTCAACAATTTGAAGCAAAGTCAGTAGATAAAAGTTATCTTGCTATTGTTCGAGGTTATTTAACGGGGAAAGCTGTGATTGATTACCCTTTAAAAGTTAAATTAGATAAAATTGCTGATAAATTTTCTCAACAAAATAAAGATGCACAAGAGGCAGTTACTGAATATATTGGTTTAGGAACGGTCGAAATGCCTTATTCAGCAGGAAAATATTTAACGACACGTTATTCTTTAGTCCGTTTAATTCCACATACAGGGCGTAAACATCAACTACGCCGTCATATGAAACATATTTTTCATCCAATATTAGGTGACACACAATATGGTGATTTACGTCAAAATAGAGCGATGACTGAAAATACAGGGGTACAACGTTTAATGCTACATGCTGAAAAACTAACTTTTTATCATCCTATTACAAATGAATTAATTGAACTAAATGCACAATTAGATAGTCAATGGAAAACTTTATTTGACATTTTTAATTGGTCATATAAGTAATTACTTATTTTTAATAGCTAATTAACTTAATTTTGTAGCCTTTTAATATAATTCAGCCAATAGCTCATCAATTGCCTTGCATAGTAAAGTCCGATCATGACGATAACTAATATCATCAGCACTTAATCGTTTAGCCATTATTTTAATATTGGGATTATTCATTTTCATCTCAGGGGTATATTGGGTTATTGCACCATCAATAATAGGCTTCCCAATAACTTGATGAATCCAATTAATTCTATCTTCTAAGGTTAGTTGTGCAGCAGGACTGTGTTCAAGCCCAAGATTGTCAATGAAGATTTTTTTAGCATTAGTTTGTTTAAGGATATCAATAATATCTGGTAGTAATAGTGGAGGAAGAATACTTGTAAAGAAACTTCCAGGACCAAGTAGAATTACATCAGCTTTTTTTAGTGCGGTTATTGCTTCAGGTGTAGCTGGAACAAGAGGAACAACAAAAATAGACGTGGGTATTTCGGTTAATTGATCGATAGTTACTTCACCGACAATACTTGATCCACAATTAAGTGAAGCAGCAAGATGAACCGATTGTTCAGACATGGGAATAATAAAAGATTTAACATTTAGCAGATCTCTTATTAGGTTGACCGCTTCAGTTGGTCTAATTTTCATATTTTCTAACGCTTTTAGCATTAGATTTCCTAGATTATGTCCAGCAAGTTCACCAGAACCAGAAAAACGATATTCAAAAAGGGCAGAAGCGGTACTTGGTGTAGTAATTATCTGGTTTAAACAATTTCGTAGATCTCCCCAAGCTATGCCACCTTGATCCAAACGAATACGTCCCGTTGAGCCACCATTATCTGTGGTTGTAACAATTCCAGTTAGTCTTTCTTCCATAAAACTTAATGCAGACATTATCCGCCCTAATCCATGCCCACCACCAATAGCAACAATATTTTGGATATTATCTAAATTTTCATGCTGACAGTAAGATAGGCCTTTTGAAATAAAATTAGACATTATTTTCCCATTTAATTAACGATTTTCTTTTGTATATTAGCAAATATCTTTATTCTATGGTATAAATTACATGTACCTAATATAGCGATAGGAAAATAAATTGTTTTTTATCGTTAATAACGTAATCATTTTAAGAGACTGTAACTGTCCTCTTAATTTTTTAATATATTGAAAATTAAACGCATAACTCCGAGCTTGTTTACCTAAGTTTATGATAAATAATAAATAGGGTAGCAATGCCAGTAACCTTAAGTTACTCAGGGATAATATTGGAAACGGTTTATCCTATCGTTGTTTTACAAAGGTGTCCGATGCAAAAAACTATTCCTATCAAAAATGTTGGAATGTCGAATCTAGTCGATAATTTTCAACGAGAGTATTACTATTTACGTCTATCTATTACAGATATATGTAATTTTCGTTGCAACTATTGCTTACCAAACGGTTATCAACCAGAAAAAAATAAACCCAGTTTTCTCACATTAAGTGAAATAGAAAATCTTATTGCTGCCTTTGCAACTTTGGGTGCAGAAAAAGTACGTATTACAGGCGGTGAGCCGACTTTGCGTAAAGATTTTTTATCTATTGTTGAGTCGATTAATCAAGTTGAAAATATTAAGCAAATAGCTTTAACCACTAATGGCTATCGTATGCTGAAAGATGTAGATGATTGGAAAAAAGCAGGGATTACCAGTATCAATGTGAGTGTAGATAGTCTTGATCCACGTATGTTTTATTCTATTACTGGTGTTAATAAATTTGATGAGATTATGCGTGGTATTGATCGTGCATTTGATATTGGTTATCAAAAAATTAAAGTAAATTCTGTTTTGATGAAAAGTATTAATGATCACGAATTTAACCAATTCTTACTTTGGATTAAAAATAAACCAATTCAAATGCGTTTTATCGAATTAATGCAAACGGGCGAAATGGATAATTTCTTTAATAAATATCATTTATCTGGAAAAGTATTAGAAGAAAAATTATTACGTTCTGGTTGGAAATTATTACCTAAGTCTTATTTAGATGGCCCAGCAAAAGTATTTAAACACCCTGATTATCAAGGGGAAATTGGCTTAATTATGCCTTATGAAAAGAATTTTTGTGCTAGTTGTAATCGCTTGAGAGTTTCTTCCAATGGAAAATTACATTTATGTTTATTTGGAGAAGAGGGCATTGATTTACGAGATCTATTGCAATCTCACGAACAAAGTACATTATTACAAGCTAGAATTTTTTCAGCATTACAGGGTAAAAGAGAACATCATTTTTTACATAATGGTGATTCAGGTATTCGTCAGCATTTAGCGAGTATCGGTGGATAATTAAAGGATTTAAAATGACAACATTTACACATATTAATAGTCAAGGTGAAGCCAATATGGTGGACGTTTCCAGTAAACAAGAAACAGTAAGAGAAGCTCGAGCAGAAGTCATTGTGACAATGTCACAAAAAACCTTAGAAATGATCTTATCGGGACAACACCATAAAGGTGATGTTTTCGCTACAGCTAGAATTGCAGGGATTCAAGCTGCAAAAAGAACATGGGAACTTATCCCCTTATGTCATCCATTGCTTTTATCAAAAGTAGAAGTAAATTTGACCGCACTTCCAGAAACTAATCAAGTAAGAATTGAGAGTTTTTGTAAATTAACAGGGAAAACGGGCGTAGAAATGGAAGCATTGACCGCCGCAAGTGTTGCCGCTTTAACTATTTACGATATGTGTAAAGCAATCCAAAAGGATATGGTTATAGAACAAGTCAGATTACTTGAAAAGTGCGGTGGTAAATCTGGGCATTTTTTAGCGAAATAATTAAAAAGTAACGCCTACATATTGGTTGTGCGTTACTTTTCAGTTCTATCTCTAAATCATTCCAAATAACTAATAAAACTGTCTGTATCTAATATTTTCTTGTCTCTTTCTAATTTTTCTCCTGCTGTCCCAATGAGTAATAATGCTACAACTTTATCTTGTTGTTCACATTTAAAAGCTTTTCTTAGTTCTGAGCCATTTACCCAAGGGCCTGTTATCCATACATTATCAAAACCTTGTGCTTTTGCGGCGAGTTGCATTGCATAAGTAGCACAACCTGCGGTTAATTCTTGTTCCCAAGTAGGGACTTTTTTTATTTCCTCATTCAGTTTTGCAATAACTGCAATGACCATTGGTGCACGATAGGCGATACTTTTGGCTTTTCTTAATCGTTCTTCACCAAGATCAAATTCATCAACTACACTTTCTAATAATTTCTCAAATTTTGCTAACCCTTCTTTTTCAATAACAATGAAGTGATAAGGATTTAATTTACCATGATCTGGAAC
Organism: Bisgaardia hudsonensis; assembly: GCF_004345785.1. Lineage (GTDB taxonomy): Bacteria > Pseudomonadota > Gammaproteobacteria > Enterobacterales > Pasteurellaceae > Bisgaardia > Bisgaardia hudsonensis. Next base: position 224,649 of record NZ_SLXI01000002.1, read on the forward strand.
GTGTAATGCAGATTGAAAAAGGTATTCTAGCTGTTGTTTATTAGGAGCCGGTTCTGCTAGTTTTTTTTCTGAACGGCGGGAAGTGAGTAATTCTAAAGCATCCATTTTAAAATTTGACCTTACTTAATAATACATTGTTAAAATTATAGCAATAAATTTTAGTTAAGTAATCTAATGATTTTTGATATTATCTTGCTTCACAACGTTTAGATAATATTAGGTAATAGATTTATGCAAGTAATTTTAAAGGTACTTAAGTTTTTTTGGCGAGTAATTAATTGTATTCGTAATCTTGTTATGAACTTGGTTTTTCTTTTATTTGTTATGTTATTGATGACGATATTTACCCTATCGTCTATTGGTAATAATTCGATAAAATCAGATGTTGATTTAACTCAGCCAAATGCACTATTAATTTCATTAGATGGTTTTTTAGCTGATAATCGAGAAGAGGATTTTTCTTGGCATACCGCATTAAGAGAGCTTAATAGCCCTGATGCACCAACGCAGATTTCAACCTTTGATGTAGTGTACGCCATTAGAAAAGCAATAGATGATCCAATGATTAATGGATTAGTTTTGGATTTGAATCACTTTCAAGGCGCAGATATACCGGCGTTAAATTACGTAGGCAAAGCAATTTTAGATTTCAAAATGGCTAAAAAAACTGTTATTGCTTACTCCGATTATTACAGTCAAAAACAATATTTATTAGCAAGTTATGCCGATGAAATCTATTTAAATCCAAACGGTCAAGTATCAATTGAAGGTATGGTTATTGAGAGTGTTTATTTTAAATCTTTACTTGATAAATTAAAAATTACTCCTCACGTATTTCGAGTCGGTACTTATAAAGCTGCTGTAGAGCCTTTTTTAAGAGATAATATGTCTGATGAGGCAAAAGAAAATACACAACGCTGGTTAAATAAAATGTGGCAAGGATATAAAAATACTATTTCAGAGAATAGACATATTTCGTTATCAGAAGTATTGCCAGAAGCTGATATTTATTTAAATGAGCTAAAAGAACTAAAAGGGGATACTACGGCTTATTCAATAAAACGACATTTAGTAACTAAATTAGCCGATAGATTTACATTACAACAAGATTTAATTAAGCAATTTGGTAAAAATAAAATTGGCGAAGCAAATTTGTTTCCATTTGAGGAATATTTAGCTCAATATCCTGATCCAATGATTGGACAAACAAAATCGAAAATTGCAGTTATTAATGTAGAGGGTGCAATTATTGATGGGGAAAGTTATGAGAGCGATGTTGGTGGTGATACTATTGCTAGATTACTTCGTCAAGCATATGATAATACTGATATTAAAGCAGTTATATTAAGGGTAAATAGTCCAGGTGGTAGTGCTTTTGCATCAGAAATTATTCGTCAAGAAATTGATCATTTACAGGAAGTAGGTAAACCTGTTGTTGTGTCTATGGGGGGAATGGCTGCATCAGGAGGATATTGGATCTCCAGCACTGCAGATTATATCGTAGCAGACCCAATGACAATTACGGGATCGATTGGTATTTTTGCGATTATTCCAACCTATGAGCAAGGACTAAAAGAAATTGGCGTAACAGCTGATTCTGTTGATACGACCAAGCTTGTGAATAAATCACCAATGAGTGCTTTATCTAAGAAAACAGAGGATATCTTTCAACAAGAGATTGAGTTTGGTTATGAACGTTTTCTTGATGTAGTTAGTCGTGGACGACACCTTTCTAAAGACGCTGTGGATAAATTAGCACAGGGACAAGTATGGTTAGGCTCAGAGGCTTATAAATATAAATTAGTTGATGAATTAGGAACTTTTGATGAAGCAATTTCTAAAGCAACAGAATTAGTTAATAATAAAGGTAATAAAGATATTGGAGAGCTTTCAGTTGAATGGTTAACTGATACAGATGATTCTTTATTAGGCTCATTAATAAAAGACGTCAAAAAGGGGGGAAGTAGCCTCATTAAAACAAGTTTATTCGATATGATAGGATTACCTAAAGGTTATCATCAACTCAAGAAACAATTAGGGATATTAACTAAATTAAATGATCCTAAAGGACAATATTTGTATTGTATTAATTGCGGTGAAATTAATTAGATTAATATAAAAGAAGTAGAAGTGAAACAGTATAATAGGTGCATAAAATTATTTATATGCACCTATTTTTTAGGAAAAGATTATTATTCTGGAATATTTGGCTTTATTGCTAATAAATTACATTCAAGTTTACTAATAACGTGTTCTGCGGTATTTCCTAGTAGTGCTGCTGAGAGTCCTTGTCGACCAATCGTTCCTAATACAACAGTTTCTGCTGAGATTTGTTTAGCTATTTTAGGAATAACATCTTCTGGAAATCCTTCAATCACATGAGTGTGATCTTCATCAATTAAAAATTTTTGGCGTAACTCTTTCATATTGAGAAGATATTGCCCACGAATATTATTATCATATTCAGTGGATGAATAATTAGGAAAATCAATGGTAAGGTTAATTGGTGTCGGTGGATAAGCGGCAACAAGATGAACATTACCTCGTTCTAAATTATCAGCGAGATCTAGCCCAAAAGAAACTAATTGTTCATTAAAGCTATTATCATCATTTTCTTGATCAGATACATCGACTGCAATTAATATTCTACGTTGATGTTTCCAGTCTCCATCTCTTACCATCATTGTTGGAATTGATGATTTTCTTAATAATTGCCAATCTTGGGGAGTAAATAATAAAGAGGTAAAGGTTTCTTGTTCTTGAGTATATTTTACGACGAGATCATAGTTTTTATTTTCAAGCTCATCTTTTATTGCATCTGATTCATTATTTGTCCATAAAACAGTTGAGTCAAATTCAATATGAGGATCCATATATTTTTCTAAATAAGGAGCTATATTACGTTGCTGTTGTTGAATTAACTGCTGATGCATATTTTCCCTTTCTTCAGAAGATAGTAATGCTGACATTTCATAGGAAAAGTTGTAGATAGACATTAACGTTGTGATCTTAACTTTCTTTGTACTTTTTTGTTCTTTGACAAGTCTTACTGCTCGAGCTAGTGCATATTGTTTTTCTGTTTCTGGATTTAAGATTACCAGTATATTATTGAATTGCATAATAGCCTCCATATTTTGAATATCATTATTAATAATAAACTGATTTTGAATGTATGCCAATTTCAAACTAATTTTTCAATTTAAGAATAATTGTATAGAAAATGCTAAAAGAGGTATTATTGTAACTAGAATTACAAAGATTGTAAAAATAACAAGGTAATAAGTTTAATCTTAGGATTAGCTAATTTTGCTTAATCCTAAGATTGTATAAGATAAATTAATATTTAAAATACTATTTTCGCTTTATTTTTAGTTGTTCCAGCAAGTTTTACTAAGGAAGGCATATCATTAATAGTGATATATTTACCTTGAACAGAGAGCATATTAATTTTCTGAAAACGTCCTAATAGTCGACTAATAGTTTCAACAGTTAATCCAAGATAATTACCAATATCACCACGAGTCATAGTTAAACGAAATTCTCTGGCGGAAAAACCTCTGGCTGAATAACGAGTTGATAAGTTATGAATAAATGCCGCTAATCGTTCCTCTGCATTCATTTTTGAAAGTAATAAAATCATTTCTTGATCACTTTTAATCTCATTACTCATTAAACGCATAATTTGTTGCCTAAGTTTTGGTAATTTTCCTGAAAGATCGTCTAAAATATCAAAAGGAATCTCACATACCATAGAGGTTTCTAATGCTTGAGCAAAACTAGGATGTTGCATATTGGTAATGGCATCAAATCCGACAAGATCACCAGGTAAATGAAAAGAGGTTATTTGTTCCTCTCCAGATTCACTAATCGTATAAGTTTTTATTGTCCCAGATCTTATCGCATACAATGAAGTAAGCCCATCACCTGCTTTAAACAGAATTTGTGATTTTTGAATTGGTTTTTTTCTTTCAATAATATTATCAAGCTGATTAAGCTCATGTTCATTTAATGTGAAGGGAATACAAAGTTGGCTGATACTACAATCTTGGCAGTGTATTGCACAGCCACCAGATTGAATACGGCATCCAATTTTCGGTTCATTCGTCAAAACTTTCATTTGTTCCTCAAATAAATAGACAAACCAAGAAAAAAATAAGATAAAATTGATCTAACTCAACAAATAATAGCATTAAATGTTAAATTTAAGAAGTCTTAAATAACGAATTAAAAATATTAATTGATTAAATATAAGGTATGGTGAGAATATGGCAGCAGAAAAGTTAACAAAAAAGCGACTATTTCAAATAGTTTTTATGTTATGTATATTACTTGGTGCATTTTTTTATAAAACTTATCAATATTACTCAACAACTACGTGAATATTATAAATAATAGGCTATATTCGTTTAATATAGCTAGTAATAAATAATACTTGTTGCATAGTCTTGTAAAATCTTATAGAATTCGCACGTTTTACCTTAAAAGAAATTATTAAGGTAATGATTTTGATCTTTTGCTTATGTTCTACGGATATTTTATCTGTGTATAAATAGCAGTTTGATTGTAGTTAAAATTTGTAAGAGGAATGTAATTATTAAAACCGTAAGAAAAGCCCCAGCTGTAAATCGCCCTAATCGTATCAATGATGAAATTAGAGTGAAAGAAGTTCGCTTGATTGACCAAGATGGTGAGCAAGCGGGAATCGTGTCGATTCAACAAGCCTTAGATATGGCTGAAAGTGTTGCATTAGACTTAGTTGAGATTAGTCCAAATGCGGAACCACCAGTTTGTCGTATTATGAACTACGGTAAATTCCTTTACGAAAAAAGCAAAACTGCAAAAGAGCAGAAGAAAAAGCAGAAAGTTGTACAAGTGAAGGAAATTAAATTCCGTCCTGGTACAGACGAAGGCGACTATCAGGTAAAACTACGCAGCCTGATTCGCTTTTTAGAAGAAGGGGATAAAGCTAAAATTACTGTTCGTTTTCGCGGACGTGAAATGGCTCACCAAAATCTTGGTTTAGAAGTATTGGATCGCGTTAAAAATGATCTCTCAGAAATTGCTGTTGTAGAATCTGCACCAGGAAGACTGGAAGGTCGTCAAGCGATTATGATACTTGCCCCTAAGAAGAAATAATTAGAGCATCACAAGTAATAAAGTGCGGTAAAATTTTATAGTTTTTCACATTTTATTCGCCTAATTATTGTAATATTAACTTAAACAATGCGGAGTTATTTTAACAATGCCTAAAATTAAAACAGTACGTGGTGCTGCAAAGCGTTTCAAAAAAACAGCTTCTGGCGGTTTCAAACGTAAACAATCTCACTTACGTCATATTTTGACTAAGAAAACCACTAAACGTAAACGTCATCTACGTCATAAATCAATGGTTGCAAAAGCAGACCAAGTTTTAGTTGTAGCATGTTTACCATACGCATAAGCGTTTTTAGTATATTTTAGTTAGATTAGACAAATAGGAGATTAAATAATGGCTCGTGTAAAACGTGGTGTTATTGCAAGAGCACGCCATAAGAAAGTTCTTAAGGCTGCTAAAGGTTATTATGGAGCACGTTCACGTGTTTATCGTGTTGCGTTCCAAGCTGTAATTAAAGCTGGTCAATATGCTTATCGTGACCGTCGTCAACGTAAACGTCAATTCCGTCAATTATGGATTGCACGTATTAATGCGGCAGCTCGTCAAAATGGTTTATCTTACAGTAAATTCATCAATGGTTTGAAAAAAGCATCTGTTGAAATCGATCGTAAGATCCTAGCTGATATCGCAGTATTCGATAAAGTTGCTTTCGTAGCACTTGTTGAAAAAGCAAAATCTGCACTTTAATTTTAAAGTAATGATCAATAAGGACGCTAAATAGCGTCCTTTTGTTTTTCATAATTTAATTAATTTTTGATTAATTTAGTGAATCAAATGCTTGTTGAATATCGGCTAAAATATCGTTTACATTTTCAATACCGCAAGAAATACGAATTAATCCACCTGAAATTTTCATTGCTTCTAATTGCTCTTCTGTTAATTGTCTATGACTAGAGGTTGCAGGGTGTAATGCACAAGTACGAATATCTGCAACATGTACTTCTCGAGATACAAGTTTTAAAGCATTGAGCCATTTTGTTGCTGCTTCTTTTCCTCCTTTTATTTCAAAGGAAATTACGCCACATAATCCATTTGGAAGATATTTTTGTTTTAATGCATAGTCAGGATGATTTGCTAGCGCAGGGTAACTAACTGTATTTACTGCTGAATGAGTTGATAAAAATTCAGCAATTTTTAAGGCATTATTATAATGTGCTTCCATACGTAATGGTAAGGTTTCTAAACCTAAATTTAACAAAAAGCTATTTTGAGGAGCTGGTGTCGCACCAAGATCACGCATTAATTGGACACGAGCTTTAATAATATAAGCAAGATTACCAAAATTTTCTGTATAAACTAAACCATGATAGCTTTCATCTGGTTGAGTGAATTGTGGGAATTTACCATTTTTCCAGTTGAAATTACCTGCATCAACAATAATACCGCCTAAAGCAACTGCATGTCCATCAAGATATTTAGTCGTACTATGAACAACAATATTTGCACCAAATTCAATAGGGCGACAGAAATATGGTGTTGCAAAAGTATTGTCAATTACTAGTGGGATTTCTGCCTGTTGAGCCAATTTAGCAAATTTTTCAATATCTAGAACTACAAGCTCTGGATTAGCAATAGTTTCTGCAAAAATTGCTTTTGTATTTGGTTGAATTGACTTTTGTAATTCTTCTAATGGAAGACGTGGATCGACAAAAGTCACAGAAATTCCCATTTTTTTAAATGTTTGGGCAAATAAATTAAATGCACCGCCATAAATTGAACTTGATGAAATAAAATGATCACCCGATTCAAGAATATTTAATAATGCATAGAAAATAGCTGCTTGTCCAGATGACGTTGCCAAAGCTGCTGCACCGCCTTCAAGTGCGGTAATTTTTTCTTCAATTACATTAGTTGTTGGATTAGAAAGACGGCTATAGAAAAAGCCAGCCGCTTTTAAATCAAACAAATCACCAATTTGTTCTGCTGAATCATAAGTAAAAGTTGTGCTTTGTACTATTGGTTGAACTCTTGGTTCACCACTTTTAGGGCTGTAGCCAGCATGTAAACATTTAGTTTCAAATTGCATATAGTTCTCCTGTTTTATTTTTTATATTGGTATAGATGAAAAAAATACTAACAAAATAGGGGGTAATATATTTGTAATAAATCCAAAGCTAATTGCCAAAGGAACAATTTCTATTCCCCCAGATCGTTGTATTATTGGTAAAGAGCAATCTAAAGCGGTTGCTCCTGATATACCTACGGCTGTTGAACGATAGTTATTCATTAACATAGGTATAATAAAAAGACTAACAATTTCACGAGAAAGATCATTCAAAAATGCAATACTACTAAAGATTGGTCCCCACGCATTATTAATCACGACACTTGATAAAGAATACCACCCAAATCCAGATGATATAGCTAAACCTTGTGTTATTGGAAGATCTAATATACTGGCAGAAATACCCCCTCCTAATAGGGATGTAATCGAGAATATTATGCCTGTATTTATCCCCCTTTTATTAAATATCACTGTTTTTAGAGATATTCCATTATTACGTAATTGAATACCAATAAAAAATATCAGTGCTATTAATATATAAGTACTTGCAGAAAAATATAATATAAACCAAGGTTTTATAATAAGACCAATAACAAATCCGATTAAAACCATAGAAGCAAGTTTCATACTATCAAAAAGCATTTTCCACCTAGATGGAATTACCTTTCTTAAATTCTTAATTGGTTCAGGAGACAATTTATCATAAATGATCAATGCTATGATATTGCAAGACTGAATTACAATAGCAAAAGTAAAGGCTGAAATGCCAATAATGGGTATTTGTTTTGCTAAATTATCTAATTGACCTAATTTAAATCCCATTACAAATAAAATTAAAAATAGTAATATCATTACAATTTTATTTATATTGAGTAAAAAGCTCGTATTTTTTGTTTTAATTAAATAACCTAAAAACATAGGTCCAAGAACAATAAGTAACCCCTCATACATAATGATCTTTCCCTAATTAAGTTACATTTTTGTTACAACACGTTTAATATATCTATCATGAAAAAATATCTTAAGCAAGAAATTATTGATGGAATATTAAATTTATTTAAATAAATTTAATGAGTATAAATTAGAAAATTGAGAATGATATTGAGCAAAATGATAAAATTTTGTTCTGTAAGATGTGAATAAAGCAAATGGATACATAAAAGTATCCATTATTTTTAATATTAGATTTTATAATGAAAATAATTTATTCAAAATTATAATCTTGGATCAGGATTTTCCAGTACAACTTGAGTTTGTTCATTTCTGAATTGATGTAGTTTTTTAGCTATTTCTGAATTAAAAGCCGCTAAAATTTGCGCAGCAAGTAAAGCAGCATTAGCAGCCCCAGCAGGTCCAATTGCTAATGTTCCCACAGGAATGCCTTTTGGCATTTGAACAATAGAGTAGAGACTATCAACACCACTTAGCATAGAACTTTTTACTGGAACACCCAGTACAGGTACTATTGTTTTTGCTGCAATCATACCAGGAAGATGAGCTGCGCCGCCTGCTCCAGCGATAATAACTTTATAACCTTTTTGTTCTGCTGTTTCTGCAAAACTAAATAATTTATCAGGGGTACGATGAGCAGAAACTACTTCTACATCATAATTAATACCAAAATTATCTAGGATATTTGTTGCTTCTTGCATCGTTGCCCAATCACTTTTTGATCCCATAACAATAGCAACTTGAGACGAATTATTTGACATGATTTATATAACCTATGCTATTAAAGATAGCTTATTAGCATACCATAAAGTAGTATTTTCAAGCAAACGGTTGCTATTTTAATTAATGGTTTGTTATTTTTTATATTATAGTTATAAATAAAGTTGAAAATCTCATTATAAGTGTGTAATCTAATGTTTACATTTATTGTAATTTATTTTTTACATAAATTATACTGTGGATTTTTATAAAATGAGGAAAGAAAATGGCAAATGTAATAAATAAAGATAGTATTCATAATGTTAATATTGTTGATGAAAGCATATTAATTACGCCAGCAGAATTAAAAGTAAAATTACCGTTAGCAACGCATTTACGTTTACAAATAGAGAAGTCAAGAAAAGAAATTGCTGATATTATTCATAAAAAAGATCCTAGATTATTAGTAGTAATTGGTCCTTGTTCTATTCACGATCCTAAATCAGCAATAGAATATGCACATAAATTAAAAGCACTGTCAGAAAAAGTGAAAAACGAACTCTATATTATAATGAGAGTATATTTTGAAAAACCAAGAACAACGGTTGGTTGGAAAGGACTAATAAATGATCCAAGAATAGATGGATCTTTTCGAGTTGAAGAAGGATTGCATATTGCACGTCAATTATTATTAGATTTAGTTACTTTAGGTTTACCTTTGGCAACAGAAGCACTAGATCCTATTAGTCCACAATACCTTGCTGATTTATTTAGTTGGTCTGCTATTGGTGCGAGAACCACCGAATCACAAACCCATCGTGAACTTGCTTCTGGCTTATCTATGGCAGTTGGTTTTAAGAATGGTACTGATGGTAATTTAGCTACAGCAATTAATGCAATGAAAGCAGCTGCACAACAACATCATTTTATGGGGATTAATCAACAAGGACAAATTAACTTATTGAAAACGGCGGGTAATCCTGATGGCCATATTATTTTAAGAGGGGGAAAATCACCAAATTATCAACCAGAATTTGTCAAGGAATGTGAGTTTGAATTAGAAAAATCAGGATTAGAAAAAGCTATTATGATAGATTGTAGCCATGCTAATTCAAATAAAGATTATCATTATCAACCTATTGTGGCGGAAAATGCTGTAAACCAAATTGTACAGGGAAATAAATCTATAATAGGTCTAATGTTAGAAAGTCATTTATATGAAGGTAATCAAAGTGCGGATCAATCTATTGATACAATGAAATATGGTGTTTCTATTACAGATGCTTGCATTGGTTGGGAAACCTCAGAGCGTTTATTAATAGATATATCTCAAAAATTAAGAAATAGATAGATTTTCTATCTAATCACTCAAATTTGTTATAATCAACCCTAAAAATTATTGTATATTTATTAAGGAATATTGGTAAATGGAAGCATTAAATGCGTTAAGAGCAGAAATTGATACTTTAGATCATGAATTATTGAATATTATTGCTAAACGTTTAGAACTCGTAAAGAAAGTTGGTGAAGTAAAACATCAATATGGGTTACCTATTTACGTGCCTGATAGAGAATTAACGATGATAAAGGATCGTCAAAAAGAAGCGAAAAAAAAAGGAATACCTACTGATTTGATTGAGGATATATTGCGTCGTTTAATGCGAGAATCTTATACAAGAGAAAATCAGTTTGGTTTTAAAAGAGTTAACCCCGATATAGAAAAAATTGTAATCGTTGGAGGAAAAGGAAAACTTGGATCATTATTTTCCCATTATTTAACCATTTCAGGCTATCATACAATTACATTGGATAAAAATGATTGGCAAAATGCATCGCAGATTTTAGAGAATGCGAATGTCGTGATCGTTTCTGTACCTATTAATCAAACAGTTAATATCATAGAAAAATTAGAACCTTATTTAACAAAAGAAATGCTTTTAGCTGATCTAACATCTGTAAAACAAAAACCGTTAGAGAAAATGTTAGCGATTCATAAAGGAGCTGTTTTAGGACTACACCCTATGTTTGGACCCGATATAATGAGTATGGCAAAACAAGTAATTGTACGTTGTGATGGACGTTTTTCAGAAAAATACCAATGGTTTATTGAGCAAATACAAATTTGGGGAGCAACAATTTATCCTGTTGATGCAGAAGAACACGATAAAAGTATGACTTATATTCAAGCACTTCGCCATTTTGCTACTTTTACAAATGGCTTACATTTATCAAAACAGCCAGTTAATTTAGCGAATTTATTAGCTTTGTCATCGCCTATTTATCGTTTAGAATTAGCAATGATAGGGCGTTTATTTGCACAAGATGCAGAATTGTATGCTGATATTATTATGGATAAACCTGAAAATTTAGCCGTAATAGAAAGCTTAAAAGAAAGTTATGAAGAAAGTCTAAGATTTTTCAAAAATAATGATAAACAAGGATTTATTAATAGTTTTAATCAAGTTAAATCGTGGTTTGGAGAATATTCCGAACAATTTTTAAAAGAAAGCCGTCAATTATTACAACAAGCAAATGATAATCGTCATTTGTAATTAACCGTTTAAGTAGGTGAACTAATGTTTTTACGCCAAGTTGAGATTGTAGGGTTTAGAGGAATAAAACGTCTATCCTTACCTTTATCTTCTAATACTGTATTAATTGGAGAGAATGCTTGGGGAAAATCAAGTTTATTATCTGCATTAAGTATTATTTTTAATACAAATAAAAAACTCTATCAATTTACTGAAAGTGATTTTTATAGAACAAAAGGTGACTCGATAGCTGATACTATTACTATTTTATGTACATTTTGTGAAAATAATTTAAATGAAAAAAAAGAGAAATATAATCAACATTTCTTGCCATTCTTTATACCTCATCAAGATGGCTATGAACGTATTTATTTTAGAATAATAGGCGAAAAACAAGAAAATGGTAATATTACAACCAAATATTCTTTTTTAGATCAAAATGGTAATACGATTGATAATGAAAATGTAGAGCAAACCGCTTTATTTCTTATAGCAAGACACCCAGTATATCGTTTTCGAGATGCTCGTTTAAATAAAAAATCAATTTTAAATTCTAAATCATTAGATATCTTGCAGCAAAAAGAAATACAAGCCGTTGCCTTATTATTACAATATTATTTTATTGATAATAGTCAGCATAATGAATTATTACAAGATCCTGCAACTCTATGGACATTAGTAAAAAATTTATGTTCTCAGTTACAGCAAGATCAAACTAATAAATTAAAAAAAATTGTATTTAAACAGCTTGTCTCTCTTTTTGTGATAAAAGAACAAATTCAAATAACCAAAGCGATCAAACCTATTATTTTATTTGAAGATCCAGAAGCAAGACTACATCCTAGAATGGTTAGTATTGCTTGGGAACTTGCAAGCTACTTGCCTATTCAACGAATTACAACCACTAATTCTGCAGAATTAATATCACAAGTTGATTTACATGATATTTGTCGTTTAGAAAGAATAGCAGAAGAGCATACTCAAACTTTTCGATTATCCTCTAAGGATTTAAATCGGACTGATTTACGTCGTCTCACTTTTCATATTCACCATAATAGAAGCCTCGCATTATATGCTCGAGTTTGGTTACTTGTTGAAGGTGAAACAGAAGTTTGGATTTTAAATGAATTGGCTGAATTGTCAGGAATTAACTTGGCAATGGAAGGCATACGTATCGTTGAATTTGCTCAATGTGGCTTACGACCTTTAATCAAATATGCTCGTTCAATGGGGATTGAGTGGTATGTATTGGCGGACGGAGATGATGCGGGTAAAAGATATGTAGATATAGCTAAAAGTATGCTAACAGATGATCAAAACACTTTTTCCCGAATTACCTTATTACCAAAAAAAGATATAGAACACTTTTTCTATCATTCAGGATTTGAAGAAGTCTTTATCAACTTAGCTCATTGGAAATCAAATCAAAACTATTTTCCTACCACAAAAATTATTAAAAAAGCGATTCAAAGAACCTCAAAACCTGATTTAGCTATTGCACTATCCGCTGAAATTGAAAAAAGAGGCAAGCAATCCATTCCATTATTATTTAAAAAACTCTTTTTAAGGGTATTAAATTTATCAAAGAATTAATGTGTTATATTTTGTAAAGATATATTAAAAAACAACAATTCGCACGTAAAATATGCGGTTTTTCGGCAACTATCTATAATGGACTAGAATTTCACATCCCCCTCAAGGAGCATGTGAAAACTGATAAATGCACTATAATTCTATTGCTTTTCCCTTAAAGGAGGAGTACATATTCTTTCTTCGATAAATTATCTTGAATCATATTTTCTTTTCCTAATTTTAATATATTCTTCTACAACTTTCGTATTTAAACTTACCATGCTTACGTAATATCCTTTCGACCAAAAATTTCAGTTTCCATACTTATATTTCAGATTGTCATGCCTTTCAAAAATCATGAGTTAGGATTTTCCCTTTAAATATCTTATAAAACTTGACACCAATAGTTCCGGTGGGATTTTTAATAGCATATGAATATGCTCTTTCATTGCGTGGGCTTTTATTATTTCAACATTTTTGTAATTACATAATTGTTTTAATATACTACTCATATTTATTATCAATTTTCCGTAAATTACCTTTCGTCTGAATTTAGGGATAAAGAGTATATGATACTTACAGTTCTATCTTGTGTGTGATAGACTCAAATCGTCATTGGATTTACTTGTCATTGACATATCCTCCTATATTTTGAATTTTGATTGTCAGCCTTGTTCATTATATCAGAGGATTTTTCATCGCTAAAGTTCTTTGATTTCAGACATATGACGTATAGTTGTTATAGATAGATAACATCTATCTATAACAAAAGGTTTGAAAAATAATATTTTTCAAACCTTTATGAATTATTCTCTAATTTAAATAGTTATTTAATTAATAGATAGAAATTGCTGTCACCACGTAAGATATTAAGGGCAATCGCTGAAGGTTCTTTATCTAGAGCTTTACGCAATTCACCTAAATTTTCTATTGCTTGGCGATTAACACCAATAATAATATCCCCTTCTTCTAAACCACGTTTTGCAGCCATAGATTTTGGTTTAATTGAGGTGATTTCTACGCCTTTAATTGATTTCTTACTATAATTGCTTAATTCTGCACCTTCTAAATTTGGAATTAAACTTCTTGCGGATGTTTTGCTTTGTTCGTCTGATTGTAAAGTAACTTTAACTTCTTTTTCTTTGCCATCGCGAACATAAGTTAAATCAATGGCTTTGCCAGCTCCAGTAGTCGCTATTTTCGCACGTAATTCTGCAAAACTTTTTAGTTTTTGACCATTGATAGATATAATTACATCGCCTGCTTTAATTCCGGCTTTGTCCGCGGCTGAATTTGGTATGACTTCACTTACAAATGCACCTTGTTGTGTATCAGTACCAAATGCTTTTGCTAAATCCGCATTTAATTCGCCACCTTTGATTCCAAGTAAACCACGGCGAACTTCACCAAATTCTAAAATTTGTTGAACGAGACTATTTGCCATATTGCTTGGAATAGCAAAGGCAATACCCGCATTTCCACCACTTGGCGAGATAATCGCGGTATTAATACCGATTAATTCACCTTTTAAATTAATTAATGGGCCACCTGAATTACCACGATTTACTGCCGCATCGGTTTGGATATAGTTTTCATAAGTCCCACTATCTGATCCAGTTGAACGACCAAGAGCAGAAACAATCCCCGAAGTTGTGGTTTGTCCTAGCCCAAATGGATTACCTATTGCAACAGTAAAATCACCCACTCTTAATTTATCGGAATCTGCGAGTTTTATTTCAGTTAAGTTTTTTGGATTTTCAAGTTGAACGAGTGCAATATCGGACATTTCGTCTTTACCGACAATCTTTCCTTTAAATTCACGTCCATCTTGTAACATAACCGTAATTTTATCAGCTTGATCTACGACGTGATTATTAGTTAATACATAGCCTTTTTGAGCATTAATAATGACACCAGAACCTAAGCCACGAAAACTACGAGGGGAGTTATCCATTCCACCAAAGCTAAAACCAAAACCATCTTCAAAGAAACGGCGAAATTCTTCGGGAATAGCATCTTCGCTATTTTGGCGAGATGATTTTTGTTTTCCTTCTACATTAATGGATACAACCGTTGGTAATACTTTTTCTAACATTGGTGCTAGACTTGGAATTTGTTGACCATCGGCATCAATAAATGGAAAAGATGCTTGGGCTACAAATGATGTACTTAAAACACTTAAACCTAGTGCTATACTTGTTAGAATAAAACTTTTTTTCTTCATTTATTTTCTCCTTTAAATAAATTGTTTCTATCGGCTATGACAAAAAAAATAAGCTAACGTTCAAGAATTTTTAACCAGTTGTGTTTAATGCTTGAAATTTATACTATTAAAGTTAATATTGAGAGCAATATATCAAATTTAGCTTTATACTAGATCCAAATGGGGTTAGAGAAATAAATAATCAAGATAACGGGAGGAAAATATGTCTATTGTGCTTAAATTAGCTGATTTATCTTGTCAACATTGTGTTAAATCGGTAAAGAAAACAGTTGATGCTATTGAAGGTGTTGAGCATTCTGAAGTAAGTTTAACAGAGGCAATTATTACAGGGAATGTTGATGCTCAAGTATTAATTAAGGCGATTGTTGAGGCAGGCTATCAAGCGGAACTTGCTGATTCAAAGTAGATCTACTACCCAAAACAACCACTGAACCAGTGATAAAAACTGATCCTGTGGTAGTAGAGCCTTTAAAGGATCAGATTGTTTTATTACTTGGGGGATTAAGTTGTTCTGCTTGTGTGATGAAAGTGCAAAAAGCATTGGAATCGGTAGAAAAAGTTAATCTTGTACAAATTAATCTTGCAGAAAGTACCGCTCTTATTGATGGTAATAATGTAGAAGCAGATAAATTAATTCAAGCTGTAATTGATTCTGGCTATCAAGCGGAATTAATTGAGAATGAACAAACTCGCCGAGAAAAGCAACAAATATTAATCAAAAATGAAATAGATAAACGTAAATGGCAAGGCATTATTGCTCTTGTTGCGGGGGCAGCTTTGATGTTTTGGGGATTGTTTATTGACACAATGGAGGTCAATACAAATAATCAACTAAACTGGGGATTTATCGGGATAGTCATTCTTATTGTTATGATTATAACAGGTGGGCATTTTTATCAAAAAGCGTTACAAAATATTCGCCATAAAACAACTACAATGGATACGCTTGTTTCTTTAGGTACGGGAACTGCTTGGCTATATTCTATGTTTGTGGTGATTAATCCTGATTTTTTTCCTGAAAATACGAGACATTTATATTTTGAGGCTGGTGTAATGATTATTGGCTTAATTAATATTGGGAAAATGCTCGAATTAAAAGGAAAGCAACAATCCTCTAGAGCATTAGAACATTTAATTGATCTTGTGCCTAAAAAAGCACGCATTGTCGAACAAGGAGTAGAACGAGAAATCGCTTTGTCAGAGGTTCAGCAAGGTATGCTATTACGTTTACAAACAGGTGATAGAGTTTCGGTTGATGGGCGATTAACAGAAGGACATCTCTGGATTGATGAAAGTATGTTGACAGGCGAGCCCTTGCCAGTAGAAAAAAATATAGGTGATAGGATTAGTGCAGGAACGTTAATTAGTGATGGAACAGGGGTATTTATCGCTGAAAAAATTGGTAGTCAAACACATCTTGCTAATATTATTAAATTAGTTCGTCAAGCGCAGGGAACAAAGCCACAAATTAGTAAATTAGTTGATCGTGTTACGCTTATTTTTGTACCTGCGATTATTGCTATTGCTATATTAGCTTGCCTTATTTGGTATTTTATTGGTCCAGAGCCTAAAATATCTTATGCGTTAGTTACGTTTACGACTGTTTTAATCATCGCTTGCCCTTGTGCATTAGGGCTTGCTACGCCCATGTCAATTATTGCTGGTGTAGGGCGAGCAGCTGAATTAGGTGTTTTGGTTCGTGATGCCGATGCTCTAGAAAAAGCAGCGACTGCGGATACTATTGTGTTTGATAAAACAGGTACATTAACAAAATCTATACCAAAAATAACCGCACTTTATTGTTTTAATGGCTTTACAGAGGAACAAGTTTTACAACTTTCTGCAAGTTTAGAGCAAGGGGCGAATCATCCTTTAGCAAAAGCAATGTTGGATTGTGCAAAGGATAAAGATATTCCATTATTACCATTATCACAATTACATATATTAAAAGGACTAGGTGTATCAGGAGTAATAGCGGAAAAATCGTTGTTATTAGGTAATCCCATTTTAATGCAGAAAAATGCGGTGCCAATAAACTTAGCTGAAGCTGATTTTATAAGAGAAAGCGAACAAGGGGCAACAGTTGTATTTCTTGCGGTGGAGCAACAATTAGCGGCTGTTTTTGTTATTCGAGATCCTTTAAAAGATGATACGGTGGTGGCATTACAGCGTTTAAGAAAACAAGGTTATCAATTAGTGATGTTAACTGGTGATCAGCAAAAAACAGCTAAGGCAATCGCTAGAGAAGCGGGGATTGATCAGGTTATTGCTGGTGTATTGCCAGAAGGTAAGGCTGCTGCCATTAAAGCATTACAACTTAAAGGACACAAAGTGGTAATGGTTGGTGATGGTATTAATGATTCTCCAGCTCTTGCACAAGCTGATGTAGGGATTGCAATGGGATCTGGTTCAGACATTGCTATTGAAACAGCAGAATTGACTTTAATGCGATCCAGTATTCATTCTGTTGCTGATGCTTTATTATTATCAAAAGGTATTTTAAACAATATTCGCCAAAATTTATTTGGGGCATTTATTTATAATATTTTAGGTATTCCTATTGCTGCAGGGGTATTATACCCACTATTAAATATTTTACTCAATCCTATGATTGGAGCAGCAGCAATGGCATTATCTTCAATAACCGTAGTGCTTAATGCAAATCGGTTACTCACTTTTTCAGTAAAAGAAAAGGTGTGATTATTGATAATATTGAATTGATCATTTTATGAGAAAATCTGCACCTTAATGGCTTAACTATTTAAGTTTTAGGTGCGAATTATTTTCTGCTATTTTTAATTATTTATTTTTTTTACCGATTTTCTAATTACTAATTCAGGATGAATTTCAATAATTTTTCTTTTTTTCAGTTGCTGGCTGATTCGTTCAAAAAGAAGATTCATTGCTTGTGTTGCTAATCTTGATTTTGATTGATGAATCGTTGTCAGAGGGGGAGAATAAAATCGAGATGAATGAATATTATCATAACCAATAACAGATATATCATCCGGTACTGTTAATCCTTTTTCGCCAATGGCAGAGATCGCACCTAGTGCCATAATATCGTTACAGCAAAAAATTGCAGTAGGGTAGTGATCTAGACTAAGAATTTTATTCATACATTCGTAACCATCTTCAGGTTCAAAAAATCCTTCTAAAATCCAATCAGGGTTAATTGGTAGGTTTGCTTCATTCATTGCTTTTTTAAAGCCTTCAAAACGAGCAAATGCAATTGTTTTTGTTAGTTCGCCACAGATAATACCAATTTTAGTATGCCCATTATCAATGAGATATTTTGTTGCCATATAACCGCCTTCAAGGCTGTTATCTTGGATAATATCGGTTTTTTCGTTATTCGGTCCCCAATCCATTACTATCATCGGAATATGGGAAAAATCATTAACTAAATCAAGAGAGTCAGCTTGATATTCAGAACACATAATGACAATACCATCGACACGTTTTTTTACTAACATTTCTAAATGATTTCTAATTTTTTCTGGATGATTTTGGGTATTACATAAAAAAAGTGAATATCCTTGTCGATAACAATGTTCTTCTACTGAATGTATTACTTCTGCAAAATAAGGCGGTTCACTGCTAGTAACTATCATACCAATGGATTTGGTGGTATTGATCTTCAAGCTACGGGCTACCGCACTAGGTGAATAATTAAGATCTTTAATTGCTTGAATAACAAGTAATTCTGTTTCCTTAGCAACGAAACGAGTTTTATTGATTACGTGAGATACCGTTGTTGTTGATACACCTGCCATTTTTGCAACATCTTTTATTGTAGCCATAATTATTCTCCATTGTATTTATAACTATTATAAAGAGCAAAATGAGATAGGTTAAGCTATTAATAATAATTTTTCTTAAAATATTTATTTTGCTCATATAATGCTTTGTTTTACATCGTAGAAATATTGATATACAATCAGGCAATGTATTGGAAAGAGGAGAAAGTTATGGGAACTTGGGGATATTCACTATTAGTGGTGACATTAGCATTAACTGTCATTATTGTATTAGCCTCATCAATTTTTTAAAAAAATTAATTTAGTATATTTCATATTATAATTCTAAAAAATTTGGTATCTGTATTTTTATAATTATTTAAGGTATACTTAGTACTATGAGTTGGTCAGACAATCGCTGGTTTATTGAAGCCCTTAACCGTTTAAAATGAAAATGGAGAACGATCTAGTGGGACAAGTAAATGAGAGGAAAGTCCGGGCTACATAGGGCAGAGTGCCAGATAACGTCTGGGAAGCGTGAGCTTACGACAAGTGCAGCAGAGAGCAAACCGCCGATGGCTTGTAAAAAAGCACAGGTAAGGGTGAAAGGGTGTGGTAAGAGCACACCGCGTATATGGTAACATTTTACGGCAGGGTAAACTCCACTCGTAGCAAGACCAAATAGGAACTCAATGAGCGGCCCGTTCAGAGTTCGGGTAGGTTGCTTGAGCGTTTGTGCGAATAAACGCCTAGAGGAATGATTGTCCACGACAGAACCCGGCTTATCGACCAACTCTTTATTTCAATAACAATCCGCACGTAAAACGTGCGGTTTTTCAGCTACCCTATAAGGGCTTAGTACTTCACATGCCCCTCAAGGGGCATGTGAAAACTGACAACCGTACTATAACTCTATGGCTCACCCCTTAAAGGGGTCTATATATTCCTTCTTCGATAAATTATCCTGAAGCATGTCTTCCTTTTCTTGGTTCCTTATATATTCTTCTACTACCTTAGTATTTAAACCTACTGTACTTACGTAATAACCTTTAGACCAAAAATTCCTATTCCCATACTTATATTTTAAGTTCGCATGCCTTTCAAAAATCATTAACGAAGATTTCCCTTTTAAATATCCCATAAAACTTGAGACGGCTATCTTAGGCAGAATTTTTAATAACATATGAATATGATCTTTCATTGCATGTGCTTCGATTATTTCTACATTTTTGTAATTACATAACTGCCTTAATATACTCCCTATATCCATACGCAATTTTCCATAAATTGCCTTTCGTCTGAATTTCGGAATAAAGACTATATGATACTTACAGTTCCATCTTGTGTGTGATAGACTTGAATCGTCATTGGATTTATTTGCCATTGGCACATCCTCCTATATTTTGAATTTGGTTGTCAGCCTTCTTCATTATATCGGAGGATTTTTTCATCGCTAAAGCTCTTTTATACCATACGCATAGCGTATGGTTTTTATAGATAGACACCGTCTATCTATAATAAAAAACTCGCTTACTAAAAATAAGCGAGTTTTTTGATATAGAATTTATGATAAGTAAATCAAATAATTAAGCCGCACCGATTAGTTTAGCGATTTCTTCATCAACAAAGTATAAAGATTTACCATCTTCACCAATTAATTTAAATTTATCTAGAATACCACTAAATAACTTTTCTTCTTCATGTTGTTCAGCAACATACCATTGTAGGAAATTAAATGCTGAATAATCTTTTTCTTCAAAAGTTGTACCAACAAGTTCGTTAATTTTACTTGTTATCAATTTTTCATGTTCATAAGTGAGTTCAATAACTTGTTTTAATGAAGTATATTCATGCGGTGGTGCATCAATAGCTTCTATAATGGCTTGTGATCCTGTTTCATTTAAATAAGTAAATAATTTACGCATGTGTTGCATTTCTTCACTAGCATGGATTGATAAGAATTTTGCTGTTCCTTCATAACCATTTTGTTCACACCATGCACTCATTTGTAGATATAAGTTAGAAGAATAGAACTCAAGGTTCATTTGATCATTGAGTAGTTTAACTACTTTTTTAGCTAACATTTTTATTACCTCTTTATTTTATAAACTTAATAAATCACGATCGATAAGATACAGTGCGTGACCGTTTTCACCTA
Source organism: Bisgaardia hudsonensis (assembly GCF_004345785.1). Taxonomy (GTDB): domain Bacteria; phylum Pseudomonadota; class Gammaproteobacteria; order Enterobacterales; family Pasteurellaceae; genus Bisgaardia; species Bisgaardia hudsonensis. Next base: position 245,684 of record NZ_SLXI01000002.1, read on the forward strand.
CTAAGTTAAATTTATCAATAATACTATTGAATAATTTTTCTTCTTCATGTTGTTCAGCAACATACCATTGTAAAAAATTAAATGTTGCATAATCTTTGGTTTCAAAAGTAACTTCAACAAGCGCATTAATTTTTGATGTAACTAATTTTTCATGCTCTAATGTAATTTCAAATACTTCTTTTAATGATTTGTAATCACTCTTAGGTGCATCAATTTTTCCCAATAATGGCATACCTGCTGTTTCATTGACATAAGTAAATAGTTTTTGCATATGCTCCATTTCTTCATCTGCGTGGCGTAATAAAAATGCAGCTGCACCTTCATAACCATGTTGTGAACACCAAGCACTCATTTGTAAATATACATTTGATGAATAAAATTCTAGATTAATTTGATCATTTAATTTATCAATAATTTTTTTATTTAGCATATAAAATTCTCCTTTTTGCCATAAATAACGATTAATTATTATTCTATACCTTTTAAAATAAAAAGCAATGAGAATTCCCATAACTTATTAATTTTAAATGAGTTTTTAATGATAATTATTGTTATTTAACAATTCTATATACGAATAGTTCACAATTAGATACATTAATTTAATTTAACGATAATACGCCCTGTTATATTACCTTTTATTAAATTATTTGCTTTAATAATCACATCATTTAGTGATATTTCTTCAATCATTGGCGCTAATTCATTTTCTTTGATTAATTGGCTTAGCTTATTCCAAGCTTCAATCCTAAATGCATGAGATGCCATTACGCTATCAATACCTTTTAAGGTGATTCCTCGTAAAATAAATGGGGCAACAGTGGCTGGAAAGTCCATTGCTTGAGCTAGACCGCAAGCAATGACCATACCTCCATAGCTTGTACTTGCACAGACATTTGCAAGCGTTGAGCCTCCCAATGAATCTATTGCAGCTACCCAGCGCTCTTTCATTAATGGTTTTCCTTTTTCTGATAATGTATTGCGATCAATAATTTCATTAGCTCCAAGTGCGGTTAAATAATTACTGTTTTCTAAACGTCCCGTTGATGCAATAACATCATAGCCAAGTTTTGATAAGATATTAATAGCAAAGCTACCGACTCCGCCAGATGCCCCAGTAACTAAAATTTTTCCAGAATCTGGGATAATGTTTTCTTTTTGTAAGGCGAGTACTGCAAGCATTGCGGTGTAGCCAGCAGTACCAATAGACATAGCTTGTTTGAATGTCATATTTTGGGGTAGTGGTATTAACCAATCGCTTTTTACTCTTGCTTTTTCTGCTAATCCGCCCCAGTGTTTTTCTCCAACTCCCCAACCATTGAGAATAACTTTATCGCCAATATTAAAATTTTTATTATTCGTTTCAAGAACAGAACCCGCAAAATCAATTCCAGGTATCATAGGAAATTTTCTAACAATCGGTGCTTTCCCCGTAATAGCTAAAGCATCTTTATAGTTAATTGTAGAGTAGTAAACTTTTACAAGTACATCACCTTCAGGTAAATCTTTTTCATTAATATTTTCTAGTTTTGTTTCATAATCATTATCTAGATTATTGATTATTATCCCTTTAAACATTATATACTCCATTTAATTGATAAAATAAAACCGATGCTAATTGGTATGAACCCCAAAATTTCATCGGTTTTATCATATTTAATGCAATAAACTTAAAAATTTAACCGCACTTTAATCACAGAATTTATGCTTTACTAATAATTTGAGATTTAGGTAATCTTGATTTTGGTAATGTTGCATTGAAATCATTTTCATCTCGATAACCCAAGGTAATCACAGTATGAGCAGTATAGCCTTTTTCTATTAGATTAAATTCTTCATTTAAAATATTAATATCAACACCTTCGATTGGAGTCGCATCAATACCAAGCATTGCTGCACCTAATAGTACTTCACCAAAAGCGATATAAGATTGTTTACTGTGCCAAACGGCCTCATCTTTTAATATTGAACGATGAATGTTTAAATAGGCACGGCGAGCATTATCCATAATTTCTTTGGTTAGTTCAGGTCTGACAAAACGCCCATCTTTATCTTCTTGTGCAATGACATCATTAAGATGTTTGTCATCAATTTCTGTTTTACTACAAAATACAATAACGTGAGAGGCATTTAAAATTTTATTTTTATTTGCGGAAAAAGGTTGTTCAGATGCTGCTTTGGCAATACGATTTTTTCCTGCTTCATCATCTGCAATAATAAAATGTAAAGGTTGAAGGTTAGTGCTTGTTGGGCTTAAAAGTAAAATATTTTCAATGTGAGAAAAATCTTCTTTTGAAATTTTTTTACTTGGATTAAATCGTTTTGTAGAATACCGCCAATTTACTGCTTCTGTAATATTCTTCATTATAAACTCCTTATATGTTTAATATTAAATAAGTGTATTAATCTTTAATTTTTGTCCTATTTTTGCACTTTCAAATGCTTTTTCGATAAGCGTAAGTACATAATATGCTTGTTCTGGCTTGATTGCTAAAGGAATATTTTTTGTGAGAGCAAAATAAAGATTATCATAGAACGCATTATAACTTGTCTTTACGTTAGGATAAAATTGACGAATAACTTGCCTATTCATTTCAGTATGTAATATACCTAAATTATTAGGGGGTTCAGCATTCCAATCATTAATAGGTTTAATGCCTTTTTTCAGTAAATTTTCTTGATTATCAATAGCTTTTTTTATATAGCTACCTTTTGTTCCTTGCAAAATAAAATGAGGTGCGGGTTCTCTTGCATATTTAGAGGCATTTAGCGTTACTTTTAATCCAGTATGATAATAAAGATGAATAGTAAAATTATCATCAACCAGAGTATCTTTATGTTGATAGCGAATATCAGCAAAGAGTTCATCAGGTTGACCAAATAAATAAACACTTTGATCGAGTAAATGCACACCAAGATCATAAACTAGACCAGTTCCAAGATCGCCTGTTTCTTTCCAAACTTTAGGATTTTTTTCTTCGGTATAACGGTCCATACGGATTTCACAATCAACAGGTGTGCCTATTAAGTTTTTGTATAAAATATCTTTTGCGGTAGCAATAGGAGAGTCCCAGCGACGATTTTGATAAACGGTTAAAATAACTTTATGTTGATTAGCTAATTGAATAAGTTCTTGAGCTTGTTTTGAGGTAGTGACTAAGGGTTTTTCTACTAAAACATTTTTGCCCGCAGAAATGGCTTGTTTCGCCATTTCATAATGTATTTGATTTGGTGTTGTGATAATAACAAGATCAATTTCTTGAGTAAGTAATTCTTGAAAATTTCTTACTATTTGTACATATGGCAGAAATTTAAGGGACTTACTTGTTGTTCGTTCATAGATTTTTTTGATGATAAATTGAGAATGATTTAGTAAAAAAGGAAGATGAAATACTTGTGATGAATAACCAAAACCAGCGATCGCAACATTAATTTTTTTCATAATAAATTATATTTTATAAAATAAGTGCGGTAATAAAAAGATGACTTTATCACATCATCTTTTTAACTATTTGTTTAAATTAATCTTTATTACAAAAAGCATTTAAAATATTATCTAATTGTTGATTATTCTTATTAAATGCTCTACAACGTGAACACATCATTAAGTGTAATTTTATTTGTAACTTCTGTGATAAAACTAAAGGTTTCTCTTTCTCTAAAGAGACTAATTGTGCAACCTGTTTGCATTTTAACATTTAACCACCAAACCATTTTTGAGATAAACATACTTGAAGTTGTAATCTAGCTCTATATAAATTAGTATATAAATTCGTAGTGGATATGTCGCATTCTCTACAAATATGCTCTGTATCAAGTTCTAAATAGCTTCTCATCATAAATACTCTTGCTTGCAAAGGAGGTAAATTATTTAAACAGAAATCAAAAATTCTCCAAAATTCTTCACTATAAGCAGTATTTTCTGTTGATTGCCATTCACTTGGAGAAAACATACTCTGATCCCATTCTCCTCGTTGATCAAAAACCTTTTCTGTTAAATCTTGATCATCATCTTGCTCTAATTCAGAAAGAGCAACGGTTTTTTTATTACTTCTTAGGAAATCAACAATTTTATTTTTTAAAATGGCAAACATCCAAGTTTTAAGAGATGATTCACCACGAAAAGATTGAGTATATTTACAAGCATTTACGAAAGCATCCTGTACAAGATCCTCAGCAATATGAGGATCTCGTATTTGTAATATAGTAAAATGCAACATTTGTTTACGAATTATTTCTATCGTATCAAAAGAAATACAATTTAAAGTTTCTTGTTTCATACTTCATGGTTTGTAATGGACTATTGCGGTATTATGACACCATTATTTATCCATTTAAACCAATTTTTTTCTAACAATAGAAAATATTGTTGATCATTTGAAGTTATGACTTCTTCAAGTGATTTTAAAATCATATTCAAAGAGCTAGGTTGTTCTTGTATATAAGAAAGTAACCAATAATCTAATTCATCAATTTTTTGATAATATACATCAAAGCGGCTGTCCCGCCATATAATGACTTGTTGCTGCTTATTAATAAATTCAGCGAAATCACTTGAAATAAAATCAACAGGGTAGTCTTTTAAATAAGTGGTTCCTGATAATTGCATTATCGTATCATTATTTGAATCAAATTCTTCTGGTACTTTTTCTTCTGATACTTCTGAGAGTAATTGTGTACATTCAAAATCCATCAAATGTAAAATATTTTCGTTAAGTGATTGATGTTTTTTACAAAAATCAAGAAATTCACCAGCAATATCTTGGAAATAAGGCGAATGTGCTTTTCCTTCCCTCACAAAAAATTCTTTTACATCATCCCATTCTTCTTTTGTACAATGCTTTTGAGCTTCTGTAAAACAGCGATCAATAAAACCAAAAGCATTATTTCTTACTAAGCGAACATAAACAGATAAACGATCAGCCTTATCTTTATAATTATCTGATACTGTTTTTGTACGAACAGCATCAACTAAGCTTTTTTGTGTTTCTGCTAATGTTGGTTTTTTTATTACTTTAAGCGACATGAGCTAGACTTCCTTGAGTTTTCGCATGTTTTTTCTGTAAATTAGCAATATGTTCCACCTCTGCATATAGTTCAGCAAAAGGAGGGAAATTAAAATCACGCTCTAATAATGTTGGTGGAATAGAAGGTAAACGTTCATAAGTATATTCAAGTAAATCCCACACATTACCTTTTACTTTTTCACCATGTGTATCAATTAATAATTGTGGTAAATGGCGAAATTCACCTTTTACTTTATTAAATGAATCACCAGACTCATCAACTTGTACTGTTGCAGCAGGATGTTCTTCATCATGACCCGCAATATGAATATAATTCACTCGTTTTACATCTACATTATCAATAAAGACATAAGGATCAAGCAATCCATGATTAACACCATTAACATAAATATTATTCACATCTAAATGAATTCCACAGTCAGCTTCTGCAGCAATAGCATTCAAAAACTCAACTTCATTCATTGTACTTGTTGGTGAATGTAAATAATAAGAGGTATTTTCAAGTGATATTCTCACACCAAGAAAATCTTGTACTTCTTTTATTCGGTTTGCTGTATGTTTTACTGCTTCTTCAGTAAATGGCATTGGTAATAAATCATATAAGTGGCCTTCACATTCACAATAACTCAAATGTTCAGAGAAAAAATCTGATCCATATTGCTTCATCATTTGTTTAATACCAGATAACAATTCTCTATCCAAAGGAGCTTGTCCACCTAAAGAAAGCGATAAGCCATGTACTGCAAGAGGAATACGCTCTGCGGCTTTATCAAATTGGTAACGAGCTAATCCACCCATCTTTAACCAATTCTCTGGCGCCACTTCAATAAATTGAATAGCACTATTTTCTGGTAAATCTAAAAAGCCTTCAGCAATATCTCTACGATAACCTAAACCTGCACCTATTAACATAACGACTCCTTTTTATTGTTATTATAGTCGGTAGGATTTGTAAAATAAATTACGCCTCCTACCATTTTATTTTAATTAATGGCTACCACATTTACCTTCGCCACATTTGCCTTCTTTAGCTTTCACCGGTGCTTTTTTTGCATCTGCACCGCATTTACCTTCGCCACATTTACCTTCAGCTGCTTTCATAGGTGCTTTTTTCATATCTGCACCACATTTACCTTCGCCACATTTACCTTCAGCAGCTTTCATTTCTTTTACTGCGTGAGCACCACATTTACCTTCGCCACATTTACCTTCCATGCCTTTGTGAGACGTGCATTTTTCAGCATTTTTGTCTTTACAATCCATGTTTTTATCGTGTTTATGTTCATCAGCCATTGTTTGAACTGAAGTTGCCATAGTTAATGCACCTGCTAACGCTAATAGTGATTTTTTCATTGAGATTTCTCCTAAATTTTTAAGTTAAAGTTAAAGATATTTTAACCAAGTTCTTTTGGCTAAAAAGTTTTTCTGTAAAAAATAATCTACAGATAAACGACCAGCACCTTGCGCAATAATTGGTAGCAAGATAACTAGATAGATAAGTGCCATTTTGTAACCGTTATCACAAACATTATAGCCATTACCTTGGTGTACAGAGACCCAAGCAACTACAGTTAGGATAGCGAGTGAAATAGCACTAAATCGAGTGAATAAACCTAACACAAGCAATACTGGGAGTAATAATTCAGCTCCCATTGCTAAGTTCCAATTTAATTCAGCTGGAATTAGGTTGAAGGGAAAAGGAAACGCATCTTGTATTTGCGTGAACCAATTTTCACCATTAAATTTTTGTAACCCTGCTTCAAAAAATTCATAAGCAAGTAGTAGGCGTAATGCAAGTAATCCAATACCCGCAATGACTCCTGTTGATGCCGCATTTTGTGCTGTTACATAATTTTTTTGCATAATTTAAACTCCTATTAAAATGTTTTATACTACCTTAGACGATTGAGACTGGAATTTCTTACAAAAAATTTAATCTTTTTTGTAAAAATATTTTGAATGGCTGGATATAAATAGAGAAATTTATTATTTAAATAATAAAAACCCTTATTTATCAAATAGATAATCTTTTTAATAAAAATATTAAATAATCTATATTTTTTTATTTTATTTAAGCAGATAATTTTATTTCCGTTATTTTCATATTTAGTCCATCTATCATTAATAAACGACCACATAAATTCTCACCAATTTTTAACCGCACTTTTATTGCTTCTAAAGCTTGTAATGAACCTATTACACCAACTATTGGTGCAAGTACGCCAGCTTCAACACAACTCAATGTATTTTCACCGAATAATTGACTGATAGAATGGTAGGTTGGCGTATTAGGCTCATAAGTAAACAAAGTAATAAAACCTTCCATACGAATTGCTGCCCCAGAAACTAAAGGTGTTTTGAATTTTTGACAACATAAATCAAGTTGATTTCTTGTTTGTACATTGTCAGTACAATCAAGAACAATATCCACATCTTGAATGAGTTTGGATAATTCATCATTATTTAATAGCTGATTTATTGTTGTGATTTCAATATGTGGATTCAGCTTTTGTAAAGTTAATTTAGCTGATTCAACTTTCGGCATATCCAAACGATCATCATTGTGTAAAACTTGACGTTGTAAATTAGAAAGAGAAACCGTATCAAAATCTAAGAGAATTAAATGACCAATCCCAGCGGTCGCTAAATATTGACTGGCGGCACAACCTAGTCCACCTAATCCAACAATTAACATTTTACTCTCTTTTAATTTCTCTTGACCTTCAAAGTCTACTGATTTTAGGCTAATTTGACGGTGATAACGCATTTCTTCTGCAAAAGAAAGATTCATTATATTACCCCATAATAAAATTAAATGGTTCGATAAAAACGGTTTCACCAGCAAAAACATTCCCTCGTTCTGCTTCTAAAACGATAAAGCAATTACTTTCAACAAAAGAACTAAATATATGAGAGCCTTGAAAACCGATAGGCTTAACTTGTATTTCACCTTTTTCATTAATTTCATAATATCCACGTTGGAAATCTTGGCGACCAATCGCTTTTTTTAAATTAACTGTGGTAATTGCTGGGATTTTTTTAGGTAATTGCCATTGAGTATAGCCGCTTAACTTTGCAATAGCTGGTTGTACTAATTGATAAAATGTAACTAATGCTGATACAGGATTTCCAGGTAATCCACAGAACCACGCATTTTCTAGTTTGCCAAATGCGAAGGGTTTGCCTGGTTTCATAGCGATTTTCCAGAAATTAACTTGTCCTAATTTTTCTAACACTGTTTTTGTAAAATCAGCTTCACCAACTGATACGCCACCGCTCGTTATTACAAGATCAGCTTGCTGTTGTGCTTGAATAAATTTTTCTTCAAAGATTTTTTCATCATCAGGTAAAATACCAAAATCAATAATTTCACAGTTTAATTGTTCTAACAGTAACTTTATTGTAAAGCTGTTTGTATCATAAATCTGACCTTGTTGTAATGATTGACCAATAGCAACAAGTTCATCGCCAGTAGAAAGTATAGCGACTTTTAATCTTGGAAATACATTAATTTCTTCAATACCTAGAGAGGCTATTAAAGGAAGCGAAAGTGCGGTTAATTTTGAGCCAGTTTTTAATACAACCTCACCTTGTTTAATATCTTCACCTTGACGACGAATATTTTGCCCTAATTTAGGTATTTCAGAAAAAGTAACAGTTCCATCATTATTAACGATCACTTGTTCCTGCATCACTACCGCATCTGCTCCATCAGGCAGCATCGCACCTGTCATAATTCTGATTACTGATTTTTCTTGCCAATCATTAGTAAAAGGATTCCCTGCAAAAGATTTACCAGCAACGGGCAAAGTTAATGATTGTTGTAAATCAGACAAACGAACAGCATAACCATCCATTGCTGAATTATCAAAAGCGGGAACATTAATTGGTGAAATAATATCTTCTGCACAAATACGTTTAAATGCTGTATTAAGAAGTAATTTTTCTTTTTGAGAAGGGGAAGGAAGTTGTTCCAACATATTATTTACAGCTTGTTCTAAGGGTAACATATTCATTCCTTAATATTGTTTAATAAAGTAAGTTTCTTTATTCTACGTTAAATTTTATCGAATTGTTATACTTAGATAACTTATTTTATTACTTTTCTACTAGGATAAAATAGAGATTTTATTTATTCTCTGTTAGAATGCCAAATCTCAGTTTTTTAGGAGAATAATATATAAATGAGTAATCTTTTGCCTGAAGCAATAAAAGTTCGTAATGCATTAGTTGAAAAAGGAATTGAAACACCTATGCTTTCACTAATGGAAAATAAAGAACAACGAAAAATTAGCATTGAAAAACATATGCGTGAAGTGATGAAATTAATAGGTCTGGATTTAAAAGATGACAGTCTTGAAGAAACGCCATTTCGTTTAGCAAAAATGTTTATTGATGAAATTTTTAGTGGCTTAGATTATGCAAACTTTCCCAAAATCACGAATATCGAAAACCGAATGAAAGTCAGTGAAATGGTGCTTGTAAATGATATAACATTAACAAGTACTTGTGAGCATCATTTTGTTACTATTGATGGTATGGTTTCAGTGGCTTATTATCCTAAAAAATGGGTCATAGGCTTATCTAAAATTAATCGAGTGGTATCTTTTTTTGCACAACGTCCTCAAGTACAAGAACGTTTGACAGAGCAGATTTTATTGGCATTTCAAACAATTTTAGAAACAGAAGATGTAGCGGTTTATGTTAAAGCCACTCATTTTTGTGTTAAATGTCGTGGAATTAAAGACACAAATAGTTACACTGTCACATCTGCTTTTGGTGGAGTATTCCTTGATGATAGAGAAACAAGAAAAGAATTTTTATCATTAATCAATAAGTAAGAATATCGTTATTAATAATCTTGCTGACAATCAACTTTAATTTATAAAAAACAATTATGTTAAAAATATTATTTTTTGCACAAACAAGAGAAATTATCGGAATCGAAAAATTAGAACTTGAAGCTAAGTTTGATACCGCAGAACAACTTCGACAGCATTTAGCTACAAATGGTGATAAATGGGCTTTAGCTTTAGAAAAAGGAAAACTTTTAGTAGCTATTAATCAAACTTTAATGCCTTTAGAAAGCACGATAAAATCAGGCGATGAGATTGCCTTTTTCCCACCTGTTACAGGGGGATAGGATTTTATGAAAAATGTGAGTATTACTGTTCAAGAAAAGCCTTTTAATCAAAATGACATTTATCGTTGGTTATCTGAAGATCATTCTGTTGGGGCTACAGTTGTTTTTGTTGGAAAGGTAAGGGATTTAAATTTAGGTGATAAAGTATCTAGTTTATACCTTGAACATTATCCCGCAATGACAGAAAAAGCATTAATTGAGATCGTTGATGAAGCTAAATCTCGTTGGGATATCCAAAAAGTTTCTGTTATTCATCGTATCGGTTTATTGGAAACAGGTGATGAAATTGTGCTAGTTGGTGTCAGTTCGGCACATCGTAAAGACGCTTATGCGGCTAATGAATTTATTATGGACTATTTAAAAACAAAAGCACCTTTTTGGAAAAAAGAACAAACCAAAGCAGGAGAGCGTTGGATAGAAAGTAGAGATTGCGATCAGCAAGCTTTAGAGAAGTGGTAGAATATAAGTAAAGTCTTCTCGATCAAAAAATATAAGGGCTAAAGTATTAGTCCTTATATTTGTGTTTTAATTTAATCTATTGGACATAAAGCGATACACCTTGCAGGAAAACCAGGACCATCTTTATATTTAGGGAATCCACAAAAAATTAATGCTCCTTTAGGTGGGATTTGATCTAAATTTTTCATTAACTCAATTTGATAAATATCTTGTTCTAAAACATAATATTCCATAATTAATCCATTTTTAGCACCCTCAATAGCAGGATCGGTATCTGATGTTTCATGTCCAACAGCGGTTACATTTCTATCTTCAATTAAAATTTTTAATACATCCATAGACCATCCAGGATAGTGCTTATTTCCATTACTATCACGATTATCTAAATCTTTTTTGAGATACCAGTCTGTTCTTAATGCTACAAAGCTATTTTCAGGAATTTTTCCATATTTATTTTCCCAATCTTCAAGATCTTTTACTGTAATTGAATAATCTGAATTATTTTTTACTTTTTCTGAAATATCAAGAATACAAAGAGGAAGTATCATTTCTTTTGGTTCAATTTTATCTAAAAATCTTTTTCCTTCAACAAAATGTGCTGGAGCATCAATATGTGTTCCATATTGAGTTACAACTTTTACTTCATGAACATTAAAGCCATCATTATAGTTAAAAATATTTTTACTATCCATAGGCATAAAACCTGACCAATGAGGTGTTTCTGGTGAGAGTGTATGCGTTAAATCAACAAATTTACATTCTTGAGTCCATATTTTATATTCTTTCCATAAATTTAAATTCATTTTTATTATCTCCTAAAAAATCATATTTATATATTTAAAATACTATGTAATAAAAGTTAGTTTAAGCATACTATTAATATTGTATTCACACTCCTTAAATTAATTTATTATGATAACTAAATCAACTATTTTTTAACTGAATAATACCCACCCATTGCACTATAAACGGCAGTTTCACTTTGAATTAATTTATATTTTGCATCTAAAATAGCAAGTTGGGAGGTATTTTCCATATTTGCTGCATTCAGCCAATCTCTTAACTCCGCAATGCCTGCATCATAACGATTCTTATAATATTGTGTAATACGTTCGTTATAACGATGTGTTTCTTGTAAATTAGCTAAAGTTTGTTTTGCCTGTCCGTAGTTAAAATAATTGGTATCAATTTCATTTAAACTTTTGGTAATAGATTGCTCAAAGTTTAGTTTAGCGATTTCATAGGCTGATTCAGAAATTTTTACGTTCCATTTCACTGTATTCCAACTTAAAAATGGTAGGTTAATTGCCAATGTTCCTGTTGCAATAGGCGTATTTAAGGCATTATTTACTTTATTGCCAGAAGAAGATAAACCAGCACCTAATGTGATAGAAGGGAACCAGCTTTTTTGCATCGCTTTTGCATCTTTAAAGGCACTATTTAAACGATATTGACTACTTTTAATATCAGGGCGGTTAGCAATAGTTGAAAAAGGAACATTAAGATCTACGCCAATATTTTTTACTTTTAAAATATTTTGATAATGAATATTAATATTTTCATTTGGTTTGAGATTAAGTAAATTACGTAAGGCAGTTTCAACACCTTTCTTTTGTGTTTCATAAGCAATTAATTTACTTTTTGCTGCAAGAACTGCTTGTTTTGATTGATCGACTATTGAGCGATTCGCCACCCCTAATTTAAATTTATTATTCATAATATTGCTAATTTTAGAATAATAATTAATCATCTGATTAGTGACATTGATTGCATCATTTAAATAAGACAGCTGATAATAAGTAGCTACAACCGCATTGATTAAAGATAATTTAGCTGACTCTAAATCTTGTTGAGTTGCAGAGTGTTGCCATTCTGCTGCGGATTTAGCCTCTTTTAAACGGTTCCAAAGATCAATTGTATAACTTACATCAAATGTACCCGTGTGAGAAATAAGTGAGTTTTCCCCTTTATCAATATTTTTTGCCGCTTTAGAAATTGTAGAACTCCTAAAATTAGGGACTAGATTTGCACCTAATAAATTTGCTTTATAAAGGGCAATATTGACAGAGAGCGCCGCTTTAGCGAGGTCTTTGTTATTATTTAAAGCTTGGGTAACTAATTCATTTAATTGCTTATCGTTATATAATGTCCACCAATTTTCTTGAATATGATACTGATTGGTTAATTCTTGATATTGTTGAAAATCTTCTTGAACCGTTTTATATGAGTCATCAATATTGGCACAGCCTATTAACATGGTTGATAAAATTATGCTAAAGGTGAGTTTTGAAAGTTTAAACATTATTTTTTCCTTTCTTTCTATAATCCACCGCTTAAAGTGCGGCCTTTTTTTAGTTAATTTTTATCAGTGAATTGTAACAAAATTTTTATTTCCTAGCGAGAAGATAAAATTACGATAAAGTGGCAATTATTAAACTGCAAAGCGTTTTGTATTATTAGAGTAAACATTGTAGAATAGCTAAAATTTTTATGAAATGATTTTATGAGGTCAATAATGAGCGACGTTGAAGTAGTCGAAAATGTAGAAAATCGCCCAAGTAATTTTATTCGTCAAATTATTGATGAAGATCTTGCTTCAGGAAAGCACAATAATGTACAAACACGTTTCCCTCCAGAGCCAAATGGTTATTTACATATTGGACACGCTAAATCAATTTGCTTAAATTTTGGTTTGGCAAAAGATTATCAAGGATTGTGTAATTTACGTTTTGATGATACCAATCCGACAAAAGAAGATGTGGAATATGTAGATTCTATTAAACAAGATGTCGAATGGCTTGGCTTTAAATGGGCTGGTGAGCCTCGTTATGCCTCTGATTATTTTGATCAACTTTATGCTTATGCTTTAGAGCTTATCCATAAAGGATTAGCTTATGTCGATGAGTTATCGCCAGAAGAAATGCGTGAATATCGTGGCACGTTGACGGAGGCAGGTAAAAATAGCCCTTATCGTGATCGCCCAATTGAAGAAAACTTAGCCTTATTTGAAAAAATGAAAAATGGCGAAATTGAAGAAGGCAAAATGAGTTTACGAGCGAAAATTGATATGGCTTCACCATTTATGGTAATGCGTGATCCTGTTATTTATCGCATAAAATTTGCTACTCATCATCAAACAGGGGACAAGTGGTGCATTTATCCAATGTATGATTTTACCCATTGTATTTCTGATGCGATTGAGCGTATTACCCATTCATTATGTACCTTAGAATTCCAAGATAACCGCCGCCTATATGATTGGGTATTGGAAAATATTTCTATTGAGCGTCCATTACCGCATCAGTATGAATTTTCTCGTTTAAACTTAGAATATACCTTAACTTCTAAACGTAAACTATTAAAACTAGTAGAAGATAAAATCGTTGACGGTTGGAATGACCCGCGTATGCCTACAATTTCAGGTTTACGTCGTCGAGGTTATACGCCAGCTTCATTAAGAGAGTTTTGTCGTCGCATTGGCGTAACAAAACAAGATAACGTAGTTGAATTTAGTGCATTGGAAAGTTGTATTCGTGATGATCTAAACGTAAATGCCCCTCGAGCAATGGCAGTAATTAATCCTTTACGTGTGGTGATTGAAAATTTTGGGGAAGATGAAAAATTAATCGCACCAAATCATCCAAATCGTGAAGAATTAGGTTCGCGTCAAGTAACTTTTTCAAAAGAGATTTATATTGATCAAGAAGATTTCCGTGAAGAAGCTAATAAAAAATATAAACGTTTAGTATTAGGTAAAGAAGTGCGTTTACGTAATGCTTATGTAATTAAAGCGGAACGAGTAGAAAAAGATGAGAATGGTAATATCACCACCTTATATTGTACCTATGATCCAGAAACCTTAGGTAAAAATCCTGCGGATGGACGTAAAGTAAAAGGGGTAATCCATTGGGTATCCGCAACAGATAATGCTCCAGCAGAGTTTCGTATTTACGACAAATTATTTACAGTCGCTAATCCGGGAGCAGCAGAAGATATTAATGAAGTAATAAACCCAAATTCACTTGTTATAAAACACGGATTTGTCGAAACCAATCTTGTTTCAGCAAAACCAGAACAAGCATACCAATTTGAACGTGAAGGTTACTACTGTGCTGATAGCAAAGATAGCACACCTGAACATTTAGTATTCAATTTAACGGTGAGTTTAAAAGAAGGGTTTTAGTTAATACTTAAGTTACATAAAGTGCGGTTGAATTTTTTATTGAATTTAATCGCACTTTTTTGTAGATTTATCACGAATGATTAATTAATGTAAAGATATTTAAAAAATATTTTTATTTTTTTAGAAAATAAAAAAAAGTGAAATAAGTTATTGTTTTAGATATTAAGGAAAATATAATGCTGCCTACAAGCCT
>NZ_SLXI01000002.1:260777-477311 GCF_004345785.1 Bisgaardia hudsonensis
ACAAGCCTACAAGCCTACAAGCCTACAAGCCTACAAGCCTACAAGCCTACAAGCCTACAAGCCTACAAGCCTACAAGCCTACAAGCCTACAAGCCTACAAGCCTAATTATACCATAAATTCTATCTTCCTCTCAAATGCTATGGGAGGTTTAAGATGATAGAAATACAACAAGAACAACTATTTGAAAACAATAAAAACACTGAAAATACTGATATAAGTATTATAAAAAAATATTTTCCTAATTGTTTTGATAAAAATGGAAATTTTTTATTGGAACAGTTTAATTCCATTCTTAAAAACTCAAATATTACGATTAATAAAGAATATTATTCTTTAAATTGGCTAGGCAAGTCATACGCAAAATTATTACGAGATTTACCACCTGAAACATTAATTGCTGAAGATAATGAACATAATAGTAAAGTTGAAAATCAAAATAGTGGAAACTTACTTATTCAAGGTGATAATTTAGAAGTATTAAAACACTTAAAGAATGCGTATCAAGAAAAAGTTAAAATGATCTATATTGATCCCCCTTATAACACGGGATCGGATGGCTTTGTATATCAAGATGACCGTAAATTTAGCAAAGAACAATTAAGTGAATTAGTAGGGATTGATCTTGATGAAGCTCAACGAATTTTAGATTTTACCGATAAAAAATCCAATTCTCACAGTGCGTGGCTAACGTTTATGTACCCACGTCTTTATATAGCAAGACAGTTATTAAAGGAAGATGGCGTTATTTTTATTTCCATTGATGATAATGAAGTAGCACAACTACGGTTGCTTTGTGATGAGATTTTTGGGGAAGGGAATTTTGTAGGAGAAATATCAAGAGGAACAGGAACAACAACAGGACAGGATGCTAATAAAATAGGTAGTTCTCTTGACTATGTTTTAATTTATTCTAAAACGGGAAATTTTTCTATTAGAGGTATTTCTTTAGAAGAGAAGGATATCAAACGTTTTAATAAAAAAGATAAAAAAGGATGTTATTCGTTATTACAACTAAGAAAAACAGGTAATGAAGATAGAAAAGAGGATAGGGAAAATATGTTTTATCCTGTTTCTTCTCCAGATGGATTAATGGTATATCCTTTTGGAAAAGATTATCTAAGTAGATGGAGATGTAGTAGAAATAGCTATAATGATTTGGTTAAAGAAAATATGATAGAGTGGATAGAGAAAGAAGAACCAAATTTTTCTATAGGAGAATATAAAAAATCAAAATGGGTTCCTTATGTCAAATTTTATTTAGAAGGAAGGACAAAACAAATATCTAATCTTTTAACGAATATAGATGGTAATAAGAAGGCTACTATTGAAATTAAAAGTTTATTTGGAGCAAAAAAAGAGATTTTTTTAAATCCTAAACCAGTACAATTATTAAATTATTTAATACAAATGTCTTGTGATAATAACGATCTCATCCTAGATTTCTTTGCTGGCTCTGGCACAACCGCAGATGCGGTAATGCAACTTAATTCTGAGGATGGTGGCAATCGTCAATTTATTTTAGTTCAATTACCTGAAAAGATTAATGGTGAGAAAAAGAAAAATAAAACTGCTTATGATTTTGTAAAAAATGAATTGGGTGTGGAAAATCCGACTATTTTTGAGATAACTAAAGAACGTATTATTCGCAGTAGTAAAAAAATTCTTGATGAAAATCCCGAGATAAAAGGGGATTTTGGTTTTAAAATTTATAAAACTTGTGAAAACTTTTGTTTAAAAGAAAACGAGTTATCATTAAATCAGGAAATGTTTCCAAAAATTCAATTTAATGATCAAGAATATCAAACATTACTTACATCGTGGCGATTATATGATGGTGAAAAACTCACAGAAAAAATTATAACAATAAAATTTGGTGATTATATCGCTTATTTATGTGGTAAAAATTTATACTTAATTTACCCTCATTTTGAAAGCGAACAAATTAAAATTCTCATAGAAATGTTGGATAAAAACGATGATTTTAGCCCGAATCGTATTATTTTTTATGGTGAGCATATTGAAAGTAGTAAACAAAAAGAATTACAGCAAGCTTTAGAAAGTTACACAAATAAAAAAAATTTAGCGATCAATTTATTAGTGAGATATTAATATGGCTAGCTTTAATTACGAAAAAAATCTACCGCATCAAGAACGGGCAATACAAGCAATTTTAAATGTATTTGAAAATGCAGATATTAAATTAAATGCGAGTAGTGAAAATCCCTCAATTATTATTAATGATGAGAGTTTTACGCAGAATTTAACACAAATTCAAAAAAGAAATCAGATTGATGTTTCTTTTGATAAATCAAATGTATTAGACATTATGATGGAAACAGGAACAGGGAAAACTTATACCTATACCAAAACAATGTTTGAATTACATAAACAGTTAGGTATATTTAAGTTTGTCATTGTTGTTCCAACGTTACCCATTAAAGCGGGAACACAAAATTTTTTGCAAAGCGAAGATCTAAAAAAACATTTTCAATTAGATTTTGCGGGTAATTATGATGATGCCGAAATTGAATTATATATTGTAGAAAGTCAAAAATCTAAAAGTAAAAAATATAGTATTTCAACAGATATTATTCGTTTTATTAGTGCGGAAAATTCAAAAAATATTCATATTTTATTGATTAATCAAGGAATGATTAATTCAGACACAATGGCGGGAACAGATAAGGGAAATGATGGTAGTTGTTTGATTAAGGATCAATTTCATAAACCAATAGAGGCTATTGCTAGTATTAAGCCTTTCATTATTCTTGATGAACCTCATAAATTTAAATCAGATAATAAAACTTGGCAAAATATTTTAAAATTCCGACCGCAGTTTATTCTTCGTTATGGTGCAACATTTCCAATATTAAAAAACAATACTGTCGATTATCGTAATTTACTTTATCGTTTAACTGCTATTGATGCTTTTAATCAGGATTTAGTTAAAGGTGTAAATGTATTTATGGAAGAGATACAAAGTGATGATGGTATCAGAATAAAACTTATGGATATTGTAAATAATCAAGCAGTTTTTGATGTAAAAAATAAAAAATATTATCTGGATAAAAAAGCAAGTTTAAGTGTATTACATCATCAAATTAGTGATTTATACATTGATACTATGAATAAAAGTACGGTTGTATTGAGTAATGGTATTGAGATGAAAAAAGGAGATTCTATTAATCCCTATTCTTATTCTTATTCTCAAACATTAAGCGACAAAATGATTCGTCTTGCTATTAAGGAACATTTTAAGCTAGAACGAGAATTATTTACTCGACCAAACGGTAGAATTAAACCGCTGACTTTATTTTTCATTGATGATATTCAAGGCTATCGTGATGGAAATATTTTAGCTGGAAGTTTAAAACAGAAGTTTGAACAATTCTTAAAATCAGAGATTGAACAATGTTTAATTCAAGAACAAGATAAAGAATATAAAAAATATTTACAAAAAACGCTTGAAGATTTATCGCTCACGCACGGAGGTTATTTTTCACAAGATAATAGCGATAAAGACGAAAAAATAGAACAAGAAGTTTTTGAAATATTGCACGATAAACAATCTTTATTGTCCTTTGATAACCCTAGACGTTTTATTTTTTCCAAATGGACACTTCGAGAAGGTTGGGATAATCCAAATGTTTTTGGTATTTGTAAATTACGTTCAAGTGGGAGTGAAACAAGTAAATTGCAAGAAGTAGGACGTGGACTTCGTTTACCTGTCAATGAATATGGAGGGCGAGTAAAAGATACCTTATTTAAGTTAAATTATTTTGTAGATAATACAGAACAAGATTTTGTAGAAAAACTAACTAATGAAATTAACAAAAATAAACCACAAGAAAAAATTTATCATAAATTATCTGATGAATTGATTGATAAAATTATTGATGCTTATCCTGATAAGAAAAAACTCAATATTATTTTAGATTGTAATAACCAAAAATTAATTGATGATGATTTAAAATTTATTCAATCCAATAGTTTTCAACAAATTCAGCAACTTTATCCTAACGCATTTGATTGCGTAGATGAATTAAGAGATGGCAAAATAGCTTTTGCTAATAAACAGAATCGCCATAAGGTCAGTATACGCACTGGAAAATATGATGAATTAAAAGCATTGTGGGAGAAAATCAACGAAAAAGTCATTCTACAATATGACATAAAAAATGAAGAACAATTTTTGGATTTATTTACTGAGTATTTGAAACAAAATACTTCAAAATTTATTCAAACAGGAATAAAAACAGTAAAAAAAGGGGTGAAGATTTATCATAACCAAGCTCAAATTGTTGGGAACGAAAATATCGCTGAATATCATTTTGAACCTATTATTGAAATGGGTTACGGTCAATTCTTGAGAAAATTATCGCAACTGATTTTTATAAAAATATCAACCTTACACAAGGCTTTCTATCAAGTAAAAGATGAAATTGAGATTAGTCAGTTTCTTAATATTCAAACCATAAATGGAATTAAATCTGGTTTTAATCGTTTTTTACTATTTCATTCTTTTACTGACTTCAATATTTCTTTTAATCGTATTGATAATAAAGTTCACCCCACAAAATTTACGGATAAGGAGGGCAAAGTGCTTAATGAAGTTAATAGTTCTGATTTAGGTATGCAAAATGAAGAAACTATTTCACCACTTGAAAGTTATCTTTTTGATAGTGTTTTTTATGATAGTGATATTGAAAAAGAAAATATTGTCAGTAATGAGATCAAACAGGTAACCGTATTCACGAAAATTCCTAAAAACTCAATTAAAATTCCTGTGGCTGGTGGTGGAACTTATTCCCCTGATTTCGCTTATATTATCAAAAAAGAGAGTGGGGATGTATTAAATTTAGTTGTTGAAAGTAAAGGTGTTGATGGTAACGATTCATTAAGGCAAGAAGAAAAATGTAAAATTAAACACGCAGAAAAATTATTTCGACAATTTGAACAGGGATTTAATATTCAGTTTGTAACACAATTCAATCAAGATAGAATTGTTGAGCTAATTAAGAATTTATTGTAATTATTAGAATATAGGCGACATTAAGTCGCCTTTTATTTAGGATTGCCTCTAAGTAAAAAAAAGATAAAAATTTTATAAAATTTAACCGCACTTTTTTATTAGTCTTATATATTATTTCTTAGTAAGATATTTATAAAAAATCCAAATTTATTCCCTTCAAAATATATAAAACATAAATAATTCTCTTATAAAATATCTTATTTATACTTAATCATTTAGGTATTAATTTTCAGTTATAATCTAAATTGAGTTATAAAAATTAAAACATTTCGATTATAATCGAAACCATTATATTCTATAAACAAAACGATAGACTATTTACAATGACATTAGAAAAAAATTTTTGGGAACATAAAACACTACTTGAAATGAATGAAGTGGAGTGGGAGGCTTTGTGTGATGGTTGTGGGAAATGTTGCTATCGAAAATTTATAGAAGGGAGAGGGAAAAGAGAACGTTTGTATTTTACTCGTATTGCTTGTAATTTATTAGATCTTGAAACAGGGAAGTGCGGTAATTATTTAAAGCGTTTTGAGATAGAAGATGATTGTACCAAACTAACCAAAAAGAATTTACCTGACTTTGCTTGGCTACCTAAAACTTGTGCTTATCGTTTGCTTTATGAAAATAAACCTTTATTTGATTGGCATCCTCTTATTTCTGGTAATTCTAAATCAGTGAAATTGGCTCATGTAATGATAGAAAATGGTATTCATGAGTGTGATGTGATTGACTGGTTTGACTTTGTCATCGAGGAAAATTAATTTTCAATACCAAAATATATCTATATTTTTTTGAGAGATAGATCACTAATTGGCATAAAACAAATTGCTTTCATCTTTGTTCTGTATAGAATGAATATAGTTCTCCAGTATTATTGTTGTTGGGAAAATTATATGAATGATATAGTGCAATTACGGAAAAATGCAGAAGAGGTTGGCATCGCAGTATCGCATTATGATATTGACGGAAACTTAATTTTTGCCTCTCCAGCCAGTCTTGAATACTTTACCAATTTATTACAATCAAAACCGCATTCTAATCAGTTAATTAATCGTTTTGATGACGTTCTTGTCGTTAAAGAAAATACTTCCTTTGAATATCCATTAAAAAATACATCTAATATTTCAGTTAGTTTTAAATTATATGATGAACATAATCATTGTTTATTTCAGGAGGAAAAAGCGATTTCAAATGGAAAAATCACTTTTTCTGGGCTTGGCTATGGTTATTACCATTTAGAACTGCAAGTAAATCAACAAATCTATAAAATAAAAATTATTGTTAGTCCTAAAACTGCATATCAGCCAAGTATTTTTTCTCATAAAAAAGCGTGGGGATTGAATATCCAACTATACAGCTTACGTTCAGAACGAAATTGGGGAATTGGTGATTTTGCTGATTTGGATTATTTGGTTCGTAAGTCTGCACCTTTTGGTATTGATTTTATTGGCATTAATCCATTGCATTTGCTTTATCCTGCCATTGCAGAATGGGCTAGTCCTTACAGTTCCTCTTCAAGACGTTGGTTAAATTACTTATATTTGGCGATTGATACATTACCAGAATTTAAACTCTGTAAATCTGTTCAAAATTGGTTTAATCAAGTACATATTCAAGAAAAACTCGCCGAGCTTCGTCAACAAGATACGGTAAATTATGAACAAGTTAACCGTTTAAAAGAACAGGTATTAAGGGAGCTATTTGCATTCTTTAATCGTAGTAAATCAGCAAAAATTAAAACAAGAAAAACTGCTTTTGAGAACTTTATTGCAGAACAAGGTATAGGATTAAAGTATCAAGCGTTATTTGATGTTTTAGATAAGCAAGAACATCAGCAACTACCAGAAGATGAAAATCAAATTGGTTGGTTAGGTTGGCAGAAAAAATTGCAAGAATTAACGACAAAACAACGTGATAATTTAATCAAGCAATATCAAGATGAAATATCATTTTATATGTGGTTGCAATGGTTGACTAGTGTTCAACTTGATGAAATACAAACACTTTGTCAAAACCTAGGTATGCAATTAGGCATTTATGGTGACTTAGCTGTTAGTAGTTCTCGTGGTAGTGCGGATGTTTGGTCTGATCCTGAGCTTTATTGCGTTAAAGCATCAGTAGGTGCACCACCTGATCCTTTAGGTCCTGTGGGACAAAACTGGAATATTCCACCTTATAATCCTGAAGTTTTAAAAGCACGAGGTTTTCAACCTTTCATTGATTTGTTGCGTGCGAATATGCAATATTTTGGGGTGCTGCGTATTGATCATATTATGGGATTATTCCGTTTATGGCTAATTCCTGAAGGTAAAGGTGCGGCTGATGGACTTTATGTACATTATCCTTTTGAGGCATTGATGGCAATTTTAGCCATTGAAAGTCAGCGTAATCATTGCTTAATTATAGGTGAAGATTTAGGGACTGTACCTGATGAAGTGCGGTCAAAATTAAGTGAATTGTCTATTTTCTCTTACTTTGTTTTATATTTTGAACAAGGTAATAACGAATATCCTAAAGTAGAACATTTTCCATTGAACGCTTTTGCTACGGTGGGAACGCATGATGTTCCATCATTGGCAAGTTTTTGGCATTGTCGAGATCTCGAGTTATTTGGTGGATTGAATATCTTACAAGGGGATATTTTAAAACAAAAATATGATCAACGTGTTATAGATAAACAAGCATTATTAAATACTTTACATCGAGATAATTATCTTCCAAATGATTATTGGGGAGATGCGTTAACGATGGCAATGCACGATAATTTAAATCAGGTTATTCATCAATATTTAGCAGAAAGCCAAACAAAATTAATTGGTGTTCAATTAGAAAATTTACTTGAACAAGAAGTAGTATTTAATTTACCTGGGACATCCACAGAGTATCCGAATTGGCGTAAAAAACTGTGTAGAACTTTAGAAGATGCACTAAATGATGAACACATTATTTCGTTCTTTAATAGAATTAATCAAGCAAGACAAAAATAGGCGGGAATTATTATGACTCAATTAGTATCACAAGCGGTAATTAATGCGTTTTTTAATGGAGTTCATTCCGATCCTTTTGCTGTATTGGGAATGCATGAAACAGACAATGGTATTGAAGTGCGTTGTTTATTACCAGATGCA
The DNA here is from genome assembly GCF_004345785.1 of Bisgaardia hudsonensis. Taxonomy (GTDB): domain Bacteria; phylum Pseudomonadota; class Gammaproteobacteria; order Enterobacterales; family Pasteurellaceae; genus Bisgaardia; species Bisgaardia hudsonensis. Next base: position 268,942 of record NZ_SLXI01000002.1, read on the forward strand.
ACTCAAGTATTAGTAATTAATACAGATACAAATGAAACGGTATGTGAATTAGATATGATTGATGATCGGGGATTTTTTGCATCAATTATCCCTAATGAAAAGACATTTTTTAAATATCAATTAAAAGTAAGCTGGGGAAATGAACGGCAAATTATAGAAGATCCTTATCGCTTTCACCCAATGGTTTCTGAATTAGATAGTTGGTTATTGTCAGAAGGTTCTCACTATCGCCCTTATGAAATTTTAGGGGCTCATTTTATGGAATGTGATGGTGTGTCAGGGGTAAATTTCCGTTTGTGGGCACCAAATGCCAAAAGGGTATCAATAGTAGGAGATTTTAACTATTGGGACGGTCGTCGCAATCCAATGAGTCTTCATTTATCAACAGGTGTTTGGGAATTGTTTTTACCTAAAGTTTCACTAGGGCAATTATATAAATTTGAGCTTTTAGATTGTAATGGTCAATTAAGATTAAAAGCTGATCCTTATGCCTTTAGTTCTCAACTTCGTCCAGATACTGCTTCACAGGTAAGTGCATTACCTGAAATAGTAGAAATGACAGAAAAACGTAAAAAAGCCAATCAATTCGATCAACCAATTTCTATCTATGAAGTACATTTAGGATCATGGCGTCGTAACCTTGAAAATAATTATTGGCTTGATTATGACCAAATTGCTGATGAACTTATTCCTTATGTAAAAGAAATGGGATTTACCCATATTGAGTTTTTACCACTTTCTGAATTTCCATTTGATGGTTCTTGGGGTTACCAACCTATTGGGCTTTATTCACCAACGAGCCGTTTTGGTTCACCAGAAGCCTTTAAACGTTTAGTTGATAAAGCACATGCAGCAGGTATTAATGTTATTTTGGATTGGGTTCCAGGCCATTTTCCAAGTGATACTCATGGATTAGTAGCTTTTGATGGTACAGCACTTTATGAACATGCAGATCCAAAAGAAGGTTATCATCAAGATTGGAATACTTTAATTTATAATTATGGTCGTAATGAAGTCAGAAATTATCTTGCAAGTAATGCGTTATATTGGTTAGAACGTTTTGGATTAGATGGTATTCGAGTTGATGCGGTTGCTTCTATGATTTATCGAGATTACAGTCGAGCAGAAGGAGAGTGGATACCTAATCAATATGGTGGTAGAGAGAACTTAGAGGCTATTAAGTTTTTAAAACATACTAATTACGTTATCGGTAATGAAATCCCTGGTGTTGTATCAATCGCTGAGGAATCAACCTCTTTCCCAGCCGTTACGGCACCACCAGAAGATGGTGGGCTTGGCTTCCATTATAAATGGAATATGGGCTGGATGAATGATACCTTATCTTATATGCAAAAAGATCCTATTTATCGTCAATACCATCATGATCAAATGACCTTTGGTATGGTGTATCAATATACAGAGAACTTTGTTCTTCCTTTATCCCATGATGAGGTAGTTCATGGTAAATCTTCTCTACTAGGAAAAATGCCTGGTGATGCGTGGCAAAAATTTGCTAATTTAAGAGCTTATTATGGCTATATGTGGGGATATCCAGGTAAAAAATTACTCTTTATGGGAAATGAATTTGCACAAGGTCGAGAATGGAATTATGAAGAGAGTCTTGATTGGTTCTTATTAGATGAGGTAAATGGTGGCGGTTGGCATAAAGGTGTGCAAGATTTTGTTAAAGATTTAAACCGCACTTATCGTGAAAATAATGCACTATTTGAACTTGATACTAGTCCTGAAGGATTTGATTGGTTAGTAGTAGATGATTCTCAAAATTCTGTGTTTGCTTTTGAACGTCGTAGTCGTTCTGGAGAAAAAATTATTGTAATTAGTAATTTTACTCCAATACCACGTCATAATTATCGTATTGGTGTTAATGAAGCGGGTGAATATATTGAGATTTTAAATTCTGATTCAGAGTTTTATATGGGATCAAATGTTGGTAATTTGGGTGCAGTATGGACTGAAGAAATTGAATCACATAACAAAAAACACTCAATTAGCGTTTCCATACCACCATTGGCAACAATATATTTAAAATTAAATAAATAATAAGTCGTATTTTATAAAAGAAAGTAGTAATGATAGATACAATGATTGGAATGCCTTACCCTTTAGGTTGTACTCCTTCTGATAAAGAAGGGGTAAAGGGATTTAATTTTGCACTTTATTCGTCTTTAGCGGATTCTGTTGAACTCTGTGTTTTTAGTAAAAATCAACCTGAAAGACGTATTCCGATGCAGAGAACAGATAATATTTGGCATATTTTTGTTGTTAATGTTGATTATGGCGATCAATATGGATTTAGATTATTGAGTGACGATGATAATAGCTTAATTAATCCCAATAAATTAATGTTAGATCCTTATGCAAAAATGGTAATTGGCAAACCTGATTTATCTTCCGAAGATTCAAGAAAATGGTTTTTACAAGATGATCCCAGAGATAATGCAGAATTTGCACCAAAATCAGTGATCACTGAAACAGACTTTGACTGGGAAAAAACAACAAAGCCAAATATAAGTTGGGCAAAGACTGTTATTTATGAAGCTCATATTAAAGGATTTACTCAGTTACGAGATGACTTACCAGAATCAATTCGTGGTACTTACGCAGGATTATGCCATCCAAATGTTATTAATTATTTAAAAGAGCTAGGTATTACTTCAATTGAATTATTACCAATAAACTATCATTTGGATGAAGTTCACCTACAAGAAAAAGGGTTACATAATTATTGGGGATATAGTCCATTAGCTATGTTTGCGGTTGAATCAGAATACTGGTCAAAGCAAAAAGGGACAACCGCATTAACAGAATTTAAGACAATGGTAAAAACCTTACACCAAGCAGGTATTGAGGTTATTTTAGATGTCGTTTTTAACCATACAGTTGAATCTGAAAAAAATTATCCAACATTTTGTCAACGCGGAATAGATAATAAAACTTACTATTGGTATAACGAAAATGGCGATTATATTAATTGGACAGGTTGTGGCAATATGCTTAATCTTTCTACTCAAGTTGCTCGTAAATGGGTTATTGATTGTTTGAGATATTGGGCGGAAGAATGCCATGTTGATGGTTTTCGCTTTGATTTAGCATCTGTATTAGGCAGAGAAACGCCATACTTTAATCAGCAAGCTTTATTGTTTAAAGAAATCGAAGCTGTACCTAGTTTGAGAAATTGTAAATTTATTGCAGAACCTTGGGATATTGGTGAAGGTGGCTATCAGGTAGGTAATTTTCCAGAATATTTTTCTGAATGGAATGATCGTTTTAGAGATGATATTTGTAAATTCTGGTTATGGAAAAGCGGAGAATTAGGTGCTTTTGCTGAACGTTTTGCAGGTTCTAGTGATATTTATAAAAAAGGTGAGCGATCACCACATAATTCCGTTAACTTTATTACTGCACACGATGGTTTTACGTTAAGAGATTTAGTGAGTTATAACCAAAAACATAATTTTGATAATGTTGAAAATAATCAAGATGGGCGTAATGAAAATTACAGTTATAACCATGAATTTGAGGGAAGTATCGGTGCATCAGAATCTGTTGAAAAAAGACGATTTTTAACCTCTATAAGTGTCTTATCTAGTTTATTACTTGCAAATGGTACACCAATGTTATTGGCAGGCGATGAATTTGGAAATAGCCAATTTGGTAATAACAATGCTTATTGCCAAGATAATCAAATTGCTTGGTTAAAATGGCAAGATTTTAATGATGAATTATTTCAATTCACAAAATGTTTAATTGCCTTAAGAAAGAGAATTACACTTTTGAATGAAGATAGTTGGTGGAATGATGAAACGGTGAGTTGGTTTAATTCACAAGGGCAGTTGATGGAAATTCATGATTGGAATAATCGAAAAGACAAGGCATTTCAAATTTTATTAAATGAAGAATGGCTATTGTTAGTAAATGGAAAAGAAGAATCTCAAAATTTCTCATTACCTTTCCTTTCAAAGGAATGGGATATTTTATCTGGCAGTGCAGTCACCTCTTTACAAGATAATTTCGCTATTGTGGAAAATCTTGCACTATGTGTCTTGCATAAAAAATAAAATAATTCAATGAATTGTTTTAGTTTAACCTCTTAGTGACAAAGGAAAGGAGTAGATATGAATGGTATGACAAAATCACCGAATAAATATGAAGTAGTTAAAGATACCCTAGTATTAATTTTAGCTGGTGGACGTGGTTCAAGACTTCATGAATTAACCGATAAACGAGCTAAACCAGCTTTATATTTTGGGGGAAACCGCCGTATTATTGACTTTGCATTATCGAACTGTATTAACTCTGGGTTAAATAGAATTGGTGTGGTAACACAATATGCCGCACATTCATTATTACGTCACTTACAAAAGGGCTGGTCTTTTTTACCTCAAGAAAGAGGTGAATTTGTGGATATGTTGCCAGCACGTCAACAAATTGATAACTCAACGTGGTATCGTGGCACTGCAGATGCCGTTTATCAAAATATGGCGATAATTCGTAATCATTATTGTCCTAAATATGTGCTTATTCTTGCTGGTGATCATATTTATAAACAAGATTATAGCCAAATGTTATTAGATCATATTTCAAGTGGTGCAAAATGTACGGTCGGTTGTATTGAGGTTTCTCGTAAAGAAGCATCAGAATTTGGTGTAATGGCAGTGGATGAAAATTTAAAAGTAAAATCATTTATTGAAAAACCTAAGGATCCCCCAGCAATGATTGGAAAACCTGACACTTCACTTGCTTCAATGGGGATCTATGTATTTGATGCAGATTATTTATATGATGTTTTAGATAGAGAAGTCAATACACCTTATACCTCACATGACTTTGGTAAAGATATTTTACCTAAGTCATTAGAAGAAGGAGTACTATATGCGCATCCATTTAGCCGTTCTTGTATGGGTAGAAATACAGAAGGTGAAATTTATTGGCGTGATGTTGGAACTTTAGATAGTTTCTGGCAATCGAATATTGACTTAGTGTCTGAAAATCCTCAATTAGATATTTATGATAAGCGTTGGCCAATTCGTGGTAACCCAGTACAAACTTATCCATCTAAGTTTTTCTATAAAAATACTAATGTAAAACCAGTGGATAACTCATTAATTTCTGGTGGTTGTGTGATTACTGATGCATCTATTAGTAACTCTGTCTTATTTGATCATGTAAAAGTAAAAGAAGGCTCAAGTGTGGATTATAGTGTTATTTTGCCAGAGGTAACTATTGGTAAAAATTGTGTCCTAAAAAATTGTATTATAGATAGACATAGTGTCATACCTGACGGTACACACATAGGTGTAGATCCAGAAGAGGATCGTAAGCGTTTTCGTGTAAGTAGCACAGGAAAAGTTATTCTTGTAACAGAAGCAATGCTTAAAAAATTATCAGGTACTGAAGTAAGTTCAGAAAAACACTTAGATTAATTTTAGTCTTGAAAGTGCGGTAGAAAATTCAGATATTTTTTACCGCACTTTATCAATTAAAAAATGAATTTAAAAATAAAAGGATTATTAAAATGAAAGTATTACATGTCTGTTCAGAATTATATCCCTTACTTAAAACAGGTGGGTTAGCAGATGTAATGGGGGCGCTACCTTTTGCTCAAAAGGAAATAGGTATTGATGCAAGAGTACTTTTGCCTGCTTATCCTGCTATTGTTGCAGGAATACCAAACACAGTGGTGGTTTCGGAATTTGATAATTTTGCGGGGCATGTGATACTACGTTATGGAGAATATAATGGTTTAGGGATATATCTCATTGATGCACCACATTTATATGCAAGAGAGGGAAACCCTTATCATGATCAATGGTATAATGATTATGCGGATAATTATAAACGTTTTGCTTTATTAGGCTGGGTTGGTGCTGAATTGAGTACAGGACTAGATAGTTGGTGGCGAGCAGAATTAGTGCATTCTCATGATTGGCATGCTGGTTTGACGAGTGCTTATTTATTTAATAAAGGACGTCCTGCTAGATCCGTATTTACTATTCATAATTTAGCTTATCAAGGACAGTTTTCGCACCATCATTTATTTGAAATAGGTTTACCAGAAACCATGTTTCATATTGATGGCTTAGAGTTACATGGACAAATATCTTATTTGAAATCTGGACTTTATTATTCCGATGCAGTAACGGCAGTGAGTCCTACTTATTCAAGAGAAATTACTACGCCAGAGTTTGCTTACGGGCTACAAGGATTGTTAAACACGTTACAACATCAAGATAGGTTATATGGTATTTTAAATGGTGTTGATGATCAAATTTGGAGTCCAAATAATGATACCTATATTAAAGATCATTACAAATTAAAATCAATGACAGGTAAACGTAAAAATAAAAAAAAATTACAAGAATATTTCAATTTACCTAGAAAATCAGACGCACTTTTATTTGTAATGGTAACAAGATTGACAGAACAAAAAGGTGTGGATTTATTAATTGAGAGTGCTAAAGATATAGCACAGGAAGGTGGGCAATTAGTTATTCTCGGTTCAGGATCACCGCATTTAGAAAATGGAATAAGACATTTGGCAGAGACTTATCCTGAAAATATCGCAGTAAAAATTGGTTATGATGAAGCTTTATCACACTTAATTATAGCTGGTGGTGATGTTATTTTAGTACCAAGCCGTTTTGAACCTTGCGGATTAACACAATTATATGGATTAAAATATGGCACATTGCCTTTAGTACGTGCAACAGGTGGCTTAGCTGATACTGTTGTTGACAGTAATGAAGACAATGTGAAATCTCGATCAGCGACAGGATTTGTGTTTAATGATGCAACACCTAAGTCATTATCAGGAGCGATAAAAAATGCTTTCTTATTATGGGCAAAACAACGTACATGGTCTAGTGTAAGAAGCAATGCAATGCAACAAGATTTCAGTTGGTTAATCTCGGCAACTCATTATAATGCACTTTATCAAAAATTAAGTCGTGATCATTAATGCTAATTTTATAAGCGTAAAATGATTGTTTTTTTATTTTATTTATTACAGAATAAGCAGATTTTATTTTGAACAATTAGGAGCTAAATAGCAATGACAGTGGAACGTAGTAATTTTCCTTTCCCTTATAACGGACCTAAACCGAATACAGAATTTTTAAAAAGTGCAATTGTTTATAAATTGATATTTTCGATTGGGCGTTCGCCAGAAGAAGCAAGTCAACGAGACTGGCTTAATGCCACATTATATGCTGTTCGGGATCTTGTTACTGAAGGTTGGATAGCCAATGCAAAAGCGGCAAGGGATGAAAAAGCGCGTCGAGTATATTACCTTTCTATGGAATTTTTAATTGGTCGAACATTATCAAATGCACTTATTGCAGAGAATATTTATGATGTTGCAAAAAATGCCTTATCTGAGTTACAAGTTGATCTTGAAGAAATTTTAGAAAAAGAAGTTGACCCTGGTTTAGGTAACGGGGGATTAGGGCGATTAGCTGCTTGTTTTATGGATTCTATTGCCACATTAGGCATACAGGGTATGGGATATGGTATTCGTTATGAATATGGTATGTTTAGACAAAAAATTGAAGATGGTCATCAAGTAGAGAAACCTGATGCATGGCTTGAAAAAGGTGCACCATGGGAATTTATAAGACCATCTAAACGTTTTAATATTCGTTTTGGTGGACATATTTATTTCGAAGGGAAAAAATGTATTTGGAAAAATGGTGAAGAAATTACTGCACTTGCTTATGATCAAATGATCCCAGGATATAAAAATAATTCAGCGGCAACATTACGTCTATGGAGTGCTCATGCTGGAAATACATTTGATCTGAGTGATTTTAATAAAGGTGATTATTTTGGCGCTATTGAAGAGCGTTCAACTAACGAAAATGTTTCTCGTGTACTTTATCCTGATGATTCCACTTGGGCTGGAAAAGAATTACGACTACGTCAAGAATATTTCTTAGTATCTGCTTCTTTACAAGATATTATTAAACGTCATAAGCGTACTTATAATACTGTTGATAATTTAGCAGATAAAATTGCTATTCACTTAAATGATACACACCCAGCATTAGCTATACCTGAATTGATGTATATTCTTATTGATCAAGAAGGTTATAGTTGGGAAAAAGCATGGACGATGTGCTGTAGCATTTTCTCTTATACTTGTCATACTTTGATGTCAGAAGCGTTAGAAACTTGGCCAGTAGAAATGATGGCAAAAATATTACCACGCCATTTACAAATTATTTTTGAAATTAATGAATATTTCCTGGAATATGTAAAAGATAATGTTACTGATGATGTTGACTTCATCAGACGAGTTTCACTTATTGAAGAAGGCCATTTCCGTAAAGTAAGAATGGGGTGGTTATCCGTTGTTGGTTCGCATAAAGTTAATGGTGTGGCAGCAATTCATTCTGATTTAATGGTATCTTCCACATTTGCTGATTTTGCACGTATTTATCCTGAACGTTTTACCAATGTTACAAATGGTATTACACCACGTCGTTGGATTGCGGTAGCAAATCCTGATTTATCTGCTTTATTTGATCGATATATAGGAAAAGAATGGCGTCGTGATTTAAGCCAAATTGAAGCCTTTAAGGCACATATTCAAGATCCTGAGGTGAAAAAAGCAATTCCAGAAATTAAACGTAAAAATAAAATACGTTTAGCTAACTATGTGAAGAAAACCCTTAATATAGATCTCGATCCCAACGCTTTATTTGATGTACAGGTGAAACGTATTCATGAATATAAACGTCAGATTTTAAACGTATTACATATTGTAACTCGCTATAATGAGATGCTAAAAAATCCAGAGAAAGATTGGACTCCAAGAGTGTTTATCTTAGCAGGAAAAGCGGCTTCAGCTTATTATGCAGCAAAACAAACAATTAATTTAATTAATGATGTGGCAAATATTGTTAATAATGATGAACGTTTACAAGGTCGTTTAAAAGTAGTATTCATACCAAATTATAGTGTTAGCCTTGCTCAAATGATTATTCCAGCTGCAGATATTTCAGAACAAATTTCTCTTGCAGGAACAGAAGCATCAGGAACAAGTAATATGAAATTTGCATTGAATGGTGCATTAACTTTGGGAACATTAGATGGAGCCAATGTTGAAATACTTGAAAATGTCGGTAAAGACAATATCTTTATTTTTGGTAATACGGTTGAACAAGTAGAGCAGTTAAGAAAAGAAAATTATCGTCCATTTGATATTTATCAATCAGATGAACAATTACGTTTTGTGATTGACCAAATTTCATCTGGATATTTTTCACCGACGGATCCAAATCGCTATCGTGATTTACTTGATTCATTAAGATATCATGATTATTATCAATCTTTTGCAGATTATCGATCATATATTGAAGCACAATATATAGTTGATGAAAAATATAAAGATCAGGCTGCTTGGGTTGAAAGTGCATTACAAAATATCGTAAATATGAGTTTCTTCTCATCAGATCGTACGATTAAAGAATATGCTGAAAAAATTTGGAAAGTAGAACCATTAAAACATTAATCAGTTAAATTCAACCTATGTTGTTTAAAATTGAAGGTACAGTAAGCAATTATTGTACCTTTTTGTTTTTTTATCTATGAATAATCACTAAATCAATGTGTTAATTACTTGAAATATCCCTTAAAAAGTCATATTCTAACAACAATTTTTCGCATACATTCTTAGGTTTTTTTATGCAAGCTAAATATAGAAAAGACTACAAAGCACCTGATTTTACAGTAACAGATATTCATCTTGATTTTCAATTAGATCCACAAAAAACTGTTGTTACTGCAACAAGCCAATATCAACGACTTAATCCAGAAAGTACAAAATTACATTTAAATGGACACAGTTTCCAGTTTTCATCAATTAAATTAAATGGACAAGATTTTAATCATTATCAGCAGGATAAAGAAAGTTTAGTTTTAGATTTAAGTAGTGTTAACGCTGAAGAATTTTCACTTGAAATAGTGACTAATTTAAAACCGAGTGAAAATACCTCTTTACAAGGGCTTTATCAATCAGGCGATGGGCTTTGTACTCAATGTGAGGCTGAAGGATTTCGTCAAATTACTTATATGTTAGATAGACCTGATGTCCTTGCACGCTATACAACAAAAATTACGGCGGATAAATTAAAATACCCTTATTTATTATCAAATGGAAACCGTATTGCAAGTGGTGAGTTAGAAAATAATAAACATTGGGTTGAATGGAATGATCCTTTTCCAAAACCTAGTTATTTATTCGCATTAGTTGCTGGTGATTTTGATTTACTTTCTGACAAGTTCATAACTAAAAGTGGCAGAGAAGTTAATTTGGAGCTTTATGTTGATAAAGGTAATTTAGATCGTGCTGATTGGGCAATGCAAAGCCTTAAAACCTCAATGAAGTGGGACGAAGAACGATTTGGTTTAGAATATGATTTAGATATTTATATGATAGTTGCCGTTGATTTCTTTAACATGGGAGCAATGGAGAACAAAGGATTAAATATTTTTAATTCTAAATATGTTTTAGCCAATTCACAAACAGCCACAGATGATGATTATTTAGGTATTGAAAGTGTTATTGCTCACGAATATTTTCATAACTGGACGGGTAATCGAGTAACTTGTCGTGACTGGTTTCAGCTTAGTTTAAAAGAAGGTTTAACGGTATTTCGAGATCAAGAATTTTCCTCTGATGTTGGTTCGAGAGGTGTAAATAGAATTAACAATGTTAAATTTTTAAGAACCTCACAATTTGCGGAAGATGCAGGGCCAATGTCACATCCAATTCGCCCTGAAAAAGTGATTGAAATGAATAATTTCTATACGGTAACCGTATATGAAAAAGGTGCTGAAGTTATTCGTATGTTACATACTTTATTGGGAGAAGAAAAATTCCAAGCTGGTATGAAAGTTTATATTAATGAAAATGATGGAAAAGCGGCAACTTGTGATGATTTCGTTAATGCGATGGAAAAAGCTTCAGGAATTGATTTAACTCAATTTAGACGTTGGTATAGCCAATCTGGAACACCTAAATTAACTATTACCGATAAGTATGATGAGAAAAATCATATTTATAAATTGACTGTTTCACAAATGACACCTGTTACAGCAGATCAAATGGAAAAAGTCAATTTACATATTCCTTTGAAAATAGCGTTATATGATGATAAAGGCATTACACAAACATTATTACGTGATGGAGAGCAAATCAGTGATGTTCTACACATTACTCAAACAGAAGAAACCTTTGAATTTCATAATATCTACACTAAACCTATTCCAGCTTTACTCTGTGATTTCTCCGCACCAGTAAAGCTTGATTATGAATATTCTACATCACAACTGATTAAATTATTACAATTTGCAAAAAATGATTTTGTTCGTTGGGATGTTACTCAAATGTTGTTTACAGAAGAGTTACGCCGTAACTTAATTAACTATCAACAAAATGTAGTGCTTGATTTTTCACCAGAAATATTAAATGCACTTTCTAAAGTGTTGGAGAATTATCAACAAGATCCAGCATTAACGGCATTAATATTAATGTTACCTAAAGAAACAGAATTTGCCGAATCATTTAAAACGATAGATCCTGACGGTATCAGCTTTGTTCGTCATTTTATGGTGCAGACCATTGCTGATAATTTAAAATCTCTATTGTTACAGATTTATAATGGCATTAATCTTGATGAATATCGTGTTACTCAAGAAGATATCGCATTACGCTCATTACGTAATGTTTGCCTAAGTTATCTTGCTTATACTAATTTAGGTAATACTTTAGTTAATAAACATTATTCTTATTCAAATAATATGACGGATACGCTTGCAGCATTGAATTGTGCAACAAAAGCAATGTTACCTTGTCGAGATAGTTTATTAAAAGATTTTGAAGAAAAATGGCAACATGATGGTTTAGTAATGGATAAATGGTTTGCGATACAAGCAACTCGTCCAGATGAAGATGTACTTGTTCAAGTAAATCATTTAATGGATCATTCAAGTTTTAATTTTAATAATCCTAATCGAGTTCGTAGTTTAATTGGTAGTTTTGCAAGTCATAATTTGAAAGCATTTCATAATATTGATGGTTCGGGTTACCGTTTCTTAACCGATATTTTATTAAAATTGAACGAGAAAAACCCACAAGTAGCCTCTAGATTAATTGAGCCATTAATTCATTTTTCGCGTTTTAGTGCACAAAGACAAACCTTAATGAAAAGGGCATTAGAAAGAATAAGTGCGGTTGAAAATTTATCGAAAGATTTATTTGAGAAAATTGAAAAAGCATTACAATAATATTATCCTAAAAGTGCGGTAAAAAATACCGCACTTTTTTATCGTTAATCTTATCCAGAGAGATAAAACACAGAGAAATAACATTATGTATTCTTTATTACGAAAAGCAATTTTTACTCTTGAGCCTGAAAATGCTCATGATCTCACCATAAAAACCTTAAAATTGATGGGAAACTCCCCATTTAATCCAATCATTAAAAATTTACTTATCAACAGCCCTAAAGGGCATGAGAAAACGGTGATGGGGATTAAATTTAAAAATCCTATCGGTTTAGCAGCTGGTGCGGATAAAAATGCCGAAGCTATTGATGGTTTTGGTGCATTGGGTTTCGGCTTTATTGAAGTAGGAACAGTAACCCCTTTAGCTCAAGAAGGGAATCCTAAACCACGTCAATTTCGCTTACCCGAAGTAGAAGGCATTATAAACCGCAATGGTTTCAATAATAACGGCATTGATTATTTAATTGAAAACGTTAAAAAAGCCAAATACGATGGTGTAATAGGGATTAATATAGGTAAAAATAAAGTAACCCCTATAGAAAAAGGCAAGGACGATTATATTTATTGCTTGAATAAAGCTTATAATTATGCAGATTACATTACCGTTAATATTTCCTCTCCAAATACCCCTGACTTACGTCAATTACAATACGGCGATGCCTTAGAAGATTTATTAAAAAGCATCAAAGCACGTCAAAAAGTGTTAGCTGAACACTACAATAAATATGTGCCTATTGCTGTCAAAATTGCCCCAGATTTATCAGAAGCAGAAGTTATACAAATTGCTGACACGTTACAACGTAACAATATAGATGGGGTAATAGCGACTAATACCACTATTTCTAGAGAAACCGTGCAGGGTTTGAAAAATTCACAAGAAATCGGTGGCTTAAGCGGAAAACCATTACAGCAAAAAAGTACAGAAATTATCGCCAGATTACACCAAGAATTAAAAGGTAGAATTCCTATTATTGGTAGTGGTGGTATTGATGGAATAGAAAATGCCAAACAAAAAATTGATGCAGGAGCAGAATTATTACAAATCTATTCAGGCTTAATTTACCACGGACCAGCATTGGTGAAAGAGTTGCTTAAAAGTATTAGGTAATATTTGGAATATTATTTTTTAATTAAAGATAAAATAAAAATCTATTTAACAATCGGGAGGTCAAATACATAATATGAAGATTTCAAAAATTAGTATAAAAGATTTTAAAAGGTTCAAAGATTTAACGCTAGATTTAGGAAGTAATCCTGCAAAAATAGTAGCATTAGTTGGTACTAATGGATGCGGGAAAAGCAGTGTCTTAGATGCTTTTATTACATCTAGCTGGTCTCATGGCAGAAATATTGGTGAAGAAACCATCCCAGAAACATTTTATAGAACTGCTAATAAAAATGCTTATGAACTAATATCAATTGAATACTTAGATAATGAGGGAAATATTTTTGATAATAGTAATTTATATCATCATCATAGTTATTATAAAAATAACATAAAAACTATTTTTTCTTTTCGAAGCCCCTATCGGTATAACAATGACCTAAATATTAGGGAGATTAAAGCGATTACTCCTATTGAGAATAACTCAGATGGTGCAAGTTGTTCATTAGATTTAGATAACAAAGTAGAAAACAATTATAGAAGACTATTGGGGTTTTATATTAACTTAATACATGAAAAAGATATTAAGCCTTCTGAAGGTAGAACTGAAGTTATAAGCAAGCTAAATCAATCTATAAAAAACTGCTTAGATTTGGAAATTGTTGATTTAGGGAATGTAGAAAATAATAAGGGAACATTAACATTTATAAAATCAGATTCGGACACAACCTTTACATTTAACAATCTTTCCGCGGGAGAAAAAGAGGTTGTCGATATTCTGTTAGATTTATTTTTGAGGAAAGAAAAATACAAAGACTCTATATTTTTATTAGATGAACCTGAACTACATATAAACACTTCAGTTCAAAGAAAATTAATGATTGAAATAGAAAAACTAATAGATGATGATGGGCAAATTTGGATTGCTACACATAGCATTGGTTTTTTACGAGCACTCCAAGAAGAATTATTAGATAAGAGTCAAGTATTTCATTTTGAAGATGCAATGTTTGCATCAGAGGCAATAACATTGACTCCAATTCATAATAATAGACTAATATGGCAATCTCTTTTTAGAACAGCTTTGGATGATTTGACAGGGCTAATTGCTCCAAAAAGAATTATTTATTGCGAAGGTAGAGATGCTCCTAGAGCAGATGGTTTAGAGAGAGGACTTGATGCTCAAGTTTTAAATAATATTTTTAATGAGAAATATCCTGATACTATTTTTGTTTCTAGCGGAGGAAATACTGAGTTAGATCAAAGAAGTAGTATTGCCTTGGCAATATTGGGTAAGGTATTTCCCAATATAGAAATTTGGGTTTTTAAAGATAGAGATATGGCTTCAGGAAAACCAGTATCAGAAAAAGAAAGGCAGGAGTATTTAGATAATCAAGATAACAGATTTAGAGTAATGAAAAGATGGGAGATTGAAAACTATCTCTTTGATAAACAAGTATTAAAGAAGTATTGTGAAAATAATGGAAATGACTTTCAAGAAAGTACATATGAAGAGAATTTTACGGATATAGTAAATTCAAATGTTAAATCGAAATTTGAATTGATAAAACGTATTTGTTCAATTACAACATCTATTAGTGCTGAAAAATTTAAAATTAATCTATCACAATTCATTACTCCTGAAAAATTTAAAATTAATCTATCACAATTCATTACTCCTGATATGGCTATCTATCAAGAATTGGAATCTTGTATATTTTGTAGAAATTAATATGTTTTTTGATTAGTATATCCAGATTTACATAAGTGCGGTCAAATTTTCAATAGTTTTAAAAAACTAAAAGAAAAATGACCGCACTTTTTGTATTAAATAACTTTACTAAGCATTAGCTTGTTTTGGTTGTTTAAATACCGTTACTTCTGGGGTTTCACCGGTGAATTTTTCAACTTGTACAATACAAGTATTTGGTGAATTGCCTTGAGCAAGTTTGGAAGTACCAATATCCATTGTTAAAACATTAGGGCAACCATTTTTACATAATGGTTTTTCGCTTACGCCTAGATCTAATGGATCGTACCAAGCTCCCTCATGTAATCCTATGGTACCTTTGATAATATCATCAGTTACTACTGCACCAGCAAGTACTTGACCACGCTTATTAAAGATACGAATAATATCGCCATCTACAATGCCGTGAGCTTTAGCATCTTCTGGGTGAATAAGTGCAGGTTCACGGTCTTTTACTACATATTTTTGACGTAATGAGGTGTTGGCTAATTGACTATGCAAACGATAATAAGGGTGTGGTGTTACTAATGCAAGTGGGTATTCTTCGGTTACGTTACCAGCAAATTCTTCAGGTTCAAACCAAGAAGGGTAGCCACGACAATCATCGTAATTCATTTTTGCAATGGTATCAGAGTAAATCTCAATTTTTCCTGATGGCGTACCTAATGGATTGAGCAATGGATCTTCACGAAATTCACCATAACGAACCCATTTTTTCGCTTTTTCACTTGCAGTAAAAGTAATAGGTTTATTTTCTTCCCAGAATTTTTCAAATTTTGGCATCAATACACGATTTTTACGAGCTGCATCAAAAGCAGATTGATAGAATGATTTTAACCAGTCCATTTCTGTTTTACCATCAGTAAAGACATCTTCTACGCCTGCTCGTTTTGATAATTCTACAAAAACGTCATAATCATTGCGTGCTTCAAATTGTGGCTCAACAACTTGTTTCATTGGTACAATGTGCATCATTGAATAATCACCAGTCATGGTTAAATCATTACGTTCATAGCTAGTTGTAATTGGTAATACAATATCAGCCATACGTGCTGTTGGTGTCCAGTTAATTTCATTTACAATAATAGTTTCTGGTTTTTGCCATGCTTTGACTAATGTATTAGTATTTTGGTGATGTACAAATGGATTACCGCCAGCCCAATAAACAAGTTTAATATCAGGATAAGTAATTTCTGTTCCATTATATTGAATAGTTTTACCTGGATTAAGTAATACATCAGCGATACGAGCAAGTGGGAAGCTGAGTTTAGCGGCTTTTGATAACCAAGATTGTCCTGTATTACTTGTGTCATTATCTAAGGTTGCTGACATTGAGCCAATTACTCCACCTGTTGTAGTTGGTACGCCACCATTTGCATAATGGTAACTAAAACCAAATCCACCACCTGGTAAACCAATTTGTCCTAGCATTGAGGCTAGAGTTACTAACATCCAGTGAGTTTGTTCGCCATGTTGTTGACGTTGCATTCCCCAGCCAGCCATTAACATAGTGCGTTTTGAAGAAAAATCATTTGCAAGTTGTTTAATTACATCAGCAGGTACGCCACAAATTTTACTTGCCCATTCGGCATCTTTGATTTGACCATCAACTTTACCTAATAAGTAGTCTTCAAACTTAGCATATCCAGTTGTATATTTTTTTAAGAACGCCTTGTCATGTTTATTTTGAATAACCAATGTATGTGCCATACCGAGCATTAGAGGCACATCTGTGGCTGTATTTGTTGGAATCCATTCTGCATTAAGTGCTTTGCAAGTTTCACTTTTAATTGGGTCAATACAGATAATACGTTTACCAGTTGCTTGATATTTTTTAAAATATTCAATTCCTTTTTGATCGGTTGAAGTCCAAGCTATACGCATTGTG
Source organism: Bisgaardia hudsonensis (assembly GCF_004345785.1). Classification (GTDB taxonomy): domain Bacteria; phylum Pseudomonadota; class Gammaproteobacteria; order Enterobacterales; family Pasteurellaceae; genus Bisgaardia; species Bisgaardia hudsonensis. The sequence goes on from NZ_SLXI01000002.1 coordinate 285,994, forward strand.
GTTAGTGGATTAGCTGACCAAAGCACAATAATATCAGTGCTTTCTAAAATCGTTTCCCAACTGGTTTGTTGTTCATAAACTTCGATTGTTCCTAATACGTGTGGCATAATAACTTGAGCTGCACCAGTAGAGTAGTCGCCTTTATGACCGACAAAACCACCTGTTGCATTCAAATAACGATGTAATAAGGTACGGCCTGAATGAAGCGAGCCAGCACTTTGCCACCCATAAGAACCACCAAAAATATTTTCAAAGCTACCTTCAGAGCGGACACGTTTAAATTCTTTTGCGATCAAATCTAATGCTTGATCCCAAGAAACACGTACCCATTCATCACGACCTCTCATCGTAGTATCACTTTTTCCAGGATTTTCTAAATATCCCTTACGAATCATAGGATATTTTATACGGGTTTCGCTATAAAGTTGATCTGCTACAACAGACTGTAATTCATTTTCAATAACAGGAGGGATAGCAGGACCTGATTTGACTACTTTACCATTTTCAACAACAACACCTAACGGTCCCCAGTGTGCGGCAGTAACTACCGTTTTCATTTCAGAAGCAAGGGTATTTTGTGATACAACTGAGCTTGCGATACCACCACTTAAAGATACACCAGCAATACCAAGAGAAGAATTTTTTAAAAACTCTCTTCGTTTTATATTTACCTTGTTCTCTTTTTTCATATAAAGCCTCTCTTTACAAATAGTTAAAGTTTGACACCTTTCTAAATATGAGTGGATAACCAATTTCTCGACTATCCATGGAATAAGCGAACTTATTGCTGGCTTGTTACCATATCTTTCGACTTAGGATCGCAAGCTCGGAGTCAAGGGTAAAATTTAGTGAGCAGAGCTAACAATATCTTTACTGTTACGTTGTAAATAAATTGTCAGTATTCTCACTTCCTCTGCAGTCAATGCAGTACGATCCTTCATCGAATTAACAACTCCAATCCATTGATTTGCAGTAAAATGATCAGCACTAATAACGGCGTGACAACTACTACAATGAGTTTGATTCAGTTGATTACCGACTTGATTAAGTGCGGTTAAATCTGTTGTTAGTTGCCCTTGAGGAATTTTCACAGTTAACAATACCTCTTTCCATTCTGAATCAGTTACTTCATCTTGTATTGTTTTAATTACTTTAACTTGTGATTTGGCCTCTTCCTCTAATAAAGCAACAATGATTCGTTTTCCTAATTCCATATAAATAATAGATTCAGCACCTGCTTGTTGCCAGCCATGTAATTCTGCCGTTATTTGCTGTCCATCATTATTCCAATCTGTTAAAGTTGCATAAGGCATTAAGCGAACTTCACTACCATTTTCTGTTTGTGCGGTAGAAATAGATTTGTTATATAATGGCTTACTATTATCTAGAATTTGTTTATCTTCCGTTTTTGGCGACTCAATATTATTTGTTGCGACATCATCAGGAATTTCTGGTGGGAAATGCACAATACCTTTATGACAATCAATACAAGTTTGTCCATCTTTCTTAGCTAATTCATGCATCGTTTGAGCTGATTTTGATTGGGAAGATATTTCCATTGCTTCAAGGCTATGACAGCTACGGCAAGTTTCTGAATTTGTTGCTTTCATATCATCCCAAACGCGTTTAGCCATTTCATATCGATGTTTTTCATAAGCTTCACGATCTGGAATTTTACCCATCATCTCATACCAAATATCTTTTACCGCCAATATTTTCGCTTTAAGATAATGAAGTCCACTAGGGGGAACATGACAATCTGCACAATTTGCACGAATGCCTTTGGGATTTGAAAAATGAACACTTGTTTCCCACTCTTCTTGAGGAAAACTCATAGAATGGCAACTTACGCAGAATTCTGTAGAGTTTGTTTTATGCATAATATACTGAACACTCAATAATATACCTGCACCGATAGCCATCAACATTATTGCAGTAAAAAAATAAACTTTTTTCATTTTAAACATAAGCCACTCCAAAATATTTTTAATAGAATATTAAAAATAAGAAATAATTATTAGTATTAAAGGATATGAGGCTTTATTATATACTAACTAACTAACTAACTAACTAACTAACTAACTAACTAACTAACTAACTAACTATTGATTAAAATCAAAAATAGTTTAGAAAAATTTTCAAGTATTTTATAAAATAATTTCAAAATGTATCAGGATAGTATGTAGACCAAGGTTGGTAATACTAAATGTAACGTTATCAATATCTATTGAAATCAAATAGTATTCAATAAAGTATGTTGAAAAAGGGGAATTGCTTAGATATTTCGAGTGACTAAAAATAGAATGTTTTTATAAACAGAAATTTGAAAAAACAGAACAAGTGGGAAAAGCCATCCACGATTATATGGACTACTACAATGAAATAATGGATACAATTAAAATGAAAGGGACTGAGTCCAATATAATATAGGATACAGTCCCTAAAATGACAGTCTAACTTTTGGAGTCAGATCAAATTATTAAAAATAATACCGCACTTTTTAAATTTATAACAAAGAAAATCAATGACTCCAATTTATGATCTATCATTAAACTCTGTTAATGCAACATCAAATTCTTCTGCAACAGTAGGGTGTACTCCATTGAAAATAGAAGAAGTTAAAGTAATAAAAGAGCAAATGAAGAAACCTGGAATAATTTCATAAAGTTTAGATAAATCCTCCCAACCTAAGTATTTCATTAAAGGACTCCAGATAATGACAGTTATTGCTCCTGATAACATTCCCCAAAGCGCAGCTTTAGAACTAATGTTACGATTAAATAAAGATAAGATAACAACAGGACCAAATGCAGCTCCAAAACCAGCCCAAGCGTAAGATACTAATCCCATTACTTTTGATGATGGATCTTGTGCAATAATGATAGCAACAACTGAAATAGCTAAAACCATTAAACGACCAATCCAAACAAGCTCTTTACTTGAGGCATTTTTACGGATAAACCCCTTATAAAAATCCTCTGTAATCGCTGCTGAACACATTAAAAGCTGTGCGGAAAGTGTACTCATTACCGCGGCTAAAATTGCTGAAAGAACAATACCAACAATCCAAGGATTAAACATTAATTTAGAGAGTTCAATAAAAACAGTTTCAGCACTATCTAATTCAATATTTTTGGCTGTAAAATAAGCCAGTCCAAAATAACCAACAGCAACCGCTCCACCAAGACATAAAATCATCCAAGTAATACCAATTTTTCTCGCTTTATCCAATGCTTGTACGGAATCAGCAGCCATAAATCTTGCTAAAATATGAGGCTGACCAAAATAACCTAAGCCCCAAGCTAAAGCAGATATTACCCCTATACCTGATACATTATGTAACCAATTTGTGTAAGGTATATTGGTTAATGTAGATTTCATTTCTAAAGCGATATTAATTTCAGTCCAGCTCAAATTAACAAGAACCATTATTGGTGCTAATAATAATGCAAAGAACATTAAGGTAGCTTGAATAGTATCACTCCAAGATACAGCTAAGTAGCCACCTATAAATGTATAAGCAATAGTGGATAATGCTCCTAGCCAAAGTGCAGTAGAGTAGTCTAAACCAAGTAATCCTTGAAATAATTTAGCACCAGCAACGACACCAGACGCACAATAGATGGTAAAGAAAAATAAAATAATTGAAGATGAAATTATTTTTAATGCTTTTTTCTGCAATGGAAAACGTTGAGCAAAAAATTCAGGAAGAGTTAAGGCATTTTTATAATTTTCGGTAAAAATTCTTAATCTACCTGCAACAATACGGTAATTAAGGTAAGCACCGATAGTTAAACCTATGGCAATCCAAGCTTCAGATAATCCAGCCAAAAAAATCGCTCCTGGTAATCCCATCAATAGCCAACCAGACATATCGGAAGCACCAGCAGACATAGCAGTAACAAAGCTGCCCATTTTTCGTCCGCCCAATATGTAATCATCAAAATTTTTGGTTGAGATGTAGGCATAAATACCTATTCCTAAGATAATAGCAAGGTATAGTCCAAAGGTGATATAGATTTGGTAATTTTGCATATGTTCTCCTTCTTATTTTATTGTTCTTGAGTTGCCATTAGTGAAGCATTTCCACCGGCAGCGGTTGTGTTTTCACTTCTTGAAAATTCATCATAAAGAGGAATAAGATCTTGGTTCTTAGTCCAATCATAACATTTAAAAATAGCTTCACTGTTTGTTGCAAGCCAATATTTTTGTTCTTTAGAAAGTGCGGTCAAAAAAATGGCTTTTTGACAATTTCCTAATTGAGTTGATACTCTTATATTTTTGAGATCCGATTTTGCTAATGGATGACTCGGTTCAACAAGAATTGAAAAACCTTGATCAATCAATTTATTTGCGGCTTGAGTTGCAATCTCTAAGCTACCGTCTAAAATAGCGACTTCACAAGGTAAATAAGCTAATGTGTTATCTTCGCCTGTGATACTTTCTAATAATGGTTTTGCTGATACAAGTGTTTCACCTGAACCAAACTCACTATAATATTCAACTGTTTTTGTTAAACGTTGTAGATAAAACTCACCACCTGCTTTAGGACCAGTACCAGATTGGCTATGCCCTCCAAAAGGTTGAACACCAACAACAGCACCAACAATATTTCTATTAATGTAGAAATTACCACAATTTAAATGCTTTTCAACAAAATCAATTTGCTTACGAATACGACTATGGCAACCACCTGTTAGTGCATAGCCTTTAGCATTGACTTCATTCAAAATTTCACCTAATTTTTCTTTTTTATAGGTTACTATATGCAAAATAGGGCCAAATACCTCACGTTCTAATTGCGATAAATTATCTAATACATAAATTGCTGGAGCAACAAAAGTTCCATTTATTGGCGTTTCAAGCTCAAGATATTTTTTAGCAATTTTACACATTTTCTCTTTATGTTTTTCAAGATTTTGCTTAGCTTCTGCATCAATGACGGGACCAATATCCGTAGCAAGTAGAGTAGGATTACCAACTTTTAACTCTTTTGTTGCTTCTGATAACATTGTATAGAGTTTGTCAGCAATCTCTTCTTGTACCAATAATATTCTCAGTGCCGAGCAGCGTTGACCTGCAGAATCAAACGCAGAGTTTAACACATCTGCGACAACTTGTTCAGCTAAAGCAGAGGAGTCAACCACTAAAACATTTTGCCCCCCTGTTTCCGCAATTAAAATAGGATCATTTTCAGCTAATGCTAATTGGTTATTTATTAATTTAGCAACTTCAGTTGACCCAGTAAAGACAACAGCATCAAATGGCTGTTTAACTAATTCAGCACCAACATTACCAGCACCTAATACAAGTTGCAATGCTGATTTAGGTAAGCCTGCTTGATAAAATAATTGTACTGCGGCATAAGCAATTAGAGAGGTTTGTTCTGCTGGTTTTGCAATTACATTATTACCCGCAGCTAAACTTGCTGCAATTTGCCCTGTAAAAATAGCAAGAGGGAAATTCCAAGGCGAAATACACAATACTTTTCCCCTTGGCTCCGCCAATTTACCTAGTTGATCAAGTTTACTTAATTGTTGAGCATAATAGCGGAGAAAATCAACCGCTTCTCTTAATTCAGCGATCGCATTAGGTAAAGTTTTACCCGCTTCTAAAATAGCTAATTTCATTAATATGGCAAAATTTTTCTCATATAAATCCGCCACTGTGTTTAAAATTGTTGCTTTTTCTTCTACTGAGAATTGTTTCCAGTCTTCCACATTTGCATTTTTAAAAATATTTTCTGCCGCACTTGTATTTAAAAAAGCAACCTTTCCAATCTCTTCTTCGGTATTAGCTGGGTTAAATATTGAATGTGGTTGTAAATGAATATCGCTATCTTCAATGCTCACTAGTGATTTTGCATTTTCTATTTGTGATTGATTAAATGCTGTTTCTAATTGTACTAAAGTAAACTCATTATTTAAGTTAAAGCCTATTGAATTTTTTCTATCGTTAAAAAGATCTTTTGCTAAGCGAATAGCTTTATTTGGATTACCTTGAGATTTTTCATACTGTTTCCAAGGGGGAGTAAGAAGTTGCTCAACAGGTATATTTTCATCAACAAGTTGATGAACAAAGGAAGAGTTAGCACCATTTTCTAATAAACGGCGTACAAGATAGGCGAGTAGGGTTTCGTGAGTTCCAACTGGGGCATAAATTCGTACTAAACGATCAAAGTTTTCTTTACCCACAACATTACTATAAAGGGCTTCGCCCATTCCGTGTAAACATTGAAATTCATATTTTTTATCTTTACCTAATTCATAAATAGTACATAAGGTTTGCACATTATGAGTGGCAAATTGAGGATAAACCACATCTTGTGCTGCCAATAGCTTTTGAGCACAAGCAATATAAGAAATGTCAGTATGATTTTTTCTAGTATAAACAGGGAAGCCATCTAACCCTTCAGTTTGAGCCCATTTTATTTCACTATCCCAATAAGCCCCTTTAACTAAACGAACCATTAATTGTCGTTGCGTTTGTCGAGCTAAAGCAACAACATAGTCAATGACTTTTGGACAACGTTTGGAGTAGGCTTGTATAACAAAACCGATACCATTATAGTCTTTTAAATCTTCATCCGTTAATAAGGCTTCAAGTAAATCTAACGATAATTCCAAACGACTTGCTTCTTCTGCATCGATATTAATACCGATATTATATTTGTGACCCAGTAACATTAATTCTTTTAATTTAGGATAAAGCTCATTCATTACACGGTCATATTGACTACGAAAATAACGTGGATGAATAGCTGAGAGTTTTACTGAAATACCATTAGAATGATAAAGATCTGTTTCTGAAGCTGATTGACCAACTGCATGAATTGCATTGACATAATCCTTAAAATAACGCTCCGCATCTTGTTGTGTCATAGCGGCTTCGCCTAACATATCAAAGGAATAAACAAATCCTTTTTCCATTGATTTTTTTACACGATTTAAAGCATCATTAATATCTGTTCCTGTAACAAACTGCGTCCCCAATATTTTCATTGCTTGAGTCATTGCTAATCGCATAGCAGGAGCTGATAAACGAGCAAAACTACGAGTCAGGGCATTTGATAAATCATTTTCATCAAAAGTGCGGCTTAATTTTTTACCAAATAATAATCCATAACTTGCGGCATTAATAAAAAAGGAAGAGCGATTAATGTGTTTTTCCCAGTTACCTTCTTTTAATTTATCGTGAATTAACTCATCTCTCGTTTTTACATCGGGTATTCTAAGTAAGGCCTCAGCTAAACACATTAAAGCGATGCCTTCATCATCACCTAAAGAAAATTCCTGCATTAAAGCATCAACACCATATTGAGATTTTTTTATTTGACGTACCTTATTAATTAACTCAATACCATTTTTCTTAATTCTTTCTTCTTGCTCAGGAGAGAATACTAATGTATCAAATAATTCATCAACAGCTGTTTTTTCATCAATGCTATAGTAAGAAGTGATATTACAACGTAATTCATCATATTTTTTAGATAATTTAAAAGTCATAGGTATTCCTTAAGGGATTTGTTAAGAATATGTTAAAAGTACCATAAATTTGCTATTAATAAATTATCAATTTCTAAATTTGTGAGACATATCACAAATAGATAATTGAATTTACGATACGAGTAATTATGAATAACGGACAGGGGGGGAATTTTATTTTACGTATTTACAAAAAAAGAGTTACAATGTCACAAATATTTAACTGTTACCTCTAGTTATTTTGCTTTTTATATTGTCTATAAGCTATTCGAATTTTTTTGCAAATAATTTATGTCACATTCTAAAAAAAAATGATGAAATAATAATGCAGTGTTTGTAATCCCAATTTAGCATAAAAAGAAGAAATTTTTTAATAAAAAACATATTCCGAGTTTCAAAAATTGGTTTTTTAAAAGTAATTCTTAAAGATTTTTTACTTATTTTCTTTATTTCAAGTATGTCATTCCAATCTATTTTACCTATTGCTTCATAGCGAGAATTGTCTATTAAATATGTATCATTAACAATTACTGCAACTTTTCTTAATAAAATTCTAATATAAGAAAATAACAGTATTACATAAAATGTACCAAACAAAATAATATGATTTCTTGATGCGTGAAAATGATCCATAAAAGCTTCTGGATAAATAACAAAAAGAACACAAGGTAATAAAAATATACAATTAATCAAAATAGCTAAAATAATTTTTCTCTTTTTAAACTTTATTTCACAATTCATTTTCAAGCCTATTATCTAATTGAGTGATGATTTTATCATATACTGCATAAATCTATAGTAGGAGAGTTTGTCATATTTGTACTCGGATTTCTCACATTGAAATTTATTTATATAAGGATAAGGTTGATATTTTAGTAATAAAAATTGAATTGTATCCATCTTAAATTTTCCTGTGTAATTTACTTAACTTTATTCCAGATTTTACGTAGCGTTGTTGCTACCAAGTATAAAAATTTATACATTTCTTAATCTCCATTAACTTTAAAATCTCTTTACAAATAATTTCAAAATTGTACAAACCTTTAAATTTATCCATTCAAAAACCTTTTAAAGCCAGAAAATATAATGTTTAAATAGTATTTTATACCTGTGCATAACTCTGTGATTTTATTAAACCGTAGTATTTGCTAACCTTATAACTAATTTCGCATAATGTATATTATGTTAAATAAAGAAATAATTAAAGTCACATTGCCACTGCTTCTTATTTTATAATATGTAATGAGTAGATAAGAACAATTTTATAGAATGATATTGGTGCAATTTTAAATGAATAAATAGATTTTCTTCTAGGTAACAACGCTACGTAAAATCTAAAAAATTAGTAAAGAATTACATTATAGAAATAAAAAAATAGCCGGTATTTATTCGGCTATTTTTCAAAGAAATATTAAAAAGTTACAATGTCACTTTAGCTTATCAATTTAACACCATATTCATAAACTTTTTGTAATAAATTAAGGTTATCAGGGTTATCTGAATTTAACTCAACAAGTCGCTGTAAATCTTCTTCAAATTTAACCGCACTTTTAGCCAGTTTATTTTGGCGATATTTTTGCCATTTAATTTGTTCAGCTCTTGATAAGGTTTTATAGAAATGCCTTGCCCGATAATGAAATAATAAATCAGGAATACGTTTATCTTGAAAAGATAGATTATGCTCTGCTAGTTTTTCAGGTGGTAAATCCCTTAAAATTGCCATATTATTTTTATCGTTATAATTAAAAAATCCACTATATAATTCAGTTTCTACGTTTTCACTAGGTTCAAATGAACGATCATCAGTAAAGATATTGAGTACTTTTTCCCTAATATCCATAGAGTTTTTTAATTTTTTCAGATTTTCTAAACAGTGATTTCTATCTATACCTAAACGATCTGCTGTTTCAGGTAATAAGGTCTTTGCTGGTGCAATAATTGGACACTTATTAATATGAACTAATTTTAAGGGAACAGCTAATTTTCCTTGTTCTTCTAGTTCAGTTTTTTTTGTGTATAAATTTTGTTGTAATTCGACCGCACTTTTTGTGAGTAAATCATCAATATTTCCAGCAAGATCACAAACAATTACCGCATTTTTATTTATTGGATGCCAGGCTAAAGGTACAATCCAAGTAGTGTTACCACGATAATTACCTAGCATTCCTGATACATGTACTAATGGTGTCATCGTTGCAGTATCAATCATTGCTTCAATTTCTTTTTTGCCACGATTTTCAAAGAAAAATTGAAAAAGCTTAGGTTGTTTTTCTTTTATTAATTTTGCCATTGCAATCGTAGCATAAACATCAGCCATTGCATCATGAGCATTGCTGTGCTCTATTCCATTGGCTTTTGTGAGTTTTTCTAGACGAAAAGATGGCATTCCATCTTCATCAAATGCCCAATTTATACCTTCAGGACGTAATGCGTAACAAGCACGAACAAGATCAAGTAAATCCCAACGTGAATTACCATTCTTCCAGCTATATTCATAGGGATCAATAAAGTTACGATAAAATGTATAGCGAGTCATTTCATCATCATAACGAATGTTATTAAATCCCATTACACAAGTGTTTGGTTGACTAAACTCATCAAGAATTTTTGCAGCAAATTCTGGCTCAGCAATCCCCTTTTCATTACATTCTTGTGGTGTAATTCCTGTAACCAAAACTGCTTCAGGTGAAGGTAAATAATCATTGGTTTGTTTACAATAAAACATTACTGGCTCACCAATAATATTAAAATCTTTATCAGTACGAATACCCGCAAACTGTGCGGGTCTATCTTCTGCTGGGTTTACCCCAAAACTTTCATAATCATAGATAAAAAAACTAAAATTATTATTCATAAGTTATCCTAAGCCATAAGCTTATCTAAATAAAATAGGCTAATAATTGATAAGATTCCTAATACTATCCCTACTCCATTGATTTTACTTAATTTTTCTTTAAATATTAATGCGCCAGTTATTGTACCAAAACAAATTACACCAATATTCATTCCTGCAAAAACAAGAGTTGGGTCACTACTAAAGCTTTGATGTGCTTTGATATAAAACAGAATATTCATAAAATTTAATGCACCTAACAATATTCCCCCTAGCACACTAGGTGTTGTCCACTGGGTGCGTTTAAGTAATAGATAAATAAACATAACACAAGCACTAATCGCAAAAGCAATAAATAATGTAGTTGGAAATGCACCGCCCATTTTTGCTACTTGTTTAAATAAAATATCAATAATACCGTAACCAAACCATACTAGAATTAAACCAATAATCGCTTTGAAAGAATTATCCTTCATCGCATCTGTTGGTTTTGCTAGCAAACATAATAATGCAAGAAATGCTAGAATAATCCCAATAGTTTTAGATTGTGTTATTTGTTCTCCAAAAATAACAAAAGCAGCAATAATGGGTAAGAATAAAGAAAGACGTTGTGCAGCATCTGAACGTACAATACCAGCATATTCAACCGCTTTTGACATAATGATAAAAACAGTAGGCAATAAAAATCCTAAAGCTAAAAATATAGGGGAATGTTCACTTTGAATAATATAATCGGTAAAAGCTAAGCCTTTAAAATCGGGCTTTAATAAAAAATAACTCAATGAAATAGCGATGATATAATTAAAAGCAATCGCTTGCTCAATAATAATATTTTTTTTATGGGCAATTTTGAGTAAAACTGAAACCGCCACACTACAAAAAATAGCAATAATAAGATTGTGCATTTTAACTTCCTATATTATTAAAAATTAGAGCATTAATTAATTTAATGCTCCGATAAATGAATTATTGAACGCCAAATCCCCGTAAACCAACTACATGAACGTGTTCTTGATTACCTGATATTTTACGTACTAATTTATAGGTTGTGCCTTTTTCTGGACTAATATTTTCAGGGGCGGCAATAATTAATTGCATATCTAAACGCTCACACAATTCAAATAATGTTGAGATTGATTTTCCGTCTAGACGAGCAGCTTCATCAAGGAATAATAAACGGCAAGGAATAATATCTTTACCACGAATACGGCGACTTTCTTCTTCCCAACTTTGCACCACCATAAGTAAAATAGACATACCTGTACCGATGGCTTCTCCCGTAGATAATGCGCCACTTTCAGCACGTAGCCACCCTTCAGCTCCACGATAAACTTCCACTTCAAGAGATAAGTAATTACGGTAGTCTAATAGTTCTTCACCAATAGTCTGTGCGTTACGTTGTCCCATATCAATATGAGGATTTAAACGTTGATAAAGCTTCGCAATAGCCTCAGAGAAAGTCATTCTATTATCTGTAAATAAATCTTGATATTCCTCTTGATTACCTGATAAGGCATCTAATAACATAGCATGCGTATCACGAATATCGACAACCAGACGTACTGATTTTACTTGACCGAAGGAAATATTTTGTAATCCTTGATTTAACATACGAATACGATTTTGCTCTCGTTGAATGGTCTTACGCATTATGTTTGCTACACTTACCGAACTAATGGCTAATTTTTTCTCACGACCAGTTAATTCATCTGTTAAACGAGAAAGCTCGATTTCCATTTGTTCAATCGCATCAATAGGATCATCGGTTTTAATAATATCTTGGCGAATGCGTTCACGAAGGTGTTTATACACATCAATAAAGAACCGCACTTTATTTTCAGGTTTACGATTATCTTCAGAGGCACGTAAACTATCTCTTAAATATTCATTATCAGCCACCGCAGTACGTAATGCCCCTAAAGCTTTATCTGACATAGAACGTAATTCATCGGCAGATAAATAGGCAAACTCACGGCGATTTAAGCGTTTTTCCATTTCTTCATTACGAGATAAACGTAATACCACACACCAGCTAACTTTGGCTGCCACAACTAGCTCACGTTGTGTTTTATAATCACGCTCTGCTTTACGAATACGTTTTATTAAATTCTCGGCTTCACTTTCGATTAATGTTAATTGTTTTTCAATATTAGTACGACGTTGGCGACTAACAGAAAGTTGTTGATACAGTTCATCTTTACGATTTTTAGCTCGCTCTTCTGCCCCCTCATCTACTCGCACGCCTAACTGATTAATTTCACTGATTAGTTCGTTAAGCATTTTTGTTTTTTCGTCATAAGCACTGCGTAATCCAATATAGACTTGATTATATTGTGCAAAGCGAGCTTGTTGTTGACGGAGTAATTCACGTTGTTGTTCACGTTGTTGCTGTAATTGCTCTAAACGTTGACGAAGTTTCTCATTGAGTTCTGAAGTTTCTGCTTTTACACTATCTTCATAAGTAAAATGGGATTTTCTTTGTACCACATCAGCTAAAGCAAATACACGTTGTTGAACTTGTTTTTGTAGATTGATTGTCGCATCGTAATCATTTTTTAAATGTTGATAATTTTCAGGATCACTTTGTAAGGTATTCGCAATAGGTTCTAATTGAGATAATGCTGTGCCATATTGACGAATAAAGCTCTCATCTTCTTCTGCAAAATCAAGTTGTTCACGACATTCTTCTAAACGATCAATTAAATCTTCGTCAGCCAATAAATTAAGCTGTGGCATTAATTTATTTAGCTGTTGAATTTTTTCTTTTGCTGAATCTAGCTGAATACGAATTTGTTGCTCTGTTGTTGTAAATTTTGTTAATTCACGTTCAATATCATTACGTTGACGACTGATTTCTGCTAATACATCTTCTGGATTAGGTTGGAAAGCAAGTGCTAAATGTAAACCAACAAATTGGCTAAAATGTTCATATAAACGCTGACATTTTTGCACATCAAAAGCAACACTTGCATATTCTTCGGCAACTTCATCTCTCTGAGCACGTAATTCGTCTAAATATTTTTCTCTTGCTGCACGACCAAATAATGGTATCTCGGGAAATTTAGAATAACGTAATTCACGATCTGATACTTGAACAACTACCCCAGCTGTGAGTTCTTGTGCAGAAAGTACACTATCATCAAAAGCAGTTGGATCTCCTTCAATCAAATATAAATCATCAGGGCAATCCTCTAAATCAGCAAGTTGTTCTTTGACAGCATTTAAATCTCGAACCACAATAGCGTGGCGGGCAGGACCATAAAGCGCAGAGAAATAAGGTGCATCTTCAATAGCAACATCATCATAAAGCTCTGATAACAATACACCACCAAAACGTTCGGCTAATATATTCAAACGTGGATCTTCCGAGCCATCTGGTTGATTTAATTTTGAAATATGCTCATCTAACTGATCACGTTTCAGTTCAAGTTGATCACGTTTTATTGTCAACTCTCGTTCTTTTGTTAATTGAGATTGCATAAAGTTCATTACATCTTGGCTATCATCAAAATGTTGATCACTTTGATCTTGTAAGCGTTCAAGTGCTGATTGTGCATTCAACCAAGCAGGCGCTAAGCCTGTTTTCTCATTATAAGTAGCGTTGAGTTGAGCGAGTTTTTGGCGTAATGTAGAACGTTCTTCTACTTGCTCTGATAAACTCACCGATAAATCTTCTACTAGTGCTTCTTGTTCCACATAATAATCATCTAACTCATCAGCATCAGCTAAATTTAAATTAGCTCGTTGATTAAAATCTTTTAAAAATCTAACCGCACTTTGTTGTTGTTGATAACGTTGTTCAAGCTCTTGCAATTTAGAACGTAACTGTGGTGCTTGTTGTGCTTGAACTTTTTTAGTTGGATATTCACGCAATAATTCCTTTGCACATTCCCAAGCCGTTGAGCGAGAAACTTCACCAGAAATTTTACACACTAATTGGTAGGCTTTATCAAATTGTGATTTTGCTACTTCTGAAATGGAAAGTTTTTGTTCTAATTCTAAAGCTTTTTCTGTCACATCTTGTGCTTGTGCGACAAATTCATCGTGATAATCATCAATATTTTTTACAGAAAGATCTGCTAAACCACATAATTTTTGTGCTTTTTCTAATGCTTGGATAGCTTGTTGATATTGTAATGCTCGAGTTTGTTGGGCATCTAAAGCTTGTTGGTAATCAGCGAGTTGATTACGAACTTCATCAACTTCTTGTTCAATTTTTTCAAAGTGAATTTGGGTTTCTTCACTTTGCTCATTAGCTTCTTCAACCACCATTTTTTGTTCTTCAAGTTTCTCATTTAAACTCTCAACATCTTCTTGATAACGAGAAATTTTTTCTTGATGACGTAAGGCATTCATCACTAAATTTAAATGATCTAAAGCACTTTGGTGATCGACTTCTAAAGTTTGTTCATTTTCTGTTAATTCAGCGACTTCTTTGCTTAAATCAATTAAGCGTTGTTGAGAGGTAATTTGCTCGGATTTTGCTTGATACCATTCTTGACGAGAAGCTAATGCCGTTTCGATATTGCCACGACGTTCATTAGCATTACGCATATAATCTGAAGCTACATAATTGGTGGTTTCAGTAATTAAATGTTTAAATAAATCTCTATCTGCTTGAGTGACTTTAATCGCTTCAAGGGTCATTCTATTTTCTCGTAAAGCACTTTCCATATCTTGAAATGCTTTACGAACCCCTAAATTTTCAGGTAATAGGTAATCTCTTAGTGAACGTGTAATGGCACTAGAAATCCCCCCATAAAGTGAGGCTTCAATGAGTTTATAGAATTTACTGCGATCCGATGATGAACGTAAACGTTTAGGAATAACGCCTAAATCAAACATCATTGCGTGATAATCAGTAATAGAATTATATTGTTTAAATTGTGCTTCTAATTGCTCGACTTTATCTTTTAATTCATTTAAGTTTAACACTCTTGCTTGACGTTGATCGATAATATCAGTAAAAATCCCTGTTGGATTCGCAGATAAAGGTAAACCTTGAATAGAAAAAGTTTTTAAATCCACTTTTTTATCTCGCCCTGCAATTTGTTGCAATCTCACACCAACTAATACACGCTGTTTGCGAGAATTGATCACATCTAAAGCAGCATAACACACACCAGGACGTAATTTACCGTGCAATCCTTTATCACGAGAACCGCTAGTAGCTCCCGCTTCCGTCGTGTTTCTAAAATGTAATAAAGTTAAATCTGGAATAAGGGCAGCAACAAATCCAGCCATAGTTGTTGATTTACCCGCACCATTACCACCAGAAAGTGTGGTAACTAATTCATCAAGATCAAAAGTTCTTGCAAAGAAACCATTCCAGTTTATTAAGGTTAATGAGCGGAATTTACCACGCTCTACCCCATTATTTTGTGACAATGTCACGTTATTAGTTAATATATTATCTTGGGAGGAGGATATTTCGGCAATGTCTTCTTCTAAATGAAAAACTTCATCTTTATTTATTGTTATTTCTTCAGACATTATTCTTCTCCTTCATCAAAATCTTGATCATCAAATTCTTCATTATTTTCTACCGCACTTTTCTCAAGGGCTAAAGATTCTGGTGTTGCGGCTTCCCCATCTCGAATTAAACGCATTTGCGCTTCCAATGGATCATCACCACTACGTACTTCTGCACCAAAACGGAAAACAGATTCTGAAATCGTAAATTTACCACTATATTGATCCCCTACTTGAGAAATCATACCAAGACGACGTAAACGATTTAAAGCCGCTCGCATTTTTTCAGCTAATTTTTGTTTATCAAGATCAGAACCAGAGGAACGTTGATTAACTGCTTTTAATAGTTTTTCAGTATCGGCAAGATTGAGTAATTCATCATAAACTTCTTCTGTGGTAAAAATACCTTGCTGTGCTAATCGTTCTGGGCTGAGATATAAATAACATAATACTTTTCCCACTAACATTTCTAATTCACTTAATACTGAACGAGCAATTAAAGTCGTCGCTTTTGGACGTAAGTAGAAAAATCCCTCAGGGGCACGAATTAACTCCACGTTATAACGGCGATAAAAAGTATCTAATTCATACTGAAAATCCATTAAAAAAGCGTGATTATCAATATGTTCAATACTGATATGTTTTCCTGCTCGTAATTGACTATCAACAACAGGAAAAAGTGGATTAGCTATTGCAGTAGCGAGTTTAGTTGAAATTACATCTTGAAGATTATCTGTCATTATTCTATCTCTATGCTATATGTAACTGGTTAAGTTAAAATTTAATATTCATTAATTGTATTAGCTTGTACTTCCGCACCATAATCATTGATTTCTTGCCATTTAGGATAGACACCTGCCAAATCATTACTTGCCATACCTAAACGTACCGCTTGATCAACAATAATTCTTGCCACATCAAAATGACGGGAATGCGGATAGTTATCAAGCTGTTCTTTTAAAACAAGACTTAAATCTATTGGCTTATTTTCTACTCTATATTGAACTAGCAATTCTTGCATTTTCTCAACTATTTGATCGTGCAAATCAGAAAGGCTTTCGTATTCTAATTCTTCAGGCAATTCACCAAGTGCATCTTCTTCTCGTAACGCTAGTTCTTCATCTCGTAAATCAATTAAGCGTTCTGCTTGAGCTGTCCATAAATACCAAGGGTGATCAAAATAATGGTGAATTGATGTACGTAAACGACGAGAAAATACACGGTTTTTATCCATATCAATGGCAGTACGGATAAACTTATGTACGTGGCGATCATAACCAATCCATAAGTCAATGGCTTGTTGTCCCCAACTAATAATACGATCTAGTTTTGCTTGCAAGTCCACAATAAGTTGATCGATAAAATACAATTCATCACGTCCAATAACACAATCTTGAATACGCAACAATTGTGCTTGTAATTTATCTCCAGCCGCATTTAGCGTATCTTGCAATTCTCTTAAATTACCCGATGTTTCATCTAATAATTTTTCGCAACTTGCAATAGCAGCTTGCCAATCCTTCGTTAATAAGGCTGCAATATCTTCTTTAATAGTTTGTTGGTTTTCATCCATAATACGTTGTGAATAATCAATACTATCAAAGATTTCCGCTACAGAATATTTTAATGGCGCAAACACATTACGACGCCAATGTTGCTCATCACCATTTTCTTCCGCCGCTTCAGAAGCTCGTTGAATTTCATCAGCTACGATAGAAAGCTGAACGGATAAACGCAATGCAGAAAATTCTCGTTGACGAATATAGTAATCAGAAACACCTACACCCAATGGCGTTAGGCGATAAATAGATAGTCCTTCGGTAAATTCACTGGTAAAACGGTTTAAAAAACGCTGTTTTACTAGCTCATTAATGGCATTATTAGCACGATTAACAATACTTGATTCTTGTGAAGGGGTAAATTCATTAGAAATATAACGAAAAATATCAACAAGATCGGCTTCTAACATCTCGCCATCAAGCCTTTCATTATTATAAATAGAAATAGCAAGTAGGAATGAAAGACGATCCGTTGGCAAATTCAAAGAAAATTCCCTTTCTTTTGTCCAAGAAACTAATTCAGGGATTGTTTGTGAAGTTTCAAGCATTTAGTTTTCTCATAATGGTATTTTTACGATAAAATTATGCCTGATTATACAGGAATTTTACTCAATCTAATAGATCGAATTTATTATCAATAACGTTATTAAAATATAACCGCACTTTGTTATAAGATATGGTTACAAGATATGCTATTTCATTCTTAATATCTAATTGATTAATAGTTCGCCATAATAAAAATCTCGGTAATATTTTGTAGTATTTATTACCTTTTATTGTAGAATACGCTCCCAAAAGAGATTTTTGGAAGGAGTATAAAGCTAATGAAAGCAATTAAGAACTATTTCATCATATTTGTTTTTTCCTTTAGTTTATCTATTTTAGCAAAATATATTTTTGCTTTTTATTCTTTTAATGATATTAGTTTTTATGATAAAAGTTATGCTATCTTTGCAGGATACAAGTTTGATTTTGCTATGAGTGCTATTATTGCTTTATTAGCCACATTGTTTGATTTTAATAAAAAAGCCCTTCATTTCGTATCACTTGTTCTTTTATTATTTTTATTTAGCTTTTTAATTGGCGATATCATGTATTTTGCTGATTCATCTCGCCATATTAGTTATGAAATAAAAGATTTATTTAAAGAGTTTAATGGATTAATAAAAACTGCATTTCAAACTTATTGGTCATTGCTTTTATTTAGTTGTCTTGCTTTGTTAATATTAGGTACTGCTCTTTATAAAATTCTTTCGTTAACGCTTTCAAAGATTACAGTTAATTGGCGTTATATACCTATTAAATTATTTTTAATTTCTCTTAGTGTTTTTTTTATACGAGGAGAATTTCAACATATCCCATTAAATCCAGGTCATGCATATAAAATTGGTGATTCAAGACTTGCTATGCTAAGTTTAAATGGTGGTTATAATGCCATTTTCCAACTCATTAAAAATAAAGATGGAATTAAAATATCACCAATGTATCCAACTGAGAATGAATCTCAAGTTCTCGCGCAACTTTATTCTAAAAATAATGAAAAAGTTGAGTTGCCTATTTTAGACAAACCAAATATTGTTTTATTTTTTCTTGAAAGTTGGAGTGCGAGCTATTTTAAAGATTATGGTGGCACTTATGATATAGCACCGAATTTACATCATATTTTAACAAAATCTATTCGTCCAAAAGCAATGTTAGCTGGTGGGCATCGTACTGTTGAAGGTGTTTTTACTACATTAAGTTCTTTTCAAAATCCCCTTGGTAAAAGTATTATTCATACCACATTACAGGATTTTCAGTATGATAGTTTAATTGATTTATTAAAAGAAAAAGGATATTACAGTGCTTTTTTTCAAGGCTCAAATTCTGGTACTGCAGCGGGTAGCCTAGCGCAAAAATTAGGATTTACTGATTCCTATGGACGTCATGATATTAGTGAGCGTATTTATGAAGAAAATAACTGGGGTGTTCATGATCCTGATTTATATAATTTTATAATTAAAAAATTAGGTGATTCAAAAAAACCTTTTATTATCGGTGTAAATGGTACTACAACACATGATGATGTTTTACCAAAAGACTATAAAATGGTGCATTTTACAGATGACGATGAAGAAAATCGTATATTAAATACTTATCATTTTTCCGATCAGGCTACTTATGATTTTATTCAAAAGATGTTAGAGGTTTATCCGAATACCGTGTTTGTTATTATGGCTGACCATGTTGCAAGGTTAAAAGATCCAAGCAATTTTTCACAATACCTTATACCTTTTGCAATTTATTCGCCTAAATTAAAAGCACGATATATTGATCAATTTATCTCTCAACGTGATGTTGCGCCAACCTTAACTGATTTAATTATTGGAGATTATCATCAATATGCTCCTAGTTTTACAGGTAAATCATTATTTCAAGATAATGAGTATATTGCGGATTATTATAGTAACGGTATATTGGGCGTTGTTAAAGGAAATCTTGCTGTAGAAATTGTTAATGATAAACTGGTTTGCTATGATGTTTCTGATTATCATCCCAAAGATACTGTTTGCCCAAGCGAAGCTAAAGACTACGCAAATCAAGTAAAAGTATTAACTAACTTACAGCAATCATTATTATTTAGTGGAAAAACAAAAGATTTTAAAAAATATCGTCAATAAACAATAAATTTAAGAAATTACTTTTTATTTCTAATATTAAAATTCGTATTATAAAGGTTATTAAGATTTTTCTTTTTTGAATTGACTATTATTTGTTGTATTTCATAAAACGATAGATTTTTGTTGGAAAAACCTTGATAACCCTTTACTATACGCAGGTTTTTAATTTTTGATATTTATCTAACTAACTTTATATGACAAATAATACCTTAAATCAAACTGAACAAACCAAAAAACAAACTTATAATTTCAATAAATTGCAAAAAAGGTTACGCCGTAACGTTGGTAATGCGATTGCTGATTTTGATATGATCGAAGATGGCGATAAAGTGATGGTGTGCCTATCTGGCGGAAAGGATAGCTATACTTTATTGGATATTCTATTAAATTTACGCATTAATGCCCCTGTTCATTTTGATATTGTCGCCGTCAATTTAGATCAAAAACAACCGGGATTTCCTGAACATATTTTGCCTGAATACTTAGAAAGTATTGGCGTTGATTATAAAATTGTCGAAGAAAATACTTACGGAATTGTAAAAGAAAAAATTCCTGAAGGGAAAACTACTTGCTCTCTTTGTTCACGTTTACGACGTGGTATTTTATACCGCACAGCAACAGAACTTGGTGCAACAAAAATTGCTTTAGGTCATCATCGTGATGATATGCTAGAAACACTATTCTTAAATATGTTTTACGGTGGTAAAATGAAGTCTATGCCACCTAAATTAATGAGTGATGATGGGAAACAAATTGTAATTCGTCCTCTTGCTTATTGTAAAGAGAAAGATATTGAGAAATATTCAATAGCGAAACAGTTTCCAATCATTCCTTGTAATCTTTGTGGCTCTCAACCAAATTTACAACGTCAAGTAGTGAAAGAAATGCTACAAAAATGGGATAGACAATATCCGGGACGCATTGAAACAATGTTTAGTGCGATTCAAAATATCGTACCATCACACTTATGTGATACTACTCTATTTGATTTTAAAGGTATTCAACATGGTAAAGTGATCGAGGGGATTGAAGGCGATATTGCTTTTGATAAGCCTGATTTGCCAATTATACCTGTTATATCTAGTGATGATGTCGAAATAGAATTTGTTAAGGAAAACAGTATTCCTTTTAAAGAGATTAAATAATTTACATAAAAATAAACCTACTTTTTACAGTAGGTTTATTTTCAAATAATCATCAATTTTTCCCAAATTGGCTGACAATTTTCGGGTAATTCAAGAGATTTACCAAGTTCAATCCAAGCACAAGGAAAATGAAAATCAGATCCAACGGAGGCGAGTAACTGATATTCATTTGCCCAGCGAGCGATAAGTTGACGCTGATCTTTAGTTTGCCCACAACCCGATACTTCAATGCCATCCCCTCCCCAATTTTTAAAATCAGTGATGAGTTTTTTAAGCCATTTTGTTGTCATATTATAACGTAATGGATGAGCAATAATGGCCAATCCCCCTGCTTGATGAATAACATTAATTGCCATAGGAATATCGACCCAATCTGCTTTTACAAAAGCAGACTTCCCTTGCATCAAATATTTCTTAAAGGCTTGTTGAACATTAGCAACCTTTCCAATACTTACTAAATATCTAGCATAATGCGCTCTAGTGACTTCTCCATCAGCAAGTTTTTGAGTTTCTTCAAAAGCATTTTGTACTCCTATCTTTTCCAATTTAGCACCAATGTCTTTAGCCCGTTGAAAACGAACTTGAGCTTGTTTTTCTAAAAGTGCGGTCATTTTTGGGTGAGTTTTATCAAATCCTAATCCAACAATGTGAATGCCTTTATTTTCCCAATTAGTTGAAATTTCCACCCCATTAATAAGTTGAATACCTAGTTGTTCTGCTTGCTTTCTTGCTTCATCTATTCCTTGTACTGTATCATGATCCGTCAACGCCATTACATTTACATTCTTTTCTTTCGCTCTTAATACTAGTTCTGTTGGTGTCAACATTCCATCTGAAGCATTACTATGGCAATGTAGATCATAAATTGGAGTCATTTATTTTCCTTTGTTATTAATGAAAGCAATAACTTTTTTGTTATTTAATTATGTGAAATATAAAATGATATTGATTAAATAACATAAATCATTACAACTAATGGATTTATTATAAACAAAAGATAATCTATGACAATTTTAAATTTAATCTTCTATAATTATTTAATATAAGATTGACAATTTTATAAAAAAATCAGCCCATAATAAACCAATATAGGCTTTATGAGCTGATAATCTTAGGGGGTAAACAATTAAAAACGATAATCAATTCCAAAATGTAATGTTCTTCCTGGAGCAGTATTTAATCCCATATTATTAGTATCTAAATAATAACGATTAAATACATTATCCATTGTCATATTTATTTTGAAATTTTTAGTTACATCATAACTTGCATATAAATCCAATAATGAATATGAATTCCATTCTATACTTGCTGTATTTACAAAACGATCTGCAGATAATACAGGAACAAAACGTTTACTATAATAACTATAACGAGCACCAATATCTAATTTTTGATCTAACCAACGAGATCCTAATGTTAAATGTAAATTCAATCTAGGTGGAACAGCATTATTTAAATTACTACGAAACACAAAACCTGAATTACATTGTGCTTTATTTCCAGCTTGTTCTTGAGTTAGGCAAAATTCTGTATTTGTATAATAAGTACCTGATAATTTTGTATAGAATTTTTTCATATCATAATAGGCCGAAAGTTCAAATCCTTTAAACTTAGCACTCTGGATATTAACTGTTTGAGCAAAGCTCCCTTTTTGGGTGCGTGTTAAGTAATCTTTAATTCGATTATTAAAATAGGCTAATTTAAAACCAAATAAATCATCTGATGCAAAAATATTTTCATAAAATAAGTTCATACCTATTTCAAAATTTTTAGCATGTTCTGGCTTTAACTGTTCTAAATTATTCTCAGTATTTTGCATACTCCATCCTTTAGTTCCTTGGAATAAGCTTGGAGAACGTAATGCTTGAGCATATTTTGTATAAATTTGTATGCCTGATTTAGGTTCAAATGTTAACATTACAATAGGTGAAGTTCCTTTATTTTCAATAGGTTTTTGCTTATGAATTATTTCCTTAGTAATATCAACAAACTTAGTTACACCATTTTCAATCACTTTTTTAGATTCTGTTACGACTTCTTTTCTAATAACATAATCATTGATAGTTGATTTAAAATAACGCAATCCTACCTCTGCTTTTAACCAAGACGTAAATGGATAATTGGCTGAAATAAAACCACTAATTTCCTTACGCTTACCATCTCTAACCCATAATGGTGCAATTGCATCTTCAGGATATCCTTTAGCTAACACTCTTTGTTGAGCATCTCTAGGCTGATAAATACGCTCATAGCTATGAGCAATACCATATTTTAGTGTTAAAGGATTTTTATTTATTTGAAAAATACTGGTATTATCAATCGACAATCCTTTTTGTTTCGATATTAAAAAACGTGCGTGACGGCTAGATAATGAATAACCATATTCTTCTATAAATGGAGTAAAATTAGATGAATCGCTATCAGTAAAATAGGCATTTAGATTTAGATTGATATAAGGAGTTACAGGTTTATATTGATAGCTTAAATTATAGCTATTTACTTTAACTTCACTTCCTTCACCTTGTAGAGCACCATAAGCTCTAAAATTTAAGATAGAAGGCATTATTTCACCAAATTTACTATGATAATAACGGTATGCTAATCCTAATCGATGATAATCATTATAAAAATTAGCTTTTATTAAATAAGATGAATTATCTTGAGAAGTATTTAATGCCTCCTCTCCTGCACGGTATAAAGTACTGTGATTTTCTTTAAATTTAAGTACGCCGATCTGAATTTCCTCATCATCTTGATTCTCGTCAACTTCTACATAATCATCTTCAAAATTAATTTTATCAATAATAGGCGTTTGTCCATGGCGTCCTACAAAATAATTACCTTGTTTACGTTTTGCGTAAGCTAGCACGAAATCAGCATTTTCTAATTTATTAGCAAATGCAATACTGTAATTATAAGAATTAAGATCAAATGATGATGAAGAATAACGAGCATCAGGTGCGTAATTTTGGGTTTTGCATAAGCCGCTCTCATTTGTTATACACTTACTGATATAACGAGTTTGATATCCTCCTTTTGTATAATATGCTGGGGGTGTTACTGTATTCGTCATAGAACCTAATTTTAGGCGAACACCCCATGTTTTCCCTTCAGGAATAATATCTTTCCAACTGATGGTCTTCATTCGAACTATCCCGCCCGTAGCGCCAGATCCATCAACACTTAATGATGGACCTTTTTCAATTTCAACCTCTCCTAATAAATCAGGATCTAAATAACTACGGGTTGATGAGCCGGCGTAACCTTGATAAGATGGTATTGATTGTAGTCCATCATCAATAAAAACTGGTACTCTATTTTCATTTGCGATACCTCTAATATTAATAGATACAGCGCCACTATTACGTTTATTACCAACGATAACACCAGGTACACCACTCAAAAAATCACCAACAGAGCTTCCTCTAAAATTTGTGATATCAGTATCATCTAAGTAAGAAAATGAGCCAGAAGAAACATAGGTTTTTAAAGATGGTTTTTCTTTATTAAGATCATTTTTAACGACAATTTCATCTAAAATTTGAGAGGATAATGCTTGACTAGTTAAATGTTTATAATTTAATTCTTGTTGAGCTGTTACTTGGCTATAATTAGATAATAATAAACTACCAAATAAAAAGTATTTACATTTAGTTCTGATTTTCATAATAATCTCCCAAAATAATAATGAGAACTATTATAATTTGCGTTATCAAGATGAGCAAATACATTTTAAATTACAATTAATTTTTAATACTATTTTTTTAATTATCCTCTAAGAAAATAGGACCTATAGTATGCTTAGGTAAAGCAAATCTTTCAGGATAAATCACATCAACCAAATATAACCCTTCTGCTTTTGCGGTAGGGGCCGCTAGTTCTCGATTTTTTTGTTGTAATAGCCAATCAATCCACTCAACAGGTTGATTCCCTACTCCAACCTCAATAAGACTTCCCACAATATTTCTTACCATATGATGTAAAAACGCATTGGCTTGAATATCAATAATCACATAATATCCTTTTCTAATCACATTAAGATGATGAATATTTCGCCAAGGGGTATTGGATTGACATTGTGCTGCTCTAAAAGAAGAAAAATCATTTTCACCTAATAAAAATTGCCCTGCTTTATGCATTAACTGGTGATCAAGAGGAAAATGATAATGGGTAATACCTTCACTTAAAATAGCTGGGCGTAGTTTATAGTTATAAATAATATAACGGTAACGTCTTGCCGTAGCGCTAAATCTAGCATGAAATTCATCATCAACTATTTTTGACCAAGTTACCGCAATATCATCAGGCAAATTAGCATTAACACCAAAACTCCATGCTTTTTCTGGTCTATTAGCAGTTGTCTCAAAGTGAATAACTTGACCTGTTCCATGTACACCTGAATCTGTACGTCCAGCACAATACACTTGAATTGGTTCATTTGCCACAAAAGAAATTGCTTTTTCTAAGGTGCCTTGCACACTTGCTACTTTCTCTTGTTTTTGCCAACCAAAATAATTTTTACCATTATACTCAATGCCCAATGCAATTTTCACACTGCTTATCCCATATTTTTATTTACAAATGATGAAATCATACTATTCTGATTAAGAATACTCAAAAATTAGATTAATTAAATTTATTTAGATAAAAAAATGCCAATACTATGAGAGTATTGGCATTTAATATTAAACAACTTAATTAAACACGTTTAAAGTCGATATGAGCTAGTTTTAATTTAAATAAGTGACGTTGCATAGCTTGAACTTTAACTGCTACTTCTTTACCCTCAATAACAAGAGTAATAACATCAGTATAGAAGTTATCTTTTTGTTGAGCGTTGTTTAATTCATCATGATTTAAAATGATTGAAACTGGTGCTTCATTACCACCATAAACGATAGCAGGAATTTGACCATTATGACGCAGGCGGCGGCTCGCACCCTTACCTTGCGACGTACGAACTTCAGCGTTAAATTTAAATGCCATTTTATGTTCTCTTTTGTTAAGTAAAATTAATAATAAAAACCGCAGGCGACCCAACGATTTCTCAGAATATAGCTTCGAATAAAAT
Organism: Bisgaardia hudsonensis; assembly: GCF_004345785.1. Lineage (GTDB taxonomy): Bacteria > Pseudomonadota > Gammaproteobacteria > Enterobacterales > Pasteurellaceae > Bisgaardia > Bisgaardia hudsonensis. The sequence continues at coordinate 312,221 of NZ_SLXI01000002.1, forward strand.
TCGAAGTTGGGATTATAATGAATTTATATTTCTAAATCAAATAGAATTACATTTAAATCAATTAAATGATATCAAACTAGTTATATTAAAAGGATAGAATACTCAATAATATGATAATTAAAGATTATTTTTAATAGCTATTTATTTTTAAAACAAGCTATAATAGCTGCATTATATTTTCTATCCATTTGTTCGGATTATAGGTTATTAATAAATGGAATTACTAATTAATTTTTTTACTAATTACGGTTATTTTGCTGTTTTTTTCGTGCTAATTATTTGTGGGTTTGGTGTGCCAATTCCTGAAGATATTACCCTTGTTTCTGGAGGCGTAATATCTGGATTATACCCAGAGAGTGTCAATTTATACATTATGTTAATTGTTAGCTTTGCTGGTGTTTTAATTGGTGATAGCACAATGTATTGGCTTGGTCGTATATATGGCGTTAAAATTCTTCGTTTCAAACCATTAAAAAGGATTATTACCTTTAAGCGATTGAAACTTGTAAAAGAAAAATTTGCAAAATATGGCAATTGGGTTTTATTTTTTGCTCGTTTTTTACCTGGTTTAAGAGCCCCTATTTATCTTATATCAGGTATTACAAGACGAGTTAGTTTTCTCCGTTTTATACTGTTAGATTTTTTTGCTGCCGCGATATCAATACCAATTTGGGTTTATTTGGGATATTTTGGTGCATCAAATTTAGATTGGTTACATCAACAAATTCAAAAAGGGCAAGCCATTGTTTATGTTATTGTTGCGGTGATCATTTTGGTCGTATTGTGGAAATGGCAACGTAGCAAAAAACGTAAAAAATTGAAGAAAATTAAAAAGTAATTAAGTAAAAGCCAATTCATTAATTTTATTTAAAACAATATCTTTTTTAAATAGGCTACCTGTATTTGGTAAACATTTAATACTAATCTCTTGATTATCATAAATAAATTGTAATTGGTAAGCGTGTAAATAAGTGCGGTCGGATTTTTCTACTTTTCCACCATATAATTCATCACCAATGATAGGGCTACCTAAACTTTTCATAACTACTCTTAACTGGTGAGTTTTTCCTGTTCGTGGTTTTAATATAAATAAACGTAAATTTGCTTCACAGCTCATAGAATAAAACTGTGTAATGGTTGGATTCTCTTTAGTTTTACAAAGCTTCCAGGCTCCTCTTCTCGATTTTTTCATATCCCCAATAACCAATCCCTGCTTTTTCTTTGGTTTGTATACAGATAGCGCAAGATAAGTCTTATTAATTAAATGTTGTGAAAAAAGTTGGGAAAGTTTACTAGCAGCTTGAGCATTAAGAGCGAGAATTAATAGTCCTGATGTCGTTTTATCTAGCCTATGGACAAGCCAAACTTGTGCTAAGCCAAGTTGATTTGCAACGACTGTGGTTAATCCAATAGCTTGCTCATCTCGATGAACACTTAACCCATAGGGCTTATCAATAACAATAAAATCTTGATGATGATATAGGATACTAATAGATTGGTTCATATTAACAAGTGCGGTATAAAATAAATAGATTTTTGTATTATTTTCATCATAATATATTCTTTTATTACTAGTAAAAATGAATGTATTTCTTGTTTATATTATTCAAGATACATCATTATTTATTAGTAAGATAATGTTTCCAATAACGGACCTACTGTATGAAATGAGCCAAATACTACAATAACATCATCTTTTGTTGCTGTTGCTAAAGCATTCTTAATTGTATCAACGATTAAATGACCACTTTCACCTTGTATTATTAGCTGTTGAGCTTTGGCTATTTGTTGTAGAGTTGTCAATAACTCATCTCCACTCTGCCCTCTAATTCCCTCTAATGTTACGCAATACCAATAATCAATTACGGGGAGCAACGGTTCGAAAACACCTTGTGAATCCTTATCTTTTAAAATTCCGCATACGGCAATAATTTTTCCCTTTAGTTTATTCGCTTTCAGTGCGGTCAATTTTTCTGATAAATAACGAGCAGCATGAGGATTATGTCCTACATCCACAATCACTTGAGCAAGTTGTTCAACGGGTTTTGAGACTATTTCTGCTAGCTTTACTCGTTTTTCTTGTTTTAAATATTGAAAACGTCCAAGTAATTCTACTTCTTGTAAGGATTGTTGAATTACATTTTCTGAAATAGTAAAAGGTAAATAATCAAGTGTTGCTAATACCGTTGCGGCATTTGCCAAAGGAATTTGTGGAATAGGTAAGTCTGTTAATAATTTATTTGCATTTTTCCATGACCAACTATTTTCTTGACGCTGAAAAGACCAATCTTTATCTCGACAAGCAAGTTTAGAATGTAGTTTATTCGCTTGTTCTAGCATTGTTTTAGGAATATTAGGTTCACCAATTATTGCAGGATTATTTCTTCTAAAAATCCCCGCTTTTTCGAAAGCAATCGCTTCTCTAGTCGATCCAAGAAAATCCGTATGATCGATATCTATGCTTGTAATAATAGCAATATTGTTATCAATGATATTTGTCGCATCTAAACGTCCACCCAGACCTACCTCTAAAATGACGACATCTAATTGTGCTTGCTTAAATAGATATAAAGCCGATAACGTGCTAAATTCAAAATAAGTCAGTGATTCTTTCTTATTTTTTTGAATAAATGCAAAAGACTCAGTATGCATAGCATCAGCAAGCTCTTTATTTTGAATACGAACTCGCTCATTATAACGGATTAAATGTGGAGATGAATAAACACCAACTTTTAAACCAATGTTCAATAAAATAGTTTCTAATAACCGACAAGTTGTCCCTTTACCATTAGTTCCTGCCACAGTAATGACAAAAGGTGCTGGATTTAATAAATCTAAATCTTTTGCTACTCGGTGGATACGATCTAACCCTAAATCAATAGATTTAAAATGACTATTTTCTAAATAAGAAAGCCAAGTATTTAACGGTGTATTTGCTTGTAATAGAGATATATCTTGTAGATTATTTATTTCACTCATTTTATTTCTTCATCAACAATTAATTCTGGCTTCGTAAAAGGAGAAGGTTTATTAGAAAGTTTACTTAATAAGTTAGCTAGGGTTTCTCGCATTTCAGAACGTTTGACAATCATATCGATCGCACCTTTTTCTAATAAAAACTCACTGCGTTGAAATCCTTCAGGTAAAGTTTCTCGAACGGTTTGTTCAATTACTCGAGGTCCAGCAAAACCAATTAATGCTTTAGGTTCAGCAATATTAATATCACCTAACATAGCAAAACTAGCAGAAACGCCCCCCAATGTAGGATCTGTTAATACAGAGATAAAGGGAACACCTTTTTCTTTCATTTTTGCTAATACCGCACTTGTTTTTGCCATTTGCATTAATGAAATTAAAGCTTCTTGCATTCTTGCCCCACCACTTGCAGAAAAACAAACAAAAGGGCAATTTAATTCTATTGCCTTTTCTGCTGCTTGAACAAACTTTGCTCCTACGACCGCCCCCATAGAACCGCCCATAAAACTAAAATTTGAGGCGGCGGCTACAATAGGCATACCATAAAGTTCACCATAAAAAGCGACTAATGCATCGTTTTCCCCAGTTTCTTTTTGAGCCGATGAAAGTCGATCTTTATATTTCTTTAAATCTTTAAATTTTAGTACATCTTTAGGCTCTAAATCTTTCGCTATTTCTTGTAAACTATCTTTATCTAACAACGCTGTAATACGAGCTCTTGCATCAATACGCATATGATGGTCACATCGTGGGCAAACTTCTAAATTTCTCGTCAATTCATCACGATATAAAACTTGTTCGCAAGATGAACATTTTGTCCAAATTCCCTCTGGAACATTTGACTTACGAGAACTACTGGTTGTTGTTTTACTAAAAATTTTATCAATCCAACTCATTTTAAACCTTTTTTATTTATAAAATAAATTATTCTCATTAAATCATAAATTATGTCAGGATACCACAAATAAAGGTCTGACAAGATATGATTCTAATTAAATTAATTCGGCTAATTTTACAGCCATAAATGCTAAATTAAATCGTTGCTCATCTGCTACTGTCCAAAATTGAATACCATTTTCTATTGAATTAATATTACTAATATGCAATTTAGGGATAGCCTCCGAGTTTTCAACTTCACTATTAGTAACTGGTGTTATTACTTTTTCATCATGATAGCTGATATATTCATTATCTTTCCAATCAGCAATAACGATGTCTGGATCGATTAAATAATCTGATTTTAATGTTATTAATTGCCCTATCCCATAAAAAACGGGTACTTGAATTTGATGAAAGACAATATTATCTAGTTCTGAAAAGATTTTCTTTAATTGCATATTTAAATTTATAGATTGTTTAGGAAAAACATCAAATGCCAAGCGTTGTTCATTATCATCTAAAGTAATCCCATTTAATAATCGGGCTGTTTGTCCTGCTAATTTTGTTACCGACTCCTCATTCTCATAAGATGCCGGTAATAATGATGTGATTGTTAATTGATGGATTGATAAATTCTTAATTATATTAGCAATAGATAATGCACATTGCGTAACTTGTGGATTTGGTAAAGCAACAATATTTCGTTGACGTAATTCAATTAATTGATTGTTGTTCATATTCGGAATAATCACAGGAACATCAGCAATATCAGCACAAAGCCCAAGAATATCAATGACAATACACCCAGACTCAGCGGCTTTAGCTAAATAAGTTGCTTTTGAAATATCGCCAGCAAAGAAAACGTAGGTGAATGCAGACCAATCTACTTTTTCAACCTCGATTTGTGTAACTGATTTATTCTTAAAACGCAATCCTTGTTCTTCACTAAATGGATAAATTTCAACTGCTGTAATTTTCTCGATCTCTAGTGAACTTAATTCTAAATTTTCTATTAATTTTTCAGCTAAAGAAAACTCCGCACTAATTGCAATATTTAACATTTTTCTCTCTTTATAATATTCTGTAAAATAACTGAACTATTTTACAGAATAATAGAGAGAAAAGAAAATGACACCAGCTATTGATTTATTAAAAAAGCAGAAAATTGAGTTTATTTTACATCATTATGAGCATGATCCAGAAAATCTCCATTTTGGCAATGAGGCTGCTGAAAAATTAGGAATATCACCTTTTGTTTCATTTAAGACATTACTTGTTGCTGAAAATGGTGATCATAAGAAATTATCCTGTTTTGTTTTACCTACTGCAAATATGTTGAATCTAAAAAAAGCAGCAAAAGCAATTGGAGTTAAAAAAGTAGATATGGTAGAAAAAGATATTGCTCAAAAAAGTACAGGTTATCTAGTCGGTGGAATTAGTCCTTTAGGACAAAAAAAGCGAGTAAAAACAATTATTGATAAATCAGCATTAAACTTTGAAAAGATTTATATTTCTGGTGGGAAAAGAGGATTAAGTGTGGAATTAAAGCCACAAGATCTTGCAAAATTACTTAATGCGACTTTTATTGATATTATTGATGTATAATATCTAAAGTTTTTTACCGCACTTTTATTGCGATATAATATATATTCACCGTTACATTTATCTAAAAATAAGTAGAATAGTAACATTATCTTAAATCATCTTGATTACTAGGACTCTAAATGAAAAAATTTATTATTTTTTCTTTAATAACAATATCATCATTAACAGTATTTGCCGAAAATGATCCATTAGATATATCAAGGGTTTTTCCTTACAAAAGCAAAACTGAAGCACTTTTGATTAATCGTAATGATAGTTTTATTGGTATAATGGCATACGATCAAAACTATTTAATGGAAACTTTTTCAAATAAAAATTTTGCTTATGATAGAAGTAAAATGAATCACGATGAGCTAAAATTTCAAATTAGCTTAGCTTTACCTATTTGGAAAAATATATTTGGTAAAAATTCTGTCTTAGCGGGTACTTATACTCAACGTTCTTGGTTTCAATTAACTAATAAAATGCAATCCTCTCCTTTTCGAGAAAGTAATTATGAGCCACAGATTTTCTTAGCTTGGGTGACAAAACATCAATTACCTTTCGGTTGGACAATGAATGATTTTGAAACTGGATTTAATCATGAATCTAATGGACGAGGAATTGATGAGTTAAAATCTCGTAGTTGGAATCGTTTATATGTAAGAGCTTCAGCAAGTAAAGGGAATTGGATTCTTGAGTTAAAACCTTGGTGGCGTATTCCAGAAAAATCAAAAGACGATGATAATCCTGATATAACAAAATATAAAGGTTATTTTGATTTAACTATTGGTTATCGTTATAACAAACATCAATTCAAAATTAAAGGGCACTTTAATCCCCGTAGTCAAAAAGGTGGTATTGAAGCAACTTATACTTACCCATTAACAAAATACATTAGATTATATACACAATATTATGGTGGGTATGGTGAATCATTAATTGATTATCAAAAAAATATTCAAAGAATTGGTATTGGTATATCACTTAATAATGTTTTTTAATAAAAATATTATTTATCAAATAAATAACAATCCGCACGTAAAACGTGCGGTTTTTCAGCTACCCTATAAGGGCTTAGTACTTCACATGCCCCTCAAGGGGCATGTGAAAACTGACAACCGTACTATAACTCTATGGCTCACCCCTTAAAGGGGTCTATATATTCCTTCTTCGATAAATTATCCTGAAGCATGTCTTCCTTTTCTTGGTTCCTTATATATTCTTCTACTACCTTAGTATTTAAACCTACTGTACTTACGTAATAACCTTTAGACCAAAAATTCCTATTCCCATACTTATATTTTAAGTTCGCATGCCTTTCAAAAATCATTAACGAAGATTTCCCTTTTAAATATCCCATAAAACTTGAGATGGCTATCTTAGGCGGAATTTTTAATAACATATGAATATGATCTTTCATTGCATGTGCTTCGATTATTTCTACATTTTTGTACTTACATAACTGCATTAATATACTCCCTATATCCATACGCAATTTTCCATAAATTGCCTTTCGTCTGAATTTCGGAATAAAGACTATATGATACTTACAGTTCCATCTTGTGTATGATAGACTTGAATCGTCATTGGATTTATTTGCCATTGGCACATCCTCCTATATTTTGAATTTGGTTGTCAGCCTTCTTCATTATATCGGAGGATTTTTTCATCGCTAAAGCTCTTTTATACCATACGCATAGCGTATGGTTTTTATAGATAGACACCGTCTATCTATAATAAAAATAGTTGCAATATAAGCAACTATTTTTATCCGATTAAATACGTCTAGCTTGCCAGTAAGTTTTTTTCCAGTAAGGACTATTTAGGGAAGAATAGATTACACCACCTTTAGTAGAAGCATGAAGAAATTTATCTTCTTTGACATAAACACCAACGTGATAGCCATATGGACCTCGTCCAGTTTTAAAAAAAACTAAATCACCTGTTTGGATTTCATTTCGATTAATTTTATAGCCCATTTTAGCTTGCTCTTTTGTTGTTCTTGGTAAATTTATACCAAAACGATCAAAAAATGTAGTTTGAACAAAGCCAGAACAATCTATTCCTTGACGAGTACGACCACCTAACCGATAAGGTGTTCCTGCCCATTCCCGTTGTTGTTCTGTCAATAAGGTTATAGCCATTATAGGATCATTAAATGTACCTTTATAGTCAATAGAATGAGTTATTACTCTTTTATTGGTTGTTGTACTACAAGCAGCCAGTAATCCAAATGTAACAATAATAAAAAAACATTTGCAGAATTTCATGTTAACCTATGTATATGAAAAGAATTTTTTATTTTCTAATAAAAATAGAAGGCTCAAAGTATTTTGAGCCTTCTATCATTATAATAAACTAATTTTGAGGTTTTGTTTTAACTACCCTAGAACGCAATTTTTGACCTGGTCTAAAAACCACAACTCGACGAGCTGAAACAGGTACGCTCTCCCCTGTTTTTGGGTTGCGTCCAGGTCTTGAAGATTTATCTCTGAGTTCAAAATTACCAAATCCAGATAATTTTACATCTTCTCCATTTTCTAATGATAAGCGAATTTCTTCAAAAAAATTCTCCACAAAAACTTTAGCATCGTTTTTGTTTAAATTGTATTTTTCAATCAAGTTATTCGCAATTTGCATTTTAGTTAAAGTCATAAATTCTAATCCCTCAAGTAAGCATTAAAACGTTGTTCTAATTCAGATAATACAACAGAAATCACTGTATTAATATCTTTTTCTTCAAGTGTTTTTTCTAGATCTTGGATTGTTAAACTAATCGCTAAACTTTTTTTATCTTCAGGTAGGTTTGCACCTTGATAAACATCAAATAAAGTTACATCAACTAGTTGTTTTCCCCCGACTTCAAAACAAGCCTTACATATCTCATTTGCTGGTATATTTTTATCTACAACAATAGCTAAATCACGTTTGTTTGCAGGGAAACGAGATATTTCTTTCGCATCTGGTATATGACGTTTTGCTATCGGTGCCCATAATATTTGGAAAACAACTGGTTTACCTGATAAGCCGAGCTGTTGAATAACTTTAGGATGTAATGTACCAATAAACCCTATTTCTTGCCCTTCAAGAAGAATAGCGGCTGATTGTCCAGAATGTAGCGCTGGATAAGTTTTTGCTACAAATTCCAAATTATGTTTAACTTCAGTTAATGATAAAATTCTTTCTAAATCCCCTTTTAAATCAAAGAAATCTACTTGCTCACCTTTATATTCCCAATGAGTTGGGCGCTTATCTCCAACGATAACACCACCAATAACATGCTCTTGTCGAATACCATTTTCTGCTGTCTCATCAACAATAAAGCGTAATCCACTTTCAAATAAACGAATACGTGACTGTTGTCGGTTTTGATTATAAGCAACAACACCTAATAAACCAGTTAATAATGACACTCTCATTGCCGACATTTCACTAGAAATTGGGTTAGGTAAAACTAATGCTTGTTGTTCTGGATGTAAGATTTTTTGTATTTCAGGATCTACAAAGCTATAAGAAATAACTTCTTGATAATCACTGTCTACAAATGCCGTACGAACTCGAGAGATATCAAGTAAATTCTCGGGTGATTTTTTCATTTGTAAATGAGCAAGTGGCGCATTATTTGGGATACTATTATAGCCATAAATACGTGCTATTTCTTCGATTAAATCTTCTTCTATTTCAATATCAAAACGCCAGCTAGCAGAAGTTACTGACCAAATATCATCACTATAAGAAACAGCTAACCCTAATTTTTCAAGAATTTCTGTTACCGTATTTGTTTCAATATGATGACCGAGTAAATTATCTAATTTACTACGTCTTAGCTGTACTTGTTTTAATTTAGGTAAATGCTCTATATTAATTGATTCGCAAATTTCAGCCGCTTCACCACCACAAATATCAAGTAAAAGTGAGGTTGCCATTTCCATTGCTTTATATTGTAATTCAAAATCAACCCCACGTTCAAAACGATGTGAAGAATCAGTATGTAAGCCATATTCTCTAGCTCGCCCAGTAATAGCTAATGGTGCAAAAAATGCAGCTTCTAAAATAACATTCTTCGTTTCAGTATTTACCCCACTTTCCTTACCACCAAAGATCCCTGCCATTGCTAAAGCATTATTTTGATCCGCTATCACTAATGTATTAGAGCGTAGTTTTACTGTATTTCCATCAAGTAGCACCAATTCTTCCGCTTCTTTTGCCATACGCACTTCAATAGGTTGCGTGATTTTATCAGCATCAAATGCGTGCATCGGTTGACCTAGCTCAAGTAAAACATAATTAGTCACATCTACAATAGGATCAATAGAACGAATACCACAACGACGTAATTTCTCTTGCATCCAAATAGGTGTTTTTGCATTCACATTTACATTTTTTATATAACGAGCTAAATAACGAGGACAAGCCTCTGGAGCAGAAATATTAATCGCTATTTTTTCATTGATTGTAGCTTTAACCGATGGAAATTCTGGTGTGTGAATAGGTAATTTATTTACCACGCCAATTTCACGGGCAATCCCCGCAATGCTTAAACAATCAGCTCGATTAGGTGTTAAACTAATTTCGATACTTTTATCATTTAATTTTAAGTATTCACGTAAATCAGCCCCTATTGGTGCATCAGCTGGTAATTCAATAATACCATTTTGCTCACTAGAAATACCAAGTTCAGTAAATGAGCAAAGCATTCCTTCTGAAGGTTGACCTCTTAATTTTGCTTTTTTTATCTTAAAGTCACCAGGTAATACCGCACCAACAGTTGCACAAGCCACTTTTAAACCCTTACGGCAATTAGGTGCACCGCAAACAATATCTAATAATTCTTCATTACCAATATTTACCTTAGTAACTTGTAATTTATCAGCATCAGGATGGCGACCACATTCAACGACTTCACCTATTACAACACCAGTAAATTCACCAGCAACTTCTTCAATACCATCAACTTCTAAACCAAGCATAGTAATTTGTTCGCATAATTGCTCAGTACTAATTGCTGGGTTTACCCATTCTCTTACCCATAATTCACTAAATTTCATATAATATCCAATCCTTTTTATATTCGGCTAAAGCTCAACGATAATTACTTAAATTGCTTTAAGAAACGAAGGTCATTTTCAAAAAATGAACGTAAATCCGTGACGTTGTAACGTAACATTGTTAAACGCTCAACCCCCATACCAACAGCGAAACCAGAGTATTCATTCGGATCAATACCAACATTTCGTAAAACATTAGGGTGAACCATACCACAACCTAATACTTCTAACCATTTACCATTTTTCCCCATTACATCCACTTCTGCTGAAGGTTCAGTAAATGGGAAATAGGAAGGACGAAAACGCACTTGTAAATCTTCTTCAAAAAAAGCACGTAAGAAATCATGTAATAACCCTTTCAACTCAGTAAAATTAGCTTTTTTATCCACATAAAGTAATTCTATCTGATGAAACATTGGTGTATGAGTCTGATCATAATCATTACGATAAACACGACCAGGTGCAATAATTCGAATAGGTGGTTGTGTTTTTTCCATTGTACGAATTTGAACACCTGAAGTTTGTGTTCTTAATAGACGGTTTGCATCAAACCAAAATGTATCGTGATCAGCTCTTGCTGGGTGATGTTTTGGAATATTTAACGCATCAAAATTATAATAATCCGTTTCAATTTCAGGACCTACTTCAACGGTAAATCCTAAGTTTGCAAAAAACTTAGTGACACGCTCAATCGTAATTGATACAGGGTGTAAACCACCTAAATCAGTTTTTCTACCAGGTAAACTCACATCAATACTTTCTTTTGCTAATTGTGCATTTAATGCTTCCTCTTCCCATTCTGCTTTTTTAGTATTTAATATAGCTAATACAGCTTGCTTAGCTTCATTAATTTTAGCACCAATGATAGGGCGTTCTTCAGCTGTAACATCACGCAAACCTTGCATGAGCTGTGTAAAATGGCCTTTTTTACCGAAATATTCTACACGAATGGCATCTAATGCTTCTAGGCTTTTATCTTGCAATTCATCAATTGCTTTTTTTGCCTGTGCTGTAATCTCGTTTAGGTTTTGCATTCCTGTCCTCTACTTTATTTGAAAATCTTAATTGTAAAAAATACTGCTAATAATAATACTAACACCTTAAAAAATCACGTTTTTATTCAATAAATATTCGTATTATTTATTATATTGTATATATTTGTGATTATTTTTTATAAAACTTATATGATTCGATCATTACTCTCTTTTTTTGAATAAAAAATCCCAAAAATTATTTGATTGTTGACGCTCTGTTCTTGAATCAATGCGTTGATTAATTAACCGAGAAAGTGGTATTTCATCTTCTTTATAATCTCTATTTTCCTCTTCCACTAAAGATCGATTAAATAAAATTTCACAAGTTTGAAATACATCCTCTACTGTCCAAATAAAAAATTGTTTATTTTTGACCGCACTTATTACATTTTCAGATAAACTAATCTGCTGAATTACTGTCGCTGGAATAATAACACCTTGTTTACCGGTCAAACCTCGTCGTTCACAAATTGTAAAAAATCCCTCTATTTTATCATTTACACCGCCAACTGAATGAACAAGTCCAAACTGATCAATCGCACCAGTTATCGCAATGGATTGTGACAAAGGCAAGTTTGATAAAGCACTTAATAGAACACAAAAACTTGCAAGGGAAGCACTATCCCCATCAATTTCAGCATAGGATTGCTCAAATACAATTGAAGCGGAAAATGGTAATTGTGCGGGTAGTTCCAAAATACTGGCTAAACAAGTTTCTGAGATCATCGTACCTTTACTATGAATATTGCCAGCTAACTCATTTTTACGCTCAACATCAATAACCTCACCTTCACCAAATTGAACAGTACAACTAATACGAGAAGGCTCTCCAAAGGATAAAGGTGTTCCTGAATATTCAATTACGGATAGCCCATTTATTTGACCAACCATTTCTCCTTCAGTTGCTACATAAACTTGCTCTTGCAAAATATCAGAATAAGTTTGCTCTCTTAAAAATCCGTGTTGTAATAATTTATTTTGTAAATAAATTTCAAAATCTTTGTCTGTTAATTGAGGTTTATTAACTAAAAGTGCGGTAGAAATTAGAATTTCTTTCAATCTTAAGGGCGAAATGCTAACAGTATTACGATCTTCGCTTTCTCTTACTAGTAATTGATATAATTTATTTAATCCATCTAAATCAAGAGAGCATTGACATTCTGTTGCTATATTTTGTATATAATTAGCCCATAATGTTTGATTTTCTTGTGTTTCTAAATTAAAAAAACTCTCTATTTCACCATAATGTGCCGTATGGTATAAAGTTTCATCAAGTTCTTCTAATGCAGCTAGCTCCGAACGTGTTCCTAATATAATAATTTTTAAATCTAATTTATAACTAGGGATTTCACAAGGTAATGTTTTTAATGGATGTAATGAATACCAATCAAATAACCCCGTTTTTAATAATTGTTTTAATCTTGCCCAAATTTCAAATTGATTTAATAACTCACCAGCACCTAAAATCAATACCCCTTGATTTAATTGATGGACTAATCCTGGGTTTAATTGCAGTTCTTTTGAACTAGGATGTATTCTAATTGAACCAAATAATTGATTCTGGTCAAAATAAAGTGCAGTCGCCACCGTTTTTTTTGCAACAAAATTATCTTCTTTAGATTCTGCTGGAATGACATAAATAGATGGAAAAGAAAAACTATCGCCTTGTTCAACAATGTATTTTACACCTACAATGGCGTCTGTGTTTTTTCTATATTTTGACTCTATATAGGATTCTAGTAATGGTGCATATTCTGCCTGATCATCGGCTTTTAAAATTAAAAGGTTACTCTTAGGATATTTTAAAAATTGATCGACAGCAAGCGAAGCTCTTTGCTGTAAAGATAAAAAATCTATATTCTCATAAAGTGGTAATTTATCTAAAACTAAAGTAGGCAATAAGTCTTGCCAACCTAAAGCTCGTTCAGATACGAAAGGTAACATCATTGCAGTCTCTCATAAGCTAAATATTGATATAAACGAGCATTATCGCATATTTCTTATTAATTATTTATATAAGAATTACAGTTTACTGGTAAATTTTAACAATAACCTGTATATTAATATAAGTTACAATGTCACGAATTTGGGATTAAATATAATGAAATACCAAAAATTAGATAATCAAGAAGCAAATTGGAAATGGGTATATCTGATAAAAAAACATCGAGATGGTATAAATATCACGAAATATCAGGAGCGTAGCTTACAAGATAATATAGTACTTCAATTACTTGATTATCAAAATAATCCACAACATATTGAAGAATGGATACAGCAACATCTCTCTCCTGATTTAGTTATAAAATTAGATCAGGCTATCCGAGCAAGGCGAAAGCGATTTTTTAATGCTGAAAAAAAGCTAACTAAGAAAAAATCAATAGACTTGGAGTATTCTGTTTGGTCAAGATTATCTAAATATTCAAAAAAAATGAAAATGACTTTATCAGAAACCATTTCTTATATGATTGATGAAAGGGAAAGTAAAGCATTATATGAAAGTCAAATGACTGCAATGAAAGCGGATATTAAAGATCTCTTAAAATTAAAAGATTAATTTTAAGTTTTAATAAAAAATAAAAGACAAGATATATAACACCTTGTCTTTTATTTGATGACTAAAATAGTTAATATTATTCAACAATAGGAATAATTTTTGTTGCGTGTGAGCCTTTATCTCCATGCACCGCTTCAAAATGAACTCTTTGTCCTGCTTTTAAAGAGCGATACCCATCCATTTCAATAACAGAATAATGAGCAAAAATATCAGCATCACTGCCTTCTGCGGAGAGAAAACCAAATCCTTTTGCATTATTAAACCATTTAACAACACCAACTTCCATAATAACCTCTTTTATGTGGTTTAACGTCTGAGGCCTAAAATCCTTAACAGACAACTTAGTTACTAAATAAGGAAAACCCTTATCCCCTTGCTAAGCACAAATATTCAATTAATTTACTTTTTTTTGCAATCACATTTATTTAAAAATCTAATGTAGATCACAAAAATACCCTAATTTTTTATTGTATTAGTTTAAATAAAAAGATTATCTTCTTTCCTTAGCGATTTTTTTCTTCTCTTAATTCTTTTGCAACAATAGCAATAGCTTGAGCAACAGAAACCCCCTCAGCCATTAATTGTTGAATTTTTTCTACCGCTTTTTGTTGCTCTTGATGTGTTAAACCTAAGAGTGTTTTATCTAACATTATTTGTTCCCATTATTTTTAGAAAATACAGTAACATTATTAAAGCCATTCTCTTTTAAGTATAAGGCTTGTAATTTACTCATCACACCACGCTCACAATATAAAACATAATTTTTAGTTTGATCCAATTCAGGAAATTGATTAGATAAACGATAGAATGGCAGTTCTATCACCTTATTATTCGGTATAACGAGAGGATTTTCTTCTGTTTCTTCAGGACTACGAATATCAATAATAATATCATTGTTAGACAATGTTGAGGTAACATCAACTTCAACCACATTTTCTTTTGTCTTCTCTGCAATTTGGCGAATATCTAAATATTGTGCATTTTCTACCGCACTTTCTAAAATAGAAAAATCAAAATTTAATTCTTCTGCTTCAATTTTTTCTTTAATTGCTTTTACTGTCGGATTCTTAGATATAACACCACAGAATTCAGGCATTGATTTTGCAATATCATCTGTACCAATATGTTTTGCTATCGCTATAATTTGTTCTTTATCATGAGTAATTAAAGGTCTTAACACTAAGGTATTTGCAGCCTCATCAATTAAACGTAAATTAGTTAATGTTTGGCTGGAAACTTGCCCCAATGCTTCCCCTGTCACAATAGCTTGAATACCAAAACGCTCAGCCACTTTACTCGCTGCTCGTACCATCATTCGTTTTAATACTACCCCCATCTGACCGTTATCAACTTTTTCAAGAATTTCACCAACAACCTCTTCAAAATTAATAGCAACAAAACGGACTTTATGTGAACCACTAAAGCGTTCCCAAATTTGATAAGCCATTTGCTTAACGCCAATTTCGTGGGTTGCCCCCCCTAAATTAAAGAAGCAATAATGAACTCGAGAACCACGACGAATTAGCATATAACTAGACACGCTTGAATCAAAACCACCAGAAATTAGCGATAATACGTCTTCTTGAGTACCAATTGGATAACCGCCAATACCTGGATGACGAGCTTTAACCAACATCATATTGTTATTTTCAATATCAATACGTACCGTTACATCTGGTTTAGTTAGTTTTACTTTAGCACTTTCAATGGCTTGATTTAATCCACCACCTACATATCGTTCTACATCTAATGATCTAAATTCATGCTTTCCTTTACGTTTTACTCTTACAGCAAAAGTTTTGTTTTCTAATTCACTTTTTACTTTTTCTAAGGTTTCTTCAAAAATATCATGTAATGTTACAAATGGCTTTTCCTCCACTTCTAAAAAATGATGTATTCCCGGAATACGAGTCAACAATTCGATCAATAACTCTCGATTCTCTTCATTTTTAGACCGCACTTCTATGTAATCCCAATGGCGTACTACCGCCACGGAATCATCATATTTATTCAAAATATTACGAATATTACTAGTCAAAATTTTTACAAATCTTTTGCGAACACTTTCGCTTTTAATCATAATTTCAGGGAAAAGCTTGATTATAAATTTCATAAATATCACTCAATTTAAATTAAAATAATGGCAGTTATTCTACAATAAATTGAAAAAATCCCCTATTTACTTTAGTTAATATCAATCAGAAAATAATCTATTTATTCAAATTTATTTATAAATTTACAAAAAAATGTTTAGTCTTTCACAAAATTACATTGTTTTTTTAACAAGTCTAAAAAAATAAAGTACAATAGCAAATTCAATAAGTAAGTAATAAGAGATAAATATGGCAGAAAAGAAAACTTTAGATTTTGAAACAACATTAGCAAAGTTAGAAAATATTGTTTCTAAATTAGAAAGTAGTGAGCTTTCCCTTGATGAATCCTTAAAAGAATTTGAAAATGGGATAAAATTAGCTAAGCAAGGGCAAGAAAAACTACAACAAGCGGAACAAAAAATACAGATATTGTTACAAAAAAGCGGCCTTGTAGAATTATCCGATTATCAACCCGATGAATAATTAGTAGGCTTGAAATGCGTCAATTCAATGAAGATCTTCAACAAACTCAAGAGCGTATTAATGTATTTTTAGAGAATCAATTTCTAAATTTAGATACTTCGCCGTCCCCTCTTTCTGAAGCAATGAAGTACGCTTTACTCTTGGGAGGAAAACGTATTCGTCCTTTTTTAGTTTATGAAACAGGAAAAATGCTGGGTGCGGATATTCAGCAACTTGATTATATTGCAGCAGCCATTGAGTGTATTCATGCTTATTCACTCATTCATGATGATCTTCCTGCTATGGATAATGATTCCCTTAGACGTGGTCAAGCAACTTGCCATATTGCTTTTGATGAAGCGACTGCTATTTTAGCAGGTGATGCACTACAACCTTTTGCATTTGAACTACTGACCAAGATACCAAATTTATCCTCCGAACAAAAATTAAAACTAATAGAAACACTTGCAAATGCTTCTGGCATCAACGGAATGTGTTTTGGGCAGAGTCTCGATCTTATCTCTGAGCAAAAACAAGTTACGCTTGATGAATTAGAACAAATTCATCAGAATAAAACGGGGGCATTATTAAAAGCTGCCGTAAAATTAGGATTTATTTGTTCTCCACATTTTCAAGATAATAATATAGATAAAAAGTTAACTGATTATGCCGATGCTATTGGACTGGCTTTCCAAGTCCAAGATGATATTCTTGAT
Source organism: Bisgaardia hudsonensis (assembly GCF_004345785.1). GTDB lineage: Bacteria > Pseudomonadota > Gammaproteobacteria > Enterobacterales > Pasteurellaceae > Bisgaardia > Bisgaardia hudsonensis. The sequence goes on from NZ_SLXI01000002.1 coordinate 329,573, forward strand.
ATTGAAGGTGATACAGAAATAATAGGAAAAAATGTAGGGGCTGATATTCTTGCTGATAAGAGTACATACCCTAAATTACTCGGTTTAGAAGGTGCGAAACAAAAAGCACAAAATTTATATCTAAAAGCGATTGAAGCATTAAATAGCATTGGTTTTGATACCTATGTACTCCAAGAATTAGCTAAATTTATTATTACAAGAAAAAGCTAACGAATATAACAACTAATTTATATTGGTTTCTTAAAGAAACTAAAACTACTCGAATATTGGACAAATAATAATGAAGAATTATCCACTTTTATCATTAATAGAAACCCCCGAAGATCTTCGCCATTTCAGTAAAGATCAGCTACCGCAAATATGTGATGAATTAAGGGAATATCTATTAGAAAGTGTTAGTCAAAGTAGTGGACATTTAGCCTCAGGACTAGGAACTGTTGAATTAACAGTTGCACTTCACTATGTATTTAAAACCCCCTTTGATCAGCTTATTTGGGACGTGGGACATCAAGCTTATCCCCATAAAATACTTACTGGCCGTAAAAAGAGAATGTCAACAATTCGACAAAAAAATGGCTTACACCCTTTCCCTTGGCGAGATGAAAGTGAATATGATGTATTAAGTGTCGGACATTCTTCGACTTCTATTAGTGCGGGATTAGGTATAGCAATTGCCGCCGAAAGAGAAAATGCAAATCGTAAAACTATTTGTGTGATTGGTGATGGTGCAATTACCGCTGGAATGGCATTTGAAGCACTAAATCATGCAGGTTCATTGCATACTAATATGTTAGTTATTCTTAATGATAACGAAATGTCTATTTCTGAAAATGTAGGGGCATTAAATAATCATCTTGCTCGCTTATTATCAGGGTCTTTCTATTCTAATTTACGAGAAAGTGGCAAAAAAATTCTATCAGGCGTCCCACCAATTAAAGAATTTGTGAAAAAAACCGAAGAACATGTAAAAGGTTTTGTGTCGCCAATGGGAACGATGTTTGAGCAATTAGGATTTAATTATATTGGTCCTATTGACGGACATAACATAGAAGAACTAATTAGTACCTTAAAAAATATGCAATCTTTAAATGGACCTCAATTTCTGCATATAAAAACACAGAAAGGCAAAGGTTACGCCCCAGCAGAAAAGGATCCCATTAGTTTTCACGGCGTACCTAAGTTTGATCATACTATTGGAAAATTACCTAAAGTAAAAGATGCTCCACTCACCTATTCACAAATATTTGGGAACTGGCTCTGTGAAATGGCAGAACAGGATCAAAAACTAATTGGTATTACTCCCGCAATGCGAGAAGGATCAGGTATGGTTGAGTTTTCTCAACGTTTTCCAAAACAATATTTTGATGTTGCTATTGCAGAACAACATGCGGTTACTTTTGCTGCAGGATTGGCGATTGCAGGCTATAAACCTATTGTTGCAATTTATTCCTCTTTCCTTCAACGTGCTTATGATCAACTCATTCACGATGTAGCAATACAAAATTTGCCTGTTTTATTTGCAATAGATCGTGCAGGGATTGTAGGGGCAGATGGGCAAACTCATCAAGGTGCTTTTGATATTAGTTTTATGCGTTGCATTCCTAATCTCATTATTATGACACCAAGTGATGAAAACGAATGTCGCCAAATGCTATATACTGGCTACCATTGCGGTAAACCTGCAGCAGTGCGTTATCCAAGAGGAAATATTATGGGCGTAACGCTGGAAAAAATGAACGTTCTTCCTATAGGTAAATCAAAAACTTGTCGTCGAGGTGAAAAAATTGCAATTTTAAATTTTGGTACTCTGTTAGCCGATGCCATCGCTGTTGCAGAAGAAATTAATGCTACAGTTGTAGATATGCGATTTGTAAAACCATTAGATAAGGAATGTATCATTGATATAGCGAACAATCATCAACTAATTGTAACCCTTGAAGAGAATGCAATACAAGGTGGTGCTGGTAGTGCTGTTGCAGAAGAACTATATCGACAACAACTTAATGTAAAATTATTGCAATTAGGGTTACCAGATTATTTTATCCCACAAGGGACTCAAAAAGAGATTTTAGAAGACTTAAAACTAGATAAAAATGGTATTAAACAACAAATTTTAAATTTTTTATAAATTTTATGAACTATTTTAATATTAAGTAGTCTTAGTTAATGCTAGTACGCTGCAATATGCAAATGCAGTTGTCTTTTTCAAATCTTCTTGTATAAAATATTTTGCCACTTACAACTGTAAGTGGCTTTTTTATGAATTTAAAAATATAAAAAATATGAGGAGATCCCCATATTTTTTATAATATTAATTAACTAACAAGGTTGATTACCGTACTCTTCTTTTCTTAACAACGTTTTTAAATCTTCTTCAAACTGAGTAAGAAGTTGTTGTGCATTTTCTAATGATTCCCCTCGAACATCTAAATAAAACTTAATTTTAGGTTCTGTCCCTGAAGGACGAGCAATTAAACGGCTACCATTTTCTAATGTAAAAATTAAGATATTATTTTTACGTTCAGTTTTTTGATGATCAATAAATTCAGCAACTTTACGTTCTCCAATATGACTAGGTGGATTATTTCGTAATGCTTCCATTAATTGAGTAATCTTTGATAAATCAGTAACACGAATAGACACTTGACCACTTACATAAGCACCAAATTCTTCGATAAAATCATCAATATAATCTAATAACGTTTTATTTTCTGATTTTAAATGGCGAACAAGATCAAGTAATACTACTGCGGCAGAGATACCATCTTTATCACGAACTTTATCGGGATCAACTAAATAACCTAATGCTTCCTCAAACCCAAATAATAATCCTTTTACCTTACCAATATATTTAAAACCAGTTAATGTTTCCTCAAATCCTAGTTCGTATTTTTGTGCTATTTTAGCTAAAGCTGGTGATGAAACTAATGAACAAGCTAACACCCCATTCTTATTTTTTGCCTGTTGAGCTAAATGCCAACCTAATACACAACCAACAGTATTTCCATGCAATATTTTCCATTCCCCTACTCTATCAGGTATTGCTACGGCCAATCTATCTGCGTCAGGATCATTGGCAATAATTAATTCTGCATTCTTTTCTTTTGCTAGTTTTATGGCTAAATCTAATGCGCCTTTTTCTTCAGGATTAGGGAAATTTACCGTAGGGAATGAGCTATCAGGATAAGCTTGTTCCTTAACAATATGTGGTTGTGGCAATCCTGCTTTTTCAAGTGTTTTACTTAGTACTTCATAACCTACACCGTGCATTGCAGTATAAACATAGCTAATATCTATTTTAGGTTCTTTTGCTAATGCCGCAGTTTTTTCAATATAAGCATTCACTACCTCATCATTTAATACTTCAAAATTTTGACTACGAGGCAAGTCAGAAATACTCCCTAATGCAACTTGGTCAATTAATTTTGCTATATCTTTATCTGCTGGTGAAACAATTTGTCCTCCACCATTTTCTTTACCTAAATAAACTTTATAGCCATTATCTTCAGGTGGATTATGGCTAGCGGTTACCATTACACCGGCGGTTGTATCAAAGTGATTAACTGCATAAGCTAAAACAGGAGTAGGTAATTTTCTTGGTAACAAATAAGCCTTGATTCCAGCACCAGCCATAATCTCAGCAGTATCACGAGCAAAAATATCAGAATTTTTACGACCATCATAACCAATCACAATTGAAGGCTCTTTATCATAATCTTTTAAATATTTAGCTAAGCCAGCAGCAGCTTGACTGACTAAAACTCTATTCATACCCATTGGTCCTGCTTGTAAAGGACCACGTAATCCAGCTGTACCAAATTGTAATCTATCAGAAAAACGAGATTGTAAATCCAATAATGATTTTTCATCGCCTGCTTTTGCCTGATTAATTAAAGTTTCTAATTCAGAATAAGTTTCCTTATCTGGATCTTGATTTAGCCAATTTTGAGCAATATCTAACAATTCTTTCATAAATAATCCTTCCTTATTTTGTAACACTAATAAACAATATGATCTAGTCTATATAAAAAGGTAACTAATTAAAATCATCATTTTAATATTTTTATCAATTATTTGACCTAGTTAACATAGCAAACGTTTACCTAAAAATAGAGAAAATAAAATAAGTTTTATTCCACTCGTTCTCCATGAATACTAATATCTAATCCTTCCCTTTCTTCATCTCGTTCTACACGTAATCCATTGCACAATCTAGCAACAACTTTGAGAATAAAGAAACTCATTACAGCAGAATAAGCAATTACAATTCCAGCATCTTTTAATTGAATAATTAATTGTTTATAAACTGTTGTATTACCAGAAAATATACTATTATCAAAAAAGATACCAGTTAAAATAGCACCAATAATTCCGCCAAAACCATGAATACCAAAAGCATCAAGCGTATCATCATAACCTAACTTATGTTTTAACCTAGTCACTGAAAAATAACAAGCAATGGTTGTTAGTAAACCAATAAAAATTGCCCCCATTGGATTGACAAAACCTGCTGCTGGCGTAATTCCAACTAATCCAGAAACAGCGCCAGAAGCTAAGCCTAATGATGTTGCTTTACGATGTTCAATACCTTCACAAACTAACCAAGTCAACGCACCAATACCAGCTGAAACTTGAGTAACAACCATTGCCATACCTGCCGAAGCATTAGCACTTAAAGCCGATCCAGCATTAAAACCAAACCAACCAATCCATAACATTGAAGCACCAATTAAAGTAAATACCATATTATGTGGAGCCATACTTTCTCGCCCATAGCCAATACGCTTACCTAACATAATTGCAGTAACTAAACCAGCAATACCAGCATTAATGTGTACTACTGTACCACCTGCGTAATCAAGTACTCCACCTTGAGCCATAAAACCACCACCCCATACCCAATGACAAATCGGTACATAAACAAGCAAAAACCAAGCTCCCGAAAACCATAGCATAGCTGAATACTTCATTCTTTCTGCAAAAGCACCAGAAATAATTGCTACCGAAATAATAGCAAATGTCATTTGAAAAAACATAAAAACAGATTCTGGAATAGTTTGTGCGTTAGGTGCAATAGTCAATAATCCTTTAGAAAGATCTAGTCCCATACCAGATAAAAATAATCGATCTAAACTGCCAATAAACCCATTACCTTCAGTAAAAGCTAAAGAATATCCAGCAACAATCCACAAAACAGAAACTAACGCCGTAACAGAAAAGCTATACATCATTGTACTTAGTACATTTTTTTTACGTACCATTCCCGCATAAAATAAGGCTAAGCCAGGAATTGTCATAAATAAGACAAGAATAGTTGAAATCATTACCCAAGCAGTATCACCAGTATCAAGTTTGCTAAACGGTTGCCACCAATCTGTTTTTGCCTTAACAGTTGATGAAAAAATAAAGCCAGATAATAAAGTCATTAATAAATATAATTTTTTCATTTCAAAAGTCCTTTTTATTTATATTTCTTTTCTTAAAGAAATAGTATCAGTTGCATATCAAATAATGCACTCTAAACTATCAATAATTTTAAATAAAAAATAATTTATTTAATTAAAAAAATCAAATAAAGTTTATAAAAAAACTATAATAAAAATAAAATAACAATATAAAATCTAGAAAAACACAAATATTATTAGATAAATAAAAAAGCGGACAACTTATCCGCTTAATTTAATTAGATATAAACTACTAATAAAAATTAACTACGCAACCCTACTCCACGACTAATTAAATAGTAAGAAAAACTATAAAGTGCGGTAATAAATAAAGCTAAAACGATGAATGTATAACTTAGATCAATATCGCTAATTCCCAAAAAGCCATAACGAAAACCGTTGATCATATAAACAATGGGATTTAATTTAGATACCCCTTGCCAGAATTCAGGCAATAATGAAATCGAATAAAATACGCCACCAAGATAAGTCAATGGTGTTAATACAAAGGTAGGAATAATACTAATATCATCAAAAGAACGAGCAAAAACGCCATTAATCAATCCACCTAAAGCAAAAGTTGCCGTCGTTAATAATAAAGTAATAACAATCACTAACCAAGATTGGATATCAAAAGAAACAAATAACATTGATACAATGGTAACAAGAACACCAACTGCAATCCCTCTTGCCATACCACCACAAACATAGCCTAAAATAATAATATGTGGAGAAACAGGGGAAATAAGTAATTCTTCAACATTTTTTGCAAATTTTGTACTATAAAATGATGATGCAACATTAGAAAAAGAATTAGTTAATGCAGACATCATAATTAATCCTGGTACAATAAATTGCATATAGCTAAAACCATTCATTTCGCCAATACGACTACCAATTAACTGTCCAAATATTACAAAATATAAGGTCATCGTAATAACAGGGGGTACTAAGGTTTGAATCCAAATTCGAGTAAAACGGCGAATTTCTTTGGTTAAAATTGTTTTAAATGCCACCCAAGCTAATGTCATTATACTTCTCCTCCTGTTGTAGAATGTTTATTTAAAGACATAGAAACAAATAATTCTTCTAAACGATTGGACTTATTACGCATACTTAATACTTTAATACCTTGCACTGTTAATTGCTCAAATAAATGATTTAAACCTTGCTCACGTTTTACCTCTACTTCTATTGAATTATCGTCAATAAAAGTGACATTGTAACTATTTATTTCTTGTAAATTATGATTAATCGATAAATCAAGAATAAAGGTTTCTGTTTCTAATTTAGCAAGTAAGTCTTTCATCGGCATATCTACCACTAAACGTCCTGATTGAATAATACCAATATTACGACAAAGCATTTCGGCTTCTTCAAGGTAATGAGTTGTTAAAATAATTGTTGTACCTTGCTCATTCAGCTCTTTTAAAAAAGACCACATCGAACGGCGTAATTCTATATCTACCCCAGCCGTCGGCTCATCTAAAATTAACAATTTAGGTTGATGAATTAAAGCCCTTGCAATCATTAGTCGGCGTTTCATACCGCCAGATAACCGCATTGCTTGTTGTTTACGTTTATCCCATAAATCTAGCTTTTTAAGCCAAATTTCTGCTTGTTTTAAGGATTCATTTCGTTCAATACCATAATAACCAGCTTGGTTTGTTAAAATATCAATCACTCGTTCAAATTGGTTGAAATTAAATTCTTGTGGCACTAACCCTATACATTTTTTTAAGTCAGCAACTTCTTTATCTAAATCATAACCAAAAACGCTCACTTGTCCTGATGTTTTATTTACTAAAGAACTGACGATACCAATAGTTGTTGATTTTCCCGCACCATTATGTCCTAATAACGCATAAAAATCGCCTTCTTTTACTTGTAAATCAATTCCTTTTAAAGCGGTTACACCATTTTTATATGATTTTGTTAGCCCTTTAATTTCTAATGCAAACATTTATTAAATCCTTGTTATATCAAATTTTGAGAGATCAATTCCCTCCCCTGTATTATAAAATTTTGCTAAGGCTTGGCGTAAAGTTTCTGCTCGTTTTGGTAAACCATTTTTAGCATAAAATTTAACTTGTTCATAAACAGCTTGCTTAAAAGGTTGTGTATCCCCTACCCCTCCATTTAAATTATCACTACTTGCAAAATAGCGGAAACCAGCTGCCGTTGCTAATATCCATTCTAATGCTTGCGGTTTGACTTCCACTTGTTCAAATTCTCGCTGTTTTTCTTCAGTTCGTCCATCTGGTTCATACCAATAACCAAAATCTTCTAATTTTCGACGGGCTTCACCTGCAATTAACCAATGAGATATTTCATGCAAAGCACTACTATAAAAGCCGTGAGCAAAATAAATCGCGTGATAAGGGCGTTCTTCATTAGCTGGTAAATAAATAGGCTCATCACCGCCCTTAATGAGTTTTGTATTAAACTCTTTTTCAAAACATTGATCGAAAATAGCAATAATATCTTCTAATTTATGTTCCATTTCATACTCCTTAAAATATCTTGCAAACCTTTCATTACTATTTTTCGCTAATTTGGCACTACAATTATATTTATTAAAAAAATAAAAACTATATGATACTTACAGTTCCATCTTGTGTGTGATAGACTTGAATCGTCATTGGATTTATTTGCCATTGGCACATCCTCCTATATTTTGAATTTGGTTGTCAGCCTTCTTCATTATATCGGAGGATTTTTTCATCGCTAAAGCTCTTTTATACCATACGCATAGCGTATGGTTTTTATAGATAGACACCGTCTATCTATAATAAAAATACCGCTCTTTCGAGCGGTATTATCTTTCAGGGTTACTCTTCGTTGAATAATTTCAATTCTCGAGAGCGAACTTGATTTTTCAACATTTCTGTAAATTCTTCAATTGTGAATGTACCTAAATCAGCCCCTTTACGAGTTCTTACTGCTACTTTGCCTGCTTCAATTTCTTTATCACCACAGACTAACATATAAGGCACTCGACGTAAGGTATGTTCACGAATTTTGAACCCAATTTTTTCATTACGTAAATCTGATTTAGCTCGTAAGCCTGCATCAGAAAGTGTTTTTACTACTTTTTGTACATAATCAGATTGGCTATCAGTAATATTCATTACCACAGCTTGCACAGGTGCTAACCAAGATGGATAGAATCCCGCATATTCTTCCGTAATAATACCGATAAAACGCTCTAATGAACCTAAAATCGCACGATGAATCATTACAGGAGTTTTACGGTCATTATCTTCTGCCACATAAGAAGCATTTAATCTTCCCGGTAAGGCGAAATCTAATTGAATTGTACCGCACTGCCATTCACGATCTAAACAATCACGTAAAGCAAACTCAATTTTAGGACCATAAAATGCACCTTCACCTTCTTGAATTTCGTATTCTAATCCATTTGCTTTAAGTGCTGCGGCTAAACCAGCCTCTGCACGATCCCACATTTCATCTGCACCAATACGACTTTCTGGACGAGTAGAAAGTTTTACACGAATATCTTGGAAACCGAAAGTACTGTAAATATCATAAACCATTTTAATACAGCTAGTAACTTCGCTTTCAATTTGTTCTTCTGTACAGAAAATATGTGCATCATCTTGAGTGAAACCACGTACTCGCATTAGTCCATGTAAAGAACCAGATGGCTCATTACGATGGCAAGAACCAAATTCTGCCATACGTAAAGGTAAATCACGATAAGATTTTAAACCTTGATTGAAAATCTGTACATGTCCCGGGCAGTTCATTGGTTTGATAGCATACTCACGATTTTCTGATTGAGTGGTAAACATTAAATCGCCATAATTTTGCCAATGCCCTGTTTTTTCCCAAAGTACACGATCCATCATAAATGGACCTTTTACTTCTTGATAATCATATTCTTTTAATTTTGTACGTACAAAGGTTTCTAACTCACGGAAAATTGTCCAACCATCATTATGCCAAAATACCATTCCAGGTGCTTCTTCTTGCATATGATATAAATCTAGAGCTTTACCAATTTTTCGATGATCACGCTTGGCCGCTTCTTCTAAACGTATTAAATATTCTACTAATTGTTTTTTATCTGCCCAAGCCGTACCATAAATACGTTGTAACATTTTATTTTTACTATCGCCACGCCAATATGCTCCAGCAACTTTTTGTAATTTAAAATGATGGCAGAAACGCATATTAGGAACATGAGGTCCACGACACATATCGATGTATTCTTGATGATGATATAACGCTGGTGTCGCCGAACGTTCAATATTCTCATCTAAAATTGCCATTTTATAGGGTTCATTACGCTGTTCAAAAGTATCTCTAGCTTCTTGCCAAGATACAGGCTTTTTAACCACATCATAATTAGTTTTTGCCAATTCAAGCATACGTTTTTCTAATTTATCTAGATCTTCTTGTGTTAAAGAGCGGTCTAAATCAACATCATAGTAAAAACCATTTTCAATCGTTGGACCTATTGCCATTTTCACATCTGGAAATAATTGTTTAATTGCGTGTCCAAGCAAATGGGCAGTTGAATGACGAATGATTTCTAGACCATCTTCATCTTTTGCTGTAATAATTTCTAGACTTGCGTCTTCATTAATCATATCACAGGCATCACGACGCTCACCATTAACTCTTCCAGCGATAGTCGCTTTAGCAAGACCAGCACCAATACTTTGTGCAACTTCTAATACAGAAACAGGATGATCGAATTGACGTTGAGAACCGTCTGGTAATGTAATAATAGGCATTTTTAATCCTTATACAGTGGTAACCCATACGAAAGGCTACTTGTCGTTAATTGAATAAAACAAAACAAGGGATAAATTATCCCTTGTATCAATTTAGTGCTATTTTGCACCGCACTTTTATTTATACCCACAATGTATAATAAAAAGCGCAGTATGATTTTATCATAGATTTTACCAAACCCCCAACTAGATTGCACGATCAGTATAAAGATCAATTTTCGTCAATTCTGACATTCTCTCTATATACGCTTTAATCTTTGTAGGAAAAATAAGTCCTTTCACACAAGTTAAATTACGTAACATTGGGAATAAAATAATATCTTCAAAAGATAACTTTCCGTTAAATGCACTCTCACTAACAAATAATTTTTCTAATTCAGCTAGATCATTTTCTAATTGTTTAATATATTCATCACTTTTAGCCAAATGTTCATTGAAGCTACCAATACTTGCTGTTTTTTTCTTAATAAAATAATCCACTGCCGTTTCTGTTACGTATTCCTTCAATCCCAATTTAATCACTCTTGGATGAAGTAAATAATAATAGTAATTCCCTACTTTTTTAACCCAATTATCAAATTCGGAACGAGTTTCCTCAGAAAGCAATTTTTCACCATAATTATCATCGATATAACGAACAATATCTAAGCTTTCAGGCATTGCTGAACCATCATCTTTAATTAAAATAGGCACCATTTTTTTACCTACTAAACCAATTGGTGTTTTTTCATCATCATTGAGTAAAGTAATATTTTCAACGGGAATATTTTTTAAACCAAATATCATTCTAGGGCGAACACAGTAGGGACAATGATCATAAATATATAATTTCATATTAATTTCCTTTATTAAATAATATCAAGATGAATATTAACATAATATAAATTTATAAAAATTCAATAGTGAGTTACAAAAATTTGAACTTTATCACAGATAATTCTCAATATTCTATTTATTATTGAGCATAAGCTAGACAAAATAAGGAGGTTTATGATGTGGAAATCAATTTCTCAAGTATTAGCCGATCAATTTGGAGCTTATTATTTTATCAAAACTAAGCAAAAAATACATACAGGTGAAACAAACGAAACTTGGTTAATTAATGATGGAATTCAGCCTGTTTTTGTCAAAATAAATGATAGATCTTATCGTTCTATGTTTCGAGCTGAAGCGGAACAATTAGAAAGATTATATCAAACTAAAACAGTTAATGTTCCCAAAGTATATGGAGTCGGAATATCTCAAAGCCATAGCTTTTTATTATTAGAAGCCTTACCTATTCAAAAAACATCAAATCAAAATATGGGCATTTTTGGTCAACAATTAGCAAAATTACACTTATTAGATGGATCTGAAAAATATGGATTGGATTTTGACACTTGGTTAGGTTCTATTTATCAACCTAATGATTGGAAAAATAATTGGTCAACTTTCTTTAGCGAATATCGTATTGGGTGGCAATTACAACTATGCTACGAAAAAGGCATAGATTTTGGAAATATAGAATTAATAATACAAACAGTGACTAAAAAATTAAATAAGCACCAACCTAAGCCATCTCTAGTGCATGGCAACTTATGGACTGAAAATTGTGCTTTAGTAAATAACCAAATTTTTACCTATGATCCGGCTATATATTGGGGAGATAGAGAATGTGATTTAGCTTTTACTGAATTATTTGAGCCATTTTCAAAAGAATTTTATGAAAACTACAATAGCATCTATCCTGTTGATAAAAATTTTAATGAGCGTAAAAAAATTTATCAACTTTATTATCTATTAAATTTTAGTCATCGATTTCCTAATCATTATATTAACTTGACGAAAACTTTTATTGACGATTTATTGAAATGAAATAAAAAGGCTTTTTGAATGATTAACCAAAAAGCCTTTTGTGGAATTAAACTAAATTATTTTTGATAGTATGGAGCAGGTCCTGTTGTACCACCCATCATCTCACCAGAAACGTTTTCTTTAATAATAGTACCTGATGATGAAATCTCAACACGACGATTAGGACGTAAACAATCTCTTAACGCCTTACCTTTTTCCCCACTACAAACTTTAACTTGTTGAGTTTCTCCATAGCCTACAGCAGTAATTTTAGCAGTTACACCATCTTGAATCAGACGAGCTGCAACTCGATCTGCACGACGTTGAGATAAATCTAAATTATAACTATCTGAGCCTAATGGATCAGTAAAACCAGCAACTTTCACTGTTTTTGCACTAGATTTAATCAACTGCACAGCAACATTGTCAACAACTTCTTTACCTTTTGCTGTCAAAATATCTTTATCAAAATCAAATAAGAAATCACCACTGAGAGTAAAAGAGGTATTACCATTACAACCATTAGGATACCAGAAGAAGCTTTGAGCATTCATATTTTTATCAAATAAAATTTTATATTGACAAACTTTGTGTACGCCATTTTCACGGTAATTAAATGCATAATCCCATTCACGAACACCATATAAACCTTCCGCGAAATGTGGACGCCCTAATAAATTATAAAGTTGATCTTTATTCATTCCTCTTTCAACCATGCGAACGTTATCCCAGTTTGGCCATGAACCAAATTGGCTTCCATCGTGGTTAAATACTGACTCATCAACTTTAGGCCATACCAAATTATCTGATGTACCCTCGTCAGTTACTTTACTTAGGTTTCCGCAAGCAGCTAAAGTCGCAATAGCAACAGCTGATAATAAAACACGTGATAGTTTCATATTTTTCCTCAATTATTATTTTCAATGTGTAAATATCTCAATAGATGAAAGTATAAATGTATATTAGATAAAACTAACACTAGCCTATTACTATAACAACCAATAATTCATTATAATCATAACTTTCATAATATTGTACTTCACCTATACATAATAATGTTATTTAGGATTAAAGTAAATTGATTAATATTAAATATTAATCAATTCTATATTATTTTTGTCAACTAATGCAAAGAACTATAGCGATAAATTTAAAAAAAACTTCTTTGATTACGATTTAATACTTTCAGTAAAATATTATCGGCACTTTCTTCTGTTTGTTTAGCAAGTTTTTGCAATAAAGATTTCTTAATTTCATATTTTACAGACAATACCACTTTCTCTTTAATTGCATTTAAAATAACGTCATCACTAGTTGAAATTTCATCGACTAATTGTAAGTCTATTGCCTGTTGACCAAACCAATGTTCGCCTGTAGCAACTTTATCAATATCCAGTTTTGGTCGATTTTGAGCAACAAAAGACTTAAATAAATTATGTGTTTCTTCCAATTCTTGCTGAAATTTTTGTTTACCCTTATCGGTATTCTCACCTAATATAGTAACTGTTCTTTTATATTCGCCTGCGGTCATTACATCTACATCCACATCGTGTTTTTTCAATAAACGGTGAATATTAGGTACTTGAGCGACAACCCCAATAGATCCTACAATAGCAAAAGGTGCTGAAATAATTTTATCCGCCACACAAGCCATCATATAACCCCCACTTGCAGCCACTTTATCAATGGCAACCGTTAATTTTATATTATTTTGTTTAAGTCGCATTAATTGTGAAGCAGCTAAACCATATTCATGAACGATTCCACCTGGACTTTCTAATTTAAGTAATACTTCATCTTCTGGTTGAGCAACCGCCAATATTGCACTGATTTCTTCACGTAATGCAGCACTTTCTGATGCGGAAATATCACCTTTAAAATTTAAAACAAAAAGATGAGGTTTTCTTTCCTCCTTAAGTATTACTTTTTTCTTTTTATCTTTTTTTGCTTGTATTTTTTCTTCTTTTTTCTTCAATTTCTCTGCTTGTTTAAGCACTTCTTCACTTAAATGGAAATCCCGCAATTTTTCGGTATTTTCTTGATAATTTTTAGATAAATCAATAATTGATAATTCACCAACTGCCTTTTTATTTTTCATTTTTAATGAAAAAATAACCGCACTTATTCCCGCAACGATCAAAATAATCGTTAATATTTTTAAAATAAATAATCCATAGCCTACAAAAAATTCAGACCACATAATACCACCTTGTTGTAATGTTATATTGAGTAAAATAATGGCTATCAATCATAACGAATTTTCATAAAACTTCAATTTTATTTCTGAAATAAATCCTTTAAATAAAATTAGGCGATAATTAAATAGAACTATCGCCTAAACTTTCTAGTTATATATTGAAATAGATAATATAAATGATTAAAGCTTAATTGGTGTCGCAGTTTTTTCTAACACATCAAGTAATTCACTGATATTTTTCTTACCTTGTGTTTTTAACCAATCTCTAGCTGAATCAACACCTTCATTTTTATAAGCTTCTGTTGCTCCAGCCCAAGTTGCTCGACCACATAGAACACCATTAAATTCACTACCTGCTTCTTTAGCAAAAAGGAGTGTTTCTTGGAATAATTTTGCAGAAACACCTGCACTTAAGAAAATAAATGGTAATGTTGTCGCTTCACTTTGTGCTTTAAAAAATGCCTTAGCTTCCTCTTGTGTATAAAGCACTTCTCCAGTAGCAAATCCTTCAACATAATTCATATCAACAGGAACTTCTACTTTTAGTACATCAACACCAAAACGTGGTTTTGCAAAGAATTTCATTGCTTCAATCACTTTACGAGGTTTAACTTTAGCATAAAATGCTTTATCATCATTTGTAGCATCATAAGCAATAATTTCCAGAAATAAAGGTAACCCTTCAGTATGGCATTCAGAAGCAACACGCTCAACAAAAGCAGCTTTACGATCATTTATTTCAAAGGCTTCATCAATATCAAAATAAATTAGTAATTTAACTGCTTCCGCCCCTTTTTCTTTCAAACGGTACACAGAAACATCATCTATTAAATCAGGAAAACGACCAACTGCGGTCTTATCATAGCCTGTTTTTTCATAAGCCATAATTAAACCACAATTCCCATCGCGTTTTTCAGATGCAGCCCAACCAAATTCAGGATCTAATAGAATAGATGAAGCGTAAGGTGTTAGATCTTGAGAGATTAATGTTTTAAACTCACTTACTTGCTGTGGTGTAATATCATCTCCCATCATTCGACGTAATGCACCACGTTGATCAATAGCGAGTGCTGCGATCACCCCATCTTTAGTACAAAGTTTTTTTAATAATTCTTGCTTCGCCATTTTCTTCTCCTTATTCATCATCATTAGACGTTAAATTTTTTAATTGATAAGCTACATCGTAAATTTGATCTTTGGCATTTTCTAATAACCCATCAGTACCTTCTTCACTCACATAGCTAATAACCATAGGTAAATTCATTCCACTGTATAATCCTGATAATTTACTTAAATAACGCATAGCAACATTGCAAGGTGTTCCGCCCATAATATCGCAAAAGACAACATCATCACCTGTCGCTTTTTCTAATGCATCTTCAAATTTTTTTTGAAAATCTTCAGCACCTTCTTCTGGATATAAACAAACTGTTTGTGCATTATCAATTTTTCCTAAAATCATTTCTGCGGTTTCTAATAATCCTTTAGCAAATTCACCATGACTAATCAAAATCAAACTCATATATTTCTCCTATAATAACTAAGTTTATAAATTCTTACTGTCTAACTGTTTATAAATCGGTCTATCACTAAATTTCAGTGTTTCTGGTCTTATCCCTTCAGTTTCAAAAATAATAATTTTATTATCCCCTTTATGAAGTAAGGGAGCTGGTAAATAAAGATAACAAGTAGGTCCTTCATTCCAATAACGTCCTAAATTTTCACCATTAACTAAAATCACACCTTTTCCTAACTCACTTGTATCAATAAAAGTATCTTTAGGCTCTTGGTCTAGAGTTAAATTAAATTCATAGAAAGAAGGTGTTTGGGGATCACTAGCACTAGAAAAATCAATTTTATCCAACTTTTCAAAATCAATCGCATATTGCTGCCAACCTGTATGAAAATGCAAATCTAATACTACTCCTGCAGCAATACCTTTTCGTTGTGTAGGTGAGAGTAACTTACCGCCATAATTCACTCGCCCCATATTTTCAACCAATAAATCTAATTGAAACTCGTCATTCGGTGTTTTCAACATAATTTCATGACCAATTTCATGTTGATATTGTGTTGCCACTTTTTGATAGTCATTAAATACCTGTACACGATCTCGACATTGATAAATTCTTAATTTAATTTCATCGCTATATACTTTAGGCTTAGCTCGATAAAGAACATAGCCATAGTAATGCCCTAGATCTTCCATTGTTTGTGTAATAGGACTTTCACTATATTTACTGATCCTCTCTAACGTACTAAATAAAGAAACTTCATTTTGTAAAGATAATGTTGGATAAGCGACTATCTCAGGTAAAATAGGTTCATTGATTTCACTTGCATCTGGATAAGTAGCTAATAATTGTTGTAATAAATAATATTTTTCTGACGGCTCTCCCCACTCACGTACAGGTGCATCATAATCATAAGAAGTTACTTGTGGTAAGTCTGTATCTAAACGTGCAGAGCAACCATTCCAAAAACCGAAATTCGTGCCACCTTGAAACATATAAAAATTAATACTTGCTCTATCTAAAAGAGCTTTTACACAATCGACTAAGTCCCGAGGCTCACGTGTTATAACAGGCTCTTTCCACCGATTAAACCAACCATCCCAAAATTCCATACACATTAAGGGATAAGACTTTTGATGATTATCAAAATAACGTTGTAATTCATCTAAATTCTCATTAGAGCGAGAACCAAAATTGCCCGTAGGTAAAATATCATCTTCAATCAAAGCACCTGCTTCTAAAGCATTTTGCCAAGCACCGTCAGAAGTAAAGAGCGGTACATTTACTGCGTATTTTTGCATTAATGAACGAATAGCTCTTAAATAAGACTTATCATTACCAAAAGAACCATATTCATTTTCAATTTGCATCATTAAAATATTACCACCTTCAGTAATTTGATAAGGTGTTACCATTGATAATAATTTAGAAAAATAATGATCAACTTGCTCTAAAAAAATGGGATCATTTTGACGTAAATGAATATTAGGAATAGTAAGTAACCACGCTGGTAATCCACCAAATTCCCACTCGGCACAGATATAAGGTGTTGGACGTAAAATAACATAAAGCCCTAACTCTTGTGCAATCTGTAAAAATTTCACAAGATCTGCTCTGCCATTAAAATTAAATTCATTAGGTTTTGGTTGATGTAAATTCCACGCTATATAAGTCTCAACCGTATTACACCCCATTGCTTTTAAATTATATAAAGTTTTGTGCCAATACTCAGGTACAATTCGGAAATAATGTACAGCACCTGAGATAATTTTGAATGGTTTACCATTTAATAAAAAATCTTTTTGTCCTATCTCAAATTTCATTTTTCGTCCTATTTTTAAAATGTAACCTTTTAATAATATCCAAAATTTCCAACATATTTTTTCCTTTATAATCAGCTAAAGTTTGATCTATTGCTATCCTTGTTTCTTCATAAGCAATAACGGTTATTCCCGCTTTTTTGGCAGCTTGAATACCATGAGAGGAATCTTCAATAGTTACTGCTTTATTAGCAGGTATTGAAAAATGTGCTAAAACTTTTTGATAGATAGCTGGATTAGGTTTACTTTGAGGTAATTCTTTACCACTTATAATAAAATCAAAGTGCGGTCTAATTTTGCAAAGAATTAAAATATTTTCTATTTGCTGTCTTGAGGAAGAAGATGCTATAGCTAGCTTAATATTTTGCTGTTTTGCAAAATGAATAATTTCGATAATATCTTTTCTAAAAATGGAAATATAATCAATTTCTTTTATATGCTTTTGTACATATTCAGATAACATTTTACCAATGTCATTGACTGATAAATCTGTTTGACTAAGTGTTTTAATGGCTAAATAAAGATCATCATAAGAACGCCCTATAATCGCAGAATATTCTTGATGACTAATTGGTGATTGTCTTGTTTTAATTTCATCAATAAAATTTTTCAAATGTTCAAATCCAAAATATTCGGTATCAACAATTACGCCGTCCATATCAAATATAATAAGATCTAACATTGTATTTCCTTGTTCATGTATTTTTATGATAAGTTAAAAATAATGTTCCCGCTTAATATTCATATTAAAGCGGGAACATTTGTAGCATTAGCCTTTCGCTAATAACCCTGCCCAAGAAAGCAAAATACATAATGCAATAATAATCATGATCGCTTTATTGGAATTCATTTTTGGTCTACCAAGCAACCAATAGATAAAAAATACAACTAATGCCGGCACCAATCTTGGTAAAATTAGATCCAAATTTTCCTGTGCAGAAACTACTTTTTCACCTATCGTTGCAGTGAATGGCACCATGACATTAACCATAGTGGCACACATTACTCCTACAACGAAAACCCCTAAAACAGTCGCTGCATTAGTTAAAGCATTTAATTTATGCCCTAGATTAGTCACTAAATGTACCCCCTCACGATAGGCAATTTTGAGTTGTACCCAACGGAATACCATTGTCGCAATAGCAACCGCTACCCACAAACCAACACCTAAAGGATTACCGCCTATTGCCATAGTTGCAGCTATCGCCCCCATAATAGCAGGTATTAAGGAAGCAAAAATTGCATCTCCAATAGCTGCAAATGGTCCCATTAAACCAGATTTAATCCCTGCTACAGCTTCCAGTGATTTAACACCTTGTTTTTCTTCAAGAGCTAAGTCAATCCCCTTTACAATCGTATTAAAAAATGGACTAGTATTAAAAAACTGATTATGCATCACCATCATTTTATGTAATTCTGGCGTACGATCACCATACATTTTACGAAGCTGTGGTAGTAAAATCCAAAGATAGCCAGATCCTTGCATACGCTCATAGTTCCAACCTACTTGGTTAAATAACAAGTTACGAATATTAATCTGACGAAAATCTGCATCAGTTAATTTATAACCTTTTGGATTGCCCACTTGTTGATTAGAGTTCGTCATCTTCAATTTCTCCTTTTGTAGAAGTTGTATTCTTTGAAACAGGTGCAGATCCTGACTCTACACTACGTTGATAAACCATATAAGCTAATGCAAAACCAATCGCTGCCATTGCGAGCATAGGCACGCTATTATAAGAACGTCCAAGTGAGGCAGGAAGTAATCCATCTAATGCATTACCAATTGCAGCAACATTACCAAATAAAGTAATAAAAATTGATGTTAATGCAAAACTTAAAATAAGATAAGCTATATGACGTTTCGTTGGTAAATAGCGAAGTAGAATAGCAAATCCAAGTGCGGGTAAAACACCACCAGCTAAGGTTAAACCATCAGCAATAATTTTTAAAACACCATGCTGCATTGCCTCTGCTAAACTAGCAACAAACGGACCTCCAAATAACAAAGCTAATAAAATCGGAATTGCACGAGATAGCCCCCAAGGAACAATACCTAAAAGATAGTTAATACTGATACCACGATAATCATGATTATCAACGTTCTTATCAATACGATGAGCAAAGAATACGTTAGACATTCTGCCTAAAATATCGGTATAAACCATTAATGCTGCAATAGGTACCGCTAACGTGGTTAAAGCAAGTTGTGGATCCATTCCAGCAGAAACTGAGAATGCAGTTGCGATAACTGTGCCTGAATTTGCATCAATACGTGAAGCACCACCAAAAGTACCAACGCCTAGTACCGTAAGTTGCATTGAACCACCAATTAGTAAACCTGTTGTTAAATCTCCCATAATTAAACCTGTAACTAACCCAGCAAATACAGGTGAACCAGCACTAGATACAATAGTTATTTCATCAATAATTTGATAAAATGCGTAAAGCGTTATCAAGAGAATTTGCCACCATTCGATCATAATCGTTACTCCTCTATAAAAGTTTCATTAAATCTACTTTTTCTTCATTAGGTACTAACTGAGCAGTTAATTTAATACCTTTTTCAGAAAGCGTTTTAAACACAGCGATATCATCATCAGTCACATGAACTGTTTTTCTAATTGGACGTGTTTGATCTGTTTTTGGCATATTTCCAGCATTAATCTCTGTTAATACAACACCTTGTTCAACCAGTCTTAATAGAGTTTGTGGATTACGGGTTACAACTAATACTCGTTGAGAATCATAGCGTCCCTCAATAATATTAGTTGCAGCCCTTTCAACAGGTAAGACACTTAAATTTACCCCAGCAGGACAAGCTAAACGTAGCCCAGCTTTATCAATATCATTAGCAGCTGCAACATCATCAACAACCATAATTCTGGTAATATCTAAATAAGATGTCCATAAATTCGCCACCTGACCATGAATCAAACGTCCATCAATTCTCACATTTATTATTGCCATATCAATCTCCTTAACTTACTTATATGAATAAAGGGTAACGCCTTGTACCACTCGATTAACCTCTCCTGTAGGACAAGGATTATCTGTGGTATAACCAAGATGTAATGAACTATAAAAAGAATACAGTTGACCAATGACAAGATAAGGGAAAATTCGAGCCGCATCATCTAATGTAGAAATATCAGTTTTGAATAATCCATTTTCATCACCAAGTAATACTACTTCATGTGCTTTCTTGTCTTTTAATAATTCGTTGTAAAGATCTTTATCGTATTTTTGAGTATATGAATTTTGAGATAAGAAAATAAAAATAAGTGTGTCACCTTGCACCAAGGATTTCGGTCCATGACGAAAACCCATAGTGGACTCAAAGAACCCTAAACGCTCACCAGCAGTTAATTCAAGTAACTTTAATGCTGTTTCTCTTGCTAACCCTTGAAAATGTCCACTACCTAAATAAACAATTCTCTTAAGAGGTAAATGAGCTAATTCCTGAATTTTAGTAATATCTTGTTTCAATAAACATTCAGTAACAGTAACAAAACTATCTACCCAATGATGATCAAAACAGTTGGGAGCAAAGGTTAATAAAGCGGCAAGTATCATATTACTTGCACTTGATGTCATCGCAAATCCTTGATCATGTGTAGAATCAGGTAATGCGAGTGAATAAGCATTTGAATTACCAGAACATTTAATAAAAAGAGAACCATTTATATTATTAGTAATAGCTAAATGATAAACCTCTTTAACAATATCATTTACACGATCAACAGCCCCAATACTTTCAGGACTATTACCTGAACGAGCAAAAGAAACTAATAACGTAGGTTTATCTTCAAAAAGATATTGATACGGACTGGATACTAAATCTGTACTAGCAATAGCCTCTACAACACAGCCTAATTTTTCGCTTAAAATAGGTGAAACAACATTGCCAATAAAAGCTGATGTACCAGCACCAGTAAAAATGATACGCAACTCTCCCCGTTTTGCTCGTTTAACTAACGGTTCAACAAAAGCTCGAACTCCAGTGTTCAAAACAATATCTAATGTTTCACGCCATGTAGCTGGTTGTTGAGAAATCTCTTTTGCTGTCCAAAAAGCCTTTTGATCTTCTAAGGCTTGGTTTGAAATATTAAGAATCATTCCACTTTCCTTACACAATAAGTGAATCTTTTTAGAAAAAATGAAGTAATACTTTGTAACTACGCAAGTAAAACTGTTACGCCTGAATTTTCAAGATATTCTTGATAGTTTTTAGGTAATTGATGATCGGTTACTAAAACATTAATCTGATTCGCTTGACAAATAACAAAATCACTATATTGTCCAAACTTACTAGAATCAGTTACCACAATAACTTGATCAGCCGCCTCACACATCAAACGATTTAAATGAGCTTCTTGCTCATTAAATGTTGTAATACCTTTTTGTAAATCAAAACCATCAACACCAAGAAAAACTTTATCAAAACGATATTGACGTAAATTGTTATCAGCCATAATGCCTGAAAAAGACATTGCATTTTTACGTAATACACCACCTGTCATTCTCACTTCTACATTAGGACAATTAGCTAACTCCACAGCAATATCTAATCCATTTGTTAGTACAGTTAATGCTAAACTACCCAAATGACTTACGATTGCTTTCGTTGTTGTTCCGGAATCTAAAATAATACGGTCACCATCACTAAGTAATGAAGCCGCCATTTTCCCTATTTGGTATTTTAACTCAGGATAATTATTACATTTATCAGTGATAGAAAGTTCAGCAACTAATCTAGAACTTAATACAGCAAAACCATGAGAACGAGTAATATGCCCCTGTTGCTCTAATGCGTTTAAATCACTACGAATAGTAACTGTTGACACACCAAAATACTGAGCTAAAACTTCAACTCTTTGGCTATTGGTTTGTTGTAATAATTCTAAAATATCAGAACGTCTTTCAACTGTACTTTTCATTTTTTCTCCTAGCTAGTAAGCAATCACAAAAACTTCCGATTGCTTTCGTTTAATTATAAAAACAACAAAATCAAAAGCAATCATAAAGTTTAAAAAATAAGATGAAGATCACAAAATTTAAAATATTAATATAAAAATAACCGCACTTTATCTATACAAATAATAAACAATTTAAATAACCACGCCTATTCCTTTAATTTTTTAAATTTACGGTTTTTTAATTCTCCGCTATACTAATGTCAGTATTTTTAGGAGTATCAACAATGAAAAAAATTGAACAACTTTTTGCGAATAATTACAGCTGGGCAATCCGAATGAAAGAGGAAAATACCCAGTATTTCAAAGAGTTGGCAGAACATCAAACACCACATTACTTATGGATAGGTTGCTCTGATAGTCGAGTACCTGCCGAGAAATTGACAAATTTGGGACCAGGAGAATTATTTGTACATCGTAATGTAGCTAATCAAGTGATTCATACCGATTTAAATTGTCTTTCTGTTGTTCAATATGCTGTTGATGTATTAGACATAGAACATATCATCATCTGCGGTCATACTGATTGTGGTGGAATAAAGGCGGCAATCTCAAATCAAGAACTAGGATTAATCAACAACTGGCTATTACATATTCGTGATATTTGGTTTAAACATAGTCATTTACTTGGAAAATTATCACCAGAGAAACGAGCTGATATGATGACAAGACTTAATGTTGCAGAACAAGTTTATAACCTTGGGCGTTCTTCTATTGTACAGTCAGCCTGGAAAAGAGGTAAAAAACTTTCATTACATGGTCTAGTCTATGATGTTAAAGATGGTTTCCTTGTTAATCAGGGCGTAATGGCAACAAGTAGAGAAACATTAGAAATTTCTTACTCAAGTGCAATCTCTCGTTTACTTACCGTAAAAGAAAATGAAATTATGGATAAAGATCATAAAATGAGTGAATAAATCCCAAAAAATAAAATATAATCTAATAAAAAATCTAAAGGATAATCTAATGCAAAAAAGTGCACTATACCCAACAATTTATGTTTTAGGAAATGGTCAACTTGGTAGAATGTTACGTTATGCTGGTGCCCCACTTGATATAAATGTACAACCATTACCTTTTGACGCCCCTGTATTCGATCTACCTAAAGATAGTATTATTACGGCTGAAATTGAACGTTGGGAAAAAACACCATTAACAGAAATGCTCGGAAATCATAGTAATTTTATTAATCAATCCATATTTGGAAAATTAGCTGATCGACTAACGCAAAAATCCTTACTTGATGAACTCAATCTCAATACCTCAACTTGGACATTACTTAAAAATACTGATCAATGGCAAGAGATTTTTAACAATATAGGTGAAAAGGTTGTCGTTAAACGTCGAACAGGTGGCTATGATGGCAGAGGACAATGGATTGTAACTCAAGACAATAAAGAACAAATTAGCGATGATCTTTTAGGTGAAGTCATTGTCGAAAAGTTCATTCCTTTTGATTATGAAGTTTCCATTGTCGGAGCAAGATTTAAAAATGGAGAAACAAGATTTTATCCAGTAACCCATAATCTACAACAAGATGGTATTTTACGTTATAGTGTAGTTGATACTTCATTCCCTGCACAAGAAGCCCAACAAAAACAAGCAGAAGCAATGCTTAGTAAAATTATGCACAAATTAAATTATGTTGGCGTGATGGCGATGGAATGTTTTGTTGTTGGTAATGAACTATTAATCAATGAACTCGCACCAAGAGTACATAATAGCGGACATTGGACACAATTAGGTTCTTCAATCAGTCAATTTGAACTACATCTACGCGCATTACTCGATCTCCCTACACCAAAGCTTGAAATCACCGCACCAAGTGTAATGATTAATCTAATTGGTACAGAACATAATCCTCAATGGTTAAATACCGCATTTTGTCAACTTCATTGGTATGGAAAAGAAGTTAGAACAGGTAGAAAAGTCGGACATATTAATCTTTCTCATCCAGATAAATCTATACTAATTGCTCAGTTAGAGAAATTATCTAATGAATTACCAAAGGATTACCAATCTGGTTTAAATTGGGCGATAGAAAAATTAAAATAGTCTAAATTTTTATATAAATAATTAGTAAAGATCTAATATAATATAAAAATAAAAAGATTATTTTAAATAAAACTTGATTAATAATATATTAATCATATAAATTAGAAAAACACGACATTCAATAATAAATAAAGGAAGTATTATGTTTAAAAATATTACCGCAGCACCCGCTGACCCAATTCTAGGTTTAGGTGAAGCGTTTAAATCTGAAACACGTCAAGAAAAAATTAATTTAGGTATTGGTGTATATAAAGATGCTAATGGCGATACACCAATAATGACTGCAGTCAAAGAAGCAGAACAACGCCTATTTGATTTAGAATGTACGAAAAACTATCTTGCCATTGATGGCGTTGCAGAATTTAATGCTCGAACAAAAGAATTACTCTTTGGTGCAAACTCTGAGATTGTGACAAAAAATAGAGCAAAAACAGTACAAAGTCTAGGTGGAACAGGTGCATTACGTATCGCTGCTGAATTTATTAAACGTCAAACTAAATCACAAAATGTCTGGATCAGTAATCCTACCTGGCCAAATCATAACGCCATTTTTAATGCAGTTGGAATGACTATTCGTGAATATCGCTATTATGATGCTGAACATAAAACACTAGACTGGGATAATCTAATTGCTGATTTAAGTAATGCAGGGAAAGGTGATGTAGTTTTATTACATGGTTGCTGTCATAACCCAACAGGTATTGACCCAACACCAGAACAATGGAAACAACTTTCAGAAATGTCTGAAAGAAATGGTTGGTTACCACTGTTTGATTTTGCTTATCAAGGCTTAGCAAATGGTTTAGAGGAAGACGCGATTGGTTTACGCACTTTTGCAGCAAATCATAAAGAACTATTAGTTTCCAGTTCATTTTCTAAAAACTTTGGTTTATATAATGAACGTGTTGGTGCATTCACACTTGTAGCTGAAAATGAAACAATTGCAGCAACTGCACTAACACAAGTTAAATCCATCATCAGAACGCTTTATTCAAACCCAGCCTCTCATGGTGCCGCAACCGTGTCAATCGTATTAAATGATGATAAATTACGAACAGAATGGGAAACAGAATTAGCTGAAATGCGCCAACGTATTAAAAAAATGCGTCATTTGTTTGTTGAATTACTTAAAGAATATGGTGCAACAAGTGATTTTAGTTTCATTATTCAACAAAATGGAATGTTCTCATTTAGTGGATTAACTCCTGAACAAGTAGATCGTTTGAAAGATGAATTTGCAATTTATGCTGTACGCTCTGGTCGTATTAATGTTGCAGGTATCACAGAAGACAATATTCGTTATTTATGTGAAAGTATCGTAAAAGTACTTTAATTCTACTTCAGATAAAAACTGTAATAAAAACAGCTACACTTTGATTGCTAGATCAAAATGATCTGCACTCCAACAATTGGATATTCCAAATTAGGGTGCAGATTTTTATAGGTAAACATTATCACATATCATTTAAACATCAAATACAATGTGAAGAACGACAAAAAAGTATTTTTATAAAGTGATAAAACAGTTATTCCTTATATATAAGAATTAGGTCTTCGTCTATATGTAAAAGTTAAACACCATTAAAAAGTAGAAAAAACAAGTTATATTGCCACTAGTTGATTTAATCAAAATTCTTTTGCAGTAAAGTTAATTACCATGTCACTGAATTTAAAGTTTAGCAAAAAATTATCTTAAATTGATAAAGATAATTTACTAGTCGTTCATATAAACCGAGGCTATCTATGGAACAGAATGTTAATCCATTAAAGTGGTTCATTTTATATAATAATTGAACTCTTTTTTATCCTATTAAAATCAGAATATTTTTATCATTATCACTTTTCAAATATTGAAGAGTCAGAATAAGTTTCATATAAATATCATCGTTATTATAAACCGAGCTTAAAAATTAACAATTACACTTCTAACATAAATGTTTCTCGCAATTCTTGTAATTGATCTCTTATGGCTGCGGCTTTTTCAAATTCAAGATCTTGAGCATATTTATACATTTGAGTTTCTAATTTTTTAACTTGTAGTTGATATTCTTTTGGATTTTTTGGTATTGCATAACTACCATTATCTTCTTCAATTTTTGAAATCCGTTGTTTTGATTTTGATTTATAATTAGCTCCCTGACCAATATCTAGTAATTCGCCAACTTTTTTATTTAATGCTTGAGGAACTAATCCACGATCTTCATTATACTTGATCTGCTTTTCTCGACGGCGGCTTGTTTCAGAAATAGCCTTTTCCATTGAATTCGTGATTCGATCTGCATATAAAATTGCTTTTCCCCGTAGATTACGTGCTGCTCGCCCAATCGTTTGAATTAATGAACGTTCAGAGCGTAAGAAACCTTCCTTATCCGCATCTAAAATAGCGACTAAAGAAACCTCAGGAATATCTAAGCCTTCTCTCAATAAGTTAATACCAACCAAAACATCGAATTCCCCTAAACGTAAATCACGAATAATTTCAACTCGTTCAACCGTATCAATATCAGAATGCAAATAACGTACTCTTGCCCCATGATCTTCTAAATAATCAGTTAAATCTTCAGCCATTCGTTTCGTTAAAGTAGTCACTAAAACTCGTTCATTTTGATCCGCTCTTTGTCTAACTTCTGATAATAAATCATCAACTTGAGTTGCCACAGGACGAATTTCAATTTCAGGATCAAGTAATCCTGTTGGACGAACAACTTGATCAATTATCTCACTACCCGATTTTTCTAGTTCATAATTACCTGGTGTAGCTGACACATAAATAGTTTGTGGTGCTAATCGTTCAAACTCCTCAAAACGCAATGGACGGTTATCCAAAGCAGAGGGCAAGCGAAAACCATATTCAACTAGAGTTTCTTTACGAGAACGATCTCCTCGATACATTCCCCCAATTTGTGGAACAGTAACGTGAGATTCATCAATAATTAATAATCCGTCAGAAGGAATATAATCAAATAAGGTTGGTGGTGGTTCGCCTTCATTACGTCCTGATAAATAACGAGAGTAATTCTCTACTCCAGAGCAATAACCTAACTCATTCATCATTTCAATATCAAATTGAGTGCGTTGTGTGATACGTTGCTCTTCAACAAGTTTATTATTTTCTAATAAGAATTGACGACGATCAGCTAACTCAACTTTAATTTTCTCAATCGCATCTAATACTTTCTCTCTCGGTGTTGCATAATGAGTCTTTGGGTAAATCGTATAACGAGGTACAGCACCAAAACTCGTACCAGTTAAAGGATCAAACAAACTCAAACGTTCTATTTCATCATCAAAAAGTTCTATTCTAACGGCACGATCATCTGATTCAGCGGGAAAAATGTCAATAATTTCACCACGAACTCTAAATGTACCTCGCTGAAATGCTTGATCATTACGTGTATATTGTAACTCCGCTAATTTTGCCAAAATTTGTCGCTGACTAATAATCGCCCCTGATTGCAAATGTAGCATCATTTTCAAATAACTATCAGGATCACCTAGACCATAAATTGCCGAAACAGACGCAACCACAATAGTATCTCTACGTTCCAAAAAAGATTTGGTTGCGGATAAACGCATTTGTTCTATTTGATCATTAATAGAAGCATCTTTTTCAATAAAAGTATCACTACTTGGTACATAAGCTTCTGGTTGATAATAATCATAATAGGAGACAAAATACTCTACTGCGTTTTCAGGAAAAAACGCTTTCATTTCAGCATAAAGTTGTGCGGCTAACGTTTTATTTGGAGCAAGCAACATCGCTGGGCGATTTAATTTTGCAATAACATTAGCAATAGTAAAGGTCTTACCTGATCCTGTTACACCAAGTAAAGTTTGATGGGCTAATCCATCATTGAGATTTGTTACTAATTTTTTAATTGCTTCTGGCTGATCCCCTGATGGTTGAAAATCAGAGTGTAAAATAAAAGGTTTTTTATTTATTTTATTCATTATTTTAATAAAGGCTTTTATAAATTATGTTAACTGAAAGTCTAGCATATTTGTTTAGAATATTTAATTAAAATAGTAAGTTTTACACAGACTTAATTTTGTCAATATTTAAAATAAAAAAATTTTTTAATTTTTTAAAAAAAACATCTGGATTTTATATATCTTATTGAAAAATAATAAAAAGTTATTTTACAACCAATTTCATTCTCTCTTATCAGTCCCCTATATTTTATAAGGGTTTAGCAATTTTAAAAACATTTAATCCACAAAGTTATCCACAGCCTCTGTGGAAATAAAATTTGTATTATTTTTTTAAATAATTTTATTTTCAAAACTTGACAAGATCTATGAATATTCATATCATACGCCACATTCCTTGTGATATAGAATTATTCCTCCTTAGTTCAGTCGGTAGAACGGCGGACTGTTAATCCGTATGTCGCTGGTTCAAGTCCAGCAGGAGGAGCCATTTTTCTTTTGGTTAGTTTTTATTTGTCTCCTTTTATAAAAACTATTTTTTTCAAAAGAGCTTATTAGCCCATATTTTTTATGGGCTTTATTTTATCTCTTTGATTTTCTTGTATTTCATATTTTAGTTTAAAGAACATATATGCTATTACCTATTCTCTCTATTGTTATTGGATTATTTTTCTTACTATGGAGTGCCGATCGCTTTATTGATGGAGCAGCTTCTCTTGCAAACAGATTAGGTATGCCTTCTTTGCTCATTGGTATTGTGATCATCGGATTTGGTACATCAGCCCCAGAAATGATTGTTTCCGCTTTTTCCGCTCTCAATAAAAATCCAGGTATTGCATTAGGTAATGCTTACGGCTCTAACATTACTAATATTGCTTTAATTTTAGGAACAACAGCCCTTATAAAACCGATTATTGTACAATCAATTGTTCTTAAAAAAGAATTTCCAATATTAATTACCGTAACCTTGCTATCAGCCTATCTAATTTATGATTCAGAAATATCTTTATTAGATTCCATCATATTACTTACTATATTCACTCTCTATATGATGTGGACTATTTATCAAGGTATCAAAGATAAATCCGAAGATAAACTCGCTGAAAATATTGATCAAGAATTAACTGATCATCTTACAATGCCATTAAAAAATGCGATTATCTGGCTTATCATTGGTATGTTAGTATTACTAGCTAGCTCAAAACTTCTTGTTTGGGGAGCGGTAGAAATTGCTACCTTTTATGGAGTCAGTGATCTAATTATTGGTTTAACAGTTGTTGCCGTAGGCACATCATTACCAGAATTAGCCTCCTCTATTGTTGCGGCAAAAAAAGGCGAAGCAGATCTTGCAGTCGGTAATATCATTGGCTCGAATTTATTTAATACACTTGCAGTTGTCGGCATTGCGGGCTGTATAACGCCAATATCTGTTGAACCTGAAGTATTTACACGAGATATGCTGATAATGCTTTCTTTAACCTTTTTACTGTTTATATTTGGATACAGTTTTAAAAATAAACAAGGAAGTATCAATCGAATAGAAGGTGGGTTATTTTTGTTAACTTATATAGCCTATAATACTTATCTAATTTATAGCGTTATTTCTTAATCTCAATGGCTTAAACTCAATAACAAAAAATAAAGACAAGTTATTTCCCATTATTGAGTTCTTCTATTAATTGTTATCTTGCAAACAAAATAGCACCACCAGTTACAGGTAGTGTTGTGCTATACAAAAATGCTATTGCAAAAAATAATAAAATCGATCCTGCAACAAATTTCAAAACATAACTAACTTGTTGTTTTCTATTATGAGAAAAGTAAAATGCTCCCAACTTTTCTGCACTTCTTCTCGCATATAGCACCATTAAAGCAAATCCACTCAAAGTAATCGATGTCCCAACTCCCATTGCTAAAGTTGCCCAAATCCCCCACCAATAAAGATCAAGCATATAAGAAAGAAACAAGATAAAAATTGCACCCGAACAGGGTCGCATACCAATACTTAAAATTACCAAAAATTGAGATTTAAAACTTGAAATATTTTCTAATTGTTGTGCATTCGGTAAATGTTGATGCCCACAACCACAACTTTCAGTATGAATATGATTTTTTTGATTATTTATAACCGCACTTTTTTGAATAGACAAAGAATTTACTGAAATCGGTGCAATTGAATGGATTTTAAAAGATTGTTTTTGTGATTTATAATGATTAAACCCTGCCTTAATCCCTTGATAAATCCATAATAATGCCATAATAAGAACTAAGGAATAAGCGGTACGTTCTAACCATAATTGGCTTAATTGAAAATAACGAGAAGATAATTGCAATCCAACAACAACAATAGAAGTAGCAATAATCGCCACTAATGCTTGCATTAAGGAAGATAAAAAGGTTAATCGCATACTGGTTTTCACACGAGAATGATGCGTAGAAAGATAACTCGCAATCACAAATTTACCATGTCCTGGACCTAAAGCATGTAGTATCCCATAAGCGAAACTAATAAAAATTAATAAACTGCCAAATTTCCATGAGTTCTCTTTAATTTGATGCAAATAACTTGAGATAAGTTGATTAAACTCTCTTTGCCAATCAATTAATTGAGAAAAGAGATAGGGGAATAAATAAATAATTCCCAACAATAATAAAACTAATAATAGTAAATATTTAATATTTATTCGCATTTAATTACAACTCTCTGTGCAAATATTTTTCCCAATGAAGTATCAACATTAACCTGATTTTTATCCAATGATGAAGCATATTCTTTTATTTTTTGATCAACATTAGGCTCAACAACTCTTCCCTTACAATTTTTAGGTAATTGAGAAAAATCAACTACCTTTTTAATTTGTTCCTTATCGTAATACATCGAAACATAATAGCTTTCATCATAAGTGGATAATTCAAAAATATTATTTTCTAATTTTTGAGGTTGCGATAATAAGAAATCAAAATAGTACAAAGCCTCTGTACCATTAGATTTCATACCATAATTTTTAGGCTTAGAAAGATATTTAATTTTATTCCCTTGTTTATCAAAAAAGTAACTAAAATAATGCTCACTAGTAATATTTTTCATCATACTATCAACAAAAGCTTGTCGTTCTTTAGGATCTTTTATTTGTTTCAAATCATACAGCACTCCTGCTGAACTCACTTCATCTAATACCCATTGCACAGAAAATCCCATAAGATTTCCTTTTTCCACAAGCACTTTATTAGTCATTGAAATAAAAGCGTGAGGATGAGCAATTGTATAGCTAGAAAATGTCAATAAAAATACAGAAAATAAAAAAGAAATAATTTGTTTTTTCATCTTATACCTTATGAAAAATCAATTGGTGCAAAATACTAGCATAACTATAGTAGGAATGAAATAGAACTTAAAAATTGCTAAGATGATGAAAAAATAAATATGAGATATTTAATTTATGACTTATATCAAAAAAAATATAAAATCACAGTATATTTATAACTATTTATTATGTAATATAACAAATATCAAGTTTAGCTTGATATTCATAAAGTTCCTAAATAATCATAAATAAATAACTAAACTAATTTTGCCACCCTATTATAAGGGTGGTTTTTTTATGCCGGATTTAACCTTACATATTTATAAAATTTCAAGTAAAATAACCGCACTTTTTAACATTTAATGAGAATAATTATGTCATCACAATTTGTTTATACTATGCATAGAGTGGGTAAAGTTGTTCCACCAAAACGACATATTTTAAAAAATATTTCCTTGAGCTTTTTTCCTGGTGCAAAAATCGGAGTATTAGGGCTAAATGGTGCGGGTAAATCAACTTTATTACGTATTATGGCGGGCATTGATAAAGATATTGAAGGGGAAGCTCGCCCACAACCAGGTATTAAAATTGGCTATCTTCCACAAGAGCCTAAACTCGAACCACAACAAACAGTACGTGAAGCAGTAGAAGAAGCCGTTTCTGAAATAAAAAATGCACTGACAAAATTAGATGAAGTCTATGCTCGCTATGCAGATCCTGATGCAGATTTTGATAAATTAGCAGCAGAACAAGCAAAGTTAGAAGCTGTCATTCAAGCCCATGATGGACATAACTTACAAAATCAACTTGAACGTGCTGCCGATGCTTTACGCCTACCTGATTGGGACGCTAAAATAGAACATCTATCTGGAGGGGAACGTCGTCGTATTGCCCTTTGCCGTCTATTACTCGAAAAACCTGATATGTTATTACTTGATGAGCCGACGAACCACTTAGATGCGGAGTCAGTAGCTTGGTTAGAACGATTCTTACATGATTATGAAGGAACCGTTGTTGCAATCACCCATGACCGTTATTTCTTAGACAACGTAGCAGGTTGGATTTTAGAACTAGATCGTGGTGAAGGTATTCCTTGGGAGGGCAACTATTCCTCTTGGTTAGAACAAAAAGAAAAACGTTTAGCACAAGAGCAAGCGACCGAATCAGCTCGTCAAAAATCCATTGAAAAAGAACTTGAATGGGTACGTCAAAATCCAAAAGGTCGTCAAGCAAAAAGCAAAGCACGTATGGCACGCTTTGAAGAATTAAATAATGGCGAATATCAAAAACGTAATGAAACCAATGAACTCTTTATTCCACCTGGTCCACGTCTTGGGGATAAAGTAATTGAAGTACAAAACTTGGTGAAATCTTATGGTGAGCGTACCTTAATTGATAATCTATCTTTTAGTATTCCTAAAGGGGCGATTGTCGGAATCATCGGTGCAAATGGTGCCGGTAAATCAACGCTATTCCGTATGCTATCAGGACAAGAAAAACCTGATGCGGGAACAATCACGCTTGGCGAAACAGTCGTAATGGCATCAGTAGATCAATTCCGTGATGCAATGGACGATAAAAAAACAGTATGGGAAGAAGTTTCTGGTGGTTTAGATATTATGCGTATCGGTAACTTTGAAATTCCAAGTCGTGCTTATGTTGGACGCTTTAACTTCAAAGGAGTTGATCAGCAAAAACGTGTTGGAGAATTATCCGGTGGGGAACGTGGTCGTTTACACTTAGCTAAATTATTACAAGTTGGTGGTAATGTCTTATTACTTGATGAGCCAACCAATGACCTTGATGTTGAAACCTTACGTGCATTAGAAAATGCTATTTTAGAATTTCCAGGCTGTGCAATGGTTATTTCCCATGACCGTTGGTTCTTAGATCGTATCGCCACCCATATTTTGGATTATGGTGATGAAGGAAAAGTCACTTTCTATGAAGGTAACTTTACAGATTACGAAGAATGGAAAAAGAAAACTTTTGGTGCAGAGGCAACACAACCTCATCGTATTAAATATAAACGTATCAGCAAATAATTTTAAATATAATAAGGGCGAAAATGCCCTTATTATATTTAAATTGTAAATTCTGTAATAATAAAACAAAAAATAATGATGAAAAAAAGTGATGGCGTTTTAGATCCACATAAAGACAAAGAATTAGAATTAATGCTAGATGGTAAAAAAATCTCGCACTTTTTTATACTGATTCAGAAATTCCAGATAAATTCTTACCCTATTTAAAAAATGGTATTTTTAAATTAAAAGTATTGTCCTTCACATTTCGATCTAAAAATGATTTCCATTACTATATTATTTACAGACCCGAACATATAGATTATGCGGAAGAACTCGCATTGGTACTCAATAAAAGCTTTGGTAAAATCGATCTAGATTTAGAAAGAAAGATAGGACAATTACTTGGATATAATGAAAATGATATAGAATTTTATATTCAAAATGCTTTGCTTCATTTTAAGCATCAAATGTAACAACAACTTTACTTAATAATGTATAAAATCAATATTTAACAATCGTATTTACTACTAATGATATTTTTTATACTTTTTTCTAAATTCTTCTGGGCTTAATAACCCATCAAACTGCCACAAACCTAATTTATTTTTTCTCGCTTTTTCTTCCGCTTGAATATATGCCTTATCTTTAATATATTTTTTATATGCATAAGCATTCCCCGTTGCCACCATAATATAATTCACGGAATAAGACTGATTGTATAAAAATACTTCACCAAGTAGACGTTTATATTTATCTTTTTTAGCATAAGATACCAATACATAGCGACCATTTAACAAAGATCTCAAATAATTTTGACTAGCCTTTCCCCAGCGTTGTCGCTTTTCAGGTGCATCAATATTTGCCAATCTGACAATCTTTTTTACATTATTTATCTCACATTTTATGGTATCACCATCAATAACATACAATACTTTACAAACAACATTTTGATTATGCCCATCAATACGGTTATAAGTAGCCCAAACAGGCATACTCATAGATAAAATGAAAATAAAAAATAATTTTATTAATAAAAATACTTTTAACATAATCTCTCTTAATCCAGCAATTAATTACAATTCTTATTATTTACAATAAACTTGTTCAAAACACACGAATAACCACTGAAAATTATCATAAGTGCGGTGCTTTTTTAGTATATTTCAAAAAACTGTCAGTTTACTTTGATCATTGTATATTCTGTAGATCAAAAATGGTCTAATCCCTTTTATATAGGAATTAGACCATTTATAGAAATTTTAATGCTATTTATTTTTCAAATTTTGGATTTTATTAATAACATTACTCGTTGAGCAACCATTTTCAAAATTAAGCACCCTAACATCGCCACCATTTGCCCATACTTCCTTACTCCCCGCAATATCTTCAGGCTTATAATCACCACCTTTTACTAACAAATCAGGTAGAATTTCACCTATTAAGCGTTGTGGCGTGTCTTCATCAAAAGAAACAACCCAATCGACAGAGGACAAACCTGCAAGCACCGCCATTCTAGCAGAAAGATCATTAATAGGACGATTTTCCCCTTTTAAACGTTTCACTGAATTATCTGTATTTACTGCAACAATTAAGCGATCCCCTAATTTTCTTGCATTATCAAGATAAGAGACGTGTCCAGGATGAAGAATATCAAAGCAACCATTTGTCATCACAATCTTTTCACCACGTGCTTTGGCTAAGGCTACCACTGATTTTAGATCGGTTTCAGACATCACACCAAAACCATCTACATCACGTCCATGAATCGCATTTTCTAATTCTACGGTAGAAACGGTTGAAGTACCTAATTTCCCCACAACAATACCGGCAGCAACATTAGCAAGATAACAAGATTCCTCTAAACTTCGACCATCAGCAATTGCGGTAGCTAATGTAGCAATGACCGTATCGCCAGCCCCTGTTACATCAAACACTTCTTTTGCTTCTGTTGGTAAATGATAAGGAGCTTGATTTGCTCTTAATAAGGTCATTCCTTTTTCTGAACGTGTAATCAAAAGGGCGGATAAATCAAAATCGTTAATAAGCTTCAAGCCTTTTTCAATAATATCCTCCTCTGAATGACAAACACCAACTACGGCTTCAAATTCAGACATATTAGGCGTCAATAAGGTAGCACCACGATAACGTTCAAAATCAGTACCTTTAGGGTCAATTAGAACAGGAACATTTTCTTGACGAGCAATCTCAATCATTAATTTAACATCATTAAGCGTTCCCTTTCCATAATCAGATAAAATTAAAGCACCACAATTTTTGACCGCACTTTTTAATTTCCCCAATAAACTATCACTTTTCACATCATTAAAGTTTTCTTCAAAATCAAGGCGTAATAATTGTTGATGACGAGAAAGCACACGTAACTTGGTAATGGTAGGATACCCCTCTAATTCAACAAAATTACAATGAATACTCTGTTGATTAAGTAGCCTAATTAATGATTGTCCAGTTTCATCGTTACCAATTAATCCAAGTAACTCTACTGCGACATTAAGAGAGGAGATATTCATTGCAACATTAGCTGCACCACCTGCTCTTTCTTCATTACTATTTACCTTAACAACTGGAACAGGGGCCTCTGGTGAAATACGATTCGTTGCGCCAAACCAATAGCGATCAAGCATCACATCGCCTAGTACTAATACTTTTGCATGATTAAATTGAGCTGAATATTGTGCCATTTTCTTCTCTTACTTAAATATAAATAAAAATTTTACTAATTTTAACACAGGAAAAATGCTATTTCCTAAAAATTTAGTTAAACTATTCAACCATATTCATCAACACTATCGACTTAACTTATGGCTAAAACATTATTACCTACATTTAACAAGTCTTTCTTACTCCCTAAATATTGGGCATTTTGGTTCGGTTTAGCTATCTGGCGACTGATTTTATTACTTCCCTATCCTATACTAGTAAAAATTGGTGGATTACTAGGGAAATTATTTGCCTTCTTAAAAGTGGGTAAAAAAAGAGCTAAAATTGCAAAAAGAAATCTTCAACTTTGCTTTCCAGAATATAGTGATGAACAGATTGAAAATATTTTACAAGAAAATTTACGATCCGTTGGTATGGCGATTATTGAAACTGGTATGGCCTGGTTTTGGTCGGATAAACGTATCAAAAAATGGTGTAAAATTGAAGGTGCTGAACATTTAAAAAATAATATTCAAGATGGCATTATTCTAGTCGGCGTACATTTTCTTACTTTGGAACTAGGAGCGAGAGTTATCGGTTTATCTCAACCAGGAATTGGGGTATATCGTCCGAATGATAATCCTTTTATGGATTGGCTACAAATTCGTGGACGTATGCGTTCCAATAAAGATATGCTTGATCGTAAAGACTTAAGAGGAATGATTAAAGCAATTCGCAATGGTGAAATGATTTGGTATGCGCCCGATCACGATTATGGTCGTAAAAGTGCTGTTTTTGTGCCATTTTTTGCGGTTAAAGAAGCGGCAACTACCACTGGAAGTTATTATTTACTACGTTCATCACCAAATAGTAAAGTTATTCCATTTTCGCCAATTCGTAACAACGATAACTCAGGTTATAAAATTATCGTTTCTCCACCAGTAGATTTTCAGGATCTAACGGATGAAACAGCAATAGCCATTAGAATGAATTATATCGTAGAAAAAGAGATATTACGTGGTATCGAGCAATATATGTGGTTACATAAACGCTTTAAAACTCGCCCAAATGAAACTGATCTCAGTTTCTATGAATAAAAATAACACATTATTTACTAGAAATTTAAGCATGAGTTTAATAATATCTCTGGTATGATAAAAAATAACTTATGCTTAACTATTTACTTACAACCTTCGCTATTACGACTTTATCTACTTGTTCATCAATAAATAATGCCATTTTGGTTGTATATTAAAAAAATATAGATTTTTCGGCATTTACCAAAATCATTTTTCTTAATTCATTTGGTATCCCTATTTCTCATTCGAGAACAAATCAAAAAAAGATTGAGAAAAAATAAAACAATCCAATCTAAAAGAAAACGGTCTGATTTTTTCCGGAAAAATCGACATATTGATATTTACATAGGAAACAGGCAATTTATGCATTCTAGCTCATCACAAGGTGTCACGATTAGTTCTTTAGATAATTTATATTGGAAAAGAACCTATACCCAGTCTAGACGTATCTTATAATTATATTGACTTACTACTACTCTGCTTATAGATTATTAACAGAATATATAAATATCATTATTAGGCTTATTCCCTAAAATAGGATCCTATACTACTAGGATTCACTTATATATTAGGCTGTTCTTATTTTAATTTATAACTTAATAAAGGTAATTATCATAAATTAAATAACCTAAAAAATACCTAAGCCCATGTCCTATTAATTGCTTAGCTAATAACATATGAAATAAAGGAAATAATATGAAAAAACTTAATGAATTAACACAAGAACAACTTAGAATTTGCATAAATAGTGGAACAGAAAAACCCTTTACAGGAAAATTCTTAAATGAAAATCGTATAGGAACATATCGCTGTGTCCGTTGTCACAATCCATTATTTCGATCAGATACGAAATTTGATGCAGGCTGCGGTTGGCCTAGTTTTTATGAAACAATTAGCAAAAATTCCTTGCGCTATATTGATGATTATAGCCTAGGACGTCATCGTACCGAAATTCGCTGTGGTAACTGTGACGCACATATGGG
Source organism: Bisgaardia hudsonensis (assembly GCF_004345785.1). GTDB lineage: Bacteria > Pseudomonadota > Gammaproteobacteria > Enterobacterales > Pasteurellaceae > Bisgaardia > Bisgaardia hudsonensis. The sequence continues at coordinate 368,157 of NZ_SLXI01000002.1, forward strand.
ACATGTTTTCCCCGATGGTCCAGCACCAACAGGATTACGTTTCTGCCTAAATTCTGTTGCTTTAAATTTTAAATGGGATGAAACAGGTGAAAATATAGATGGTTAATCAATAACAATAACCTTTATAAGAGTATTAATAAAAAGAGCTAGATTGCAATATTTATAATCTGGCCCTTCGGTTATTAAGGTAAATAATTAAGCCACAAATTTCATCTTTTTTTGAGGTCTCATTTGGTGAATATTATTTGTAATTACTCCAACGATTGGTAGGCTATGCCAATCTTCTACTTTTATCAGCTGCTGTTTATTATCTACAGGTAAAAAAATAAATTGTTTATCTGTGTGAGCAATAAATTCGTAAATACTAAACTGATTATTCTTTTCTAAAACAATTAAATCATTTATTGTTAATTCACTAACTTTTTCAACAACTAATATATCACCTATTTCAATTCCCCAACTAACCATTGCTTCATTTGTAACTTGAATAAAACAAGTTTTATGTGGACGCTTTATGCAAAACAAATTTAGATCCAATTTTTGCTTGATATTACTGATAGTTTGTTCTGTATCTTTAAAAAAAGGTATTGGTCTATAAGAAATAATATTATCTACTTTGGCAATGATATTCGGGGTATTCATAATAAGCTCCTATCTCACTTATACTTTTGTTTTTGATGACTTATATTCAACTATTATTTATTTAACTGTTTATACTCAACACCTACCACACTGTGTTTTTATACAGCTAAATAATACTGTTTAAATACACAGCATGTCAATTGAAATAATTATCTTTTTTTAAGCATTTTTTGAATATTATATGGTTAAGTCTTTTTTTTTGATGAAAATACATTATTTTTACTTTTTTATGTTTTCTTTGAGTTCATTTTAAGTTATCTTTTGAAACTTGGGGGATCTTTAATTAGGTCTGATGATTAACAATAAGTATTAATTACACAACATTATATTATCAATTATGAATCAATCTCGTTTATTCTCATTATTTTTTCACGGAAGTTTAGTTAAAAGAATTTCTATTGGTCTTCTTTTAGGTATTTTATTAGCCTTAATCTCGCCCGCTCTACAAGGTGTTTTAGGCGTTAATCTTGCCGAACAAGTTGGTTTCTTAGGTAAAGTCTTTGTGCGTTCATTACGTGCTATTGCACCTATTTTAGTTTTCTTATTAGTTATTTCGGCTATTGCTAATAAGCAAATTGGTGGTAAAAGTAATATGAAATCAATTATTACTTTATATTTAATAGGTACATTTTTTGCTGCGTTAGTGTCTGTATTATTCAGCTTTGCACTTCCAACTGAAATAGTCTTGAAAACACAAGAAAATTCTTTATCACCACCAAGTGAAATTTCAGAAGTATTAGGTACACTCGTTTTAAATGTCGTTGATAACCCTGTTAATGCGTTATTTAGTGCAAACTTTATTGGTGTATTATCTTGGGCAATTGGTTTAGGTTGGGCATTACGACACGCTTCTGATACAACTAAAAATGTAATGAATGATTTTTCTGAAGCAATTTCAAAAATTGTTCACGTAATTATTAGTTTTGCACCTATTGGGGTATTTGGTTTAGTCGCAGAAACATTAGCCGATAAAGGATTAGGAGCATTATTAAATTATGCCCAATTACTTTTCGTATTAATTGGTTCAATGCTAATCAGTGCATTTGTCGTGAATCCAATTTTGGTTTATTGGAAAATTCGATCTAATCCATATCCATTAATCTTTACTTGTATTCGTGAAAGTGGATTAACCGCATTTTTAACACGCAGTTCAGCAGCAAATATTCCAGTTAATATGGAATTAGCTAAACGTTTAAATCTTGATGAAGAAACTTACTCTGTTTCTATTCCATTAGGTGCAACGATTAATATGGCTGGTGCTGCAATTACAATTACCGTTTTAACACTTGCAGCCGTGCATACCTTAGGTGTTGAAGTGTCTTTCTTTACTGCTGTATTATTAAGCCTTGTTGCGAGTATTTGTGCTTGTGGTGCTTCAGGTGTAGCAGGTGGCTCTCTTTTATTAATCCCACTTGCTTGTAGTTTATTCGGTATTTCAAATGATATTGCAGCTCAAGTTATTGGGGTAGGTTTTATTATTGGTGTACTTCAAGACTCAGCAGAAACCGCATTAAACTCATCAACCGATGTAGTATTTACAGCTGCTGTTTGTATGGCTGAAGAACGTAAAGATGCTTAATTAAATTCTTTATTTTGTAATAATAAGGCGGATCAGTTGATCCGCTTTTTTTATAATAAATAATCATAAAAATAACTATTTATTATGTACAAAGCATAGACTAATTTGCTAGACTTCCAGTGAGAATTTTCTCTTTATAATTAAGGATTTTATATGGATATTTTAGATATATTACCTATAACCACTATCTTGTTTGTAGTACTAATCATTGTGGTACTTTATTCTACATTAAAAACTGTTCCACAAGGTTATCATTGGACGATTGAGCGTTTTGGTCGTTATACCAGAACCTTAACACCTGGTTTAAATTTTGTAGTGCCTTTTGTTGATCGTGTTGGTCGTAAAATCAATATGATGGAACAGGTGTTAGATATTCCCTCCCAAGAAGTTATTTCTAAGGATAATGCTAATGTTTCAATTGATGCCGTTTGCTTTGTTCAAGTTGTCGATGCGCGTCGTGCTGCTTATGAAGTAAATCATTTGGAACAAGCTATTATTAATCTAACAATGACTAATATTCGTACGGTATTAGGTTCAATGGAACTTGATGAGATGTTATCACAACGTGATAATATTAATGGACGTTTGTTATCTATCGTTGATGAAGCGACAAATCCTTGGGGAGTAAAAGTAACCCGTATTGAAATTCGTGATGTTCGTCCACCTCATGAACTCATTGATGCGATGAATGCTCAGATGAAAGCAGAACGCCAAAAACGTGCTGAGATTTTAGAAGCGGAAGGTATTCGTCAAGCACAAATTTTACGTGCAGAGGGAGAAAAGCAATCTCGTATTTTAACTGCAGAAGGGGAAAGACAAGAAGCCTTTTTACAAGCAGAAGCTCGGGAGCGTGCTGCTGAAGCAGAGGCAAAAGCTACTCAGATGGTTTCTGATGCGATTGCACAAGGGGATACTAAAGCAATTAATTACTTTATTGCTCAAAAATATACTGAAGCTCTTAAAGATATTGGTCGTGCAGAGAATAGTAAAGTTGTTTTAATGCCGTTAGAGGCAGGAAATTTAATTGGTTCTGTTGCAGGAATTGCAGAATTATTAAAAGGCGATAAAAAATAAACGATTAAGTTAATTCGGACGTATTAAAAGTGCGGCCGTTTTTTAAAAAGTTTTTGTAACAACGATGATAGGATTATAGTTATGGAATGGCTAACGAATTGGACCCTTTGGCATTGGTTAATTTTAGGATTTGCTTTGCTCATTGGTGAAATTATTATTCCTGGTGTTTTTCTACTATGGTGGGGGCTAAGTGCTATTGTAATTTCTGCTGTAATGGCAATTTTTCCAAACTTATCTTTAACGACATTGACGATTATTTATGCTATTTTAGCATTTTTACTCAGTCTGCTTTGGTGGAAATATCAATCTAGTAAAGATAAAAAAGATCAGATGAATTCATCACTTAATCAACGTGATCATGCGATGTTAGGAACAAGAGGAATTGTAAAAGAAATTTCAGAAAACAATATTGGTCGAGGTCATTTTGGTGATACAACTTGGCGTATTCAAGGCGATAATTTGCAGATAGACGATGTTGTTGAAGTTTATGATGTTGAAGGAATTACTTTATTTGTGCATAAAGTAGATAAATAAAAAAGATAACAATAGAGATACACACAATGAAACATTTAGTTATTTTTGCTCATCCAAATAATGAAAGTAGTTTTAATAAAGCTATTTTAGAAACAACCTTAAGTGCGAGTAATGAATTAGGCGTAGAAACAGAGGTAAGAGATCTTTATACCCTTGATTTTAATCCTATTCTCTCTTGGAATGAAATTTTGGGCTCTCACCAAAAAATTATTCCTTCTGAAGTAAGATTTGAACAAGAATTGATTAATCAAGCTGACTTAATAACTCTGATTTATCCCCTTTGGTGGATGGGATTTCCTGCTATTTTGAAAGGCTATCTTGATCGCATTCTAAGTCATGGCTTTGCCTATAAAACTGAAAATGGGGTTTCTGTGGGCTTATTACATGGTAAATCAATGCAACAATTTATTACCATTGGTAATAATCTTGAGAAGTATCAATCTCAAGGATTTGACCATTCTTTATGTGATTGTTTGGTTGATGGGCTTTTTAATTATTGTGGCATTACTGATATTCAACATAATTTCTTTGGTGAAATTCACGGAATCAATGATGATGAAAGAAAAAAAATATTAGATATTGTTTATCATAAAACAATTAAAAATTTAACCGCACTTTTAGAAAATAAATAGTTTAGAGTATTACTTAATGACAAAAGATAATAATATTAACAATTTTTCACTTATCAGCCGTTTATTTGGTAATTTATTTTATCGTTCTCCAAATGATCCCACTTTAGCCAATGTTTTTTTATGGTTAAAACAAAAAGGACTGTCATCAATTTGGTGCTTGGAATTAGATAAAGAAAGCCAAAAAGCACTAGATAATCTACAAATGGAAATTGATTTATCGGTGTTAAAACAAGAATACCAAACATTATTTATTGATAATTCAAAGGTTTCAATAAAGATCTCTGATTACGGTATCAGTAGTGCTGATTTTCTAAATTTTAGAGCGATAAGAGGAATGCCTCTAGAAAGTGCAGATAATTTTGGACTCGTTTTCTTAACTGCTTCTTGGATTGAAGATAATTTAGATTCTGTTGATGCTCAGAAAGAGCTGTTTGAAAAATTCTTATTACCTTGTGCAAGTCAATTTTTAAAGCAGGTAGAATTAAAGGCAAGCTTACCTTTTTATAAATCTTTAGCATTACTTTCTCGTGAAATTTTATCTGCGATGGCGGATGAATTAGAGGAAATTTAGTTAAGTAAATAAGATGAAATAACAATCCGCACGTAAAACGTGCGGTTTTTCAGCTACCCTATAAGGACTTAGTACTTCACATGCCCCTCAAGGGGCATGTGAAAACTGACAACCGTACTATAACTCTATGGCTCACCCCTTAAAGGGGTCTATATATTCCTTCTTCGATAAATTATCCTGAAGCATGTCTTCCTTTTCTTGGTTCCTTATATATTCTTCTACTACCTTAGTATTTAAACCTACTGTACTTTTAATAACATATGAATATGATCTTTCATTGCATGTGCTTCGATTATTTCTACATTTTTGTAATTACATAACTGCCTTAATATACTCCCTATATCCATACGCAATTTTCCATAAATTGCCTTTCGTCTGAATTTCGGAATAAAGACTATATGATACTTACAGTTCCATCTTGTGTGTGATAGACTTGAATCGTCATTGGATTTATTTGCCATTGGCACATCCTCCTATATTTTGAATTTGGTTGTCAGCCTTCTTCATTATATCGGAGGATTTTTTCATCGCTAAAGCTCTTTTATACCATACGCATAGCGTATGGTTTTTATAGATAGACACCGTCTATCTATAATAAAAAAGCCTTTCTTATTTATTTTTATAAGAAAGGCTCATTGTGTATTACTTAATATAAATTAATTAAGTTATTTTTTCACTGCTTTTGGATTTGGTAAATCGGTGATCGATCCTTCAAATACTTCTGCAGCTAATCCTACTGATTCATGTAATGTTGGGTGAGCATGAATAGTTAAGGCTAAGTCTTCTGCATCACAACCCATTTCAATAGCCAAACCAATTTCACCAAGTAATTCACCGCCATTAGTACCGACTATTGCCCCACCAAGAATACGATGTGTTTCTTTATCAAAAATAAGTTTAGTCATACCATCGGCACAATCAGAAGCTATCGCACGACCAGAGGCAGCCCAAGGGAATTTTGCTACTTCATAGTTAAGTCCCTCTGCTTTACATTCTTTTTCAGTTTTTCCAACCCAAGCCACTTCAGGTTCAGTATAAGCAATAGAAGGAATTACTTTTGGATCGAAGTAATGTTTTTTCCCTGCAATAACTTCTGCAGCAACATGACCTTCGTGAACGCCTTTATGAGCTAACATTGGTTGCCCAACAATATCCCCAATAGCAAAGATATGTGGTACATTTGTTCTCATTTGTTTATCTGTTCGGATAAACCCACGATCGTCCACTTCTACACCAGCAACACCCGCATCAATTAATTTGCCATTTGGTGTTCTACCGATTGCAACTAATACCGCATCATAACGACGTGTTTCATTCGCAGCTTTGCCTTCCATAGAAACATAAATACCATCTTCTTTTGCTTCAACTGCTGTTACTTTTGTTTCTAAAAGTAAATTAAATTTATTTTCGATACGTTTGGTATAAATTTTTACCATATCTTTATCTGCAGCAGGTATCACTTGATCAAACATCTCTACCACTTCAACTTTAGAACCTAGTGAGTGATAAACTGTTCCCATTTCAAGCCCAATAATACCCCCCCCCATAATTAATAGGTTTTCTGGTACTTCTTTTAACCTTAACGCATCTGTTGAATCCCAAATGCGTGGATCTTCATGGGGAATAAAAGGTAATTGAATTGGACGAGAACCCGCTGCGATAATAGCATTATCAAATTTAACGGTGATCTCACCTTCTTCACCAGCTACAATAATACTATTTGGTCCAGAAAATTTACCATAGCCATTAACCACTTGAACTTTACGCATTTTAGCCATTCCTGCTAAACCACCAGTAAGTTGATTAATCACTTTTTCTTTCCAACCACGAATTTTATCTACATCAGTACTTGGTTCACCAAATACAATTCCATGTTGAGCTAATGCTTTTGCTTCTTCAATTACTTTTGCTACGTGTAATAATGCCTTTGATGGAATACAACCTACATTTAAACATACACCACCTAAAGATGAATAACGTTCAACGATGACCGTTTCTAATCCTAAATCAGCACAACGAAATGCAGCAGAATAACCAGCTGGTCCCGCACCAAGTACAACGACTTGAGTTTTAATTTCTTTGTTCATTATTTACCTCGTTAAAACTTTACGATTTAATACCGCACTTTGTAATAGGGTATGATTAACACACCCTATTCTTTACTTCATTACATTACTAAACGGCGTAGATCACTTAATACTGCATTTAAGAAAGTAATAAATCTTGCACCATCAGCACCATCTATTACTCTATGATCATAAGATAATGATAATGGTAACATTAATCTTGGTGTAAATTCTTTACCATTCCATACTGGTGCCATTTCTGATTTAGAAACACCTAAAATCGCTACTTCTGGAGCATTAACGATTGGAGTGAAATGTGTACCACCAATACCACCTAAACTTGAAATAGTAAAGCAACCACCCTGCATATCAGATGCAGTTAATTTACCCGCTCTTGCTTTCTTAGAAATAGCAGCTAATTCACGAGATAATTCAATAATGCCTTTTTTATTCACATCTTTGAATACTGGAACAACAAGACCATTTGGCGTATCAACTGCCACACCAATATTGACATATTTCTTCAGAGTTAAGCGTTGACCATCTTCTGATAATGAACTATTAAAACGAGGATAAGCTTCTAATGCTTTTGCTGCAGCTTTCATAATGAAAACTAGTGGGGTAATTTTTACCTCTAGTTTTTGTTTTTCAGCTAATACATTTTGTTCTTTACGGAATTTTTCTAATTCCGTAATATCTGCTTTGTCCCATTGTGTTACGTGTGGAATCATTACCCAGTTACGATGTAAATTCGCCCCTGAGATTTTTTGGATACGACCTAATTCGACGTCTTCTGTTTCACCAAACTTACTGAAATCAACTTTCGGCCATGGTAATAATCCTAATCCAGCACCATTTGCTGCTCCTGTTGTTGCTGTTGCAGAAACACTACCACTTTCCACCGCTTTAATTGCAGCTTTAACATAAGCTTGTACGTCTTCTTTAAGAATACGACCTTTACGACCAGTACCTTTTACTTTATCTAAATTCACACCAAATTCACGAGCTAAACGGCGAACTACTGGCGTTGCATGACTAAATTCTTTACTTGTTGTTACATCAACTTGTGCTACTGGTGCAGTAGTTGCTGTATTTTGAGCTACTGTTGTAGCTGGTTGAGCTGGTGTTTGTTGAGCTGGAGTAGCTACTACAGGAGCAGAAACAGTGCCAACTACTTCAAAACGCATAATCAATGAACCAGTAGATACTTTATCACCAGATTTCACCAGAATTTCTTTTACTACACCAGCAAATGGTGCAGGCACTTCCATTGAAGCCTTGTCGCCTTCAACTGTAATAAGAGATTGTTCTTCTGACACCGTATCGCCAACTGCTACCATTATCTCAGTAACATTAACTTCATCACCACCGATATCAGGTACATTAACATCTTGTATTGCACTTGTCGTTGCTGTTGTTGATGAAGGAGCAGCCACTTCTTGAGTAGGCACTTGTGCCGATGAAGTTCCTGCCACTTCAAATTTCATAATTAACGATCCTGTAGAAACTTTATCACCAACTTTAATTAAAATTTCTTTTACTACACCAGCAGTTGGTGCAGGAACTTCCATTGATGCTTTATCGCCTTCAACATTAATGATTGATTGTTCTTCTGAAACGGTATCACCTATATTGACTAAGATTTCCGTTACATTAACCTCATCACCACCAATATCTGGCACATGAATTTCAACAACTGAGGTTGCTACATTATTATTTGTTGATGCAGATGCTGGTGCTTCAGTCTCTAAAGCTGTGTTATTATCTGCACTTTCTAAAATAAACATTGGTGTACCCGTTGTCACTTTATCGCCTTCTTTTACTAGAAGTTCTTTGATTATGCCAGCTTCTGGAGAAGGTACTTCCATTGAAGCTTTATCACCTTCAACATTAATCACTGATTGATCAACAGCGACAGTATCACCTACTTTTACCATTACTTCCGTTACGGTAACTTCATCCCCACCAATATCAGGGATTGCAATTTGTTTAGCCATATTATCTTATCCTTTATCATATTGCAGTGGGTTAATACCCACTGCTTTCTCACACTATTTACATAAAATCAGAAATAGTTGTTACAAATTATGCATATAATGGATTAATTTTTTCTGCATCAATACCATATTTAGTAATTGCTTCAGAAACAACTTTAGCATCAATTGAACCTTCTTTTACTAGTTCAAACAATGCAGCTACAACGATATAGTGTGCATTTACTTCAAAATGTTCTCTTAAGTTCTCACGACTGTCTGAACGACCAAAACCATCTGTTCCTAATACGCGATAACTTTTCGCTGGTACATAAGCACGAATTTGATCAGCAAATAATTTCACATAATCAGTTGCCGCAACAGCTGGAGCCTCGTTCATAACCTGAGCAATATAAGATACTTGAGGTTTTTCTTGTGGGTGTAATAAATTCCAACGTTCTGTATTTGCGCCATCACGAGCTACTTCGGTAAATGACGTTACACTATATACATCTGAAGTAATACCAAAATCATCTGCAAGTAATTTTGCTGCTTCACGAACATGACGTAAAATCGAACCTGAACCTAATAATTGAACTTTGCCTTTACCCTGTCCTGTAACCGTTTCAAACTTATAAACACCTTTACGAATACCTTCTTCAGCACCCTTTGGCATTGCTGGCTGATCATAAGTTTCATTCAATGTAGTGATGTAGTAATAAATATTTTCCTGTTCTGGACCATACATACGACGCACACCGTCTTGCATGATAACAGCAACTTCATAAGCAAATGCTGGATCATAAGAAATGCAATTAGGGATAACAGAAGCTTGAATATGGCTGTGGCCATCTTCATGCTGTAAGCCTTCACCATTTAATGTTGTACGACCAGATGTACCACCAATCATGAAACCTCGAGCTTGTTGGTCGCCCGCTGCCCACATTAAATCTCCAACACGTTGGAAACCAAACATTGAGTAATATACAAAGAATGGAATCATTGGAACATCATTTGTTGAGTAAGATGTTGCCGCCGCTAACCAAGATGCTGTTGCACCTTGCTCATTAATACCTTCTTGTAATACTTGACCATCAACAGCTTCACGATAGTAAGATACTTGTTCACGATCTTGTGGGGTATAATTCTGCCCATGTGGATTGTAAATACCAATTTGACGGAAGAGGCCTTCCATACCAAATGTACGCGCTTCATCTGCAATAATTGGTACAATATGTTTACCAACAGATTTATTTTTTAGTAATACATTTAATGAACGCACAAATGCCATCGTAGTCGAAATTGGACGAGATTGAGCTTCAAATAATTGAGAAAACTCTTCTAAAGCTGGAATAGCTAGCTCTTGAGAGAAACGTTTTAAACGAGTTGGTAAATACCCCTTCAATGCTTGACGGCGTTCATGTAAGTATTTGTATTCTTCTGAACCTTCTTCAAATTTAATGTATGGTAATTTTTCGATTTCATCATCAGATACATTAATGTTAAAACGATCACGCACATGTCTAACACCTGACATATCCATTTTTTTCACTTGGTGTGCTATATTTTTACCTTCTGCTGCATCACCCATTCCATAACCTTTAATTGTTTTTACTAATAAAACAACAGGTTTATCTTTAACTTGTTTTGCTTTGTTAAATGCCGCAAAAACTTTTAATGGGTCATGACCGCCACGATTTAATGCCCAAATTTCATCATCAGTCATTTCAGCGACTAATGCTTCTGTTTCAGGATAACGACCAAAGAAATGTTTACGAACATAAGCACCATCTTTGGATTTCATTGTTTGGTAATCACCATCAACAACTTCCATCATTAATTGTAATAATTTACCTGATGTATCACGTTGTAATAAACGATCCCAACGACGTCCCCAAATAACTTTGATGACTTCCCAACCTGCACCATTAAATAAACCTTCAAACTCTTGAATGATTTTACTGTTGCCTGTTACTGGTCCATCTAAACGTTGTAAATTACAGTTAATAACAAAAACAAGGTTATCTAATTTTTCACGAGCAGCAAAAGAAATAGCACCTCTAGATTCCACTTCATCCATTTCGCCATCACCAAGGAAAGCATAAACTGTTTGATCCGTTGTATCTTTCAAGCCTCTATTGTGTAAATATTTTAAGAAACGAGCTTGATAAATAGCATTAAGTGGTCCTAACCCCATTGATACGGTTGGGAATTGCCAAAATTCTGGCATTAATTTTGGATGAGGGTAAGACGAAAGTCCTTTACCTTTCACTTCTTGACGGAAGTTATCTAATTGTTCTTCTGTTAAACGACCTTCTAAGAATGCTCGTGCATAAATTCCTGGCGAAATGTGTCCTTGGAAGAAGACTAAATCTCCCCCATTTTTTTCATTACGAGCCTTAAAGAAATGATTGAAACATACTTCATAAATTGTTGCTGAAGATTGGAATGATGACATATGACCACCAAGCTCTAAATCTTTTTTAGAGGCACGTAACACCATCATTATTGCATTCCAACGCACTGCTCCACGAATACGACGCTCCAAATCTAAATTACCAGGATAGTTAGGCTCTTCAGAAGTTGGAATAGTATTAATATAATCAGTTGTCACCCCTGTTGGTAATGAAACTGAATTAGCTCGAGCATGTTGAATTAATTGTTCGATAATAAATTGTGCTCTTTCAACACCTTCTTCACGAATAACCGAATCGATCGCCAATAACCAATCACTGGTTTCGACAGGATCTACGTCATTTCTAAGAATGTCTGACATAGTCTTTTCCTTATTTACTAAGTTAAATGTTAAGTTTAATTTACAGCTGAAAATTAAACGACAGATTAAGAACTAAATTCTAATAATTAATTTGTTTTGCTCCATAAAAAAGCACGTTACAAATTTTTAACAAATTCTGTAAATATTAGTAGATTTTTTAAAATAAAGATAGTAATTTTTCTTCATAAAATAGGGAAAATATCATTTTTAAGCAAAAAATTTAAGATTAATATTTATTTTAATAACATTCTCTCTTATTTTAACAGAATAAGATTATTTGATGATTTCTCCCATAATTCTAATGGAGTGATATTTACTTAAGTTTAATAAAATATAACTTTGGTTATAGATAAAAAATAAGCACACTAAGTTATTTAAACTGTGTGCTTATTTCTTTTATCTATAATATCTAGGCTTTATTTATTTAAAACTAATACAACACTTTCTCCTGCAACAACAGTACCAGATTTTTTATCCATAGTATTAATTTCATCCATATTTGAAATTACTACAGGTGTAAGTACTGATTTAGCCTTGCTTTCCAAAAATGCTAAATCTAACTCGATAATAGTATCACCATGTTTCACTTCTTGTCCTTCTTGAGCAATACGAGTAAAGCCTTCGCCTTTTAATTCAACCGTATCAATACCAAAATGAACAAATAACTCTACGCCATCTTTAGATTCCATAGAGAAAGCATGGTTGGTTTCAAAAATTTTACCAATTACACCATCAACAGGCGCAACTAATCTATTATCAGTTGGACGAATAGCTACACCATCACCAACAATCTTTTCAGAAAAAACCACATCAGGTACATCTTCAATACTGACAATTTCTCCTGAAACTGGTGCATAAATTTCGCAGGTAGTCGCTTTACCTTCCTTTGAACCAAAAAATAATTTATTAAATCTATCCAAAAAACCCATTTTAAATCTCCTACTAAATAAAGATCGCTTTATTCTAGCCTAAAAATTTTACTAATGGTATTAATTAAGTGCTTTTTCTGTTAAAAAAACATTAATTAATCTATCAATATCTTCACTTGTAGGTTGTTCAAGTGCCTGAGCAGCTAATAATTTAGCATCCTGATAATTCACATTTCTAATTAGTTTTTTAATTCTAGGAACAGAAATTGCACTCATACTAAACTCATCTAATCCCATACCTAAAAGTAATAATGTTGCTTTTTCATCTCCAGCTAACTCTCCACACATACCAGTCCATTTACCCTCTGCATGAGAAGCATCAATAACTTGTTTAATTAAGGAAAGAACCGAAGGGGCCATTGGATTATATAAGTGTGAAATCAGTTCATTTCCCCTGTCCACCGCTAATGTATATTGTGTTAAGTCATTAGTTCCTATACTAAAGAAATCAACTTCTTTTGCTAAGAATCTTGCATTAACCGCAGCTGAAGGAGTTTCAACCATTACTCCAATTTGAATATCTTCATCAAAAGCAATATTCTGTTCTCTTAGCTCCTGTTTTAGGGTATTAATTACCCCTTTTAATTCTCGGATTTCTTCCACAGAAATAATCATTGGAAACATTACAGCTAATCGTCCAAAAGCAGAGGCTCTTAATACCGCTCTTAATTGTGCATTTAAAATTTCGCGACGATCCAGAGCAATACGAATTGCACGCCACCCTAAGAATGGGTTCATTTCTTTAGGTAAATTTAAATAGGGAAGTTCTTTATCACCACCAATATCCATCGTTCTCAAGATAACTAATCTTCCATTCATTGCCTCTACAACCTCTTTATAAGCAATAAATTGTTCTTCTTCTGTAGGTAGTTGATCCCGATCCATAAATAAAAATTCTGTTCGATATAATCCAACGCCCTCGGCACCATTACGATCTGCCCCCTCGCAATCGCGGATAGTACCAATATTCGCAACAACATCTACACGATGCCCATCTAAGGTTAATGCAGGTAAATCTTTTAGTTTTGCTAACTCTAACTTTTCTTCTTTTATTTGTTTTTCTAATGCTTTTAAACGATCAATATCTTCTTTACTAGGATTAATATAAATTTGATTATTGACGGCATCTAAAATCAAAAAATCGCCCGAATTAACTTTCTTTGTAATATTATTAGTTCCAACAATAGCTGGAATCTCTAAAGAACGAGCCATAATAGAAGTATGTGATGTTCTACCACCAATATCCGTAATAAAACCAAGCACTTTATCAAGGTTTAATTGTGCCGTTTCTGATGGAGTCAAATCATAAGCAACCAAAATAGCTTCTTCATTAATATCACCTAAATCAACAACTTTCATTCCTAAAATATTTTTAATCAGTCTATTACCAATATCACGAATATCACCAGCACGTTCTCTAAGATATTCATCATCTATTTCAGATAACATCACAACTTGTTGATCAATGATTTTACTCGCAGCAACTGCTGCATTTACTTTATTTGAACGTAAGTAATCTATAATCTCCTCTTCTAACTCTTCATCTTCTAAAATCATTAAATGACCTTCGAAGATTGAGGCTTTTTCTTCGCCCAAAGTTTTAGCTGCTTTATCTTTGATTGATGTAAGCTGTTCTACAGCAAGCTCTCGTCCTCGATAAAATTTTTCAATTTCATTTTCAATGTCAGACTCTAAAATTTTTTGTGTATCAAGAACAATTTTTTCTTCTTTTAATACAAGTGCTTTACCGAAAACAATGCCTGGAGAGGCGAGAATACCTGAAATCATATGAACCTTCCAAAATTAAGAAATAAAAATTAGTTGCTATAATAAAATATTAGCCATAAAACTACCGCACTTTATTTTAATAAAAAATAAAATTGAGTATTATGGCTAATTTCTAGATTATTCTAAGGTTGGAATAAGAGCAACTAAATGATCGACAGCTTTTTGTTCGTCTTCACCTTCAGCTGAAATAGTAATTACTGTACCTTGTGTTAAACCTAGAGTTTGTAATTTGAATAAACTCTTAGCACTTGCACTTTTTCCAGCCGAAGTTACAGTAATATCAGAAACAAATGCTTTAGCTTCTTTCACAAACTGTGCTGCTGGGCGAGTATGTAAGCCACTTGGTGCGGTAATTTCAACATCTTTTGAGTACATAATTGTATCCTGTTATAAGTAAGTAAATTCTTCATAATTAAAAATCTGGATAACAATATTGCTATCGCTACCTAATTAATTTTATATTTATTTTTAAATAAAAAATAAATTAGTGCTAGTATCAGACTTCAACGTAAAATAATCAAGAAAAAACACACTAACTTTTGAAGTAAATCACAAAAAAAGATTTTTTTGTGCAATATTTAGACACTTTTTAACCTTATTTTAACGATATTAACTTGTAGAAAAATGTCGTTGTGCCTTATTTTCAGCCAAACTAGCCACTAATCGATGATAATTTTCAAATCGAGTTTTATGAATTTTACCCATTTTTACTGCTTCACATATTACACAACCTGGATCATTTAAATGTTTACAGTCTCGAAATTTACAAGCACCTAAAAAATATTGAAATTCCCTATATCCTTTGGTTATTTGTTCAAGCTCTAAATGCCATAAACCAAATTCTCTAATTCCTGGAGAATCAATTAAGTTCCCTCCTTGAGGCAAATGGTACAAAGTTGATGATGTTGTTGTATGTTGTCCTAATCCTGAATTTTCACTTACTATATTAGTAACGGCGTTGACTTCTGGTAATAACATATTGATTAAACTTGATTTTCCAACACCGGATTGCCCAACAAAAATTGATGTTCCAGAAGAAAGCAACACTTCCAGTTTATCCATATTCTCTTTTGTTTCAGCAGATATAATTAATGTCTGATAACCAATGTCCTCATAAATTTTTAATTGCTGTTCAACTTCTTTTCGTTGTAATTCATTAAGAAGATCGCCTTTATTAACAACGATAACAGCAGGTATGTTTGAGGTTTCACAAATTACTAGATAACGATCAATAATATTTAAAGATAAGCTAGGAATTACCGCAGAAACAATGATAATACGATCAATATTTGCGGCAATAGGTTTTAAACCATCATAGTAATCTGGTCGAGTAATTTCATTTTCCCTAGGATAAATTCCTTCAATAACACCACTAATACCTTGTAATTGTTCATTCCCTTTACGCCAAATGACTTTATCGCCAACCACTAAACTTGATAAGCTACGACGCATATTACAACGAAAAATCTCGCCATTTTCAGTTTCAACATCAGCATGTGCTGAATATCGAGTTACCACTGTACCATTTTGAGAGTTACCTAACATATCATCTTGCCAATCAATATCTTTTTTATTTTTTCGTTGATGGCGTTTTAAATTCTTTATATTGTTAGACTGAATTCTACGTTGTTGATTTTGTGTTAATTTACGTTTGCTCAAAGATAAATCCTTAAAGTGCGGTCATTTTTAGGTTAGAATATTAAAAAACTAGTTATAGGATACCCTAAAATATGCAATTAGATAAACAAAATCTTATTTGGATTGATTTAGAAATGACAGGTCTTGATCCAGAAAAAGAACGTATTATAGAAATCGCTACTATTGTAACTGATAAAAATTTAAATATTCTCGCCGAAGGTCCAGTAATAGCAATACACCAATCTGATGAACTATTAGCTAATATGAATGAGTGGTGTGTTAAAACCCATAATGCAAATGGGCTAGTTGAAAGAGTAAAAAATAGTAAATTAAGTGAACGAGCAGCAGAATTACAAACCATTAATTTCTTAAAAAAATGGGTACCTAAAGGTGTATCTCCGATTTGTGGTAATAGTGTTTCTCAAGATAAACGTTTTTTATTTAAATATATGCCTGATCTTGCTGATTATTTCCATTATCGTCATTTAGATGTGAGTACCTTAAAAGAATTGGCAACTCGTTGGAAGCCAGAAATTCTAGCTGGATTTAACAAAAAAAATACCCATTTAGCTTTAGATGATATTCGTGAGTCCATTGCAGAGCTTGCTTATTATCGCAAAACTTTTATCAAAATTGATGAATAATTTCGCAACTACTGTATTTTTTCATTGAACCACTTGCACCTAATAAAAATATTTGTATAATGTCGTCCGTTCAGTAAATGAATGGCATTTTAGCGGGAATAGCTCAGTTGGTAGAGCACGACCTTGCCAAGGTCGGGGTCGCGAGTTCGAGCCTCGTTTCCCGCTCCAATCCATCTCATTCATCTCTTTTGCGGGAATAGCTCAGTCGGTAGAGCACAACCTTGCCAAGGTTGGGGTCGCGAGTTCGAGCCTCGTTTCCCGCTCCAATTAAATATCTGAATTATTTTGCAACAATAACACTGATTAAGTTATTTATGTTAGCAACATTTACACCTACAAATAAATCAAATTGGTAATAATAAAAAAGCAATATGATTTATTCTCATATTGCTTTTGTTCTTCTAAGTTTAATTAAAATTTATTTAAATACTTTTACACGATTTTCAAGCGGTTGAAATGTTTTTTCACCTGCAGGTTGAACTATCCCACCAAAAACCATTTGTGCAACTAATTTCCAATTTTTATCAATATTCCAAGTTGTTGCAACTTGTTCATCAATAATTGGATTATAGTGTTGTAAGTTTGCACCAATATCAATACTTGCTAATGCTGTCCAAATAGCATATTGATGCATTGCACTTGCATGTTCTGCCCAAACAGGGAATCTATCAGCATAAGCTGAGAAATTATCTTGTAATCCTTTTACCACATTTTGATCTTCAAAGAACAAAATAGTACCAGCTCCAGCTTTAAATAAATTCAATTTTTCTTCAGTTGCTTTAAATTTCTCATCATCTGCAACAATACCACGCAATACATCTTCTGCTATTTGCCATACTTTTTTGTGTTCTTCACCAAATAATACAACAACACGTGATGATTGTGAGTTGAATGCTGATGGTGTATGTAATACTGTATGTTCGACTAAATCAATAAGTTGTTGCTGATCAACAGGTAATTGATCGTTTAATACATAAATTGAACGGCGTTTTTCTGCATTTTTTTGTAAAATTTTTAAATCTGACATAATTTTTCTCCTGAAATATACTTAATTTTAAATAGTGCCATTTTTTAATTATTGTTCTCAATAATTACATTGGTACATCCATAAGTAATACTTTTGCATTATCTAATACATCAACGGTAAAACTTTCTGTATCCCAAATACCTAGACCGTCACGTGCATTTAATGTTTTCCCATCAATACTTACCGTACCTTCAATAACAAAAACATAAACACCATTGTTAGATTTTTTAATATTGTAATTTCTACTTATTCCTTTATCAAATTTACCTAAGCTAAACCATGCATCTTGATGAATCCATACACCTTGATCATCTGGATTTGGAGATAACACTTGATTAAACTCATTTGCTTTCATTATGTCGCTGAGTTTAATTTGTTGATAGCGTGGCTCTACTCTATTTTTATTTGGTAATACCCAAATTTGTAAAAATTTAACTGGTTCAATTTCATCACCATTCATCTCTGAATGAACAACGCCAGTTCCAGCTGACATGACTTGAATTTCACCATTTTCAATAATACCTTGATTTCCCATACTATCGCCATGATTAAGTTTTCCAGATAACGGAATACTAATAATTTCCATATCACGATGTGGGTGTTTTCCAAAACCATATCCACCAAGTACATAATCATCATTAATAACTCTTAATGCACCAAATCCCATACGTTCTGGATCATAATAATTAGCAAAACTAAAAGTGTGTTTGCTTTTCAACCAACCATGATCAGCATTACCACGAGAATCAGCAGAATGATAAATTGTTTTCATAATAAGTCCTTAGTTGTTGTTTGAAATAATAAGAAAACACATACTTTTTATGTGTCCCCCTTAATTTGTTGGATTTATTCTATCTATTGATGAGATGAAGATAAATAACCATAAAATCAAATCATAATTCTTTAAAGCAGAACAATAAAATAATGTTCCTATCAATAAAATTAAAATATCTAATGACCGATATAGTTATCAAAACAAAAAATCGGGCATTCATAACAAAAATATCTCCTTAATTTCGGTTTGTTTATGTGAACTAATTCACAAAAAACAAACCAAAAATTTTATTTTATTGATAATACGAAATAAAAATTTCAAAATATTCTTCAGTATAAACCAATCTTGATTTTGAGGAGATTTTATGAAACAGAAACGCTACTGTGCTGACTGGAATTCAATTAAAACCCATGAGGTACCCAAATGGTATGAAGATGCAAAATTTGGTATTTTTATTCATTGGGGAATTTACTCGGTACCAGCATTTGCACCACCAACTTGCCAATTGGGTGAAATTGATATTGATGAAGAGTGGTTTTGTAATAATCCCTATGCGGAATGGTATTCTAATTCAATTAATGTTAAAAAAGGTCCTACTTATGAACATCATTTAAAAACTTATGGTGAAGATTTTACTTATAATCAGTTTATTCCTCAATGGAAAGCAGAAAAATGGCAACCAAACCAATGGGCTGAATTATTTGCACAAGCGGGAGCTAAATATGTCGTCTTAACAACAAAACATCATGATGGCTTTTGCTTATACCCAAGTAAACATACTGATTTTAACTGTATGAATAATGGACCTAAACGTGATCTAATGGGTGAACTAACTGAAAGTGTTAGAGAAAAAGGTCTACGTATGGGAGCCTACTATTCAGGCATTATTGATTGGCAATATGCCTCCGATCCAATTTTCACAGAAAGTCAAAATTTTTCTAATGCCTGTCCTACCTATGAATATGCTGATTTTGCTTATAAACAAGTGATAGAGCTAATTGATCGCTATAAACCTGATGTGCTATGGAATGATATTGGTTGGCCAAAAGTTGGTGAACATATGTTACCTCACCTTTTTGCTCATTATTACAACACTGTATCTGAAGGGGTAGTTGATGATCGTTGGAATAAACTTTGGTGCGATTTTACCTCAAAAGAATATAAATATGGTATAGCCTCGAGAGATAAAAAATGGGAAATGTGTCGAGGTATGGGATTATCTTTTGGTTATAACCAAATTGAAGATGAAAGCCACCTTATTTCAGTGAAAGAATTAATTTCATTACTTGTTGAAACAGTATCAGATAACGGTAATTTATTACTCAATATTGGACCTAAAGCCGATGGCACTATTCCAGAAGAGCAAGTCGAACGCTTGTTAGCGTTAGGTCAATGGTTAAGAATAAATGGTGAAGGTATTTATTCCTCTCGCTGTAGTCAACATCTCACTACAAAATATCAAGAAATCACTTATTATCATACGCGTGTAAATAATGATTTATATCTATACTTAGATGGATTAAAAGAAGGTAAAAATATTATTCCGCTTTCACTCTATGGTGATATTCAAGCCCTGCATCCTGATGTGCAATTCCATATAGAAAACACCCTACAAGGACGAGAACTTCATATTGATAATTATCAGGATAACTGGTTTACCCTTGGATTTAAATCACCAAAAGGAGAAAAATAATTATGGCAACAATATCAGAACGTTTTATTGATTTTATGAATGCAAAAGTTGCGCCAACAGCAAAACGCATGGAAAACCAACCGCACATTTCTGCAATTAGAGATGGTTTTATTGTTGTATTACCATTCTTAATCGTTGGTAGCTTCATTATGATTTTATTAATTCCACCTTTTGATGAAAATACAACTAATGCTTTTGGACAAGCCTGGTGGGCGTTTTCTCATTGGGCAAGTGATTATGGTTGGCGATTCTTCCAAGTATCATTTAATGCCATTTCATTATTTACTGCCGCGAGTATTGCTTATAATTTAGCAAAAGCCTACAAGAGAGAACCACTTCCAGCTGCATTTTTATCTGTAATGGCTTTTTTATTGGTTGCAACTCCAATAAAAGATGGTGCAATGGATATTAAATTTTTTGGTGGAATTGGTTTATTCTCCGCAATTTTTATTGCTATTTATACTGTTGAATTAACAAGATTACTTGAATATTTAAATATAAAAATTCGGTTACCAAAAGAAGTACCTACCGCTGTTGCTGAATCTTTGAATATAGTTATTCCTATTTTAGCAGTCTTGCTTACACTTTATCCTTTTGCTTTATATATTGAACATTCAACTGGTACAACGATCCCGCAATTAATTATGGATTTTATGGCTCCATTAATTAAAGTTAGTGATTCTTTAGGCGCTATTTGCTTATTTGTATTCGCTACCCATTTATTATGGTTTTTAGGTATTAATGGTTCATTGGTGTTAATGCAATTATGGACACCATTTTTACTTCAAAATATGGCAGCTAACTTAGCGGCACTACAAGCTGGTGATCCTCTACCTTATATTGTTACCAATTCTTTCTGGGATTTTTACATTGTTCATGGTGCTTCTGGTGGAGTTATTGCATTAGCGTTCCTATTAGTACGTAGTAAATCAGCTCATCTACGTTCTATTGGTAAAATTGGCTTAGTTCCATCCTTCTTTTCTATTGGTGAACCTATAGTGTATGGTGTGCCAATGGTTGTAAATCCAATGTTCTTTATTCCATTAATTTTTGCCCCAATGGCGAATGCAATTATTGCTTATTTGATCTTGGATTTTAATCTCATTCATCGTGTTTATTTAATGGCGCCTTGGACAACCCCTGCCCCAATAGGTGCTTATTTGGTTTCAGGTGGTGATATATGGGCTCCAATACTTAGTATAGGATTAATTGTATTAGATATAATTATTTATTATCCATTCTTTAAGATTTATGAAAAAACTTGTATTGCTAAAGAGCAAATACAACATACTGAAGCAACAATAAAGTCATAAATCAATCTTAAAGTTAAAATAATACAGTGATAATTTTAGCCAATCTCTCAAAATGAAAATATAAAATTGTTCATTTTAGGAAATTGGCTAATATATAAAGGTTATATTGATTTTATGATAATTTTTTATTCAACCAAGCATCGATAGAATAAGTACCAGCACCATAAGCAACGAGCATTAAAAAACCACCGGCAATCGAAACATTCTTCATAAACATAATCATTTGTATCTGATTACTAAAATCAGCATGAAATATTATTGCAGATAAAAGGTTAAACCCTACCATTAACAATGCAAATAAACGAACTTTAAAACCCAATAAGATAGCAAGTCCACCAAATATTTCAAAAGTGATCACTAAAGGCAACAGCATTCCTGGTACCCCCATTGACTCCATATAACCTTGAGTCCCTGAATATGCAGCTATTTTGTCAAATCCAGATGTAATGAAAATTGCTGACAGAAAAAATCTACCAATCACTACTATTAAATTTTGTAACTTTTCCATAAATGTTCTCCTAAATGATTAAATTAACAGTATTAAAAAATAAATTTATTACTATTTATAAATAGTGGTCACATTGTATCTATTGACGAAAAAGAGATAAACTACGATAATCGCAAATTAGTGTTCATCTAAAAAGAACAATAAGAGTAAAAAATGGGTCAATTAGAAGATATGCAAATATTTATCCGCATTGTTGAGGCGGGTAGTATTACTAAAGCATCGGAGCAACTCAATCTAGCAAAATCAGCTGTTAGCCGCCGATTAAATGATCTAGAAGAACGTTTAGGGGTTCAACTCTTAACAAGGACTACAAGACAATCTCATTTAACTGATGCAGGTAAGTATTATTATCAACAAACTAAAAATATTTTAGAAAAAATTGATGAACTTAATGAAGAAACAACTCATTCGCTTACTACGGTAAATGGGACACTGAGAATGACTGTTCCACTATCTTTTGGTTTAATCTATTTCTCTGATATTATTGATGAATTTTCTAAGGAGCACCCTAATTTAAACTTTGAATTAGATTTTTCAGATAGAATTGTAGATTTAGTGGAAGAAGGCTTTGAGCTAGCTATTCGAATTAATAAACTAGAAGATTCAACTTATCAAGCAAAACGTTTAACGCCAATCAAATTTGTTTTATGTGCTAGTCCTGATTATTTAAAAAATAAAGGGACTCCTCAAAAAATTGATGATTTAAAAAATCATACTTTTTTACAATATAGTTTAGATAAAAGTATTACATTAACACTTACCGATCCACAAGGAATTACGCATCAATTACCCGTTACTTCTAAAATAAAAGCAACAAATGGTGAATTTTTGGTTGATATGGCAATAAAAAATCATGGCATTACTTATATTCCAACTTTTATTGCTTACAATGCACTAAAAAATGGCAAACTAATTCCTTTACTCACAGAGTATAAACTACCAAGTTTAACAGCCTATGCCGTTTATCCTAGAAATCGATTTTTATCTTTACGTTGTCGTTATTTGATTGATTATATTAATAAGCGTTTTAGTAATGATAATCACTGGAATGGTACATTTTGATATATTAAATTTATTATGTAAATAAAAAATGGCATAAAACAATGTTTATGCCATTTCGTGTTTTACCGTAACTAAATAACTATTAGAAATAAGCCACCATTCTTTTTGGGTGAATTACATTATTTTCAACAATTGCGACACCTAGAAAAATATTCTCGTGAGAAAACAACCGCACTTGTCCTGATTGAGCTTGAACATTATCAAATTTGACCCGTTGTCCAAAACCTACTGCTTTCGTCTGAGCTTCATCTAATTGTAAACGAGGTAAACGAGAAACCGCACTATCTATTGATAATAAATGTTGATCAAGCAAATCAAGATTATTTTGCTCGGCAAGTTGTTGTAATTCATCAATAGTTACCATTTTCGATGTTGGATAATCAGCAACGGACAAACGTCTTAACATTGTAACATGTGCCCCACAACCTAGTACTTCACCTAAATCATCAATTAATGTTCGAATATAAGTGCCTTTTGAACAATGTACTTCTAAAGTTAAATAAGGTGCTTCATAGCTGATAAAAACTAACTCAAAAATATGTATCGGACGAGCTTCTCGTTCTATAGTAATACCCGCTCTCGCATATTCATACAATGGTTTACCTTGATATTTTAAAGCCGAAAACATTGTTGGCACTTGCATAATTTCACCACGAAATTGCTCAAGTGCGGTCAAAATTTGTGAAGTTTTGAGATTAACTAATCTTGTTTCTACAATAGAACCTTCAGAATCTGAGGTGTCGGTTCGCTCCCCCAATTTAGCTGTTACTCGATAAGTTTTATCTGAATCAAGTAAAAATTGAGAAAATTTAGTAGCTTCACCTAAACAAATAGGTAACATTCCTGTGGCTAAAGGATCTAATGCCCCTGTGTGTCCTGCTTTATTTGCTTTGAAGAGACGTTTTACTTTTTGCATAATGTCATTGGAACTCATACCTTGAGATTTATCCAATAAGAATATACCATTTATATCACGCCCTTTTTTAGTTGGTCTGCTCATTATATCTCTTTATTATATAATCACTTATTATTCATCATCAATATGACGATCTTTATCTTTACGAACAATATCAGTAACGAGATTTGACATACGCATACCTTCAACAAGTGAATAATCATAAATAAAACGTAATTCTGGAACAATGCGTAAACGCATTGCTTTAGCTAATAATGTTCTAATGTAAGGTGAGGCTTTTTCTAACCCTTTTATACCATTTTCTATTGCTGTTTGATCATCATCAAATAAAAAAGTAACAAAAATTTTGGCATAAGATAAATCTCTTGATACTTCCACATCAGATACTGTTACCATACCAATTCTAGGATCTTTTACTTCTCTTTGAAGAATAATCGCAACTTCTTTTTGTAATTCTTGAGCAACACGATCTGAACGTTTAAATTCTCTCATGATATTTCTCTCCTTAAATAATAAAGCGGCTCGATTTACAATAACAAATCTTACCGCTCTAACTACATTAATGAAATAATTAGTAATAAATACTCATATTTTTATAATGTAATTAAATTGAACGTTTCACTTCAACGATTTCAAAGACTTCTATTTGATCGCCAACTTTTACATCATTATAATTCTTAACGCCAATACCGCATTCCATACCATTACGAACTTCTGGTACATCGTCTTTAAAGCGACGTAGTGATTCTAATTCACCTTCAAAAATAACAACATTATCACGTAATACACGAATTGGATTATTACGTTTAACAATACCTTCCGTTACCATACAACCAGCAATAGCACCAAATTTAGGATGACGGAATACATCACGAACTTCCGCTAAACCAATAATTTCTTGTTTAAATTCTGGTGCAAGCATACCACTCATTGCGGCTTTGATTTCATTTAATAATTCATAGATTATAGAATAATAACGCAAGTCAATACTTTCATTTTCAATAATGCGACGTGCGGAAGCATCAGCACGAACATTAAATCCTAATACAATAGCATTAGATGCGGTAGCTAAAGTTGCATCTGTTTCTGTAATTCCACCAACTCCCGATCCAACAACTTTTATTTTCACTTCATTCGTTGATAATTCTTGTAATGCTTGAACAATCGCTTCAACAGATCCCTGTACATCAGCTTTTACGATAACATTAAGTTCAGATATATCACCTTCTTCCATATTAGTGAACATATTTTCAAGTTTCGCTTTTTGTTGACGAGCAAGTTTTACATCTCTAAATTTACCTTGACGATATAATGCAACCTCACGTGCTTTTTTCTCATCACGTACAACTGTTGCTTCATCTCCAGCAGAAGGTACACCAGAAAGCCCTAGAACCTCTACAGGAATTGATGGACCTGCAGTTGTAACATCTTTACCATCTTCATCTCGCATTGCTCTGACTTTACCATATTCAAAACCACAAAGGAGAATATCACCCTTGTTTAAAGTACCCGATTGAACAAGGATTGTTGCAACTGGCCCACGACCTTTATCAAGATATGATTCAATAACTACACCACTCGCCATACCATCTTTAATTGATGTTAATTCAAGTACCTCGGATTGTAATAAAATTGAATCTAACAACTCATTAACGCCTGTTCCTTTTTTCGCTGATACGTAAACAAATTGTACATCACCACCAAATTTTTCAGCGACTACATCATATTGTAATAATTCAGTTTCCACACGATCAGGGTTAGCTTCTGGTTTGTCGATTTTATTCACTGCGACAACAATCGGCACTCCAGCAGCTTTTGCATGTTGAACGGCTTCTATTGTTTGCGGCATTACGCCATCATCAGCAGCGACAACTAAAACAACTATGTCAGTTGCTTTTGCTCCACGAGCACGCATTGAGGTAAAGGCAGCATGTCCTGGAGTATCTAAGAAAGTAATGGTTTTACCATCAACTTCTACATGATATGCACCAATATGTTGCGTAATACCACCAGCTTCACCATCAGCTACTTTAGCTTTACGAATATAATCAAGTAATGAGGTTTTACCATGATCAACGTGCCCCATAATAGTTACAACTGGTGCTCGTGTTACTTTTTCAGCTTGAATATCACGATCTTCTAATAGTGAAGCTTCAAGTTCATTTTCTTTACGAACAATAACTTTATGCCCCATTTCCTCAGCAACTAATTGTGCGGTTTCTTGGTCTATTACTTGGTTAATGGTAACCATTTCCCCCATTTTCATCATTGTCTTAATGATTTCTGTCGCTTTGATAGCCATCTTATTGGCTAATTCAGCTATGGTAATAGTTTCACCAATCACTACATCCCTGTTTACTGGTGCAACAGGTTTTGTAAATCCTTGTTGTAAAGCACTGCCTTTTTTGGCCATTTTACCTTTACCACGAGCTTTGCCATGTAAATCTTTTTGTCTACGATTTGATTCTCTTTCTTTCTTAGAGCTGTCATCATCTCGACCGTTTTTCTTCGCTTTAACAACCTTATTCTTACCTCGACCACGAGCTTCTTTTTTCAACACTTCTTCATTTTCAGCATCACGAGCATAAACAGAAGTTAAGTGATCATCAGTAAACTCTTCTACTACATTATCAGTAGCAACCACTTCATCTGATGACATTTCAGCATATTTTTTCACCTCTTCTGCTGATTTACGAGCTAACTCTTCAGCTTTTTGACGAGCTAGCTCATCAGCTTTACGGCGTAATTCTGCTTCCTCAGCCTTTAATCTTTCTTTTTCCGCATCAACTACTTTTGCTTTTTTCGTAGTTCCTTTAGAAGAAGCTTTAGTTTCAGATTTTGGTTCTTTATTCGCTTTATTCTGAGATTCTTTATTTTTTGAATCAAAAACAACTTTCTCTTTTTCTCTTTCAGCCTTTTCTTTCTGAAGTTTTTCAGCAGCTAATTGTTTTTCTTCTAATGCTTTCTTTTCAGCTTCAGCTTTCGCTTTTAACTTAGCTTTTTCCGCCTCTTTTTTAGCTGCATCAGTTGGTACCATACGTTTTTTACGTACTTCAACTTTTACTTCTTTGCTTTTACCATCAGTCGTCGTACTACTTACTGTTGTTTTAGTTCTACGTTGTAAGCTTAATTTTTTGGGTGTATCTGATTTTTTTATTTCATCTGTCATAATAGTTATATTCCTTATTCTTTACTGAACCAACAAATATTGCGAGCTGCCATAATAATATCTGCAGCAATCTTCGGTGATAAATCTTCAATATCTGCGAGATCATCAACACCTTGTTCCGCCAGTTCTTCAAGCGTTAAAATTTGCTTCTCAGAAAGTTTTAATGCGATATGAGTATTCATTCCTTCTAAATTTAATAATTGTTCCTCAATGTCAACTTGTTTCAATGCTTCTTCTTCGGCTAATGCTGCTGCCGTAATTGCATTTTTTGCTCTTGTTTGTAATTCTTCAGCAAGATCTTCGTCTTCTAATCCATCAATCGCAGTTATTTCATCAATAGAAATATAAGCTAATTCCTCTAAACTTGAGAAACCTTCATCAATAAGAAGTTGTGCAAAATCTTCATCAAGCTCTAATGCACTCATGAATAAATTCAAAGTCTTTTTATCTTCTGCTTGATGTTTCGTATTTAACTCATCGGTTGTCATCACATTTAATGACCATCCAGTTAAATTCGTAGCTAAACGTATATTTTGTCCATTACGACCTATTGCCTGTGCTAAGTTAGCTTCTTCAACTGCAATATCCATTGAATGATTATCTTCATCAACAATAATTGAACTTACATCTGCTGGAGCCATTGCATTAATTACAAATTGAGCTGGATTGTCATCCCATAATACAATATCAATTCTTTCACCACTTAATTCATTTGTGATCGCCTGTACGCGTGAACCTCTCATACCAACACAAGCACCAACCGGATCGATACGCTTATCATTACTTTTTACCGCTATTTTAGCTCGTAATCCAGGATCTCTCGAAGCGCCTTTAATTTCAATTAATTCCTCACCAATTTCGGGAACTTCCACTCGGAATAATTCAATAAGCATTTCAGGTTTCGAACGAGTAACAAAAAGTTGTGGACCTTTTGTTTCTGTGTTGACTTTATATAACACACCACGAACACGATCGCCCGGTCTAAAGTTTTCTCTCGGAAGCATATCTTCACGTAGAATAACAGCTTCTGCTTGCTGCCCTAGATCCAGTAGTATATTTTCACGATTTACCTTTTTTACTATACCACTAACAATTTCGCCTTCTTGCGTACGAAATTGTTCAACTATTTTATTTCTTTCTGCTTCCCTAATTTTTGTACTAATCACTTGGCGAGCAGTTTGCATCGTAATACGATCAAATGCGATTGATTCAATTTCATCTTCAACATAGTCACCTAGTTGAACGCTTTCATCTTCAAAACGTGCAGCATCTAAAGTAATCTCTTTAGTTGGATAAGCTACTTCATCAACTACTAACCAACGACGGAAAGTATTAAATTCACCTGTTTTGTGGTCAATTACAACGCGTACTTCAATATCTTGATCATGTTTCTTTTTTGTAGAAAGAGCGATTGCACTCTCTAATGCTTCAAAAATTTTTTCTCGCGGTAATAGTTTTTCATTAGATACAGCTTCTGCTGCCAGTAAAATCTCTTTACTCATTATATTTATAATCCTTACTTAAAATTAAAATTTAGGAACTAAATTGGCTTTTTGAACGTTGCCAAATGCTAAAATTTGTTGTTGTTTATCAACTAAAATAGTCAACATATCATTTTCGACTTTTTCTAATTTACCTTGCCATTTACGTCTTTCTAATACTGGAATTCGTAAATGAACAGAAATATCTTGACCAATATAGCGAGTTAACTGTGCTAAAGTAAATAAAGGTCTATCTAAACCAGGAGAAGATACTTCTAAATTATATTTATCATTAATAGGATCTTCCACATCAAGTATAGCACTGACTTGACGGCTGACATCAGAGCAATCATCAATAGTCACTCCTCCTTCCTTATCTATATACAACCGTACGGTTAAAAAACGCCCGATACGCTGACATTCAATTCCCCAAAGTTCACATCCTAAATCTTCGATAGAATCGATTAATAATTCTTGTAACTTTTCTTCTAAAGTTGCCACGTTTTCTTCTCCAAAAAAGTGTTTGTACACTCTCTTATCTATAATATTTAATTATTTTAAAACATAAAAAAAGGGCATATGCCCAATTTTATTAGTTTATGTAAAAGACATAAACTCTGAATAACTCATACAAAAAAACCCCAAAAATGGGGTCCTTTACTAAACTGACATGTAAAGTGGTTGCGGGGGCTGGATTTGAACCAACGACCTTCGGGTTATGAGCCCGACGAGCTACCAAACTGCTCCACCCCGCGTCCGATATTGTTCTACATTATACGCATAAATCTGAAAATATCAAGTTTAATATTACATAATATTTAAATAACACTGTATGCATTTTTTAATCTATTGTTAATAATTAAAATCGCATTCCTGTTCCTAGTCCAATACCAAGACCAATACCTGATGTTCCCCCGCTAGCATTAATTCCGCCACCAACTGCACATCCAGATAAGGTAATAATACATAATATTAACATTAATTTTTTCATAATAAGTTCCTTAGATAAATAATTTCATTTATTTTTTATTATAGTACTAAAATTTTCAAATAAACGATAAACAGCCAAAAGATCGGTCTTTGCAATAGGCTTAAAAACAGATAAAAAATGATATAACCAAGATAATTTTTTCATAGAACTCAATATTGATTGCCATAAATTTTCCGACAATTTCTTTTCAAATTCATTAAGAACTAAAACAATTTGCTCATCTGATAATGTTTTTTCACGACACAAGCTATATACAAATAGAAGTATATCACGCTTCCTTTGATAAAAAAGATCCTTTTTTATATTAGGTGATTCAAAATCAATAAACAATACTTCCCCATTATTCCATATAATATCTCGAATTGCAGGTCTACCATGAGTTAAGTTCATTTTATGTAAAGATAAAATAGCATTTATAACATCAATTAAAATATTATTTTTCATTTTAATAGGACACGAGCAATTGACCATCCACCAACTTACTGTTTTTCCAGAATCTTTTAGCACCAAAAAATCTTTTCCTGAACACACTAATTCAGGAACTGGAGCTTTTTGCTCTGCTAAGAATTTTAATTTATTTAATTCCCTTATAAACGACTTTTTAGGATTAGGTTTTAATATTCTCCAAATCCCTTTTAATTCTTCCGGCTGTTTTAGCCAATAAGACTGAGCATTATATTGAAAACAATAAATCCGTTTTCCTTTCTGACTAACTAATAATGATTTGATATACTGCTCAAATTCTATTTGTGTTTTTAACATTAGCTTACTTGTTAATAGTGAATGCGAGAACGTAATTATATTTCATATTTTGCTTAAAAGCACATATTCTAGTATAACTATATAAAACTTAGGAGGTCATTATATATGTTTTTTCGTCACTTATTATTTTTAATACTCAGTTTATTATCATTCAATTTATTTGCCAATCCTCTGTCTATCTCTGAAAATGAGATCAATAAATATTTATCAAATAAAGTTTCATTAAAAGATACCATCGCTTTTCCTGGACTTTTTGCAATTGATTACCAACTCTCAAATTTATCCGCAAAATTAGGAAAAAATAATTCCAAAAAGATCGAAGTAGGTGGTACTGTTACTGGTAATTTTAAATTAGGAACTAAAGATTTTGATGGTAAAATTAACTTAACTTTTGACACTATCCCCTATTATGATCCAGAAAAAGCTGCTGTTTACTTAAAAGATATTCGTATTTTAAGTTGGTCAGGATCACCTGATAAATATATACGAGAGCTACAAACAATTATGCCTTTCCTATCAAAGAATCTTTCTCAACTAGCAAGTTATGTACCAATTTATGAACTTGATAGTAGCAAACCAAGAGATGTCATTATTAAAAAATTTGCAAAAGGTATTCTCGTAGAGGAAGGAAGACTAGTCTTGGAAACTAATTTTTTATAGGACTAAAACAAATAAAATAACAAAAGATCCATTGCATATCTCAATATTATAAAAATATTTTCATACGCAAACCTTTGCTTTTTTATTTACTATTTCAATATATTATAAATCCTTTTATAATCTAATTTGATTTTAAAGAGGATTTAAATATGAATTATGTTGAAATTTTAGGTTATCTTGCAATGATAACGGTATCATTTTCATTTTTACTAAAAGATGTTATAAAATTACGCTTTGTTAATGCGATTGGTTGTACTTTATTTATTATTTACGGTTTACTACTTGGCTCTTACCCTGTTGTCGGTTTAAATATTTTTGTTGCTTGTACTAATGCCTTTTATATTTTTAAAGAATTAAAAAATCATTCAAAATAAATTTTACCAATATCTAAAATGAAAAAGAGAGCAAATAAAATGCTCTCCTTTATTGTTTACCTTAAATATCCATTACTTCCATAATCTAGGGTCTAAACCTCGTTTTAATAAACTAGGGTGATCTTCAACCTTAAATTCTGGCTCTTTACCCGCTTTTAACTGTTGTTGATAATCTTTTAATAATAACCAAACAATTGGAGCAAGAATTACAATAGAAACTAAGTTTATCATTGACATAATTGCCATTACTGTATCAGCAAAACTCCAAACAATTGTCCCTGAATTAACAGCACCAAAATAAACGAAGAATAAAACAACTAAACGGAATAATAAGACAAATATTGGATTATTTTTGATAAATCGAATATTACTTTCAGCATAAGCATAATTTCCAATAATAGAAGAAAAAGCAAAAAGTAATAAAATAAATGCAAGAAAATGCACGCCAAATTCCCCAACATGATATTCAAGGGCATTCTGTGTTAATGAAATACTCTTCAATGATTCACCACCGTAATCATCAGAAAGTAAAATAACAATCGCCGTACAAGTACAAACAATAATCGTATCAACGAAAACCCCTAACATTTGGATCAAACCTTGACTCGCAGGATGTTTTACATCAGCAGAAGCTGCCGCATTAGGTGCCGATCCCATACCTGCTTCATTTGAGAATAAACCACGTTTAATCCCCATAAGCATTGCTTGAGAAAATAATGTCCCAAATATACCACCTGCCATCGCATCAAAATTAAAAGCACTACGTACAATATTGGAAAGTACTTCTGGTACTTTATCAATATTCATCCCTAAAATAATAACAGCCATAATCAAATAAAATAGCGCCATCATTGGTACCACTTTTGCTGAAACCTTGCCAATTCGTTTAATCCCACCAAAAATAATCATTGCGGTCAAAGCAACTAGACCAAGCCCCACATAATGAGGATCCCACTTCCAAGCGTTATGAGTCGCTTCAACAATAGAGTTAGATTGAACAGCATTGAATGCAAATCCAAAAGTAAAAATAAGTGCTATCGCAAAACACACAGCTAACCAAGGTGCTTTTAACCCTTGTGTAATATAATAAGCTGGACCACCACGAAAAGTACCATCTTTATCTTTTACTTTAAATAATTGCGCTAAAGAGGATTCTGCAAATGCACTCGACATACCAATTAATGCCGTCACCCACATCCAAAATACCGCACCTTCTCCACCTAATGCAATAGCTGTCGCTACACCACCGATATTTCCCACACCTACTCGACTAGCTAATCCCGTCGCAAAAGCTTGGAAAGGAGTAATAGATTGTCCTTCTGAGGCACGTCCAAACCACATTTCACGCAAACTTTGGGGAAATAACCTAAATTGAATAACTCCAGTAGTAATAGTAAAAAATATCCCCGTTCCTAATAACGTTAAAACGGTAACATCCCAAAGTGGTCCATCAAATGTATCAATAAACCAAGATAATCCTTGCTCTATAATTGCAACTAAATCAGCAAACATAATTTCCTCTAAATATTAAAATGGTAATCTGATTATAAAATAAAAATTCAATAAACTTAAAGTTGTTATTATTTATATTTGAAAATAACAACAACAAATTAGAAAATATCTAAAAAAATGAGTATTTTTTAAAAAATAAAAAC
Organism: Bisgaardia hudsonensis; assembly: GCF_004345785.1. Lineage (GTDB taxonomy): Bacteria > Pseudomonadota > Gammaproteobacteria > Enterobacterales > Pasteurellaceae > Bisgaardia > Bisgaardia hudsonensis. Next base: position 401,389 of record NZ_SLXI01000002.1, read on the forward strand.
CCTGATTATATCAGGGCTATTTATTAACGAGATAAGAAAAGTGCAGCAGCACCTCGAACACCACCAGAATCACCATATTTAGCTTTCTTAATAAGTGGTACTTTTGCACTACGCATTAAATGATGAGGTAAAGCTTTTGGTAATGCTTCATATAAATAATCAAAGTTTGATAATCCCCCACCTAAAACTAATACATTAGGATCTAAAATAGTAATAATATTTGCAATTGAAACCGCACATAATTCAATAAAAAGCGTCACAAATTCTACCGCACTTTCTTCTTTATTATAAAAACGTTTAATAATTTCTTTTGCAGAAAGCGATTCACCTTTTAAATCTCGATAAAGCATTTCAAAACCTCGCCCAGACAAATAAGTATCTAAACAAGCTTTATTACCACAACCACATTCATAAATAGGTGCCTTATCCCAACCTAACAATTTTAGAGCGTGATAATTAAGCTGAATATGCCCTAACTCCCCAGCCATCCCTGTTTGCCCAGAATAAATTTTTCCATTAAAAATCATTCCCCCGCCAAAACCTGTACCGAGTATTAATCCCAAAACAGAAGAATATTGTTGATTTTCTTCATCCCAAGCCTCTGATAATGCAAAACAATTTGCATCATTTTCACCACGGACTTCTCTATCTAAACGAGCAGATAAATCTTTCAAAATTGGCTTATTATCCGCAACTTTAATATTGGTTATTTCAGCTATCCCAGTTTCTTGATTAATAAATCCTGGCACACCAATTCCTACAGTACCTTTACAAGAAAATTTTTCATCTGCTTTCTTAACTAAATCAACGATTGTTCCTAACCATTGTTCATAACTATCTTTAGGTGTAGGTACTCGCTCTGAATACTGTTTTTCTAATTTATCATTAAATACAGCAAGCTCAATTTTTGTACCACCAATATCAAACCCATATAACATAACTTTCTCCTGTATTCCAAAATAACAGATATTCTAACCGCACTTTCATAGATTTTCTTTGTTAAAAATCATTTTTTATTCAATTGACACTATATTCAAATATGAAGGCGTAAAATATTCAATAAAATAATATTAAGCAAGTTCAGTCAACTTTTGTTGTAACTCTAACTGTTTAAAAGGTTTTACTAAAACAGAAAATTGTTTTGCTTTTTCTAATTGCTCCATATGTCCAGTCATTAAAAGTATTTTTACTTGAGGTAAGTTTTCCTTTACCCATTTAGCTACATCTATACCACTTAAATTACTAGAAAGCATAATATCAGATAACAAATAATCAATTTGCTCGCCTTTGGAAAAATGCTCTAATGCTTTTTCTGCTGATTCACATAAAATGGTTTTATAACCAAGTGAGTTTAATTGTTCAGCAAGAGTATCCCGCAAACTAGCCTTATCTTCTATAACTAAAATAGTATATTGAGTTTCATAAACAATATCTTTAGTTATTAAAAGTGGACTTGTGTAGTCTATTTTTCTTGCAATAGGTAACTGCAAATGAATAGCGGTACCGTTATACAACACCGAATCAATTTTAACTCGCCCTTTTGATTGATGAACAAATCCATAAACCATTGACAATCCTAAACCACTCCCTCTTCCATTATGCTTTGTAGTAAAGAAAGGTTCAAAAACACGTTTTTGTGTTTGTTCATCCATTCCACACCCATTATCAATAATAGAAAGTTGTACCATCTTCTCTATACAATGTGTATGTTGCACATCATAGCATTTGGTACAAATAATAATATTCCCCTTATTATCCAAAGCGTCTTTAGCATTAACTATTAAATTTAATAATGCTGTTTCAAGTTGATTCTTATCAATATACACCAGTGGCAGATTTTCTTCCAAATCTAACTCAACTTTAATAGATGGAGGAATAGTATGCTTAATTAAATCTCGAGATTCCAATACAAGTTGATTAATATCCACAGTTGTAGGATAAAGTGGTTGTTTTCTTGCATAAGCTAGTAATCGTTGAGTTAATGTTGCACTATTTTCCGCAGCTTTTAATGCCCGATGTAGCCGTTTTGCTTGTTTTTCATCAAGTTGTTCAGAATCAATTAAATCTAAATTGCCAATAATGATGGCAAGAAAATTATTGAAATCATGTGCAATACCACCAGTTAAATGACCAATTGCTCGCATTTTTTGACTATGAGCAATTTCATTTTCTAATTGTTTTCGCTGAGTTCTATCAATTAGAAAAGTAACTAGTCCATCTTTTAATGGGCTAACCCGCCATTCTAATATCTGTTGTTTGAATTCAATTTCAAGGAAATCTTGTTCTTGTCGAATTTTTTTTAACAATTTTAAATCAATCAATTGATCTCGACCAATAACTTTAGCTTGTTGAGCATTGAAATACTCAACAAGTGTATTAATACTTTGCTCCTTATATTCTGTAAAAAAATCCTGTAATAAACTCTTAAATTGAGCATTGTGAGAAACCAAATTCAATTGATTATCAAAAATAGCTAATCCATCTCTCATAGCTAAAAATGTTTGCTCTAATAATTCACTTTTTTCCTTCAATAAAGAGTCCGTCTGCTCCAAAGTAATCACATTTTGATGAAAAATATCAAATGTACGAGCTAAATCACCAATTTCATCTTGTGTTTTCTGTTGGGGTACAACAATATCTTTATCTCCTTGCGATAAGCGTTTTAGTGCATTCGTAATTGAGTATAAACGCTTGCCAATCAAAGTATAAATATACTTTCCTAATACAATGATTAACAAAATAGTAAATAAAGAAAAAAATAAAATATATGAACTCTGCGTCGATAGCCTCTGTTGAATTTGACTGGATGCTATTTGCACACTTTCAACCTTTTCTTTTGCAAGATGAGTATATTGCTCATCAATTTTTTTCACTAAAGCATCAATTTGAAAAGTTAGAAATTTAATTCTAAGATTAATTTCAGCCAAATTATTAGCACAAGTAATAAGGATAGGGAATTGCTTCTCTAACTTAGAAAGTTCAATATGAATATCTATATTTTCACCAGTATTTGGAAAAAACAACAAACTAGATTGAATGCTTGAAAATACGCTTATTGAAAAATTACTTTTTGCTGCATCTTCAATTAATTTCTCAACTCTATCAAGCTGGGGAATAAAATCTGCAGAGAGCTTACTGCGTTTTTCCAAACGTTTAATGTGTTGAATATAAAGTAAACCTTGATTTAAATTACTAAGAATATCAGTATGAATGATATGACGCTGATGAGTTTGTAGTAATAATTCTTGTACACTTTTTTCCAGCAATCCAATATTGCTAACTATTTGCGCAAATAGCTGATCTTGTTCTAAAGTTGATTGTTTCGCTTCGATTAATAGCTTTTGTAATTGTTTCGTATGTAGTGCTAGAGCCTTTGATTCCTCTTGATATTCAAGAGCCCCCATTGTTTGGGTTAAACGTTTTGCATAAGTTGAAATTTGTGCTGTTTTCACTCCTAGTATCATGGATGAAAACATCTGATTAAGCGAGCGATCACGTAAATCAGATAACGAATTATAAGTAGTATTTAACCCTACTATAGCGGTTGTACTAATAAAAATAATCAGCGATATAGCTATAATCAGAAAGAAAACTAAACGGAAACGTACACTATATGGCTTTGAGAAAAAAAAAGTTCGACAATTTTTCATTTATTTACTCTCATATTGTATGCCCTACTATTAAATATGATACAAATAAAATTCCCTTATCGAGAATACATAATTTATAACTAATTTACATAAATTAATTTTGAATAATGTGTATTTTGTGATCTAAATCTCAAATTCAATAAAAATACTAGATTATGACAATTATGAATGAAATTCGACATTTTCCATTCATACTCTTATGATTAAATGAAAAGCATGTTGAATTAAAAAAGAGAATTATTGGATGGACAACATTAGTTCAGCTTCACAAAGCTCTCCTATCTTACAAATGAAAGGCATTGCAAAACGTTTTGGTACATTTTATGCACTACAAGATGTGGATTTATCCGTTTATTGTGGTGAAATTCATGCATTAATGGGAGAAAACGGTGCAGGTAAAAGTACATTAATGAAAATTTTAGCTGGAGCTTATACTTCATCATCAGGAGATATTTTGATTGATGGAAATACCTTCCCAATTACCTCTCCAAAAGATGCGATTAAAGCAGGCATTACGCTGATTTATCAAGAAATTCATCTCTCTGCAAATTTAACGGTAGCTGAAAATATTTTTCTTGGTCGTGAAATCAAAAATATGTTTGGCTTAGATCTTAAAACTATGGCTGAAGAATCACAAAAAGTCCTCAATCGTTTAGGTGCTCAATTTTCTTCAACTCAAAAAGTATCCTCTCTAACGATCGCAGAACAACAACAAGTTGAAATAGCTCGGGCATTACATCGCAATAGTCGTATCCTTGTAATGGATGAACCCACTGCTGCACTATCTTCTCGAGAAACAGAACGTTTATTTGAATTAATCAAAAAACTACGAAGTGAAGGAATGGCAATCATTTACATTAGCCATCGAATGGCTGAAATATATGAACTTGCAGACCGTGTTAGCGTATTACGAGATGGAAAATACGTTGGTTCATTAACTCGAGAAAATCTTAACTCTGCCACACTAGTACAGATGATGGTTGGACGTCCATTAACTGATTTGTTCAATAAAGAAAAAGTTTCGATAGGAAAAGAAGTCTTGCGAGTAGAAAAATTATCAGATGGTAATAAAGTACAAGATGTTTCCCTAACAATACATGCTGGTGAAATTATTGGCTTATCTGGGCTTGTCGGTGCTGGTCGTTCAGAACTAGCTCATTTACTATTCGGAGTAAAATCAGCAATAAAAGGAAAAATTTATTTAGAAAATAATGAGATTAATTTTAATTCCCCGAGAGACGCTATTACACATCGTATAGCACTATTACCTGAAAATAGAAAAGAAGAAGGTTTGTTTTTAGATCTCAATATTTTAAAAAATATTACAATGGTAACAATGGAACGTGATGCCACAATGCTTGTAATTAATCAGTCTAAGGGTAAACAAATTACACAAACAGCGATTGATGGGTTAAAAATGCGTGTACCTAGCGAAAATGTAAATGTTAGTGGATTATCAGGAGGTAACCAGCAAAAAGTATTACTTTCTCGTTGGGCTGCAATTGAACCGAAACTATTTATTATGGACGAACCAACTCGGGGTGTTGATGTTGGTGCAAAAAGTGAGATTTATCGAATGATGATTGAAATGGCTAAAAGAGGCGTTGCAATTTTGATGATTTCCAGTGAGTTGCCCGAAATTGTAGGAATGAGTGATCGGGTATATATCATGCGCGAAGGTTATACAGTCGGTGAATTAAAAGATAAAGATATTAATCAAGAGCGTATTATGGCATTAGCTTGTGGTGCAGAATAACAAGATATGATATTTAGGAGAAAGAATATGACGACATCAACAAAATTCGAATTTAAAAAACTAGCACTCTCTGATGCAATGCAGGCAATGGGGATTTTACCAATTCTAATTCTTATAATGATTGTTTTTTCATTTGTTGCACCAAATTTTATGACTGAAGCAAATGTATTAAATATCACTCGGCAAGCCTCCATAAATATCGTTCTTGCAGCAGGAATGACCTTTGTAATACTAACTGGGGGAATTGATCTTTCTGTTGGCTCTATTCTTGGTGTTACAGCTGTTGTTGGTTTAGTTACATCATTAAATCCAGCATTAGCTGAATTTGCGGTCCCCCTTGCCCTACTTGCTGGACTAGGAATGGGAATATTTAATGGTTTACTTGTAGCCTATGCAGGCCTACCTCCCTTTATAGTAACGCTGGGAACCTATACAGCACTTCGTGGTGCAGCCTACCTAGTCGCCGATGGAACAACAGTTATTAATTCAAAAATATCCTTTAGTTGGATAGGGAATGGTTATTTAGGTTCAATCCCTTGGTTAGTAATTATTGCATTTGCTGTTATTGCGATTTGTTGGTTTATTTTACGACGTACTACTTTAGGCACACACATTTATGCCGTAGGCGGTAATTTACAAGCTGCACGCTTAACAGGAATTAAAGTTTCTTTTGTTTTAATATTCGTTTATGCGACCAGTGGTTTATTATCAGGACTTGGTGGTGTAATGAGTGCATCTCGTTTATACAGTGCTAATGGTAATCTTGGTGTTGGCTATGAATTAGATGCAATTGCAGCCGTTATTTTAGGTGGAACAAGTTTTGTTGGCGGCATTGGTACTATTACAGGTACTCTGATTGGCGCACTGATTATTGCTACCTTAAATAACGGCATGACGTTAATGGGGGTGTCTTATTTTTGGCAACTCGTTATCAAAGGAGGGGTTATTATCGTCGCTGTATTGATCGATAAATACCGTACTCGTTCAGCTTAAATAATATCTACTTATGAGGAGAGAATTATCATGAAATTAAAAACATTAGCAGTATCTTTAATGCTAGCACTCGCACCATTCGCACAAGCAAAAGAGTTAAAATCAATAGGCGTAACAGTTGGAGACCTAGCAAACCCATTCTTCGTACAAATTGCAAAAGGTGCTGAATTAAAAGCCAAAGAACTTGCTGGCGACAACGTAAATGTGGTATCTGTTTCAAGTGGCTATGATTTAGGGCAACAAGTTGCTCAAATTGATAACTTTATTGCAGCTAAAATGGACATGATAATACTAAATGCCGCAGATTCAAAAGGTATTGGACCTGCGGTTCAACGTGCTCGTGATGAGGGAATTGTTGTTATAGCAGTAGATGTAGCAGCTGACGGAGCCGACGCTACCGTAACATCAAATAACTATCAGGCTGGTGAGATTGCCTGTCAAGTCATTGTAGAGAAACTGAATGGAAAAGGAAATGTAGTAATAATCAATGGCCCACCAGTATCAGCAGTGCAAGACCGTGTTCAAGGTTGCCAAGATATATTTTCAAAACATAATGAAATTAAAGTGCTATCTCACAATCAAAATGCAAAAGGTAGTCGTGAAGGTGGTTTAGAAGTGATGACCTCATTATTAATTGCTCATCCTAAAATTGATGCTGTATTTGCAATCAATGATCCAACAGCTATCGGAGCTGATTTAGCTGCAAAACAAGCACAACGTAATGAATTTTTCATTATGGGCGTAGATGGTTCTCCTGATGGAGAAGAGGCATTAAAATTATCAGATAGTTTATTCCGAGGAACGCCTGCACAAGATCCACAAGTGATGGCTGCTGAAGCAGTAAAAATTGGTTATGATATTTTACAAGGCAATCCAGCTCCTAAAAATCCAGTATTAATTCCTGTGCATTTAGTTACACGTGATAATATCAAAGATTATAAAGGTTGGACTGTAAAATAATTTACAACATATACCCCTCTCTCTTTTAACAAAGAGAGAGGAATATATTTATATCTAACATTGCTCAACGATTACCGAAAATAGATATCCAACACCACGCACAGTCTGAATATAAGTTGGTGTCTTTGGATTTGGCTCAAGTTTTTTACGTAATCGCATAATTAAAACATCAATAGTGCGGTCAAAAATTTCAAAACTTTCACTATGTGTAAGCTCTAATAATTTTTGACGAGAAAGTACTTTTTGAGGATTAGAAACAAGTGCGTGTAGTAGTGTATATTCACCTTGTGTTAGCATCATTTCCTGTTTTTGTGGAGAATATAGTTTATGATTTTCAGTATCGAGAATCCAATGATTAAATATAAATCCTTTGTAGGGGGCATTAATCATAAGAGACTGTGGTTGACTACGACGTAAAATAACTTTTGCTCTAGCCACTACAACACGAGGATAAAATGGCTTTGGAATATAATCATCCGCCCCCATTTCCAATCCTACAACAATATCTGATTCAGAACCTAAACCACTTAGCATTATTACAGGGGTTGTAGTTATTAATTTCAAACGTTGTAATAACTCTAAACCATTGATATCAGGTAAAATTAAATCTAAAAAAATCAACGAGAAATTAGGAGTAGATTCCAATAAATTCAATGCTTGTTTACCTGTTTGAGCAGTAGTGACAGAATAACCATGATCTTCAAAAATATCACTAAGAAGTTCACAAATTTGAACATCATCGTCAATAATAAGAATAGTGGAATTATGTAGCATTACTGGACTCATTCATTAAATAAACACTTCCAGAGTATATATAATTTATTGGTAAAATACTATTATTCAAGAAACAAAGTTAAAAATAAATGAGGTAGCAGTTATGAGAATTGGTATTGATTTAGGTGGTACAAAAATAGAAGTAATAGCTCTATCTGATCATGGTGAAGAACTATTCAGAAAAAGAGTACCAACACCTAGGGGCTCTTATGAGTCAACATTATTAGCTATTAAAGGTTTAGTTGATGCTGCTGAGCAGGCTACAAAACAAACTGGAAGCGTTGGTATTGGTATTCCAGGTACAATATCACCTTTTAACAATAGAGTAAAAAATGCAAATTCAGTATGGCTAAATGGAGAATTACTTGATAAAGATCTTCGTCAATTATTAAATAGAGAAATTCGTATTGCAAATGATGCAAATTGTATGACAGTATCAGAAGCAACTGATGGTGCAGGAGCTGGAAATCGCATTGTTTTAGCCTTAATTTTAGGGACTGGTTGCGGTTCTGGGATCGTCATTAATGGTAAACCACATAATGGTAGTAATGGTATTGGCGGTGAATGGGGGCATAATCCATTACCTTGGATGGATGAAGAAGAACAAAAAATAGCACACGAAAACGAATGTTATTGCGGACATCATGGTTGTATTGAGCAATTTATCTCTGGCACAGGTTTATGTGATGACTATGAACGTCGTTCAGGTCAACGTCTCAAAGGTAATGAAATTGTTATACTTGCGGAACAAGGTGATGAACTTGCAGAAAAGTCATTACAAGCCTATGAACGCCGTTTGGCAAAAGCATTATCTGCCTATGTAAATATATTAGATCCAGATGTTATCATTTTCGCTGGCGGAGTTTGTAATATCGATCGCCTTTATACTAATGTTCCTAAACTAATGCCTGAATATATTTTTGGTAAGGAATTTCAAACACCTATCCGTAAAGCGTTACATGGTGATTCAAGTGGAGTAAGAGGCGCTGCTTGGTTATGGCCATTAAAAAATAAACCAGAATAGTAATAGGATGAAATATGTACATTGGTATTGATTGTGGTACACAAGGCACAAAAGTTGTTGTTGTAAATTATCAACAAAAAAAGGTACTAGGTGTTGGCTATGCTCCACATAATATTATTGAAAATAGTCAAGGTAAACGTGAGCAACAGCCACTATGGTGGACAAATGCACTTATTGAAGCATTTCATCAAGCAATAAAACTATCTGAAATTGATCCGCTCTTAATCCAAGGTATCGGTATTTCTGGTCAACAACATGGATTAGTTATGCTAGATGATAATGATCTACTATTATACAATGCTAAACTATGGTGTGATACCGAAACTAGTTTAGAAAATATTGATTTTATTAAATTAATTGGAGGAGAAGAGAAAGCATTTTCTCTATTAGGCATTTTACCCCAAACAGGTTATACAGCCTCAAAAATACGTTGGTTTAAAAAGCATTATCCTGAAAAATATCGACGTATTGCTAAAATTATGTTACCACATGATTATCTTAACTATTGGCTCACTGGCTGCTTTAATACGGAATATGGTGATGCATCAGGTACAGGTTATTTTGATGTCATTAATCGCAAATGGCATATTGAAGTATTTCATTTACTTGCACCTGAATTAGACCCACAAAAAGTTTTACCGCAATTAGTTTCTTCGGAACAGAAAATTGGAACAATCAAACCATCCATTGCAAAATTATTAGGATTATCAGAATCTGTAATTGTATCTACAGGTGGTGGGGATAATATGATGGGAGCTATAGGTACAGGGAACATAAAACAAGGTATTGTCACGATGAGTTTAGGTACTTCTGGCACACTTTACACCTATACTGACAAACCGCTTACACATTTGCCAATAGAAATAGCAAATTTTTGTTCTAGTACGGGAGGATGGTTACCTTTAATTTGTACAATGAATATGACTTCTGCAAATAAGAATCTTATGAGCTTATTACATATTGATGTTAATCAATTTAATGAATTAGTTCAAAATAGTCCTATTGGTGCAGAGGGAATAACTATATTACCTTTTTTTAATGGGGAGCGTGTCCCTCCACGTCCTCAAGCTAAAGCTACTATTTTTGGATTAGATACAACCAACTTTACTCAAGCAAATCTTTGCCGAGCAATGATGGAAGCAACAAGTTTTACTTTACGTTATGGATTAGAATTATTTCATCAAGCTGGTTTATCCACAGAACAAATTCGCTTAATAGGAGGTGGAGCGAAAAGTAAAATATGGCGACAAATGATTGCGGATATAATGAATACTGAAGTAGTTTGTTTAAAAGAAGATGAGGCTGCAGCATTAGGAGCAGCTATTCAAGCAATGTGGGTCAATCAAGAAGATAGCCTTGAAGCCCTATGTGATATATTTATACATATTGAAAGGCAATCAATTAGAAAACCCAATAAGCAAAATGTAATAAAATATAACGAACTTTATCAAAAATACTTAGTAATGTTAGCTAAATGAAAATAAGGACAATATTGACCTAATATTGTCCTCAATAGATATTTTACCATCCTTGCAATTAAGATATTAAATCTTATTAAGATACTTATTTCTAATAGAAGTAAAATGAATAATGCAATAGAATAATCCTATATGCACAAGCCAAGCAATTATCGTTGATGTTAAAAGATCAATGGGATAGTGCATACCTAATCGTAAACGACTAACTAACATTAAAATAGCCCAGATACTAATAAATGCAGTAATCCATTTTAATTTAGGATTTTCACGTCCTAAAATTTTTGAAAATCCAGTTGCAAGTAACAACCAAGTAACTGCAAATATGGTATGTCCAGAAGGAAAAGAATAGCCTGTTTCTTTTGCTCTATGTTCAACTAACCAGCTTGGCACATTATCAAAATTAACTGAATGATAATAATGCTGAACTATATTAGCTCTTTTCTCTTTAGATTGATCATAAAAATATTCCGTCATCATATTCGAATGTTCACTGATAGCGGAAATAAATGGTCTAGGCTCAGCAAAAACTGTTTTTAACCCAGATTTAATTCCTTGTGTCAAAACCACTGAGAATGCCATAGTGATAATCACTAAAATCGCTTGTTTTTTATTAGAAATACTGACAAAGTAAATGAGAGCAAAAAAACCACAGGTTATAATGGCATAAGGAACACTTCCTGTCTCAGTAATAAGATAAAGCAAATAATCAAAACGAGTTAATGACATATTTTCTTGCCAATGCCAACCGATTGTTAACGTAAAAAGTGGTACCAAACAAAGTAATAAAGTATATAATGACAATCGTATTAACATTTTATCAACCTTTAAGAATCATAAAGTGTGTATTCTAGCATTTCTATATAAAAAGAATAAGGATTTATTATGTCAACAATTCAGCTTGTGACAGAAGCAAATTTACCAACTGAATTTGGACTATTTCGCATTGTAGGATTCGAGTTTCCTGATACCAAAAAAGAACATATTGCATTAGTAATGGGTGATGTAGCACAATCAGAAGAGCCAATACTTGCTCGTATTCATTCAGAATGTTTAACTGGTGATGCCTTACATAGTTTAAAATGCGATTGTGGTTTTCAATTAGCTGCGGCATTAAAACAAATTAGTGAAGTAGGTAAAGGTGTACTCATTTATCATAGAGAAGAAGGACGTGGAATAGGTATTATTAATAAAATTCGAGCTTATTCATTACAAGATCAAGGTATGGATACTATTGAGGCGAATCTTGCATTAGGTTTTGCTGCTGATGAACGTAATTTTAACGTTTGTGCCGATATTTTTAACTTACTTGGTGTAAAAAAAGTTCGTTTATTAACCAATAATCCACAAAAAATTGAAACAATGAAACAAGCTGGTATCAATGTTGTTGAACGCATACCGTTAAATGTAGGAGAAAATCGTTACAATACGGAATATTTAGATACCAAAGCAAAAAAAATGGGGCATTTTATTATTCATAATGGACATAAACATTTAATGGATTGTCCTTATTGTCAAGAAGAAGTCCCTAAAAAATAATTAATTTAAATCTCTTTTAAATAATTGGTTTTACCACTACTTATTACAAGAGAAAAAACTGTCTTTTAATAGAAAAAAGCATAAAATGAGTATCTAATTTGCACCAGTACAAAAATGTTGTTAAAGTGCTACCGAATTTTATTTATTCATTATTAGGAAGAGATGAATGAACCAAGAATATTTAGATTTTGAACTGCCTATTGCAGAACTAGAAGCAAAAATAGAAGCGTTACGCTCCGTAACGGATCAAGATGAAAAAATCAATCTTGATGATGAAATAGAACGCCTACGTAAAAAAAGTATTGAATTGACGCAAAAAACTTTTGCAAATCTCGATGCTTGGCAAGTATCACAAATGGCTCGCCATCCGAATAGACCTTATACTTTAGATTATATAAAAAATATTTTTACTGATTTCCAAGAACTTGCAGGCGATCGTGCTTTTGCAGATGACAAAGCTATTGTTGGTGGACTTGCTCGATTGAATGGTCAGCCAGTTATGATTATCGGTCATCAAAAAGGTCGAAGCGTAAAACAAAAAGTATTACGTAATTTTGGTATGCCTGCGCCTGAGGGATACCGTAAAGCATTACGCTTAATGCAAATGGCTGAGCGTTTTCATTTACCTATTTTGACATTTATTGATACACCAGGCGCATACCCTGGTGTGGGGGCGGAAGAGCGAGGACAAGCTGAAGCTATTGCACGTAATCTTAGAGAAATGTCAACTTTAAAAGTTCCTGTTATCTGTACAGTTATTGGAGAAGGTGGTTCAGGTGGTGCTTTGGCTATCGGCGTTGGCGATAAAGTAAATATGTTACAATATAGCACCTACTCTGTTATTTCCCCTGAAGGTTGTGCCTCTATATTGTGGAAAAGTGCAGATAAAGCCTCTACCGCAGCAGAAGTAATGGGACTTACGGCTCAACGATTAAAAGAATTAAAGCTAATTGATAATATCGTGCCAGAACCTCTCGGCGGTGCACATCGAAACTATGAAGAAATGGCAGAAAATCTCAAAAAACGTTTGTTAGAAGATCTGACCGATCTACAAATTTTAAATATAGACGGACTACTATCAAGACGTTATGAACGCTTAATGAGTTATGGTTATTGCTAAAAAACATTATAAATTTAACCGCACTTTTATCATAAAATACAGGAAAACATAATGAAAAATATTCTTTCTATTCAATCTCACGTGGTTTATGGCTATGCAGGAAATAAATCAGCAACGTTTCCAATGCAATTATTAGGTGTCGATGTATGGGCATTAAATACCGTGCAATTCTCTAATCATACCCAATATGGCAAATGGACAGGAATGGTCATTCCTAAAGAACAAATTGGCGAAATAGTGCGTGGTATTGATGAAATTAATGCACTATCTGAATGTAATGCCGTACTTTCTGGTTATATCGGATCGGCTGAACAAGTAGAAGAAATTGTCAATGCCTTTCATTATGTTAAAAAACGTAATCCAAATGCGATCTATTTATGCGATCCTGTAATGGGACATCCAGATAAAGGTTGCATCGTTGCTGATGGAGTAAAAGAAGGTCTAATTAATATCGCTATGCCTCAGGCTGATATTATTACACCAAATCTAGTAGAACTCAGAGAGTTGAGTGGTTTGTCGGTTAATAATTTTGAAGAAGCTATTGAAGCCGTAAAAATTATTCTGAGTAAAGGACCTAAAAAAGTCTTAGTTAAACATCTTAGCAAAGTAGGTAAAGATTCAAGCCAATTTGAAATGTTATTAGCTACATCTGAAGGTATTTGGCACATTAGTCGACCATTACATAACTTTACCAAAGAACCTGTTGGTGTTGGCGATTTAACCGCAGGATTATTCCTTGCTAATTTACTCAATGGAAAATCCGATCTTGACGCTTTTGAACATACGGCAAATGCAGTTAATGATGTAATGGAAACCACCCACAATGCTGGAGTTTATGAACTCCAAACTATTGCCGCAAGAGATTTAATTATTAATCCTCAAAGCCATTATAAAGCAGTGAAGATTAGTTAATTGATATAAAAAATAAGTGGATATTTTTATATCTGCTTATTTTCTTTCTTTTAATATGATACAATACACCTATTCTTTAAAATAACACGTTCAACTACACTTTTATCGTTCCCTTAAACTTTCATCAATAGTGGCTTTTAATGGGCTAAATAGATAATCAATAACACTGCGTTTACCTGTCTTTATCTCTGCGGAAACTGCCATGCCTGCCATTAACTCTACTGATTTTCCCTCAATATTCATTGTGCTTTGATTAATTCGTATTGTTGTTGCAAAAACAGCTCCCAATTTCTCATTGTCAATAGCATCAAAACTAATGTTTTTTACTTTACCCGTGAGATACCCATAGCGAGTATAAGGAAAAGCCTCTATTTTAATCACCACTTCTTGTCCTGTTTTTACAAAACCAATATCTTTATTTGTAATCATTGCTTCTATTTCTAGATAATCTTGTTTCGGTACGATTACCATTAAAGATTGAGCAGTAGTAACTACCCCTCCAATGGTATAAGTTTGTAGCTGTTGTACTGTTCCTTCCACTGGTGAACGAATTTCTGTAAACTCTTGACGTTCTTTTGATTTTGCTACTTCGAAAGAAAACTGAGTTACACTATCATTTGCATTACGTAACTGTTCTAATATATCTCTCCGAAAAGATTCAACATAATAGTTATAATCTTCATTAGCTTGAGTCAAACTGGCATTAAGCTCATTTAATTTACTTTGCTGTATCTTCAAATTATTAACTAACTCAATAAACTGAGATTCCTGTACATAATATTCTTGTTTTGAACTATGTCCCTGTTTATAAAGCTTTTTCATCCCATCTCTTAATTCCTTATTATATTTCTCCATTTTTTGTAATTTTGCTACTTCAATTTCTGTCGTTTTAATTTCTGCCTTTCTTTGTTCAATTGTTGCTTTCAATTTTTGTTTTTGAGCCTTCCACGTTGTATATTGGCTTTGAGCTAGTAATTGTTCTTGTTTGAAGAATAAGTAATCATTAGAAAATAGTAGTTTGCTTTGCTCATCTTCTTCTAATATAGGTGAGGTTTCTATATCTATTGCATTCAATAATGCTCGTTGTCTAAGTTGAGAAAGTTTTGCTGCTTTTAATACTTCCTCTGATTTTGAATAATCAGATTCTGCACCTAGTGCAACTAATTCCATTAATAATTGACCTTTTTTAACTTCCTCACCATTACTTACATACACTTTTTTAACTACCGCTGTTTCAATTGGTTGAATAATTTTACTGCGTCCACTTGGGGTAATTTCTCCAGGAGCAACAACCACAATATCCACTTTTCCAAACCAAGCCCATAAAATTGCTAATAATAAAAATAAAATTATTAATCGACCTACCCATCTTGGTAACACAGAAACTGGAGTATCAATTAATTCTAAGTGAGCGGGAAGAAAGGCATTCTCATCCGATTTACGCTCTGGGGTATCGAGCTGTTTACGTATTTTCCATGTTTCTTTAAAAATACCTAAATAACGCTTGGCTAAATCACATAATCCCTGCCACCATAAATTCATAAGTTATTCTCCCTAATTGACTTGTAGCTTATGTAAATAATGATACAAACCATTTTTCTCTAATAATTGCTGATGATTTCCTTGTTCAATTAAATGTCCTTTATCCAATACTAAAATTCGATCACTACGTTGAACAGTTGAAAGTCTATGGGCAATAATAATAACCGTTCTTCCTTGGCAAATATGTTTCATATTTTGCATAATAATATGCTCTGACTCATAGTCCAGTGCACTCGTTGCTTCATCAAAAATAAGGATTTTAGGGTTAGTGACGAGTGCTCTTGCAATAGCAATACGTTGACGTTGTCCCCCAGATAAACTAGCACCATGCTCACCGACAATAGTATTATAGCCTTCAGATAATTCGGCAATAAATCCATCTGCACCAGCTAGTTTTGCTGCTTGTATTACTCGCTCCATTGGCATGGCTGGTTCACTTAATGCAATATTATCCCTAATAGAGCGATTAAGGAGAATATTGTCTTGTAATACCACTCCAATTTGACGACGTAACCATGATGGGTCTATTAAGGCGATATCATGCCCATCAATTAATACTTTTCCATCAGAAGGAACATACAAACGTTGAATCAGTTTTGTTAACGTGCTTTTACCTGACCCCGATCTGCCTACAATACCAATTACTTCACCTGGATTGATATGAAGAGATAAATGGCTAAGTATTTCATTGCCATTTGGACGATATCGAAAAGAAACCTCTTGGAATTTAATATCCCCTTTAATTTCTGGAGGTGTTAGTTGATTAGTCGGATTTTCAGTTGGAGTGTTTAAAATATCACCAAGACGACTTACAGATATTCCTACTTGTTGAAAATCCTGCCAAAGTTGAGCTAAACGAATGACAGGTGCGGCTACTTGACCTGCTAACATATTAAAAGCAATTAACTGTCCTATCGTTAAATCACCACTAATCACCAAATGAGCACCTAACCACAAATTAATTACCATAACTAATTTTTGTATTAATTGCACACCCTGCTGACCAATTGTTGCAAGCTTGGTTACTTTAAAACTAGCATTGACATAACTTGCCAGTTGTTTATCCCAATGTGCAGTCATCTGTGGACTAACCGCCATTGATTTTATAGTATTCATCGCACTAACAGACTCTACTAAAAAAGACTGATTATCTGCATTACGAGCAAATTTATCATTTAAATGATGGCGTAATATGGGACTAATAATAGCAGACCAAATCGCATAACAAGGTAGTGAAATTAATACTACAACCGTTAACCAAAAACTGTAATACCACATTACTGCAATAAAAATAAATGAAAACATTAAATCTAAAACGGATGTTAGAGTTTGACCTGTTAAAAAATTTCGGATTTGTTCTAATTCTCTTATTCTGGCAACAGTATCACCCACTCTACGGTTTTCAAAATAAGATATTGGTAAAGTTAATAAATGGCGAAATAATCTAGCCCCTAACTCAACATCAATTCGACTCGTTGTATGAGAGAATACATAAGTTCTAATCCCCCCAAGAACAATCTCAAAAATAACAACTATCGCCAACGCTATTGCAATCACATTTAAGGTACTAAATCCACGATGCACCAATACTTTATCCATAACTACTTGAAAAAATAGAGGTGTAATCAGTGCAAAAATTTGCAACATAATAGAAACTATTAAGACTTCAAAGATAATTTTTCGATATTTAACGATAGCAGGGATAAACCAAGAAAAATCAAATTTTGCTAAACTACCAAGAACAGAAGCCCTAGAGGCAACAACGATCACTTCTCCTTGATAGCGTTCAGTAAATTCTTCTTCTGTTAATACACTAGGATTTTGAGTATCTAAATCGTGTATAAGGTAACGTCCATGCTCTTCATCAATACGAGCTAGAATAAAATGTTTGCCATCATCTCGCCAAACCATTACAGGTAAAGATAAAAAAGATAAACGTTTTTGTTCTTTTTTTATATTTTTAGCTTTTAAACCTAATTTTTTTGCAGCCAGCAACCATCCTTGCTTACTCAGCCCTGTTCCATTAACATCAAATTCATGTTGAATTTGATGAGGGTTAACAGAGATACGATGAAAATTTGCTAATAAAACAAGTGCAGATAACGCTAAATCTGAAGGCTTTTGTATAGACATGGTCGAATCCAATTAAGTGTAATTATTTTCATTATGAATAAAAATAAAATAGTAGCCAAAATCATGATGTTATAACCGAGTTAAAACTATAAAAAAATTTAACCGCTCTTTTAAAAATAAAAAAGCACTCTAATAAGTAAAATCTATTAAATACTAAAGTGCTTTCTAACAAAATTATCTAACCATAATAACTGGTTACGGCAAGAGAATTGATATATTGCTCAACTTCGCTACGTGGTACAGAAAGTATATCACTACTATGAGAAGCTTCAAACGTAGCCATTGCTGATACCAACTTCTCAACCTCCGCAGAGGTTAACACTTTGTTATCATTAAGTTCTACACGTTCAATTTGATAATCTTTATGTAAATACCAGTTATTGACGGTTATTGTATCTGATGTTTCTAAGTTGGTAATTAATAAATGGCTATCCTTTTTAGAAAACCAAAGATTTTTAGGATCATTTAAATCCGTAAAGCGTATCGTATCAATATCATGTACTCGATGATTATAATCCGAATATTCATAAACAATATCTTGACCATGTCTTTTACTAAAGACATAAGTATCTGCACCATAACTACCTTTTAGAATATCATTTCCTTTACCACCTTCTAAAATTGAATCCCAATCTTGATAATCTTCTACTATATCATCACCTTCTGTGCCATAAAGATGAATGCCCTCTTTAATAAGAGTAGATAAATCAACTTGGCGATCAGTAAATTCAAAACGGTTAATCTGATAATCTTCGTGGTCATAAAAATCTTTAATAGTGATGGAATCATCGCCGTTATAATCAAATAGTAATAAATCATCGTCTACCCTACGATATTTCACTTCATCAGAAGCAACATCCGTAAAGCGTATCGTATCAATATCATGCGCTCGATGATTATAGTCCGAATATTCATAAATAGTATCTTGTCCATGTCCTTTACTAAAGATATAAGTATCTGCGCCATAATTCCCTTTAAGGATATCATTACCCACACCGCCGATTAGCATATCATCACCATTCTTAGCATCTATAATATCGTTACCTAAACCACCTTCAATAATTGAGTTTGCATTCCAATCTATAATCGTATCATCATTTTCTGTACCATAAAGAGACATTCCTTGCTGACCCAATTCTTTAAGACTAATGATTTTATCCGAAAATTCAAAACGATCAATTTGATAATCCTCATGATTATAGAAATATTTGATCATAATAGAATCATCACCGTTATAACCAAATAACAATAAATCATCTCCTATTCGACGATATTTAACTTCATTGGAGGTAACATCTGTGAAACGAATAGTATCAATATCATGGGCTCGATGATTATAATCTGAATATTCATAAATAGTATCTTGTCCATGCCCCTTACTAAAGATATAGGTATCCGCTCCATAGCTACCTTTTAATACATCATCTCCTGCTCCACCTTCTAAAATAGAATCCCAAGTAGAATGATCGACTATCGTATCATTACCATCTGTTCCATAAAGATGAATCCCCTCTTCTATCAATGTGCCTAAATTAATTTGGCGATCACTAAACTCAAAATGATTGATTTGATAATCTTCATGATCAAAGAAAGATTTTATTGTAATAGAGTCCTCATCATTATAACCAAATAACAATAAATCATCCCCTATGCGACGATACTTCACTTCATCAGAAGCAACATCCGTAAAGCGTATCGTATCAATATCATGCGCTCGATGATTATAGTCCGAATATTCATAAATAGTATCTTGTCCATGTCCTTTACTAAAGATATAAGTATCTGCGCCATAATTCCCTTTAAGGATATCATTACCCACACCGCCGATTAGCGTATCATCACCATTCTTAGCATCTATAATATCGTTACCTAAACCACCTTCAATAATTGAGTTTGCATTCCAATCTACAATCGCATCATCATTTTCTGTACCATAAAGAGGCATTCCTTGCTGACCCAATTCTTTAAGACTAATGATTTTATCCGAAAATTCAAAACGATTAATTTGATAATCCTCATGATTATAGAAATATTTGATCATAATAGAATCATCACCGTTATAACCGAATAACAATAAATCATCTCCTATTCGACGATATTTAACTTCATTGGAGGTAACATCTGTGAAACGAATAGTATCAATATCATGGGCTCGATGATTATAATCTGAATATTCATAAATAGTATCTTGTCCATGTCCCTTACTAAAGATATAGGTATCCGCTCCATAGCTACCTTTTAATACATCATCTCCTGCTCCACCTTCTAAAATAGAATCCCAAGTAGAATGATCGACTATCGTATCATTACCATCTGTTCCATAAAGATGAATCCCCTCTTCTATCAATGTGCCTAAATTAATTTGGCGATCACTAAACTCAAAATGATTGATTTGATAATCTTCATGATCAAAGAAAGATTTTATTGTAATAGAGTCCTCATCATTATAACCAAATAACAATAAATCATCTCCTATGCGACGATACTTCACTTCATCAGAAGCAACATCCGTAAAGCGTATCGTATCAATATCATGTGCTCGATGATTATAGTCCGAATATTCATAAATAGTATCTTGTCCATGTCCTTTACTAAAGATATAAGTATCTGCGCCATAATTCCCTTTAAGGATATCATTACCCACACCACCAATTAGCGTGTCGTCACCACTTTTAGCATCTATAATATCATGACCTAAACCACCTTCAATAATTGAGTTAGCATCCCAATCTACTATCGTATCACCTTCTGCTGTACCGAAAACTCTCATACCTTGCTGACCTAGTTCTTTCAGGCTAATGGTTTTATCAGTAAATTCAAAACTATTGATTTGATAATCTTCATGGTTATAGAAATATTTAATGGTAATTGAATCTTCCCCATTATAACCAAATAGTAAAAGGTCATTCTCTACTCGACGGTATTTCACCTCATCCGATGCAACATCAGTAAAGCGTATGACATCAATATCATGAGCTCGATGATTATAATCTGAATATTCATAGATAATATCTTGTCCATGCCCTTTACTAAAGACATAAGTATCTGCACCATAACCACCCTTAAGCGTATCGTCCCCTGATCCACCAATTAACGTATCGTCACCTTTTTTTGCGGTTAGTATATTGTTCTCAGAATTCCCTATTAATATGTCATTGTTTTGAGTTGAATCAAGATTAATATGATCTGTAAATAATATGCCCTTTTGCTGTAATCTATGTATAGTATTTTGAGAGCTTTCTTTCCAACTTTCTTCAAAACCTGCTTTCCTAGCAAATTCAAGATATCGGTTTAATAATGCTAAACCATTTTGCCATTCACTTGACATATTTTGATAAGCAAGGTACTCACTTAAATCCGTTAAAGCCTCTTTTGGTGATTCTAAAAATTTTTGATTAAATAATTTTTCTGTCTCAGAAAAATCTAATGCAACAGTACCGTTCTTATAATTAAATCTAATAGAACTCACATACTTCTTTAAACGAGTTTGGAATAATAAAGATTCATAAGCAAACTGTACTGTTCTATCATGAATTCGATTAACTTTATCAGTAATATAGCCGATATCTTTATCCGTTGTATAATAAAGTTGATTAATATTCATACCATACAGTGAATTAATTGCAGAAATTTTTGCTTTATTTTCTTCAAAGCGTTGCATCACTTTAGGATCATGTTGTACATTTCGAAGTGCCTTTAATTCACTCGGCGTAGCTCTCACTACCGTAGCCTTAGGATCATCAGTTTCAACTGTTTTCTCTAACTTTAACCCATAATCTTTGTATTTTTTATCTGTTTTTGCCCATTTTTCTAAAATAGTCGGTAACAAAGCAAGTTGTACGTCTCGTGTTTCTGCATTTGAATACTGTTGTAATAGGTTATTTAGTTCTGGAGACAAACTCGCCGACTCTCTTAAATCTCTAACTCGACCAACGCCCTTTAAATTAATAACTTTTTGCTGTTCCTGTGAGAGAGTTAAATCCTCAGTGAAACGGCTATAAAAAGGATTAAAAGTAAAGTTTAAATCTGCCATAACACCAAATGAGCCATCTTCTTTTTCATACTTACCAAGTTGGCTTAAAACATTACCACCATCTACAACATCATGACGATTTTCATAGTCAGTATACAAGGATTTAACAGAAAAATCAGAAAGACTAAATAGTTCATTTCCTTCACTTATTCCATTCTGATTTAAATCACGCCATAATTGTAATTGTGAAAAGAGAGGGTCTTGTTTATCGACGAGATTATCATTATTAGCATCTAAATCTTTTAATGCCGCAAAACCATGTTCAGAACGAGTCGAGTCAGATAAAGTTATTGTATCGCTAAATAATTCGGAAGCATTATTAATTTTCCCATCACTATTTCTATCTAGTACAAGAAAAGCGTCGTCACTCTTTATCCAACCTGTCGCTGTACGAATACCATCAGAATCATGATCAAACAATGCTCCATTACGTCCGTCATAGCCAATACTATCAATACCATCTCCATCTAAATCCAGTACTAGTGGATCGTAGACTTGGTGATTGCGTCCACGCCTATTGGGTGGCGGTGGTGTATTATTATTCCCATTTGAACCATCAGAATCATTCGAGTCATCAGAATTATTCGAGCCACTAGAATCATTCGAAGAGCCATTTGAACTGTCTGAGGCATTGAAATCATTATCAGAAGGAGAATCTAAATCAGCACCATGATTTCTAGTATCCCCATGTTGAGAATTTCCCCAATCACTATTGCCTACGTAGCTATTATTATTCTTACTATAATCAACTTTTCTTAAAGAAATATTATCTCCCGTATAAAAACTAGCATACATTGATCTTTCTATCTCCATGATGTCAGATAAGATTATACCAAGTTGGCCATTTTTAAAATCTTCAATAGTAATACTATCCCCAACAACTTCACCATTTTTATCAATAGGTGTTATTGTAAGTAAATCAGCACTAAATTCTAAATAACCTTCTTGTGATACTTTTATTTTAGGAGGTAAGTTAAGTCCTGTCAGAGTATATTTATAATTTGTATAGCCATCGTGTGACATATCAAAAAGTTGAACAGAAGAAAATACTGCAGTTTTGCTATCAGGATCATAACTTTCTAAAATCGATCCACTTAATAAACCTTTTTGAATATTTTCTTTAATTTTTTTAATTTCTTTAATTTCTTCAGCAGTCATTTGATGACCATACTGTTCATAGCGAATTCTATCATAAAAAATATCCCCCTCAAGCCTAATATGCTCTCCTGGAAAATAGATTTTTACGTCTTCCTTATCTTCTTCACTTTCTTTACCTTTAGTGTACTCTAGTATTACTTTTGTTGATTCAGAGATCTTATCTTCATCCATGGCAGGAATTAAAGTATTTACACCATGATCATCAATGGCTTGAGAAAGTAAAACAGAAATATTACTTAAAGAAGTAACATAAGTATCATCATTACCATAATGAGGTTGTTCTTCTGGGAGAGTATACTCAAAACCCGTCTTTAATATCACTACTTTTCCATACTGCTTATAAACTTTATCACTGGCAATAAGACGAGCCTTTTCTCCTACATAATTAGTAATATTACTTTTATCATATTGTACTTGACCGCCACTTGATAGAGATGCTAGTTGATTGAGTAATCCACTGTTTTTTTCTAAATCAGCACCCGCACCATTCAAGCCGATAACTTCATCAATTCCACCAACAATAGAATTTAGAGCGATGTTAATTGAATGCCCAAGACTATGACCAACGGCATCCAGAGGGCCTTTTACGATCCCTAGTCCTTGTTTTTTAGAAGTGGTAATTTCGTCTACTTTAGGTTTGGCACCAGGAGCTCTTGCATTAGGTGGAAAATTGATTAGGTCTATTTCATCATAAACCTCCCCCTCTGGGGTTGTAACAAGTTTATAATAATTAAGGGCATCAATTAGTTGATCTTTCGCAAGCCCAGTAAGTACAAGTTGTCCATCGGCTAGAAAATCTCTTAGATCTGCAGTTCCTCTTACCACAAAATGGTATTTATTGGATTTTTTCTCTTTCACCACCATAGCAGAAAAACCACTACTTGTTTCCAACTGCTGGTGAAGCACTTCATAGTTATCTACAAATTGATCGGCTTGGGCTTGGGTAAGACTTCGACCATCCTTAGGATCTTTTAAAGTTTCTTTTATTTTTTCACCATTAATAGGATTACCACTTTCATCAAAAAAATTAATATAAGCTACAGAAGCTAATAAAGCGTTATTTGTTCCACTCATAAGACTCTCCTAGTTAAAAGTATAATTTTGACGTAAATATTCTCTTAATTTATTATAGTTACTATCTTCCTTTGCAATTCCGCCTACAGAATTTCCTCCTCCAGCAAGATAATTTGGGTATGCTCCAGAAGCATCTTCAGAAATAGCAATAGTCTTATGAATAATCGGATCATAATAAAGTCTATAATCTGTTCCCAATGTCCAAAAATAAGGAAGTTCTCGATATTTTTTGTTACGGTAGTGAATAATTCGAGTTTTTTTATCAATATAGCTTGCTTTATATTTTATGCCATTAAATTCAATAAATTCAGGAAAAATAATATCCATATCCTCTCCTTTTATCAGATCATCCCATTCTAAAGTAGAATTTGGATCGGCAATGGTAGTAATACCACGCAATTTACGCCATTCTTCTGGCTTCACATAAATTTGAATGCCTTTATCACCTATCATCATTTGACGGATTGGGGTGGTGATTTCTGCGGTTATCCAACGCATGAAGGGCATGGCCATAAAGAAAAGGATTACAAAAAGACACATACAACAAGGGAAATGAAATCCCGTGTCAGAATTGGGATTGGTAGTTGAGCAAGATTTATCATCACATTTCATTTATGATTCTCCTGAGATAAATTTAAAAAATAAGAGCCAAACTAACAAAATTTGATTATTTGTCAAATAATTAATGTTAACAATCTAATTTATCTCAGTAATTTTAAATAAAAAAACTAAAAATAAAGCACTAACTGCGGTATTTTTTTGAAGAGTTTTTAATCAATAAAGTTAATATAAGCTGCTGAAGCCAATAATGCGTTATTTGTACCACTCATAAAGTTCCCCTAATTAAAAATTATAATTTTGATTTAAATATGTTTTAAATTTTATATAATTACTTCCATTTGAATGAACACCACCTATAGTTTCCCCCCCCCTGCGAGAGGGGTTGGATATTCTCCAAAAGCATCTTCAGAAGAAGCAATTATTTTATGAATAATAGGATCATAAAATAATCTATAAGATGTACCTAAAGTCCAAAAGTAAGGAAGTTCATTATATTTTGTGGCATAATACAAAATGACACGTGTTTTTTTATCAATATAATTTGCCTCATATTTTATCCCCTCAACTTCAATAAATTTAGGAAAAGAAACATCATCATATTCTCCTCCTTCCCAACCAAGATAATAAAAATTATCAAGAGGACCTTCTATTTTAGGAGGGATGGTAGTAATACCACGTAATTCACGCCATTCTTCTGGTTTGAGATAAATTTGAATGCCTTTATCCCCTATCATCATTTGCCGTATCGGCGTGGTGATTTCTGCGGTGATCCATTGCATAAAAGGCATGGTCATAAAGAAAAGGATTACAAAAAGACACATACAACAAGGGAAATGAAAGCCTGTATCAGACTTAGACTTAGTAGTAGAACAAGATTTATCATCACATTTCATTTATGATTCTCCTAAATATTAGAATAGCAAAAAACTAAATTAATGAGCTTTGATACATTAGCATATTTAATTAATGTGAAGCATAATGCAACATTATGAAATATATTACAATTATTTTCACAAAACCTGTGCAATCTTCTTTTAATATCGTTAAACTATTCTCCATTGAATTAATTACTTATTAATCCCATGTTATTTGAAAATTTTTGCAAACAAATTAACCAATATTATCCAAACCAAAATACTTTTCTTGTTGCGTTTAGTGGTGGGCTAGATTCGACAGTTTTACTATCTCTTTTTGCAAAACTTCGTGAAAAACAACCGCACTTTCAAATTAGGGCAATTCACATTCATCACGGTCTAAGTAAAAATGCAGATTATTGGCAACAACATTGCTCAGCAATATGCGAGCACTTAAAGATTGCCTTTATTACTGAAAATGTGAATATTGATTTTAAAAATGGCTTAGAATCAGGCGCAAGAGAAGCTCGTTATTTCACTATTAAAGATCACTTAAACAAAAAGGAAGTTTTGGTTACTGCTCATCATCAACAAGATCAAGTAGAAACATTTTTCTTAGCATTAAAACGAGGTAGTGGCTTGCAAGGACTTTCGGCAATGCAATCCACGAGTATGCTGTTTGATATGCCAATTTTTAGGCCCCTACTCCCCTTTACTCGTCAACAATTAGAAACTTATGCCGAGCAAGAAAAATTAGTTTGGATTGAAGATGAGAGTAATCAAGATAATCAATATGATCGAAACTTTTTACGCAATCAAATCTTACCTGAATTACGTCAACGCTGGGGGCATTTTGATGAAGCGGTACAACGTTCTGCACAACATTGTTTTGAACAACAAACTCTTATTAATGAATTATTAGCGGAAGATTTTCAAAAAAACTTTAATAAAAATGACCGCACTTTTTCCATTGAAAATTTTAAAGATTATTCTCTTATTAAACAAAAAGCATTGTTGCGTTTATGGTTCGCTGAATTTAATTTAGCAATGCCCTCTGTTATTCAACTACAACAAATAATTCAAGATGTAATTTTATCTGATAATAGCCGAGTCCCTATTTTTCAACTTGGTAATAAATTTATTAGACGTTATCAAAATTATCTTTATTTAACTGAAAAATTTGCGGATCTAAGCAAACTTAAAATTGATATACAAAAAAATCAATCTATTGAATTACCTGATAATTTAGGTAAATTTAACTTATTATTACAGAAAGATTATTTATTAGTACAATGGAATGAATATCAAGTAAAACTACCTTTTACTAATTTACCAATACAAATTCGTTTTCAGTATTCTGGAAAAGTGAGATTAAAAAATGGTATTAATGAAGATATTAAAAAATGCTGGCAAAGGGCAAATGTGCCAGTGTGGGAAAGAAAACGTACTCCGCTTATTTTTTATGGGGAAACATTTATAAGTGCGGTAGGTTTTTTCAATAATTTTGTAGAAAATAAATAATAAATATTTAAAAACATATTTTCTAAAATTACGATTAAAGTTTATTTGTAGTGATAGTCTGAATTTGCTATATTCTAGTGGCAATTATCTTTTATTCTAGGGAATTAATAAAATGAACAAAAAAACAAAAATAACCTTAAGACTAACAGCGATCGCTATTGCTTTAGGTATTGGCGCTCAATTTTATACTAACTATAAAATTGATCAGACATTACAGCATTTCCCTTATCATTTAAGAGATCAATTAACTTTAAACATTACTCAAAAAAATAAAAACTTTTTCCAAAGAGAACTTTCTTTTATTTTAGCTGATGCAAAAGCAGATAAAACAGAGATTATTACGACAAAACTTACTGCTTTTCCCTTTGCTATTACAGCTGATTTTCAATTACCAACTAAACTAGTTAAAGAAATAAATAAAAAACTTAATATTACAATTGATAAAAATACAATAAATAGTAAATTTTCAGTTATTGGAGACTATTTACAATCAAATATTATTACCGAATTTAGAGATTTTACGAATAATCCCCAATCGTTTGAAATGAATCTCAATTTTGCATCCAAAACGCAATTTATGGATATCAATGCATCATTAACAGGTTTAAAATATGACGAACAAAATGAAATTAAAAATTTAAAAACAGATCTAACCCTTATACCAATAGGACAAAGTAAATACGATCTTTCTGAGTTAAACATCAATGTTGATAAAGCTAATATTTACCTATTTGATGGTGAAAATACCCATATCACATTAGATAATATTGCCTATGATATGGATAAAAAATTATCTCCAGAGGTCTATGATTTATCAGGAAAACTAACTATTGGTCGGAGTGAAGTATCCTCTAAAAATCCTGATAACCCTGATAATAAAACCTTTATTGCAAATGGTATTACCACAGAATTAACCTTAGCTGAAGTGCCTAATCGTTTAGTTTTTTCAGATATCAAACATTATTTAAATACAGAAAATCTAAATTATGCAGAAGCTGGTAGTTTATTATTAAACCTATTACTTGAAAGTAAAAACACTCATTTTGGTATCTCAAGTACAGAAACGATTTTCCCGCAACAAAATAGTTCACTAAAAAATATTGATTTAAAACTCAATGCAACACAAAACGAAAATAATAAATTCCAATTAGAAACTTCTTTTAATTTCGATAATTTAGATGTCGTGGAAAATAATAAAACAACAATTAATAAATTTGAGCATCATAGTCAGGCTAATTCAATTAATTTCAAAAATTATGTTGAATTTATTCAATTCTTACTTAAGGATAAGCAAAATAATCCTGCAGGAACTGAGATTAAACAACTCTCAGAAAAATTGAATAAATTTTTAGAAAATTATCCTGAAGAAATAAATAGCCAGATGAAGATTGGAACATTTTCAAACGAAGAAATTCAATTCGATCATCTGACAATTAATTCAAAAGAATCACTTACTCCTGATGACCAATATAATTGGGCTTCACAAATTGCCCTTGAAAAATTTGTTTATCCACAAGAACGACTATCAATCAGTGATGTAACATTGAATTTACCTATAGAATTAACACAATATAAATCCCTTGTTTTAAGTTATCTATATTCTTATGCACTTGGTTATGATATAGAAATAGATAAAAAAATAAAAGATAGTTTCAAAAAATTTACATTGAATATTAATAATGCCGAATTATCGCTTAATCTGGGTTCAACAGAAAGTAAGCTATTAGGAAGAATAACGAATAAATTTAATTTGAATTTACCATTACCAGAAAAAGAAGACAAGCTATTATCAACTAATAATTACAGCTTAATAGCACAATATTTAGATAAAATTAATTTTGAAAATACGTTCACCATTGAAAAATCTTTAGTGGATAACCAAGATGAAAGTTTATCACAAAGCTTATTATGGCAAGAAATACTTCAAACAATTAAACCTTTTGGAGAATTAAATCCCTATTTTGTTGAAGATGAAAAAAATTATATTTTCAATATTAAACAAAAAAACAATCAACGTTGGTTTAATGGCAAAACGGAGCAACAACTCATTCAAGATCTATTACAACAAGAACTCCCTGCAGAAGAAAATAATACACTTGATGTAGTTCCAGAAACAGTAGAACCTACAACGATGGAAAAAGAATAAAGCATAAGCCCTAAAATAAATCTCTATTTTAGGGCTTATTTACTATTTAACGCCTTGTCTGAGTTTCTAATTTTCGATACAAGTCTTTGCTATATATCACGCCTGTATCATTCTCATCATTAATGCCGAGCACTGATGAATGCCAGTAATAAGGTATGGTATATTGGAAAATAGGTAAAATAACTACATCTTTTTGTAGCTCATCGACAATTTGTTGATAAAGTGCGGTACGTTTTTCTGGAGAAATAATCTTGATACTTTCATCTAATAATTCGTCTACTCTTGGATTATTATAACCCACTTGATTATCTGCACTATGAGAATGAAACTGGTTTAAAAAAGCAGATGGCTCTTTGTAATCACTACACCAACCAGCTCGAATAAGATCAAAATCGCCAGTAGCCCTTCTTTTTAATAATTCATCATAACTCACTTGAGCCGTATCTATTCTTAATAAGTCAGACTGAGACCACATTTGCGTCAAACGTTTTGCAATATCAGAATGTATTTCACCATTATCATAAACAAGTTTAAAACGAAGTGGTACTTTTTCTGTGATGTTCGCCTCTTTTAATAATTTCTCTACTAATACATAAGACCAAGCCGCTTGGCTTTCTTGTTGCAAAGAACGAGGTAAAATAGAATTAAGTGGCAACATATGATTAGGTGTAATATTTTTATTTGAAATCATTGCCTTTAATGCCTGACGAATGGCTAAATGTTGTAGTTGTTGATGAGAAAAATTAAAGGTATAAAAATAAAGGCACTGTTTTGGTAAAAAATGAATATCTGTTTGGTCTTTATATTTAGGATTTATCCATAAATCAATATTATTAATATTCTTTTCGTCTGTAATTTTTTTATAATCGACAAAATTGAATGAGACATTTTGTTTATCCCAATAATAAGAATTTTTAATTAAATGAACCAAATCATTTTCCTGATTTAATACTTGGTAAGCCCCATTCCCAATAGTTCCTTGCTGTTCACCAAAATACTGTGGCAATAAACTTGAATGTACTAACATTTCAGGTAAATAAGGTGTTGCTTTATCTAATTCAATTAACAATATTCTCTTATCTATTGCAGAGATACCTAAAGGCTCTGTTAATGTCGTATTTTCAATAACCAGCTTAGCATTCTTTATGTTCATAAATGCTAAATAATTTTTTAAAGGTGAGTTTGATAATGCTAATTTTTGCCAACTTTTTACAAAATCCTCTGCAGTAACAGGCTCACCATTAGACCATTTTGCATTTTCACGTAGAATAAATACCCAGTTTTTATTGTCTTCAGTTTGCCAACTTTCCGCTACCGCAGGAACAATATTTCCGTTTGTATCATACCCTACCAATCCTTCAAAAATATCTCTTAAAAATGCACTTTGATTTTGATTTTCTAGTAATTCTGGTCGATTTACTAAGTCTCCATAGACTGCACGTATTAATACTTCACGACTTCGAGATGTAGGTGGGTTATTAGCAAATTTTGGTATATTAGTTTCAGAATACTGTTGATTTGATGAATGATTAACTGGAGAATTATGTTGTTTTTGATCACAAGAAAAAAGCATAAAAAACGTACTATAAAATAGTATTTTTATAATAGAAACTTGTTTTATAAAAAATTTAGGGTATGCCATAACACATTATTAATAATAAAGATAAGTGCCATTATACACAAATCCCAAATAATAATCTGAAATTTAACTTGAAATAAATTAATCTATAATGGATATAGATTGCTCATTAGTCGGTTCTTCTATGGTTTTAATCCAGAAGAAAAAGGCTATATATTTCATTATTAACACAATAACAATAATGGATTTACCGATTATACTTGGGGTAAAAATAAATCCCATCGTCAGTGTTATTGTTGCAAACAATAAAATCCAAAATTTTGCTTTTTTAGTTAAACCTCGTTGTTCTTTAAAACTCTTTAGATGCTTTTTATAAATATTTGTTTGAATAAACCAGTTATGTACTCTATCAGAACCTTTAGCAAAGAAGAATAAGGTAAGAAGTAAAAAAGGTGTTGCAGGCATAAGCGGTAAAATAATACCTAAAATACCTAAACCAAGAAAAATAAATCCTAAAACAATATAAACAATCTTCATCAACACACCTTAAAATAAAAATAATTATCAATTATCCTTGTTTTTTTAGAATTTTCAACTTGAAATATCAAAATTCCCCCTCATTTTATTAGAATACATTTTTATGCTTATAATAATAGGCTATACATTATATTAAGGAACTTTTATGTCTAATCCGTTATTAGTACAAACAGAATTACCACAATTTTCAAAAATAAAGCCAGAACATATCAAGCCAGCGGTAGAGCAATTAATTATAGATTGCCGTAAAACGATTGAAACAGTATTAGAACAGCCAATACTCACTTGGGATAATTTTATTGTTCCGTTAACTGAGGTAAGTGATAAATTAGGTAAGGCTTGGTCACCAGTAGGACACTTAAATGCAGTAAAAAATAGTCCTGAATTACGTGATGTTTATCAATCTTGCCTACCCTTGTTATCAGAATACAGTACTTGGATTGGACAACATAAAGGATTATACGAAGGCTATTTACAACTTAAAAATAGTGCTGAATTTTCTAACTATAGTGTCGCTCAAAAGAAAGCGATTGAAAATGCGCTTCGCGATTTTCAACTCTCAGGTATTTCACTACCAGAACAACAACAAAAACGCTACGGAGAAATCTCAGCTAGACTTTCTGAGTTAAGTTCTCAATTTAGCAACAATGTACTTGATGCGACAATGGGTTGGGAAAAAATAATTGAAGATAAAGAACAATTAAAAGGATTGCCTGAAAGTGCATTACAAGCAGCAAAACAATCAGCAGAAAGTAAGGGGCTACAAGGTTATCGTTTCACTTTAGAATTTCCAAGCTATTTACCTGTAATGACTTATTGTGAAAATCAAGCATTACGAGCAGAAATGTATGAGGCGTTTGCAACTAGAGCTTCTGATAAAGGTCCTAATGCAGGGAAATGGGATAATAGTGCGATTATGCAAGAAATTCTTACACTACGCCTAGAACTCGCCAAATTATTAGGATTCAATGATTATACAGAATTATCACTTTCCACTAAAATGGCAGAAAACCCGCAACAAGTATTAGATTTCTTAGATAATTTAGCAAAACGTTCCAAAGCACAAGGTGAACGTGAATTAGACGAATTAAAAACATTTTGTGAAAAAGAATTTAATGTAACTCAGTTAGCCCCTTGGGATATTAGTTTTTATAGTGAAAAGCAAAAACAGCATTTATATGCAATCAATGATGAAGAATTACGTCCTTATTTCCCTGAAAATCGTGTTATCTCTGGTTTATTTGAACTTATTAAACGCATTTTTAATATTCGTGCCGTTGAACGCTTTGGGGTAGATACTTGGCATAAAGATGTACGTTTCTTTGATTTAATTGATAGCAAAAATAATATTCGTGGTAGCTTTTATTTAGATCTTTATGCTCGTGAAAATAAACGTGGTGGAGCATGGATGGATGACTGTGTCGGTAGAAAAATTAAAGCTGACGGAACAATACAAACACCAGTAGCCTACTTAACTTGTAATTTTAATGCACCTATTGGTGATAAACCTGCATTATTTACTCACGATGAAGTTACGACCCTATTCCACGAGTTTGGGCATGGGATTCATCATATGCTCACACAAATTGATGTTAGTGATGTAGCAGGTATTAATGGTGTACCTTGGGATGCGGTAGAATTACCAAGTCAATTTTTAGAAAATTGGTGCTGGGAAGAAGAAGCTCTTGCATTTATTTCAGGACATTATGAAACGGGTGAACCATTACCAAAAGAAAAACTAACACAATTGCTAAAAGCTAAAAACTATCAAGCAGCAATGTTTGTATTACGTCAATTAGAATTTGGTTTATTTGATTTCCGTTTACATCATACATTTGATCCTGAAAAAGAAAACCAAATTTTAGATACTTTAAAACAAGTGAAAGATGACGTATCTGTCATAAAAGGGGTTGATTGGGCAAGAATACCCCATAGTTTTAGTCATATCTTTGCTGGTGGTTATGCTGCTGGTTATTATAGCTATCTATGGGCTGAAGTGCTTTCTGCAGATGCTTTCTCTCGGTTTGAAGAAGAAGGAATTTTCAATCCAGTTACAGGACAATCTTATCTTGATGAAATACTTACCCGTGGTGGTTCAGAAGAACCGATGGAATTATTTAAACGCTTTAGAGGTAGAGAACCAAGATTAGATGCTTTACTAAGACATAAAGGGATTTTGGTTAACTAATAGTTAAAAGCAAATAAAAAGTCAATCATATTCTTAAATGATTGACTTTTCTTTTATACATATAAATTATAAGATTTTACTTTAACGGAAATAGTAATTTTAATCACTTTACAATTAATTGATTGTAATTGCCGTTAATTAACTCTGAATAATATATTCTTGAATAGTTACAGGCAGTTTTATCGTTTTTCCCATTCGTAATATAACTACTTCTATTGTTGTTCCCGGCTTAGTATTTAAAATCGCTTTCATCATTTGTACTGGCGAGGTTGCTTTTGTATTATTAAATTCAATAATAATATCACCCGCTTCTATACCTGCATTATCAGCAGGACTTCCTGCTTGTACATTACTGATTAAAATACCTTTATTTGAGATACCTTGACCATTGTTAAATAACACATCACTTTGTACACCAAGATAACCACGAATCACACGACCATCTTGAATGATTTTTCTCATTATGTCATTAGCTAATTCAATAGGAATTGCAAAACTTAACCCTTCTGCAATCTCGGTAGAATCTTTCCCAATACTTAAGGTACTAATTCCTATGAGCTCACCTTTTGAATTAATTAATGCTCCACCTGAATTACCTTTGTTAATTGAGGCGTCAGTTTGAATAAAGTTTTGTCTTCCTATATAGTCGCCTACCGCATTTCTTCCTAAAGCACTAATAATTCCCTGTGAAACACTTTGTCCCAAGTTATAAGGGTTACCAATAGCTAATACAACATCACCAACATGGGAGTATCTATTCTTTTTCTGTGGTATGGTAGATAAATTATTTGCTTTAATTTTTAATACTGCTAAATCTGTTAAGCTATCAGAACCGACTAAATCAGCCTCATAAATATGCCCATTTTGTAAAGCTACAACAATTTGATCTGCATCTTGAATCACATGTTTATTTGTCAAGATATACCCATCTTCTGACATAATTACCCCTGAACCTAAATTATTTACTTTGGTCTGGTAATTACTATTTGCAGTGGTAAAGGATTGGTTATATACATTGACAACAGCAGGAGACGCTTTTTGCACAGCTGTTCGATATGAGATTACCCCATCATCAAATAAAGTATGATTAATTTGTGGTAATATATATAAAATAATAGCTGCCGTAGCTAATCCAATTAATGCGGAATGAAGCAGTTTTTTTAACATATCATTATCCCTTACGATGATAGATTATTTTTATATCTGATGATAATTGCATTAATTTTTCTAATTGCCATTCTGGTGCATCAGCTAATTTTGTTAGCTGTGGTAAATAACACAAGCCTTTTGCATTAGAACCTAATAGTTTAGGGGCAATATAAACAATTAACTCATCAACTAAATATTCATTAATTAATGCCCCTGCAAGTGTTGCCCCAGCTTCAACCCAGATACTATTAATTTGTCTTTTTGCTAATTCGATTAATAATGTTTGCAAATAACTGGCTGAATTTTCTACGTTAAGCTGAATATGTTTGCAAAAATCAGGAAAACCTGCAAGCTCTCTTTCCTTTTCACTAACAAGCCATACTGGCGAATTAATTTGAAATAATTTGTGTGTAGGCAAAACTTGATGGTGATTATCTAAGATAATACGAACTGGCTGTCTTAACGTTTCTTTTGGATAATCTTGTTGTAACTGTTCAGAAAATTGTTCCCAACGAATATTTAAGAGAGGATCGTCTGCTAATATAGTTTGGCTTGTTGATAAAATAGCTGAACTTTTGGCTCTTTCTTGTTGTACATCTTGGCGAGATAATTCATTAGTAATCCATTTACTTTCACCACTTGCCATTGCAGTTTTACCGTCAAGGCTCATTGCCATTTTTAGTTGCACAAAAGGTTTGCCTGTTCGCATTCTTGTTAGAAAACCTTTATTCAATAATTCAGCTTGATCGGCTAATAATCCTACTTTCGTTTCAACGCCTACATCGGAAAGCATTTTTAATCCTTTACCTGCTACAGTAGGATTAGGATCTGCCATAGCTGCAATAACTTTACCTATTCCCGCATCAATTAATCCTTTAGCACAAGGGGGGGTTCGTCCATAATGTGAGCAAGGTTCTAAGGTAACATAAGCAGTAGCACCTTTAGCATTCTCTCCTGCTTCTCGTAATGCCATAACTTCCGCATGTGCTTCACCCGCTTTAAAATGAAAGCCTTTACCCACAATATTACCATTTTTTACAATAACACAGCCAACGGCGGGATTAGGTGCGGTAGTAAATTGCCCTTTTTTTGCTAACTCAATAGCAAGCTGCATAAACTGTTTATCTTGTGCTGTAAATTGTTGCATTAAGAATCCTTTAATTTTTCAATTTCCGCACTAAACTGATTAATATCATCAAAACTTAAATAAACTGAAGCAAAGCGAATGTACGCTACTTTATCTAAAGTTTTTAATTCTTCCATTACCAGTTTACCCACTTCTTTACTTGCTATTTCACGCTCTCCTGTCGCTCGTAATTTATAGATAATATGGTTAATTGATCTTTCTATATCATCAGAACTAACAGGACACTTTTCTAGTGCATGTAAAATACCATGACGTAATTTGTTTTCATCAAATGGTTGTCTTGACCCATCATTTTTTATCACTTTGGGAAGTAATAATTCTGCCGCTTCAAAAGTAGTAAACCGTTCATGGCATACGCCACATTCTCGACGGCGGCGGACTTGATAACCATCAGCGATTAACCGACTATCAATGACTTTTGTTTCTTCGGTTAAACAAAAAGGACAACGCATATTTTTACCTAATTTACTCTATAAGAAGATTTACTCATTTTAACAAAGTTTACATAAGTTTACGATTGATTTATAAAATTGAAAATACCCACTTAACAATTAAAATCTGAAAGATTCAAAAATATAACTATTGCACATCAAATAAAATTAACCTACTATTACAGTCAAGTATTTTACTTGGAGAAAAATAATGAAAAATCAGCTAATTTGTTATAAAAAAATGCCTATTTGGACAGCGACGACCCTCCCTAAAATGTTTCAAGAAAAACATAATACAAAATCAGGAACTTGGGCGAAATTAACTGTACTAAAAGGAAAAATTAAATTTTATGTTCTCAATGAAAATGGGGATGTATTAGAAGAACATTTATTTACTAGTGAAAAACAAGCAGACTTTGTTCCACCACAGTTATGGCATCGTGTAGAAGCAATTTCAGATGATTTAGAATGTTATCTTGAATTCTATTGCACTAAGGCTGATTATTTTAATAAAAAATATAATCTCACTGCGACACATTCTGAAGTAAAAGAAGCCGTCAAATTAATTAATCCTTGTAAAACTTTAGATCTTGGCTGTGGACAAGGGCGTAATGCTTTATATTTGAGTTCTCTTGGTTACGATGTTACAGCTTGGGATCACAACGAGCAGAGCATTTCATTTCTCAATGAAATAATGAATAAAGAAAATCTTAAAATTAATACCGCACTTTATGATATTAATTCTGCTAACATTCAGGAAAATTATGATTTTATTTTATCTACTGTTGTTTTTATGTTTCTAAATAGACAAGCTATTCCTAATATTATTAAAAATATACAACAACATACTAATAGTGGTGGTTATAACCTTATCGTAGCCGCAATGGATACAAAAGATTTTCCTTGTAGCGTTCCTTTTTCTTTTACCTTTAAAGAAAATGAATTAAAAGAATATTATCAAGACTGGGAATTTATAAAGTATAGTGAAGATATTGGTGAATTACATAAAACAGATGTGAATGGTAATCGTATCAAGTTAAAATTTGTTACAATGCTTGCTAAGAAAAAATAATCAATTTACTTTATAAAAAAATCCCTTTAGTAATACACTTAAAGGGATTTTCTATAAGCAATAATCTTTAATTATCGACCAACTACCGTTAGTCCGCCCATATATGAACGTAATACTTCTGGTACAGTGATCGAGCCATCTGCATTTTGGTAGTTTTCTAAAATAGCGACTAATGTACGACCTACTGCTAATCCAGATCCATTTAAAGTATGCACTAAATTCGTCTTTTTATCGCCTTTAATACGGTAACGCGCTTGCATACGGCGTGCTTGGAAATCCCACATATTTGAGCAAGATGAGATTTCACGATAAGTATTCTGTGCAGGTACCCAAACCTCTAAATCATAAGTTTTTGTTGAGCCAAAGCCCATATCTCCAGTACATAACAGAACTTTACGATATGGTAGGTTTAATAATTGTAGTACTTTTTCCGCATGCCCTGTTAATTCTTCTAGGGCTTCCATTGATTTTTCTGGTTCAACAATTTGTACTAATTCCACTTTATCAAATTGGTGCATACGAATTAAGCCACGTGTATCACGACCATAAGATCCCGCTTCTGAACGGAAACAAGGTGTATGTGCTGTCATTTTAATTGGCAAATGACTTGCATCTAAAATTTCATCTCGCACAAGGTTGGTAACTGGCACTTCCGCAGTTGGGATTAATGCGTAAGGCTGTTCTCCCTCTAATGGGTTGGTGTGGAATAAATCCTCTCCAAATTTTGGTAGCTGTCCTGTACCATAGAGGGTGTCATGATTCACTAAATAAGGCACATAAGTTTCTAAATAACCATGTTGTTCGGTATGAAGATCTAACATAAACTGCGCTAAAGCACGGTGCATTTTTGCAATATGTCCTTTCATCACAACAAATCTTGCGCCACTTAATTTTACGCCAGAGGCAAAATCAAGCCCTTGTAAATTCTCGCCTAAACTAACATGATCTTTTACGTCAAAATCAAAGGTCCTTGGGGTTCCCCAGCGTAAGATTTCTTTATTTTCAGAATCATCTTTACCTAAAGGCACTTCATCAGATGGAATATTTGGGATCGTTAAGGCAATATGATTAATTTCTTTTAACACTTCTTCTAAGCGTGCTTTTGCCATACTTAACTGAATTCCCATATCATCAACTTCTGCTAATAATGGCTCAATATCCTCACCCTTTGATTTCGCAATACCAATCGCTTTTGAGCGAGTATTACGCTCCGCTTGTAAGGTTTCTGTTTTTACTTGTAACTCTTTGCGTTGTTCTTCTAGTTGAGTAAATTTTTCTACATCTAAGATGAAGCCACGTCTAACTTTTAATTTTTCTGCCACTTCTGCAAGATTATTGCGTAGTAAATTCGGATCAATCATTTCATACCCTTAATATTTAATTGTCATAAATTCTTTCTATTCTAGTGAATACCGAGATAACTGTAAACCGCTAAGCCATTATTTATAACGAACTTTATCACTATTTTTATCTAATTCTCTTAATCTTGTTAATTTTTCACTAATTTGAATTTCCATTCCTCTTGACATTGGGAAGTAAAATTGTGTATTTTTTAGTTCTTCAGGAAAATAATTTTCTCCTGCTGCATAAGCATTGTCTTCATTATGTGCATAACGATATTCGGCTCCATAACCTAAATTTTTCATTAAATTTGTTGGCGCATTTCGTAAATGTTCAGGTACATCATAATCAATGCTTTCTTTTACTAATTTTTTTGCTTGATTAAATGCCACATAAACCGCATTACTCTTTGGTGCAACGGCAAGATAAACAATCGCTTGTGCAATGGCTCTTTCACCTTCTGCCGCCCCTACTCGAGTAAAACAATCCCAAGCAGCTAAGGCTACTTGCATCGCTCTTGGATCGGCATTACCCACATCTTCCGAAGCAATAGCTAATAAACGTCTTGCCACCGTTAAAGGATCGCCTCCAGCATTAATAATTCTTACATACCAATATAGTGCAGCATCAGGAGCTGAGCCTCTGATAGATTTATGTAAAGCAGAAATTAAATCATAAAAACGATCACCTTGTTTATCAAAACGAGCTTGTCTTTCACCTAGAACTTCGCTTAATAAAGTGCGGTCTAAAATTTTCTCATTTTGTTCTTCTCTCGCCATATCAACCATTAGTTCTAGGCAATTTAATGCAAAACGAGCATCACCATTCACATATTCAGCTAATCGCTCAAGAATATTCTCTTGAAAATTTAACCGCTCTTTACCTAATCCTCTTTCTTTATCTTCAATGGCTTGAGTTAAAACTTGTAATATATCTTGTGATTCTAATGATTTTAATAAATAGACTCTTGCCCTAGATAGCAAAGCATTATTTAATTCAAAAGAGGGGTTTTCTGTTGTTGCACCAATAAAAATGATCGTTCCATCTTCAATATGTGGTAAAAAAGCATCTTGCTGACTTTTATTAAAACGATGTACTTCATCAACAAATAAAATCGTTTGTTTGTTCTCTAGAAGACGTTGTTTTGCTCGTTCAATCGCTTCTCTAATCTCTTTAATACCACTTGTTACCGCAGAAATATTTTCTACATTTGCATTAATTCTATTCGCTATAATTTCAGCAAGAGTCGTTTTCCCTGTTCCTGGAGGGCCCCAAAGAATCATTGAATGAATACGCCCCGTTTCTATTGCTCGTCTTAAAGGTTTTCCAATCCCAACTAAATGCGATTGCCCATAATATTGTTCTAAAGTGATTGGACGCATTCTCGCCGCTAATGGTTTAAAATCATTATTTGAAAAATCAAAACTAAGATTATCTGTCATATCATACTCTTTAAAGACTTGTCGAAATTATATTGGCATTAATATTTTTAGCACTAATAGGGCTATTCTTCATAAAATTAACCCCATACAAATGTATGGGGTAGTAAATATTATAATATATTAATTATTTGTTACGTTGATCATCCACTTCAACGCCTTTTGGAACATCAAATGTGAACAACTTATTCGCTAAACTTGTATTAGTAATATTACGTAAAATATAAAGATTAGATTGCCCATCTTTCTCCGTTGTACTAAAGTTTTTTAATACACCGTCTTTTTCAATACGAATATTAAATTGTTTAATTGTACTTTTCGCTGACTTCGGTTTGAGAATAAAGGTATCAAACTCTTGCGTTATACTATATTGTTGCCAATGATTAGTATCTGTACTAGTTAATAATACAAATGGCGTATTATTAATAGCTTCTTTTACCCAATTTATCGTTACTTGTTCAACAAAGGGATCATAAAACCATAATGTTTTACCATCAGCTATAATAGTTGTTTCTTGAGGTGTTTTATTTTCCATTCTAAATAAATTAGGACGTTTTATTTGTAATTTACCCGATCCTTGTTGTACTTCTTTTCCCATTGGATCACTGACTTTTTGTGTATAATCCGCTGTTAATTCTGTTATTTTACTTAGTCTAGACTGTAATTCAGT
The DNA here is from genome assembly GCF_004345785.1 of Bisgaardia hudsonensis. GTDB lineage: Bacteria > Pseudomonadota > Gammaproteobacteria > Enterobacterales > Pasteurellaceae > Bisgaardia > Bisgaardia hudsonensis. Next base: position 442,167 of record NZ_SLXI01000002.1, read on the forward strand.
TTTAGCATCCGCAAAAGCAAAATTTGTACTAAAAATTAGTAAAAGTGCGGTTAATTTTATAGCTATTTTTTTCATTATTTTTATCCTTAAGTTATCTTGGCTTATCATCATACCAATGTGTAAAAACGTTATATTAAATGTTAACGATAAAATTTAGAGCCTTATTTTTTAAAATAATTCCATTTATTTATTTTTATCTAAAAAAACAAAGTTAATAATCAGTATAAGTTCTTGATAATATCTCTCGTTTACCATTTTGCATTTCAGAAACAATGCCTTGTTCTTCTAATTGCTCCATTATCCGTGCAGCTCGATTGAATCCTACTCTAAAACGGCGTTGAACAGCAGAAGTCGATGTGGTTCCTGTGCTTGTGACAAATTCAACCACTTGATCAAAAAGATCATCAACCTCATCCGAACTCTCTCCAAATCCTAAATTTTCATCAGTATCATCTTCGGTGCTTTCTAAGATATTATCAATATAATCTGGTTTGCCTCTTGCTCGCCAATCATCTGCGATTTTTGCCACTTCATCGTCGCTCATAAAAGCACCATGTACACGAATAAGTTCTGAAGACCCTTGCCCCGAATAAAGCATATCACCACGTCCGAGCAATGCTTCCGCTCCAGCTTGATCAAGAATCGTTCTTGAGTCAATTTTACTCGCAACAGTAAAGGCTATTCGACTTGGAATATTGGCTTTTATTAAGCCGGTAATGACATCAACGGAAGGACGTTGTGTTGCTAAAATCAGATGAATACCTATTGCTCTGGCTTTCTGAGCTAAACGTGCAATCAGTTCTTCAACCTGTTTACCTGCAACCATCATTAAATCAGCAAACTCATCAACTATAACAACAATATAACTTAATTTTTCTAATGCTGGAGGCAAGGTATCCATTGTATCACCAGGTTTCCAAACAGGATTAGGAATCGGCATACCTAAAGCATTATATTCATCAATTTTATCATTAAATCCCTCTATATTACGTACTCTTAAAGCGGAAAGTAACTGGTAACGACGTTCCATTTCATCAACACACCAACGCAATGCATTAGCTGCTTTTTTCATATCCGTTACGACTTCTGTCAAAAGATGCGGAATGTCATTATAAATTGATAATTCTACGACTTTAGGATCAATCATAATAAATTTAACTTGTTCAGGTTTAACTCTGAAAAGCAAACTTAGAATCATTGTATTGACACCAACTGATTTACCCGATCCTGTTGCACCCGCAACTAATAAGTGTGGCATTTTAGCTAAATCAACCACTACAGGCTTACCACTAATATCTTTACCTAATGCCATTGTTAACAACGAATTAGCATTTCTAAATTCATCACTATCAAGCACATCTTTCAAAGGAACGGTTTGTCTATGCGTATTCGGGGTTTCAATACCAATGTAAGGTTTACCTGGTATTACCTCCGCAACACGAATAGAACGAAACATTAATGCACGAGATAAATCTGTATCAATATTTGTTACTTTTGATGCTTTTACACCAGGTTGTAGTTCTAATTCATATCTTGTAACCACGGGACCAACTAGCACATCTCTTACATTTGCTTTTACGTTAAAATTACGTAATTGTTGCTCAATTCGTTGTGATGTTTCTAAAATTTCTTCTTTGGTAATAGTATGAGCCTCCACTGGTCTATCTTCTAATAGATCGAGTGAGGGCATTGGTGTTGTTGGCTTCGCATTAGTAACGGCTTTTTGCTGTAATGCGGGATGAATTAGTGTATCCTTATAAGAAGCATAATTAACCACTTTATTTTTATCTTCGTCTGTTGGAATTGACGTATCAGCCATAAGATCTTGGCTTTCATTTACAATACGGTTAAATGCATCTTCAGCATTGATTTCCTTTGCTCGTTTAGCCATTTGTTGAAGACGTTGCTCTTCTAACTGAGCAAATTCAAGCGCTAGATGATTATCTTCTTCAATATCATCAATTATATTTTGGATATTATCGACTTCTGATACTGATTTATTCAATAATTCCCTCTCTTGTGAAGGTAAAATTCTTACCTTAGGTAATACCTCTTCCGTTGTATTATGAGAAAAATCAAGATCACCAATATTATCTATAGCAGGTGGAACTAGATCTATGTTTTTCTGTTGTACTAGATTATCTGGTATATCAGGTATCACTGATACCGAAGCATTAATATCAGTCGTTAAATCTTGTTCTTTAGGCTGTTCTTTATTTCTTAGTCCGTTGATATTAATAAACTGATTGACATCAACTAAATTATCTGAGGCTTTTTGTTCATTTTGTTGCAAATGCTTGGGATTATAAAAAATAATTTCTTCTAATTCTGTTGTCTTATTTATATTACCATCATTCTTTAAAGCCAAATCTGTCTCATTTTCTTCTTGTATTGAAAGATCATCATTTTTCATAATCAGCCAATGATAAAATCTTACTAATAAATTAATCATTGAAATACCAGAGCATAACAAAAATCCAATGATGATAAAAATTGTAGAAAAAAAGAGTAGTCCAAATTTACCTAATATTGTATAAAAATAGCTAACAAGAAACGAGCCTAACACGCCACCAGAAAGATAATGCTCAATATCAGAATAACTGGTAGTAAAATAAATTGTTAAAATAACAGAAACACCCGATAAAAATAAAATTAGTCCAACGCCTCCTAATGCGATCTTTAATTTCGTGATATTTTCACTACCATTTAATAATATATAAATTGGTATAAATACCATTAAAAAAGGAATTAAATTGCCAGAATAGCCTAAAAAAGTAAATAATAAATCAATTATCCAAGCACCTAAAAAACCTGCTTTATTAATCGTGTATTCATAAGAATTGGCTACCGACCAAGAATTGTCAAAAGGACTATAACTAGACCAAGCTACAACCAAATAACAACCTATAAATACAGCCAAAATTAGCAAAAGTTTCACAATATATTGTTGTGGAGAAAGTCTTTCTATAATAAGTTTCATTGTTATAAATTATTTTAATTGTAAAAAGCTGGTTTGTTTAACTTCTTCCATTACAACGTAAGTTCTCGTGTCATTAACACCGGGTAAACGTAGTAATGTTGTTCCTAATAATTTTCTATATTCCGCCATATCTGCCACTCTCGTTTTCAATAAATAGTCAAAATCACCAGAAACGAGATAGCATTCTTGAATTTCATCTAATTCAAGTACTGCTTTATTAAACTCTTCAAAAACATCTGGTTTTCCTCGAACTAATGTTATTTCAACAATTACCAATAACGGTGAATTTAAAAGTTCTGGATTTAAAATAGCTCGATACTCGGTAATAATACCTTGACGCTCTAATCGTTTCACTCGCTCTAAACAAGGCGTTGGTGAAAGCCCGACTTTTTTTGATAAGTCAATATTAGAAATTTTCCCATTTCGTTGTAATTCATTCAGAATAGCTATATCAATACGATCTAATGCTTTCATTTTTTTATCCATAATTAACTGACTCTCCCTAAATATATATTTTTTTAAATGATTATTATAAATCTTAGAACATTATGCTATTTTTTAACAAAAATGCTACCACTTTTATAGAAAATACTGTTGTAGAGAAAGATTACTATAGATAAATAATAAAATACAGGCTTCAGAGTAAAATTAAAAGTCTAGATAATGATTGTAGTGAAAAATCACTACAAATAAACAATAAAATCATTAAAAATCATCTAAAATAGACAGAACATCAGCTAATTTCTTTACTGTAAAAACTTGCATATTTTGTAAGCTATTCTTAGGTTTATTTGCAAAAGGAACAATGGCTCTTTTGAATCCATGTTTAGCTGCTTCACTAATACGCTCTTGTCCACTTGGCACTGGTCGAATTTCACCAGCTAATCCAACCTCGCCAAAAACCACTAGATCTCGTGGTAAAGGCACATTTCTAAAACTCGAGATAAGCGCTAATAATAATGCTAAATCAACGCCCGTTTCTGTCGCTTTTACCCCACCAACAACATTAACAAAAACATCTTGATCCGACATTTGTAATCCACCATGTCGATGTAATACTGCCAGTAATAATGCTAAGCGATTATGCTCTAAACCAACAGCAACACGTCTTGGATTAGCTAACATAGAATGATCTACTAACGCTTGTATTTCCACCAATAAAGGACGAGTGCCTTCCCAAAGTACAGTAACTGAGCTACCTGCGGTTTGCTCCTCTCCACGACTTAAAAAAATGGCAGAGGGATTTTTCACTTCTCGCAAACCTTGTTCTGTCATACCAAAAACCCCAAGTTCATTGACTGCACCAAAACGATTTTTATGGCTACGCAATGTTCTATAGCGTGAATCCGTTTCTCCTTCGAGTAATATAGAACAATCAATACAATGTTCTAATACTTTAGGTCCCGCTAACGTACCATCTTTTGTTACATGCCCCACCATAAAAATAGAAACTTGTTTGGTTTTAGCATAACGTGTCAAAAATGCAGCACATTCTCGTACCTGAGCGACACTACCAGGTGATGATTGAATATCAGCTAGGTGCATTACTTGAATTGAATCAATCACCATAATTTGTGGTTTTAGTTGATCAGCTAAATTACAAATTTTTTCCACTGATGTTTCAGATAACATATTTAACCGATCAGTAGGTAACCCTAACCGATTTGCTCTCATCGCAACTTGTTGTAAACTCTCTTCGCCTGTTACATAAAGTGCGGTCATATTTTTAGCCAAATTACACATTACTTGTAATAATAAGGTACTTTTACCTGCTCCAGGATGTCCTCCAATTAAAATCGCACTTCCAGGAACAATCCCACCACCGAGTACTCGATCCAATTCCTGAAAACTACTATTAAAACGTGGCACTTCCTGTAAACTGATTTCGGATAAAGTTTGAATTTTAGCCTGTGTATCGCCTGCATAGCCACTAAAACGATCGCCTTTACTTGGCTGAACCGAAATCATTCTTACTTCAGTAATCGTATTCCAGGCTTTGCAAGCAGTACATTGTCCTTGCCAGCGAGAAAACTCCGCTCCACAATCATTACATACATATGCTTTTTTAGGAGATTTAGCCATCTATTTATCCTTAAACAGTTAATAAAATTAGGTCAAGTTGACGCTTAACAAAACGTCCTGTTTCTAACAATGTAAATAACTTATCTATTGCTAACTGATTATTTTTGGTTTTACTATGCTGAGATATAATTTCTTGTATTTCTGTTAATAAATATTGGTTTGTTTCAATAATATTAACAAATATTAATTGATCTAAATATGAAATATTTTTCTTCTTTTGTTGCTCAAACAACTCATCTTTAATCAGGTTATCATTAGTTACATAAAAATGAAAAAGATTAAAAAACATACCGATTCTTTCAATAGTTCTTATAAAATCATCATAAAAAAATGATTTTCCCAAAATAAAGGTTTCTTCAATCAAATTTTGTTCAAATTGAAATAAATGATATAACTTACTAGGTTCATCAATCGCTAAAAAATATCTCCAATTATCCAACCAATCTTGATTATCTAAATTTGTACCTCGGAAAAGTAGATAACCGTATTTTGCTTTGCTGGTTGCACTTAAACGTACACCATTTTCAAAATTTAAATTTCGAATAAAATATAATAGACTTTCAACATTGCCTTTTTTTAATTCAAATTCAAGTTCACAAATAGATTGTGCTAATTCTCTTGATGTAATTTTGCCTTTATCTAGAGCAATTTCAATCTCTGTATCACTTCCTACCTCAACTAACCAAAAGTCACGATTAAAGTCAGTACTAAAAACGGCAATCAAGGGCGATTTAGGTAAGTTTTCATGTAGGGGATAAATATCCTTTATTTTATCTAAATTAGGTTTAAACTCGGATAACGTAACATTATATTCAAGACGAGAATGTAAACCACCTAAGATCTCACCATTCGTTTTTAATGTTTGCGTAATAATTTGATTTTCTTTGCGAATTCTAAATCCCATTTTATTATGTGCAAAAAATAAATCTTGGGTATCATAATAGGTATTTTCTAAAAAAATATTCCCTTTTGATAATATCTTAAAGGCGCTTATTTCTTGACTAAAAAAATTTGCTGCTTCTTCAGAAAGTACTAGCTTTACTTCTATCTCATTAGTCATTTATCTATCCTTAAAATTTAGTTCATATTTGAACTTTCTATTGCTAAATTTTACTATATCGTCTGATATATTTATTAATATTTGACGAATTTTTCAATAAAAATACCATAGTAAATACTATTATTATCTACTAAATTTCGTTTTTTTACGATTAAAATCGTGAGTTTTTCATTAACATAGGTTAATATAAATAATTATTAATCTATCTCTAGGAGTCTTTTATGGCAATGAACAATATATTAGGATTGTTTGCCCATTCCCCTTTTAAGCCACTACAAAGTCATTCAAATAAAGTAACTGAATGTTGCAGTTTTTTAGTACCTTTTTTTGAACGAACATTTGAAAATAACTGGCAAGAGGCTGAAAAGATTCGCTTGCAAATATCAGAAGCGGAACGTCAAGCTGATCTTTTAAAACGTGAAATTCGCTTAAAACTACCAACAGGTTTGTTTATGCCGATAAATCGTACTGACTTACTGGAGTTAACCACTCAGCAAGACAAACTTGCAAATTATGCAAAAGATATTTCGGGACGAATGATAGGAAGACAATTTTCATTTCCGAAGGAAATGCAAGCTGAATTTATGAAATATGTTGCCCGTAGTTTAGAAGCAACCGTTCAAGCTCATAAAGTTATTAATGAGCTTGATGAGCTATTAGAAACTGGATTTAAAGGGAGAGAATTAAAACTTGTTAATGAAATGATCCATGAATTAGATTCTATCGAAGATGATACTGACCAAATGCAAATTAAATTGCGTTTAATGTTACGTCAAATTGAAGATAGTTATAATCCTATTGATATTATATTTTTATACAAAACTTTGGAGTGGATTGGTGTACTAGCTGATCAAGCGCAACGAGTAGGCTCTCGCATTGAATTAATGCTTGCTCGCTCATAATATGAATTAATTTTTAAAATCAATACATAGGGAAAACACTATGGAAATTATTCAAGAGTACGGGACTGTTCTCGTGTTTATTACGGCTGTTTTTGGCTTTTTTATGGCATTTGGGGTCGGGGCAAATGATGTATCCAATGCAATGGGAACATCAGTAGGTTCAAAAACAATTACAGCAAAGCAAGCAATTATTATTGCGATGATTTTTGAATCAGCCGGTGCTTATTTAGCTGGTGGAGAAGTAACAGAAACAATAAAAAGTGGTGTGATTGACACAAGCCAATACACATTGATACCAGAGGTCTTGACATTAGGTATGATGTCAGCGCTATTTTCTGCAGGTATTTGGCTACTAATAGCTTCAAAAATGGGCTGGCCAGTATCAACAACCCATACAATTATCGGTGCTATTGTCGGCTTTGCTTGTATTACTGTCGGCCCACATTCTGTAGATTGGAGTGAAATTAGAAATATAGTTGGAAGTTGGTTCATAACACCACTTATTGCAGGATTAGTAGCTTATGGTATTTTTGTCACTACACAAAAACTAATTTTTGATACTGAAAATCCTTTTAAAAATGCACAAAAATATGGTCCATACTATATGGGAATGACTATTTTAATCATCAGTATTGTGACGATGGTTAAAGGTTTAAAACATGTTGGATTACATTTAACTCATTTAGAAACGGCAATTATCTCTATATCTATAAGTATCCTATCAATTATTATCAGTCATTTTTATTTCCGTAGCCAATCTTTCCAACATAGAATAAGTAAATCTACATTTGGATCGGTGGAAAAAGTATTCAGTATATTAATGTTACTGACTGCTTGTGCCATGGCATTTGCACATGGATCAAATGATGTAGCAAATGCAATTGGACCACTTTCAGCAGTGGTTTCTATTGTTGATAATAATGGCTTAATCATTGCCCATTCTCCATTAACTTGGTGGATCTTACCTTTAGGGGCAGCTGGAATTGCAACTGGTCTTATTGTTATGGGCTATAAAGTAATGGCAACGATTGGTACAGGTATTACCGATTTAACGCCAAGTCGTGGTTTTGCAGCACAATTTGCAACAGCAACAACTGTTGTTTTAGCCTCTGGTACGGGATTACCTATCTCAACAACACAAACTCTCGTTGGTGCAATTCTTGGTATTGGCTTTGCAAGAGGGATTGCGGCTTTAAATTTAACAGTTATTCGAAATATTGTTGTGTCTTGGGTAATTACATTACCTGCAGGTGCATTTTTTGCTATTATTATCTATGAAATATTAATGTTAATATTTCATTAGAATTTGGCTTATTTCATAATGATAACTTTGTAACATGATAAAAGTGCGGTACAATTTATCGCACTTTTATTTACTTACTTTTTTTACTGGAAATTTGGTATGAAAAAAATTGTCGCTATTTTACTTTTCTCAATTCTATTTAGTTTTTCCTCTAATTCATTCGCAGAAGCAACAAAATATGTAACAGATGATCTTTATACATTTCTACGTAAAGGGGCTGGCGATCAATATAAAATAGCTGGAAGAGTAAAAGCAGGGGAAAAAGTGACTCTTTTAGAACAAAAAAATAAATATAGCCTTATTCGAGATAGTAAAAATCGTGACTCGTGGATTCTCACATCAGAACTAAGCGATACACCAAGTAGTAGAGAAGAAAACCCTAAATTAAAAACTAAAATCCAAGAATTAACCTTAAAACTAAGTAATATTGATAACGACTGGAAACAACGCACTTTAGAAATTCAACGCCGCAGTAAACAAGCTGAAGAACAAAGCAGTCAATTACTAGAGCAAAACTCTCTTTTAAAACGTGAATTAGAAATGACTAAAAATCAAAATCGAGATTTAGAAGCAATGCTTGATGCAGGAAAAAGAGAAATTGCAATCCAATGGTTTATTTATGGTGGTGCTGTTTTAGGTATCGGTTTATTATTTGGTTTAATTATTCCACATATTATTCCTAGACGCCGTCGCCAAGATGGCTGGAGATAAGATAATTTATCGTAAAGTAAATGATGAAAATTTATCTCGTTGGTGGTGCGGTTCGTGACAAATTATTAAATATACCAATAAAAGATCGAGATTGGGTCGTTGTTGGTGCAACCCCTGCACAACTACTCCAACAAGGTTATCATCAGGTTGGTAAAGATTTTCCTGTTTTTTTAAATCCAAAAACTAAAGAAGAATATGCATTAGCAAGAACAGAAAGAAAAATCGGTTCTGGCTATACTGGTTTTATTTGTGATTTCTCCCCTGACATTACTTTAGAACAAGATCTCATACGTCGTGATTTAACCATTAATGCAATAGCCGAAGATTTACAAGGTAATATTTATGATCCTTATAACGGACAAGAAGATATAAGGAATCGCTTATTACGCCATGTTTCTTCAGCTTTTTCTGAAGATCCTCTTAGAGTGTTACGAGTTGCTCGTTTTGCAGCTCGATATCATCATTTAGGTTTCAAAGTGGCAACAGAAACCTTATTTTTAATGAAAAAATTAGCTGAAACAGAAGAGTTACAAAAAATTACTCCTGAGCGTATTTGGTTAGAAACAGAGAAAGCATTAACTGAAAAAAATCCTGAGGTTTATTTTTCTATTTTAAATGAAGTTGGTGCATTAGCTGTTTTATTTCCTGAACTTGCTAAATTAGATGGTATTCCTAATCCTAAGCAACATCACCCCGAAGTAGATAGCTTTATTCACACTATGCTAGTATTAAAACAAGCGGTAAAGCTATCGGAGCATTGTGAATATAATAAAATTGCTATTCGTTTTGCAGCACTTTGTCATGATCTCGGAAAAGGATTAACGCCAAAGGAAATTCTACCTCATCATTATGGTCATGAAAAATCAGGGATAAAACCTACTCGAGATTTATGTAATCGAATTAAAGTCCCTAATTATATCAAAGAACTAGCGATATTAACTTGTGAATATCATACACATATTCATAAAGCCTTTGAATTAAAACCCGCAACTATACTAAAATTATTCAACACATTAGATATTTGGCGGAAACCACAACGATTCAAAGAATTAACTTTAGTTTGTATTGCGGATAGTCGAGGAAGGACAGGATTTGAAAATATTCACTACCCACAAGCTGATTTCCTATTTCAACTCTATGAAGTCGCTCGACAAGTTGATGTTCAACAGATCATTAGTGATGGATTTGAAAAGCTAGAAATTAGAAACGAGCTAAATAAAAGGCGATTAAAAAATATCATAGAAAAACGTACAGAAATATTACCGCACTTTACTCAAAAAGAGTAACACCGTAAAATACCAAAAATTTTAGAGAAAAATATTTATGAACCTTTTAAAAGTAATAAAACATATAGTTTCTATCGTTTTAATCAGTCTTTTTGTTGTATCTTGTAGCTTAAATATTGATAATAATAGACCAACTAGTATCCAATATATTGATCAGAATGATGCAACTTGGTTACAACACCTATCTAAATTAGAAGCAATTACTCAATATAAGGCAACAGGGCAATTAGGTTATATTAGCTCAAAGGAAAGATTCTCTACACAATTTGAATGGCGATATAATAATCAGAATGCTTACTCTTTACTTATTTCTTCAACGTTAAGTCGCTCAACTTTATTACTCGAAATGCAAGGCAATAAATTAACTATATCAGATAATAAGGGAAATTACCGTTCAGCAAAAGAAGCTAATATATTGTTACGTGAAATGATCGGTATAGAGGTCCCCTTAGAAAAACTTACCTTATGGCTAAAAGGTCAAGCTGAAAGAAACACTCAATATAATGTAGGTACGAATCATTTACTCGCCAATTTTAGCTATAAAGTTGATGGAACATTATGGACTGTCGATTATTTAAATTATCACCATAAATTTGAAATACCAATGCCAAGAGATATATTATTAAAGAATAAAGAACAAACCTTAAAAGTTCGTATAGAAACTTGGGAATACTAATGGAAACTTATCGATTTTCTACCGCACTTCTTAGTGAAATAAAAAATATCAAGCAAGGAGAGCCTATTCGTTTTCCTTCCCCAGCAAAACTAAATTTATTTCTCTATATCAATAACAAAAGAGATGATGGCTATCATGAGCTACAAACACTCTTTCAATTTTTAGATTTTGGGGATTGGCTAACCATTAATAGCACTATTAATCGAGAAATTCATTTAGTTTCTCCAATTACTAATCTTAATAGTCAAGATAATTTAATTTATAAAGCGGCAAAAAATTTGCAAGAATATACAAACTGTAAATTAGGTGCGAGTATTCATTTGGACAAGATATTACCTATTGGAGGAGGAGTTGGTGGTGGTTCTTCAAATGCAGCAACAACATTAATTGCTCTTAATTATTTGTGGAATACGCAGCTTTCATTGAAAGATCTTTGTCATATAGGACTTAAGCTAGGGGCAGATGTACCTATTTTCTTACACGGTAAATCTGCATTTGCTGAAGGTGTAGGAGAAAAAATCACCTATTGTGAACCTCCTGAAAAATGGTTTGTAGTACTAAAACCGAATGTGTCTATTTCTACTGCGAGTATTTTCAATGATCCTCACTTACCAAGAAATAGCCCAAAGCTTTCCTTATCAGAATTATTAAATAAAAAATACGAAAACGATTGCGAAAAAATTGTTTTAAATCATTATTCAGAGGTTGAAGAAACATATAACTGGTTGTTACAATATGCACCAGCAAGATTAACTGGAACTGGCGCTTGCGTTTTTGCTGAGTTTAATGATAAAAAATCTGCGCAATCTGCATTTTTAGCTAAACCAGACAAAATTTTTGGTTTTATTGCAAAAGGATCAAATATATCACCACTACATAAATTAATGGGATATTTGCTTAAATAAGATCAATATGCTTTTTTATTTACTTTAAACATACTATTAACTCCAGAGGTTATAATTTACAATGCCTGACATTAAACTTTTCGCTGGTAATGCTACGCCTGAACTAGCAAAACGAATTTCTGAACGTTTATATATTTCTCTTGGTGATGCGACTGTTGGTCGCTTCAGCGATGGAGAAATTCAAGTTCAGATTAATGAAAATGTACGTGGTTGCGATGTTTTTATCATTCAATCAACCTGTGCTCCAACAAATGACAACCTAATGGAATTAATCGTAATGGTTGATGCATTACGCCGTGCTTCAGCAGGACGTATTACAGCTGTTATTCCCTATTTTGGTTATGCACGACAAGATCGTCGTGTACGCTCTGCTCGTGTTCCAATTACCGCTAAAGTTGTTGCTGATTTCTTATCAAGCGTAGGGGTTGATCGTGTCTTAACTTGCGATCTTCATGCTGAACAAATACAAGGATTCTTTGATGTTCCTGTGGACAATGTATTTGGATCACCTGTACTAATTCACGATATTCTGAAGAAAACAGATCTTGAAAAACCAATGGTTGTATCTCCCGATATAGGTGGGGTTGTGCGTGCACGTGCTGTTGCTAAATTATTAAATGATACAGATATGGCAATTATTGATAAACGCCGTCCAAAAGCAAATGTTTCTCAAGTAATGCATATTATTGGTGATGTAGCTGGTCGTGATTGTATTCTGGTCGATGATATGATTGATACAGGGGGTACATTGTGCAAAGCTGCTGAAGCATTAAAAGAACGAGGTGCTAAACGAGTATTTGCTTATGCAACTCATGCTGTATTCTCTGGCTCAGCTGCAAAAAATATAGCAAGCGATTCTTTAGATGAAATTGTGGTAACAGATACAATTCCTCTTTCGCCAGAAATAAAAGCATTAGGTAAGGTTCGTACTTTGACATTATCAACAATGCTAGCTGAAGCGATACGCCGAATTAGTAATGAAGAATCTATTTCTGCAATGTTCAGTTAAGATCCTTTTCATTCGTTCGTTACTCTCTTAAAATAAAAGCATCTAAATGATGCTTTTATTTTTTATATCTAGGATATCTATAACTTCAAGCTTTTCTCTGCCTCTTTCGCTCTAACGAGAAAATCTTTACGTTCTTTCGTTCCCATTTGACTACTTGAGCCTGGTAATTTAACCGTTAAAGGATTAACAGGACGACCATTTATGCGAAATTCATAATGTAGATGTGGTCCCGTCGAACGACCAGTGTTACCTGATAAAGCGATACGTTGCCCTTTTTTGACAGACTGTCCTGCTTTCACTAAAGCACGACTTAAATGCATATATACGGTTTGGTATTCTCTACCATGTCTAAGTACAACATAACGACCCGCACCATTTGCTTGATAAGCAACTTTTTCCACAGTCCCGTCAGAAGGGGCGATAATAGGTGTCCCACTTGATACAGATAAATCTACCCCATTATGAGGACGCACTCGTCCTGTAACAGGATGTCTTCTACGTGGATTAAAAGGAGAAGAAACTCGTGCTGCTCTTAACAGAGGATAACGAGAAAAAGTTTTCCCTAACGTTTCTCCTTGCTTATTATAATATCGACCATTATTAGCTTGAACAGCATAATAATTTTTACCACCTGTTTTTATATGAATTGCTTCAACATTACCTTGACCAGTTAATTTATTATCTAAATACTCTCGATTAACAGAAATCGCAAATTTATCTCCTTTTCTTAGGTTTCGCATATTAAATTGCCATTGTAATGCTTTTGTTAATTGAGCAATTTGTCTCGAATTCAACCCTAAAGAGCTTAAACTTTGTGATAAAGAACCATTAATTTTTCCCTTTAATATTTCTTTTTTCCAAATAGTTTCTTTTTCTAGAATTAAACGTTTAAATTTAACCTCAGATTCTCTTTCATAAATACGCTCTTCTTTCAGCGAAACCAACCAATTAAGATATTCTAAATTTCCGTCTCTATCCAAGATCCAATAAAACTGCTGACCTGGTTTTATATTGGCTAACTCTGAATATTGTTTAAGCAAATCATCACTGACCTCTTTTAATAAACCTGATTGTTGCAATACATCAGAAAAACTATCACCATTTACAACGGTATAACTAAACTGCTCTCTTATCCGTAATGCTTGATCCGCTACATCTAATAATTCATCCAAAACTTTATTAGCTTCTTCTGGAAGCTCTTGTCCATTATCACTTAGTCCTAAATCAACCTGATCAACTTCATCATCTTTATTATCTAAATCATCATAAGAAAGTGTTGTATTCTTATTATCCGTTTCTTGTATTATTCTATCTTTATTATCCGAAGACATATCATCTTCATTGAGGTTGTTTGAATGAGATAAAGTGGAATTCACATGTGAGCTGTCTAAAGGATGATATTCTGTTTCAAATACGTGATCATTTTTAGGAAGGGATTCGTCACTAGTATCATTGAAAGTTAATAACACCCCCAATAAAATTGAAAAAATAGCCCCTGAAAAGATAACAAACTTAATTCGTTTCTTTTTTCTTCTATCCCTAGCTAGCTTAATATGATACATCATTCACCCATAGTTATAAGTTATACTAAAACACTACGCGTAGCGTTAGACAAAGAATTATAAAAAAAATTCCACTATTAAAATAAAAACTGAATAACTGAAGTATTTTTAAACATAATTATTCAGAATACTTGTTGTTCAATGAAAAATAAGCTATTTTATGCCGATTATCATATTCCTATATACTTAATAATGAAAATTAATTCAATAAAACAACCATTAGTAATATTAAAGGATATCAATGTTAAGTTATCACAAAATATATTACAAGATATTAATTTAACACTTTACCCTAATTCAATTATCACTATTGTCGGGCCTAATGGTGGAGGAAAATCAACTTTACTAAAAGTATTATTAAAATTATTAACACCGACATCTGGTGAAGTTATTCATAGTAAAAATCTAAGAATAGGCTATGTTCCTCAAAAAATCCATATTGATCATAGCTTGCCTATTAATGTCAGAAAATTTTTATCTTTAAAAAAAGGAATAAAAAAAACTGATATTGAGGAAGCATTAGCATTATTAGGGATCGCTCATTTAAGTGATAGCAATATGCAAAAGCTCTCTGGTGGAGAAATGCAGCGTGTATTATTAGCTCGTGCTATTCTCAATAAACCAAATTTATTAGTATTAGATGAGCCGACACAAGGTGTTGATATTATTGGACAAGCTGAGCTCTATCAATTAATCCATCAAACCCAACAAAAATTACAATGTGCCATTTTAATGGTTTCCCACGATTTAAATATTGTGATGGCTGATACGCACGAAGTGCTTTGTATTAATCAGCATATTTGCTGCGCAGGAACTCCCGAAATAGTGTCTAATAATCCAAAATTTATCCAGTTATTTGGTAATCAATTTTCAAAAAATATTGCCGTTTATACTCATCATCACGACCATAAACATAATATTCATGGCGATGTATGTTGTCGCTCTGAACAACATTTTGATAATTGTACACATAAGGAACAATAATGTTTGAAATTTTATTTCCCGCTTGGTTTTCTGGAATATTGCTTTCTCTTATTACTGCACCACTAGGTGCGTTTGTTGTATGGCGAAAAATGGCATATTTTGGTGATACACTTTCTCATTCTGCCTTATTAGGCGTTGCCTTAGGTTTATTTTTAGAAGTTAATCCATACTTAGCAATCATTATTTTAACTCTCGTTCTAGCTATTTTGATGGTTTGGCTAGAAAATAAAACCCAATTTTCTGTTGATACTTTACTTGGTATTATCGCACATAGTAGCCTTTCATTAGGCATTATAACGGTTTCTTTACTTAAAAATGTCAGAGTGGATCTGATGGCGTATTTATTTGGTGATTTATTAGCGATGAATTATCAAGATATTATGCTTATTAGTATTGGTGTGGTCTTGATCTTAGCTATTCTCATTTATTTTTGGACGCCATTACTTTCAATAACAATCAGTCCTGAGCTAGCTCAAGTTGAAGGAATTAATATTCATAAAATGCGTATATTATTAATGCTATTAACTGCATTAACCATTGCATTAAGTATGAAATTTGTCGGAGCCTTAATTATTACTTCACTGTTAATTATTCCTGCGGCTACCGCTAGACGTTTTTCAAAAACACCAGAAATGATGGTATTTTTCGCTGTCATTTTTAGTATGCTATCAGTATCGTTAGGATTATTTTTATCTGGATTATACGATACACCATCTGGTCCTTCAGTTGTAATTAGTTCGACAATTTTCTTTGTTCTATCGCTATTAAAAAGAGAAAAGAATTAGTACTACATCACGAAAAGCACGCTATAAATCAATTAAGCGTGCTTTTTATTAAGCTTATTTCACCACTGAAATAGCTTTAATTTGTAAATAAACATTTTGACCAATGGCTAATTTTAATTCATCGCAAGACCATTGGCTAATACTTGCCCAAATAACATAACCTTCTACCTCAACTTTAAGCTCTATTTTTGTTTCTAAGGAAAAAAGTGCGGTAATTTTTCCGTACAATATATTACGAATGCTAGTTTTCTCTGGAATAAGTAAACTAATAGATACATCAGAACTATAAATACATATTCTCATATTATCCACTAAATTCTCAGAAAGACGACTTACCCATAAAGATTGAGAGCCTATTGCTAATGCTGTCATTTTATAAATAGGATGATGTAATTGAACAGGTAAGTTCATAACTGCACTCTGCTCATTTTCAGCTTTCCATACAGAAAAAACCTCAGATTGCCAAATATGCTCTAATTTATCGTAGGCTTTAACTTTACCATCTTCAAGTAAAATAACATTTTCAGCTAAACGTAATAATTCATCTAAACTATGAGTTACATATAAAATAGGAATATTAATTTCTTGAGATAATCGATCTAAATAATCTAATAATTCTCGTTTTCTTGGAATATCTAAAGAAGATAATGGCTCATCCATTAAAAGAATTTCGGGATCAGTTAATAATGCTCGTCCAATCGCAACTCGTTGTTTCTCTCCACCTGATAATGTGGTAGGATAACGACTTAATAAATGTGTTATGCCTAATAACTCAACAATATAATCAAATTCATTTTTAGCTACATTTCTCATACCATAAGTAAGATTACCTTTTACACTATAATGCGGAAATAAACGTGCATCTTGAAAAACATAGCCAATATGTCGATGATTTGCTGAAATATTGATTTTTTTTGAACAATCAACTAATACTCGATTATTTAAACGAATATGGCCTTCATCAGGATCAGATAATCCACTAACTAAATTAATCAGTGAAGATTTCCCTGAACCTGATAAGCCAAATATTGCCGTAACACCTTGAGCGGGGATTTGTAAATCAGCTATTAAATCAAAATGCCCTAATTTCTTTTTTATTTTAATTTCTAACATCTATTTGCCCTAATCTTTTTTGTGTTCGTTTAGCCAGCCATTCTGAAATTAATAAAGAAATCAATGAAATAGCAATAGCAATTAAACAAAGTCGCCCAGCTTGGCTTTCAGCATTAGGCGTTTCAATTAAAGAGTACATAGCAAGAGGGATAGTTTGTGTAACTTTAGGAATATTAGATACAAAAGTAATAGTCGCCCCAAATTCCCCCAAAGAACGAGCAAATCCAAGAACAAGTCCAGCTAAAATACCAGAAAATGAAAGGGGTAAAGTAATAGTAAAAAAGACTTTCAAGCTAGAAGCACCCAATGTTCTTGCGGATTGTTCCAATTTAAAATCAACATTCTCTAATGCCAAGCGGATAGAACGTACTACTAGCGGAAAAGCCACAATAATAGAGGCTAATGCCGCACCATACCAGTTAAAACCAAAACTAAATCCAAACCACTGTAATAAATATTGTCCAATCAATCCATTACGCCCCATTGATATTAATAATAAATAACCAATGACTACAGGCGGAAGAACTAAAGGCAAATGAATAATGCCATTTAACACCGATTTCCCATAAAAATTTTTACGCGCTAAAATCCAAGCAACAAAAATAGCAAAAGGCAAGCTCAATACCATTGAAACTAATGCAACTTTAATACTTAAAGTAATTGCATTTATTTCGGTGTTAGAAAGATGAAAATATTGAATGAAGTCATAAAACATAAGTGTTTCCAAATAAAAAAATAAAGGCAAAATTTGCCTTTATTTACATAATAATGATCGATTATGGAACAGAAAAGCCAAATTTCTCAAAGATTTTCTTACTTTCTGGTGATGTCAAATAAGATAAAAATACTTTACTTTCTTCTGTATCTTGCCCTTTAATCAATGTTACAGGATAAACAATAGGCGAATGGGAATCTTCAGGAAATATCGCAACTACCTTCACCTTTTTACTTGCTTGTGCATCCGTAGCATAAACCACACCTAAAGGGCTTTCTCCTTGCTCCACTAATGCCAATGCACCTCTAACATTATTTGCTCGAGCGAGTTTAGCCTCCAAATTATCCCATTGTTTCAAAAAAATAAAAGCAGATTTTGCATATTTTCCAGCGGGAACATGATCTGGATCCCCTACTGCAAGATAACTATTATCTAACGTTGATTGCCATTTACTACTCGCTAAATCGACGGACATAATATTGCTTTCCTTAGGTGCAATCATCACTAACCGATTACCAACCAGATTCACTCTACTTTCTTTAACGATAGCCTCTTTTTTTTCTAAAAAATCAGTCCATTTTTGATTAGCAGAAATAAAAATATTTGCAGGGGCACCCTGACTAATTTGTCTTGCTAATGTGGAAGAGGAAGCAAAAGATAAATCAATTTCTGCTTTAGGATTAATCTGCAAATACTGTGTTTTCACTTCTTCTAAGGCATTAGTCATTGAAGCAGCAGCAAAAACAGTTATTTTAGCTTGTGTAGATAATGCTGTCATAATAGAAAGTGCGGTAATAAAAATATGTTTTTTCATTTTAAGCATATATTTCTCCTAATAAAAAATATCGGTTATATAAAGAATTATATAATGATAAAATTATATATTAAACTATATGTGAAAAGCTATATAAAATTATAAATTTTCAGTAAAATACTAAACCCAACCTCAAAATTAAAATACCGCAATGGACGCTGAAATACTATTAACAATTAATTTACAAAAACAACTTTTTGCCGATCCTAAAAGGATACGCTTACTCAAGGAAATTAAGCAATCAGGCTCTATCAGCCAAGCGGCTAGAAATGCAAAGGTCAGTTATAAGAGTGCTTGGGATCATCTGGAAGCAATGAATAATATAAGCCCTAAACCATTATTAGAACGTAATACTGGTGGAGTCAAAGGCGGGGGGAGCTATCTTACATCTTATGCAGAACGCCTACTTCAACTTTATGATTTATTAGCACAAACCCAACAAAAAGCATTCTCTATTCTACAAGATGAAACTATTCCATTAGATAGTTTACTTTCTGCTACAGCTCACTTTTCTTTACAAACCAGTGCTAGAAATCAATTTTTTGGAAAAGTGATAGCAATACAGCCAAAAGATATTTATTGTGATATAGAAATATCCATTGAACATTTTCCCAAACCAATTATCGCCCAAATAACACAGCAAAGTGCGGTCAAATTAAAATTAGTTTTAGGAAAAGAAGTAATGCTATTGATTAAAGCACCTTGGATACAGTTGACACATTCATCAAAACATAATGAAACAAACGAATTTGAAGGGATAATTAAACAAATTATCCCTAAAGAAAGCAATCAAGAAATTATCGTTGAAGTAAACAATAAAATTCTATGTTATGCAACTGTTGATAGCAAAGAAAAATTTTACATCAACGAAAAGATATACTTTAGTATTGCAACTGAAAAAATTATTTTAGCAACACTATTTTAAAACAAATAGTTAAATAAAATAACTAAAATGAAATGATACAAATTTACTTTTAATCATTAATTTTCTTATCACAGAAAAATGTATATAGTAACTTTATTACTTCTTCAACTCTTTCATCTTTAATATAATAAAGTCGTTCTCTGTGTTTTATATCACAGTCAACAAACCCAGCAACTTTTAAGATACTTAGTTGATTAGAAACAACAGCTTGTTGTAATTCAACCAGTTGTGTTAATTCTGTCACATTCCTTTTTTGCCCCATTAAACAACACAAAATGGCTAAACGATTTGGATTAGATAACGGCTTTAAAAAATTAACTGCCGCATCACTATTTGATTTAATACCTTCAATCATAAAGATTCCTGCCCTAAAAAATACTCAAACTACAAAAACAATATATAAAAAACATCTATTAATAAATATAATTTTAATAGTAATTCTCTATGATACCTTATTCCAAGGCATTTTTGCAAGTAAAATAGCCATACCACAGAAACCACTAATTCCAGCAAACATTAATCCAGATCCAACAAAAGCCGATAAAAGATAAAATTTAGGGGAAACTAACCAACCTAATAACACTCCAATTAATACCAAAGATCCTGCTACTATTTGTACTTGACGCATCAACTCTAAAGGCTGAGAACGATTAATTTCCGTTAAATTTCCAGCCTCTTTCCAGCCAATAATTCCTTTCTCTAAAATAAATATTTTACAATCCATATTTTCGGTTATTTGTTTTAATAAAGCTGCGTTATTGACTGTTCTTGCACCAGAACGGCAACAAAAAATGAGTTCCTTAATACCTTTTACTGCATTAGAAATACCTTGTTTTTGTAATTGGGACATAGGCTCATTAAGAGAATCTGCGATATGCTCTCTTTTAAATTCATCGGCTTCTCTAATATCGACTAATACTGCTCCATTTCTTAATTTCTCTTGAACATCAGCAACTGAAATTAAATCGATCATAAATTTTTCCTCTATTAACTAAATCATAGAATATTTTACTTTTTGAATGGACAACCACAATTACGCTCACGATTGCAAGTATTAACACCTAGTAATGAATATAATCCACATCGAGAGAATATCCCCGTTATAAGAGGGAGAATACCAATCCATCCCCATACATCAATAACCTGAGTTAACGTTAATATAATTAGAACAACACCTAAAATGATTCTAAAAATACGATCAAGACCACCTACATTTTTATTCATAATAATTTCTCCTAGATAAAAAAATGCATCAAAACATTTAAAAATAAATATATATTAATTTCAAAATATTTCAATGCAACTTTAAGTTTCTTAAAATTTTTATCAAAGGATAAAATGGCTGAAACTAATTATCTTATGCTATTTTCTCTAATTTTGCCAAATGAGCAATTAACCACTTGATACCTTGTCCTTGAAAAGCAATTTGTAATCTGGTGTTATTATCACTTCCTTCAACATTAATGATTGTACCTTGCCCAAATTTATGATGGGTAACTTTTTGCCCAATTTTCCAACCACTCTCAGAAAAACTATTATTTTTTAACAAAGATCCAACTGCACTTTTATTATAAGCTCTTGTTACCGTTCCCCGTAAACGAATTTCTTGAATACAATCTTCTGGTAATTCAGCAATAAATCGAGAAGGTAAATGTTTTTCCTCCTTGCCATACAATCGGCGTGATTCAGCATAACAAAGCGTTAATTTATGCTTAGCCCTTGTAATTCCTACATAAGCTAAACGACGTTCTTCTTCAAGCCTTCCCGGTTCTTCAAAAGAACGACCACTTGGGAAAATACCTTCTTCTACCCCAACAATAAATACTCTTGGAAATTCAAGACCTTTTGCTGAGTGTAACGTCATCATCTGTACAGAAGATTGATGAGCTGAAGCTTGTGCCTCGCCCGACTCAAGAGAAGCGTGAGTTAAAAAGGCTGTAAGATCAGTCATATCCTCCGCATCATCTGGTTTAATAAATTCTTTTGCAGCATTCACTAATTCTTCTAGATTTTCAATACGCACTTCACCTTTATCACCTTTTTCTTGCTTATACATATCATATAAACCAGAATGTTTTATCGTAAAATCAGCTTGAGCAAATAAAGGCATCTCTTCTGTTTCTTGGCGTAATGAATTAATTAGCTCAACAAAACGTAGCAAAGATGTTGAGGCTCGATTTGGTAGCATATTTTCATTATGTGCTACTTGCACAGCTTGCCATAAAGTAATTTCTCTTTCTCGGGTTAAGTTTCTCAAAATATCAAGTGTACGATCACCAATTCCTCTTGGTGGTGTATTCACAACACGCTCAAATGCAGCATCATCTTGAGAATTTGCTACTAAACGCAAATAAGCCAGTGCATCTTTAATTTCCTGACGTTCAAAGAAACGCATTCCACCATAGATACGATAAGGAATTTTAGAACGAATCAACGCTTCTTCAATAACTCGAGATTGACTATTACTACGATATAAAATAGCACAATCATCTAGTCGCCCCCCATCATCTAGCCAAGTATTTATCTGACTCGCCACAAACTGTGCTTCATCAATTTCATTAAATGCAGCATAAATACCAACAGGATCACCTTTATCTCCAGCCGTCCAAAGATCTTTCCCCAAACGATCGGTGTTATTAGCAATTAATTCATTAGCACTTTGTAAAATATTGGCACTAGAACGATAATTTTGTTCCAATCGAATCGTTTTTGCTTGATGAAAATCCTCTAAAAAACGTTGAATATTTCCTACTTGTGCACCACGCCAGCCATAAATAGATTGATCATCATCACCAACGATCATCACATTTCCAGTATCCCCTGCCAATAACTTAATCCAAGCATATTGAATTTTATTGGTATCTTGAAACTCATCAACAAGGATATGCTGAAAACGTTGTTGATAGCGTTGCAAAATTAACGGTTTTTTTAACCATAATTCGTAAGCTCTAAGTAATAGCTCCGAGAAATCAACTAATCCTGAGCGATCACAAGCATCTTGATAAATTTGATAAATTTTTATCCATTCTTTCTCTTGACGATCATTATGATCATCAATTTGATGTGCTCTTAACCCTTCTTCTTTTTTATTATTGATATACCAGCAGGCTTGTTTAAAAGGATAAATTTTTTCATCATAATTATGTAATTTCATTAATCGCTTTACTAAGCGTAGCTGATCTTCTGAATCAATAATTTGGAAATCTTGTGGTAGGTTTGCATCATTATAATGGGAACGTAACAGACGATGAGCAATACTATGAAAAGTCCCAACCCACATACCAAATAAATGATGCTCAGAATATTGTGAAAGGGTTGATTCTATACGATGACGCATTTCTTTTGCGGCTTTATTGGTAAAGGTAACTGCTATAATATTTCCTTCTGAAATATTCTCAACAGAAATCAACCAAGCAATTCTGTGGGTTAATACCCTCGTTTTACCACTCCCCGCCCCTGCTAAAACTAAATAATTGCCTAATGGTGCCGCCACGGCTTCCCTTTGTTTATCATTTAAGCCATCAAGTAATTCTGAAATATCCATTACATCGCCTTTTTACTGTTTTTTTATACAGTTGAATTATATTGAGTTTTACTAAAAAGGGCAAGAAAAAAGGAAATCCACTAATCGAAAGATAATTAGTGGACTTAGACTTATTCATAATTTACTTATATTATATAAATCATGCCTTTTCTCTAAAAAAAATAGAATATAAATTCTCACTTTTTATTTGAGGATATTCTTTATAGAATTCTATATGTCCAAAAATTGCTATTTGATAAATGGCATTTTCATCAATATCATCCTTTATAGTATTTCTATATATATTAGTTTTATCAATCCATTGATCCTCTTTTTTTCTATATGTTCTAATTATTAATTTATAAATCGGTTTTTCTGACACGGTTGAATTTCTTCTAATTATTTCTTCTACTTTAAGCTTAACTTCACCATAAAAAATATAAACATTTCCTTCATCTTCTCGATCTAACCAGCCATTTAAACTTTTCCTAGGAATACAATTGTGCATTATTTTAGTGCTAGTATTTGTTCTAAGAATAAAAGGATTTTTCTCATTATTATTTTGATTATTTAAACTTAAAGTATCTTGTGATCTGTATAATCTATTCAATGCCGACTCTAAACGCTCTCTGATTTTTTCATTATTCATATTTCCCACAAAATCTTTTAATTTTTTATTGGATGCATAATTATGAATATAAGAACAACCTTCAGCATGTTCCGAAGTCGGTAGTTTTGATAAAAAAGCTTTTCTCAAAGAAGTTTTATGTGTAAAACTTAACTCCGCAGTCTTACATTCAGGACATCTAATATATCCTTTATATAGTAAAATATTACCATTTTTATTTTTATATTCATTTTGTATAATTTGTACATTATGTACAGATTGATCTTTTAAATAATAAAAAGTTTCAAAACTTTTTCTCGTCATAATTTATTCCTTACAATATTGATTAAAAACTACAATAACTATTTAAGAGTACTATACTTCAATAATATACCTAGTTATAAATATATTGTAACTATAAGATTTAATATTTACTCCCCTAACAACCTCTTAACTGTTTCAGCAATATGTTCAGATTGGGTAATTACAGAAATCACCGCTACACCATCTGCCCCTTTTTCTCTTAAAACTTGTGCATCTTTTTCTCTAATTCCACCGATTGCCACAAGTGGTTTATTAATGCCTCTTTCTCTTAGCTGTTTAATAAAATCCACGCCAACTGAGGGCTTCGCATCTTCTTTGGATTGGGTAGGAAAAATCGGTCCAATACCAAAATAATCAATTTCATTAATATGATTACTAGCTAAGGCTTCTTCCATTTTATTCACCGATAAACCAATAATAAAAGGGCGGTCTGATTTTGAGATGATTTCTTGTACTTTCATATCCGATTGCCCGACGTGGGTACCGTCTGCTTCAATTTCTAAGGCTAATGATAAATTATCATCGATAATAAAAGGGACATTATACTGACGACATAAATCACGGCATTTTATGGCTAAGGCTTTTTGCTGTTGTGGATTATCCATTAGAGAATATTTCCCCTTATCTCTAAATTGAAAACAAGTAATTCCCGCATCTAACGCTTGCTGTAAAATATGAAGTAAATTATCTGCATTTGATCCAGATAAATGGCGACAATCTTGTGATCCTGCCACAAAATAAACTTTTAGCATTGCTTTAATATTAAACATAATAATCCTGTCATAATTAATGATAAAAAAGAAAGTGCGGATATATCTAAAAAACAACCGCACTTTTACAAGTTAACTTAAATCTAATCCCATTTGCCAGAATCCACTTTCCATTCTGGTTGCGGTATTAAAAATAGTTTGTAAATTTGTTTTTTGGTTTTCCGTTAAATCAAGGGCTAATTCATCTAAAATACAAATGACCCCTTGAGCAGCCTGTTGAAATTCTTCCGATGCGTAAGCATCAATCCAAGCTTGATAAGGATTATTTTTAGGGCTAATACCTTTTTCTACAATAGTACGCCCTATTTCTGCATAGCCCACTGCACAAGGTGCTAGAGCAGCATATAATTCGGGTAATCCCCCTTTTATGCCACAATCTAAAACATAGCGAGTATAAGCCACACAAGCAGGACTTTCTACGGTAGCAAATAATTCTTTTTCGGAAATACCCCATTCTTTACAGAAATTAATATGTACTTGAATTTCCTTTAATAAATCCGTATTTGCTTGATGAGCTGTTTCAATTTGCTGAAAATTATTCGCTTTAAAAATGCCTAAAGAAATGGCTCGGCTATATTGAAATAGATATAAATAATCCTGTTTTAAATAATGCTGAAAACTCGCTTTTTCTAAAGTACCATTTGCAAGCTGTTGTACAAATTTATGATCAACATAGTCTTTCCAAAAAGGATCCGCATTTTTAATTAATTTTTGGGTAAACGACATTATTTTCTCCTATTTATTACTCAACTTGTATCGCATAATCAGTTAAATTTGGTACTGTTTTAATTAAGCCTTTTTGTTGCATAAATTCAGCCATTTTTTGATAACGTGCATTATCCAATGCTCTTGGTCGTAAAGCCAAGCGTGGTAAGGTGTCTTTCCAAGCAAGGCGATTTAATTCGTTATCTAATTCTTTTGGTTTATAACTCACAAAATCGTTCCAACTTTCTTCTGGGTGGTTAATTAAATAAATCGTCGCTTGTTCAAGTGCGGTCAAAAATGTAGAGATTTTTTGTTTCGGAAGTGTTTCTTTTTTTGCCACTAGAATTAATTCATCATAAGCTGGCACGCCATATTCTTCTGGATAAAATGCTTTTCCTGGACGTTTTTCAAGTGCCATTTGATTGAGTTCAAAATTACGATAAGCACCAATTACCGCATCAACTTGCCCACTAAATAAAGATGGAGATAATGACCAATTTACATTCACAAATTCCACATCTTTTTCTGATAAATTGACGGACTCAAGCATTGTGCCTAATAACACACTTTCAAATCCACTCACAGAATAACCCACTTTTTTACCTTTTAAATCAGCTAAAGTTTTAATTTTACCATCAGCTAAAATTGTTAAACTATTCAATGGAGTAGAAACCAACGTGCCCACACGTACTAAAGGTAAACCTTCTGCCACTTGTAACTGTAATTGTGGTTGATAATCCACAGCAAGATCCGCTTTTCCTGCTGCCACTAATTTAGGTGGCATAGATGGATCCGCTGGTTCAACAATCTCAACAATTAAACCATTTTTTTCAAAAAATCCTTTTTGTTGTGCCACAATAATAGCAGCGTGATCAGGATTAACAAACCAATCTAATAATAAGGTCAATTTTTCTTTCGCCAGCGAAACATTACTAAAAAATAATGTAAAAATTGCTATCAAATTAATAAGTAACTTTTTCATAGTTTCTCCTATCGTAAATATGATGCCCACGGAATAAACCGTAAAAGCAATTTATCAACTAAAAAATAAAGACATAATGTCATTAACATTAAGATAAATAATCCAGCAAACATTAAATCTACTTGCATTCGAGCATTAGCTTGCAACATTAAATAACCTAATCCTTGTGATGAGCCTACCCATTCACCAACTACGGCACCAATAGGTGCAACGGAAACCGCAATACGTAATCCCGAAGCAAGCGATGGCAAAGCAGCGGGTAAACGAACTTTGAATAATAAATTTAATTTTGAGAGTGATAAGGTTTGGGCAAGTTCTAACCACTGTTTAGGTGTATTTCGTAACCCATCATAACAAGCTGCCGTAACAGGAAAATAAATAATCAATATACTCATAGCAATTTTTGATGCCATTCCATAACCAAACCATAGTACTAACAAAGGAGCAATAGCAAAGACGGGGATAGCTTGCGATAACACTAACACAGGTAATAAAAAACGAGATAACGCTTCAGAACTTGCTAACACTAAAGCCGAGATTAAACCCAATGAAAAACCAAAAAATAAACCTAAAATAATTTCGATAAAAGTTGTTTGACTATGTAAAAATAATAATTCCCAATGAGAATATAATTGTTCGCTGACTGCTTTTGGTGAAGGTAACAAATAATGAGGAATATCAAAAAAAACCACCGCACTTTGCCATAATATTGCCAATAACAAAGTGGTAATAAAAGGACGAATAAAACGATTACAACGCATTTTCATCTTTTCCTATCAGTTGATTAAATAACTGTTGCTGTAATTGCCATAAAGTAGCTTGATGTAAATCTCTCGGTGCATTTCCTTGTAAATGAATAGGTTCTGATAATATGGCAGGTTGACTAAATGAAATATCCTTAGTATCTAGATGAGTTTGCAAGATATAAATTTGATCCGCTAAACGAATCGCTTCTTGTGGATCGTGAGTAATTAATAAAACTGTTTTATCCGCTAATAATTGTCGAGAAAGATTTTGAAGTTGTAACTTTGTTACAGCGTCTAATGCAGAAAATGGCTCGTCCATTAAAATAATATCGGCATCTTGCATTAAAGTTCTTGCTAAAGCCACACGTTGACGTTGTCCACCTGAAAGTTGATAACAAGCTTTATCTAAATGAGCTGTCATACCAACCGCATTTAATAAACTTTCTGCTCGTTGCTTCGTTTCTTTGGTTTTACGATGTGTTAAATATTCTTTTAACTGCACATTATCAAGAATAGATAACCAAGGATAAAGGCTATCTTGCTGCGCTAGCCAAGCAATTTTTCCTTGAGTGTTAATATTACCTTGTTGTATGCCGTTTTTTTCAAGTCCAGCAATCGCTCTTAATAAGGTTGATTTACCCACACCAGAACGCCCAAGCAATGCTACCCAATAACCAAAAGGAACGGATAAATTCAATTCCTTGAATAAAACTTGCTTGTCAAACGTGATTGCTAAATTGTTAATTGAAACTGCCGACATCTAAATCCCTTTGCTTTTTAACTAAACATAAAGCGAATTGAGATGCGATTTTGTGAAATGAAAACTTAAACAATAAGAAAAGATTACGATACATAAATTAGTTTCCTACGCCAGTATTAACTGTTTCAGGTTCACGGGTATCATCTCAGCCCAAAGGCACCCCGACTAAATATCTTTGATGAAGTTTATCTATAAAAGTAAAAAAATCAAGTGAGATTTTAAATTTATGTTAAATTTTCAAAAAAGTCCTTATTTTTAAAATAACAAATAGTATTTTATGCTAGAATTTCACAAAATAATTTTTCACAATGGATACTCAAAAATATGACCGAAAAAATTCAAAAACTTAATCCTGATACAGCTATTGATATTGCTTATGATATTTTTTTAGAAATGGCGAGTGAAAATCTAGACCCTGCCGATAT
Source organism: Bisgaardia hudsonensis (assembly GCF_004345785.1). GTDB lineage: Bacteria > Pseudomonadota > Gammaproteobacteria > Enterobacterales > Pasteurellaceae > Bisgaardia > Bisgaardia hudsonensis. The sequence goes on from NZ_SLXI01000002.1 coordinate 470,821, forward strand.
TTTACTTTTCAATCTTCAATTTGAAGAAAAAGGAGCAGTAGAAATGGTAGAAACCGCAGAAAATTGGGAACAAGAAATTGGCGTATTGATCGATCCCAATGAATATGCTGAAATTTGGGTCGGCTTAGTTAATGAGCAAGATGAAATGGACGATGTTTTTGCGAGATTTTTAATCTCACACCGAGAAGAAAATAGAGAATACCATGTAGTTTGGAAAACCAATTAGCTCCTTGATTAGTTAGTTTCTAGTCTAACTTTTAGAGAGCAAATCAAAACTAAGAAAAAATTCACCGCACTTTCTCAATAAAAGGCTGTCTAATTTTCTAAGATTTTGATCTAATCATAAAATTTAGACTGTTATTTTACAGACTGTATCCGTTTTTCATTGTAGTAGCGAATATAATCGTGGATAGCTTGTTCTGTTTTTTCAAATTTATACTTGTAAAAACACTTCGTTTTCAATCGTCCGAAAAAACTTTCCATTGTAGCATTATCCAAACAATTCCCTTTTCTCGACATATTTTGTTGAATACTATTTGATTTCAAGAAACATTGATAACATTGATAACATTGCATTTGGTATTGCCAACCTTGGTCTGAAGGTAATATGGGATTAGCATTTTTAGGCAATTTTCTGAATGCTTGTTGCAACATCTCTTGTATCTGTTGAAAGTTAGGGTTTTGCCCCATCTTATAAGCAATGATTTCATTATTAAACCTATCTAAAATTAAAATGGATGAAAGATAACATTTCTTGCCATCCAGTGCTTTGAACTCCGTCACGTCAGTTAACCATTTTTCATAAGGCTTTGTTGCCATAAAATTACGTTTTAGTCGATTTGGAGCAATTCTCTCTAGCGTACCTTAATAGCTGTTATATTTTCGTTTTTTCTTTCCTATGACTTGCCAACCTTGTTGCTGAATTATACATTGAACTCGTTTCTTATTGACTGACAATACTGTAGCAACACGACAGTAATCATACTTCATACTGAGGATATTCTGCTTTTATTTTCTGAATACAGGCTTTTAACTCGGTATAATTATCTCTTTTTGGTCGTAAATGATAAAAAAGACACGACAAACCAAGCCAACCAATTCAAGCAATAAACTCAGGGGAAATGTTAATCGGAGTTTTGGACAAGACCCGTTTTAACTTCGTTTCTTTCTATATTATTTTCTGACGATATTCTTGCCACTTTTTTAGGTAAGCTAACTCCGCACGTAATCGTAGATTTTCTAACGCTAATTCTTCTAAGCGATTAGTCAATTTGGGAGGCATTTTGGGGTACTCAAATTTCGTTATAGAGTCCTATCAGTTTTAGTTCAAGCCCTTTTTATACCCTCTTTAAGATGAGTATGTAACCATTAACTGACCATTCCTGAACTTGCTAGAGCAAATTTTAATGCCAATTTTTCAGCTGAATGTTCCCCAGAGATGACTGCTTGTATCACAACAAGTTTTTGTTCAAGTGTATAGATTTTTTTAGTTCGAGAAACTGTGAGCCCGTTCATACCAAAATGCTGATATTTAGCTATCCATCTGTGAATAGTTTTCTCTAGGAGATTAAAGTGACGATAGGTTAATGGGAGAGATTGTTGGTTATCTAGGTAGAAATCCACAACATGCTTTTTAAAAGATTGAGTATATTTAGTTATAAAAATCTGCTCCTTAATTCGTTGGTTTATAATCCAACTTTTGGGGAGTAAATCAAATTTTACCGTACTTTTAAACTTAGCTGAGGAAATCTATTTTCCCAAATTATCAAAAAAGTTTTTTACATCATCTAAAAAACTTGAATTCTTAGGACTATGAAATGTATCGCCTGCTGTTTAAATAGTATTTAAATTAGTAATATGAACCATCAAAAACACGAAATTTAAACATATTTATTTTTCGTAATTTAGGTGGTGTGTAGTAATTGATTTGGTGTTGAGATACATTCACTGCTACGCAAATCAAACATTCTGCTTCATTTGATGGAAACAATTTATGGCAAGATTTTGACGTATTTGTATGATTTAGGAACACATGTATGAAATAGGTACTTTTTGATAAACGTTTAATGTAAAATACAAGGGAGATAAATATCAAAGGGGGGCTTTATATGGATGAACTAAGCATAAAAATCGTTATGCTACTATTTCCAGGTATTATTACAACAATGTTTCTTGATAAATTTACAGAACATAAACCTTGGGGTAACTATGTCTACTCCTTATTCATTATTTTTTATGGAATCTTAGCTTATTTTAATTTACAACTCATACAATTTATTTATCAATTTCTTCATGTTGGAGCTGATAATTGGAAGGATTATCAGGTGATTTTGCTTGCTTCTTGGAAGTTTGTATACAATGTTTCACAAAATAACGAAATCCCTTACTCGGAAATCATGTGGGCTGCCGTTGTCGCATTAGGAAATGCAATGATTTTTTGCCGATTAGAGAAAACAGAAGTCTTATCCAGATTTTTGCAAAGATGCGGTATTACTGATAAGTATGGAAGCTATAGTACCTTTGTTTTAATGTCAAAAAAATATGAAGGTGAGTATATAGATGCTATTTTTTATAATCAAAACTTGATGTATCGCGGAATTATTGAGTCTATCAATGAAAAAGAAAATGAGTATGAGTTGATTTTTATGGATGTGACACTATATAGGATAGATGATAGTGGTAATCCAAAACCAATATCTGAAATGGATCATGTCTGTTTGGCTTGTAGTTATAAAGACTTGATATTGCAATCACCTAATAAATCATATTCAAACCAAATGGTAGGAATTTAAAAATGTCAGATGAAAAAAAAACTAATACCATAACAAATAATAATACAGTCTCTATGGAAGGGATAACAATTCTCATTAATGAAGGACTAAATTTTAAATCTAAAGTATTATCTAAAAATAAGGATGATTACACTAGGAGAATAAATAAAGGAGATTCAAAACCAATCAAACCTCAACCACCATCATCACTTAAATAATTAAAGTGATAATTCCTTTAAAGTAGGGCATTCAAAGTTACAAACTAGCCATTAAAATTGCGAAACTAAACTTAAGATTTTTTCGTTGTTTTGATGGTTTTTTGGTTCGCAACAATGACCTATAAGTTCTAAGCTTTCAAATTTAAATGGCCCTTTAACAATAATCAAAAGGGCATTTCTGTTTCTCAAATTTAATGGATTTTAACCGCTTAAAATCGAAAATGTGAAAAATTTTAAATTTATCATTTTTAACGGTTACGTTTCTCAAATTTTGCGATCAGCTACATCCAGTTTTGGTTTTAAAGCAATGGTTGTCGCATATTGACTAATCTCACCAATCAAAGTGCAGTCATTTTCCTTTAAGTTTTAAAAGTTTGACCGCACTTTGCTAGCTAGAAACAATTAGATAAATACACATATTAACGATAAATACTCGTACAATATTCAAAGGCTTCCATTGTTGCTTTGCCTAATTCTTCATCTGAAATGGTTAATGGTTAATGGATATTCAAATTTTATTGCTTTCTTGTTTTCATCTTTTACAGAAGTAAATGATCCCAAACTATAATGATGGCAAGGTTCTATGTATAACATATCATTATTAACCTTTATTATAAGAGAAATAGTATCCTTATAGAGGCTCGTTTTATTTTTATAGCCATAAGTTGCCATAACTTTTTTTTCTTCAAATTGAGTAAATTTATCCATTTCATCTTGATTATTCCAATGATACATAAATACCTCATCAGTAACTTCTTTACTTTCCGATAGTTTTGCTCGAATTTCTTTTCCAAAATCTCCAAATGGAATATCTAGTTCTAAATAACTCACTTTTTGATTAATATCAGCAAATCTTAAACGTGCTATTAAATTTGCTGTTATTGATATATATTTACTTGTTTTTTCAAGAAGAATATCTTTTTTCATATTATTTCACCTTTTTCACAATAATTTTGACACCTTGAGAATCTGCATAACGAACAGATTCATTAATTGCATTCATTTGTTGTTTGGTTGTTCCATTAGGAATCGCTAAATACAACTCTTTCCCCGTCATTTATATTTTTAACTTTATTATATAATTCATTTTTTATGCGTAACCCTTTATTTATTGTTGATAAATATAAATTATTTACATCATAATCACCACCTAATACAAATGGTATTTTAGGCATTAAAACTTCATCAAAACCAATTTTCCTGTAATATCGTTGCCACGTTATGCCAATGGAATAAGCACTAAAATAATTAAAGTCTGAAAATAAACTTTTTATAAAATTTTCCATATTGCTAGCTATAAATTCAAACTCACAAGTTTCAAAATCAAATCGCCCAATTTCATATCCTTTAAAACAAAAACCCTCTCCTAGTACATTGTCAGAAAAGAAAAACAAATCTGTATGGAATAATGAACTAATATAGTTATTCCAAGACAAAATATTTCTAGATGTATTTAGATCCCATGGTAAAAATCGCATACACCCTTCAAATAGTTCAAAACCATTTTTAATTGATAAAATACTATTTAATTCTTTCGCTATATACCCATATTTATTAGGTATCAATATTTGGTTTTTACTAATAGAATCACTGGAGTTATTAATTAACAAATCTATATTCATAACTTTAATCTTCCACAATAATTTTTACACCTTTAGAATCTGCATAACGAACAGATTTATTAATTGCTTCCACAAAATTTAGCTACATATCTTATTTACGGTACAAAAAAGTGCGGTCATTTTCCTTTAAGTTTTAAAAGTTTGACCGCACTTTGCTAGCTAGAAACAATTAGATGAATACATCATATTAACGATAAATACTCGTACAATATTCAAAGGCTTCCATTGTTGCTTTGCCTAATTCTTCATCTGAAATGGTTAATGGATATTCAAATTTTATTGCTTTCTTATTTTCATCTTTTACAGAAGTAAATGATCCCAAACTATAATTATGGCAGGGTTCTATGTATAACATATCATTATTAACTTTTATTATAAGAAAAATGGTATCCTTATAAAGGCTCGTTTTATTTTTATAACCATAAGTTTCCATAACTTTTTTTTCTTCATGTTGAGTAAATTTTCTCATTTCCTCTAAATGATTGTAATAGTACATAAACACCTCATCAGCAACTTCCTTGCTTTCCGATAATTTTGCTCGAATTTCTTTTCCAAAATCTACAAATGGAATATCTAGCTCTAAATAACTCACTTTTTGATTAATATCGGAAAATCTTAATCGCGCAATTAAATATGCTGTTATTGATATATATTTACTTGTTTTTTTAAAAAGAATTTCTTTTTTCATATTATTTCACCTTTTTCACAATAATTTTGACACCTTGAGAATCTGCATAACGAACAGATTCATTAATTGCATTCATTTGTTGTTTGGTTGTTCCATTAGGAATCGCTAAATACAACTCTTTTGATACAATATCCTCATTTTCTAATATAAACTCCGTTCCTTGTTTACTATCTCTATCAAAACTTACCATATCATCAACATATTTATTTAATTGAGATGTAATTCTCTTCGGATTTTGATACGTCTTTGAACCAATAGTATCCATCGTTTTCGCACTTACCGCCGTTCCATCAGGCAATAAATGGTCGAATGTTTTAAAATTAGATTTGATTTTGTTTAAATTCGTTGTTCCTTCTGGTAGATAAGACATTAAGTATTGTTCCCAAGGATACCCTTGTTTATCAATACCTTGCCCCCATGAAATCCCCACGTCTTTATTAGAAAGAACGCCTTTGGTGGGTAATTTAATTTTACCTAAAGTTGTTAAATCCTTAACTCCTTTTATTATTGGGGTAATTTCTGTCGCAACACCTAGTACTCTAGAGGCGGCAATATCTTTTACCTCATGAGAAACCTCTTTACCATAAAGTGAATTAAGTGCAACATGAGAATCCGTCGGAAATTTAGCATTGATAATATCGCTTGCACTATTACCTAAAGTATTAAATTCTCCTTTAATACAATCAATCTCTTTCAGACAATTCATATACTCATAAAAGCCATCTCTCATCGCTTTAGATGTTGCCTCTCCCGTCGATGATGGGTTAGTTACTAATGCTTTTCCGTAATTCCCCACGCCCTCTAAAGTATCAGAAACTACTTTAGTATAAAGACTATTTTTAACTAATGGTTGGAAACGTTTACTAAAATAACCATCATGGGCTTTGTCATATTTCTGTAACAACGTTGCATTCACATAAGGCGAATAATAGCTATCTTTATCAAATTCTTTAAAATAATTTTTCCCTGCCTGTAAAAGAAACGCATCAGCAGCGATATTTTTATCTTGGTATTTCTCGCTATCAATTTTTTTAGACGCTAAATAATCAACCGATTTAACCGCTCTTTCTATTAATTTAGATTCCGCTTCTTCAAGGCTTATCCCTTCTTGTTCAGCAAAACGTTTTGCATTTTCCTTAATCCATTCTATTTCATTTGGATGTAATTGACGGTTAAATTTCTCTGCATTAAA